>NZ_BCNS01000226.1 GCF_001528745.1 Marinobacterium profundum | reverse complement strand
TGTTGTTGTGGTGGGCTTGAGCTTGGTGCCGCCGAGAAGTAACAGTAAGGGGTCGTCGGCAGCGTCAGAGGTGGATACGAGACAGCAGTACCTGGTCGATACCGGCCAGCGCTATGCGCAACGTCACAAACAGCCGCTCACCGGGCTGACCGACCAAATCCAGGGTCTCGAAACAGGCGCCCTGCAGACTGATATCGGTACAGAGCGCCGAACAGGGCAAACCCGGCTGCGCCCTTGCAGCGTCATCCTCGGTATCCAGCGCTATTTTAAGACGCACAGGGACACGGGTGCAGTTACGGATACGGCGCACTTCCACCTCAGCGGGATACTCAAGATGCCAGTAGCCAAAGGGTTGCGTCTGAATCCGCAATAGCCGGCTGCTAAAGGCACAAATGCGATTGCCCGCCATCAGCCGCACGGTCACCGCCGAGCCCGGATTGACACTGGCAGCCAAAGAGCCTGCGCGGGGCGCAGCGATCAGCACGCTCCCATCCACCCTATAGCCAATGAGCTCGGAAACAAAGCGGCTACGTGGCGTGCGGCTTTCAACCCGCAAGCGCTCGCCCGGTAATGGCCGCAGCTGCGCCAGATCCAGGGATTCGGCACTTTGTTCAAGTGACTTGGGCATTAAAATTCCGGCGTTGTCATGACGCATTAAAAGCGCGACAGCTTACGACAATTTTACCCTGAAGCCGAGCGCCGCAAGCTCCTCGGCCAGCGCGGGCTCCAACCGGCCGGTAACCGTAAGGGTGTCGAACTCCCGCCGCACCGGGTACTCCTTGCGCAGCCGATCAAATGCAGCTCCACGCTCAGCCTGTGGCAAGCCAAGGGTCGCACGCAGCGCGCGATCATCCCGGTAGGGGTCATAGAGCAGACGCATCAGTTCAAGCGCAGTCAGGCCTGGTCCCGCATCTACCTGGGCTACCGATGCCCTGGGCAGATAGTCCTGCAAGGGGGCTGGGCTCGGCAAACCCAGGTGCCGGCACAGCGCCTGGTAGAGCATATAAGTGCCGCGAATCTTGCCGTCCAAACTGTAGCCCGCAATGTGGGGCGAACCCATACGCACAAGGGGCACCAGCGCAGGATCAATAGCGGGTTCATGCTCCCAGACATCCAGCACCAGTGTCAGATCCGGGCGCTGCTGTGCCACCTGCAGCAACGCAGCACCGTCGATGGCCGCGCCGCGACCGGCATTGAGCAAAATAGCCCCCGGACGCAGGCGCTTGAGCTGAACAGCACCCAGCAGATGCTGCGTGGGGTGCGGCCCCGCCGTAACCAGCGGTGTGTGCAGGCAGAGGATATCGGCTTCGTCCAGCAGCCTGTCCAGACTGACAAACGACTCGCCTTCCTCGGCTGCACGCGGAGGATCATTAAGCAGCAGCTTGATACCAAGACGCTCAAGACGGCGCTGCAGGCGGGATCCGACATTGCCAACACCAATGATGCCAACGGTTTTGTCCCGCAGTACAAAACCCTGCTCAGCCGCCAGGCTATAGAGCACGGTCAGCACAAACTCCACCACCGCATCGGCATTGCAGCCAGGCGCGCTGCTAAAGGCTATGCCCTGATCGCACAAGTAGGTCTGATCAACATGATCCATGCCAATGGTTGCCGTGCCCACAAAGCGCACCGGAGTGCCGTCAAGCAATGCCCTGTCTACCCGGGTAATGGAGCGCACCAGCAGCACATCGGCCTCGACCAGGTCGGCGGACGTCATACTGCGACCCGGCAGGGTGCGAATAGTACCAAGATGCCCCAGCAGCGCCTGGAGTGAGGGTATGTTTTCGTCGGCTACTATATTCAGGTGGCTAGACTTCAATCTGTACTCCGGATCTTTACAAATGCCATGGTTTCGGGCTCAATGCGCCGTTACACTCGCTGCTGCCTGCAGCGGGTCTGGCGCGGCTGGCCTGGGTCTGTCGCATAAACGGGTATGCATTCACTGCAACATTTTCCCCCCGATCGAGTTACGGTAAAAGCCCCTTGATAGTACGCTGGCAAAAAGAGCAGGAATACTTCATTGTTCGCCTGTATCAGGACCTTGTCGGAGACTGGATTCTGAGCCAGAGCTGGGGTGATCGAGCCGCAAATGAAGCGACAGTGACCCATACTGTGCTGCACTCCTACAAGGAGGCCAGACGCCTGCTCAGCAGTATCGCCCGTCAGAAGCGCAAGCTGGGCTACCGCCACACCGGCCGCAGCGAAGAACAACTGGGTTTTGACTTCAACTAGCCCCTTCCCAAAGCCAGGGACTTACGACACCCCTGGCCTGCTTAAAGCACTCGCCTTGCGAGGCTCTGAATACAAAGCCACTTTCCTACACTCCAAGCCCGCGACCATAAAAAAAGCCGGCCCCATGACAGAGCCGGCATTCACGATAAGCGTGATAAGAGCCTTGAACATTAAACAATCTGACCGAGCGCACCCCGCCAAAGGCGGGCTCCGTCGAACCGACAGCACAACGGCATAAGCCGTGATAACCGTCAGCGATTTGCGAACAAATCAAACGATAATCTAAACGATAACGATTTGCAATAGCATAAAAATCAATCTCTGGATTCTCGGCACAGGCGACTGATTTTTATACAGCAGGACTTTTGTCGCCCCTTGGACTTTTTCTGATCGCCCAGTTGCACTACAATCACGACACATTGCCGGGGCCAGCCCCATAGCTATTCGTCCATCGCGCCCGAGAGGCGCGTTATTTTTTTGGAGGCCTGATCGTTGACACCCAGTGGCAAGATCAAACTGCAGGGCTTTAACAACCTCACCAAAAGCCTGAGTTTCTGTATTTACGATATCTGCTACACCCGGACTCCGGAGCAGAAAGCAGAATATATCGAGTACATTGATGAGCAATACAACGCTGATCGCCTGACCGAAATCCTGACCGAGGTCTGCGATATCATCGGCGCCAACGTACTGAACGTCGCTCGCCAGGACTATGAGCCCCAGGGCGCGAGCGTTACGATTCTGGTATCCGAGGAGCCGTTGAAAGACTCGCTGTTGGTCGATACATCGGAAAAACCGGGCCCTCTGCAGCCGGACTCCGTCGTAGCGCACCTGGACAAGAGTCATATCTGCGTACACACCTACCCGGAAAGCCATCCGGATAACGGCATCTGCACCTTCCGTGCCGATATCGAGGTGTCTACCTGTGGCGTTATTTCGCCATTGAAAGCGCTGAACTACCTGATCCACAAGCTCGAGTCAGATATAGTGACGATCGACTATCGCGTACGCGGCTTCACCCGCGACGTTCACGGTATCAAGCACTATATCGACCATGATATTCACTCGATCCAGAATTTCATGAGCGACGATATCCGCGATCTGTATCAGATGGTGGATGTGAATGTTTATCAGGAAAACATCTTCCACACCAAGATGATGCTCAACGATTTCGACCTCAACCAGTACCTGTTTGGCACCACCACACAGGGCATGAGCGAAGAAGAAATCAGCACCATTACCGACAATTTGTTTCGCGAGATGCGGGAAATATTCTACGCACGCAACCTGCCGGAAATGCCGTTCAGCCAGGGCTTAGTCTAAGCCCTGGCGACAAAAAAAGCAGGAGCCGGGATTTGCCCCGCTCCTGTTTTTTTTGTTTTTGCCTTTCTTACAAACGCGACTGCATTTTAACCCGGGTTAATAGGTCAACCTGACATCAGCCCGTGGCAAGATTGTCCCACAGTACCCCACCCCAGATCAGCATCACGATCAGCAGCGTAAAAAATACTCCCGCAGACCCCAGATCCTTGGCGCGGCCCGCCAGCTCATGCATTTCGAGCCCAGCCCGATCCACCACCGCCTCTATGGCACTGTTAAACATTTCAGCCATCAACACCAGCAGACAGCTGGCAATCAGCAGCCCGAGCTGGATGCCCGTTTGGGCGACCCAGAACGACAGCGGTATCAGCACCAGCGCCCCATACACCTCATAGCGAAAGGCCGGCTCATGGACGAAAGCCGCACGAATTCCTTTCATTGAGTAGCAGGTCGCGTAGTAAAAACGCGCAGGTCCTGTCACTTTCTCGTTGGGCATCATCCCTCTCCAGACATAGTAAGTCGCGGCTCGAACAAGCCACGGTATTTTGATTCCAGCTCATCGTAACGAATCAGTGTTTCACCATCACTTAATTTCACAC
>NZ_BCNS01000225.1 GCF_001528745.1 Marinobacterium profundum | reverse complement strand
TACCAGTAGAACGTAGACACATACGTACGGATGTGTAGGCAGCGTCGGATGTGTATAAGAGACATCACTATGACTCTGCCTCACGCCTTGGCTGGCGAAAAAATGAGCGCGTTCTAAAGCACCACCAAGAGTGCAACACTACACTAGGAGGCTGTCCGAGAATGCTGGCCGTAGCGAGAGCCGACTGATTTGAGCGGGTTTTTGCGGTGTTTTAAGGCGAATAGTGGTTCTATTTAACGCAAAACAGCACAAAAAACAGCCAAACTCAGGTGGCTCGCAGTAGGTTGAGTATTCTCGGACAGCCTCCTAGATAACTTCCTCGAGCTGTGGCTGCAATAATCGTCTTGCATCGGGAATGGGACCAATAACGGGTTTGCCATAGAAATAGCCCTGCACCCGGCGACAGCCAAAGCCAAAGAGCAAATCACTCTGCGGCCGGGTTTCAACGCCTTCGGCGATCACTTCAAGATCCAGCTGCGCCGACATGGCAATTACGGCCTGAATGATCTGGCGATCTTCTTCGTCTTCGCAGATATCTTTAACAAAGCAGCGATCGATTTTAAGCGTGTCCACCGGTAGCTGCTTAAGGAGCGCCAGGGAGGAGTAGCCCGTACCGAAGTCATCAATGGAAATGCGTACGCCCAGCACCTTGAGAGCATTGAGAATATCGATGGTGGCGTCCAGATTGTCCATCAGCGTACTTTCGGTAATCTCGAACTCCAGCAAGCTGGGCGGCACTGCGGTTTCATCCAGGATTGCCTGCACTTCCAGCATGAAATTCTTGTCGCGAAACTGTTGCGGGCTGATATTAAGCGCCACCGGCACCACATCGCGCTGAGCCTCGATACGCGCCACCAGTCCCTGGGAAACCGAACGCAACACCCAGTAACCCAGCGGAACAATCAAGCCAGACTGCTCTGCGGCGGGAATAAATTGGCCCGGCATTAACAGGCCCTGTTCAGGATGATGCCAGCGCACCAGTGCCTCAAAGGCAACCACCCGGTGGTGCTCTATATTGACGATGGGCTGAAAAGCCAGTGACAGCTGTCGGTGTGACAGCGCATGACGCAGATCTTCCTCCAGTTGCATCAGACGTGAGGCTTCACGCTGCATATCGATATGAAAAAATTCTACACAGTTCTTGCCCCGACGTTTGGAGGTATAGAGCGCCAGATCCGCATTGCGCAGCAACTGACTGGCTGAATCGCCATCATGGGGAGCAAGGGTAATGCCGATCGAGGCGCTGATCACCAGATCCCGGCTATTCAGCCGCACCGGCCGACTCAGCGCCAGTACGATCTTCTCGGCCAGTCGCAGCAAATCATGCTGTCCACCGCTGTTCAGCAGCACGACGGCAAACTCGTCGCCGCCTAGCCTGGCAACAATATCGTTGCCCCGCACCTGGCTCCGCAGGCGGTTGGCGACCTCAACCAGTAACTGGTCCCCCACTTCGTGACCCATGGAGTCATTGATGCGTTTGAAATCATCCAGATCCAGATAGAGCAGCGCCACCATGCCGCCCGCGTAGGACTGCTCGCGCAGGGCCTGGCCCAGCTGCTCGTTCAGCAGACGCCGGTTAACGAGCCCGGTCAGAAAATCATGGTAGGCAAGCTCATGCAGCTCGCGCGTACGCGAATCCACCAGCGCTCGCAGGCGGTGGGGCTCTCGCAGTACATAGTGCACCAGCCAGGCGAGAATCAGCGCTACGAACAGGCTCAGAAAGTGGCCATAGCCTATTGTCAGCCCCGGCTCGGCAACACCATGGCTCATGCGCAGCAGCCAGCGGTTGTTTGGCACCCGTACATCCAGTGTCTGCACATTGTCGCTATTCAACGCGCCCGCGCTCCTGAACAGCATCCGCTCGGGCAAGCCTGCACTTGCTGGCCTTACCAGCTCGTACTCAAAGCCACGACTTGTCAGCTTTTGCAGGTCCGTGACCGATAGCAGACGATCGATATCAATCACCGCTGAAACAAAACCCCAGAAGTGTTCATTGCCGCTGGAGTCGAGCAAAAACACAGGGTTGCGCCCGATCACGGCAACGCCGCCCTGCACCAGGGTGAGTGGGCCGTTAATGGTCAGCCGGTGCTCGTCCCGCGCCCGTGCAGTAGCGATGGCAGTAGTCTCATGCTCGAAAATATTCAACCCAAGCGCAGCTTCATTGCCGGCAAAAGGAAAAATTTGGCGGTTGATGCCACCAGGGGCAAGCTGCAGGCTGGAAACAGAGGGGAAGTCACGCAGAATTTCGGCAGCCCGGGCAGAAAAATCCGACGGTTCGCCATTACTGCGGCGCACTTCATGGGCCAGCAGTTCGGTCGACAGCAGGGACAGGTTAAGCAAACGTTCAACGGAACTGACCTGAGTATTGATCAGGTCACGTACAAGGGATGTCTGTTCGCGTTGCTGTAGCGTCTGGTTAAGCTGGTTCCAGTAAAAACCCAGCAGCAGTGTGGCTACAAAGACACAGGCGGAAAAAACAGAGGTTTTACGCAGCACCCGGTCTCCCATTGCGCTTACCGGCGATACCTCCGTGCATCGACAGTCGCAGTACTGACTTCACCTGGATTGATGCAGCAGCACTGCAGAGGTTCTCTGCAAGGTGGCCGGCCTCCGGGAAAGTTCAACGAATTCGGGTGTTATCCATAACCTGACAAAAAACTGGGCGCCTAAACATTGAGACGCGCCAGTACGCAAACAGCCGGCTCCTGGAAGGCCCAGGACCCGGTTATCAAAACAGTGAATTGCCGCTACCGGCAACCCGCGCCCGCTTAGTGGTGGTGACCACCTTCGCCGTGGGCGTGGCCATGCTGCAGCTCTTCTTCGCTGGCCTGGCGCACATCAACGACTTCAACCGAGAAATTCAGGGTTTCGCCGGCCAGTGGGTGATTGCCGTCCAGCTGCACGCTGTCATCGGCGACCGCGATAACGGTTACCGGCTGCTCACCCCAGGGGGTCTGCGCCAGGAACTGCATACCGACTTCAATTTCTTCAACGCCAACAAAGTTGCTGCGTTCAACATCCTGCACCAGATCTTCACGACGCTCGCCATAGCCACGCTCTGGCTCTACGGACACATCGAGCTTGTCGCCAACGACTTTACCGACCAAGGCAGACTCAAGACCTTCAACGATGTTGCCACCGCCGTGCAAATAGGCCAGTGGTTCCTGCCCTGCGGATGTATCAACTACATCGCCGGCGGCATTTTTCAGGGTGTAGTGGATCTGCACTATGGTATTTTCAGCTATCTGCACTGGTATTACTCCGTTCTGTCGTCACAACTGACTCAGATCACCATCGGATTTTCCGCCCGGTTAGGACATTTAGAACCTGGCACTGAAACAGCATACATTTAAGTAGTTGAAAACCTGTGTGAGCCACCCGCAGACAACGCCACCAAGCATTCCACGCGCATCCTAACGTGCCGACCCGCGACTGTCACCCCTTGAGGCGCTTATGCGGCTACGCAAGTCGTTACCGAGTGCTCAAAACGACGTTACAGGCCCTGCTTGAGCTCTCGTTTAACGGCGTCCCAGCGCCAGGTACCATCACCACAGAGATTAACGCCGCCAATCCAGCGGTCGATCGGCTGCTCCGACAACCAGTCCTGTGCTTTAGCCAGCACTTGCTGCCCTCTGGGCGCAAGAGAGAAGCGCAGCGCCAGAAATGCCTCATCGCAGCCGGTCAGCGCAGGGCGGACAAAGCGCCCGTTCTCGCAGTTGAGCAGCGCAACCGGTGGACTCAGCAACCCCTCTAGTACCCGCCAGAAACTGGCATCCCCCATAAAGGCCACCTCCTCTGCCGCACGCACGGCTCGGAATAGCCCGGCGGCATCCTCAACGCCAGCACTCACAGCCTCGAGCAACTGCCTTTCAGTACGGTTGATACCACAGGGGTCTGGATACTCCTGCAGCAAACGTTCAATTGCAGCGGCCAAAAACGGCAGTGCCGACAGATCCTTATGCAGCAGACTCGCCAGCGTGCGCGGATTGGCGCTGCAAAATGCCTGCCATGCATCCACCGCCAAGGCCATCTGCGCCTCGCTTAACCGCTGACGGGTGGCATAGAGTTCAAGCGCCCGTTCAGGCTGCGCCTGACCAAGGTAATCGTCCACCAGCACCAGTTCAGGCCAGGCAAGTCCCTGACCTTCGTCGTGATACCAGTTGAGTAATTGCAGCAGGTGCAACTGATCATAAAGTTCAAACGAGTTCCATATTACAACGCCACCCTCACGCGCACCGCGACGAAACAGGGCATCACGCGCCTGAAAATGCGTCTGGGCTTCAAAGTCGGTAGCCCAGCCGCAGCTGACAATAAAGGCCGCACGCACCCGGGATAACTCATCAAGCGATAAACCGGCTGGTACAGGGCCTTCGTGCAGCACATCATTCCACGCCAGATAGTCATCACCTATAGCGGCTTTTTGCAGCCACTGATTTGCCATATCGCCATTCGTTATGTGAAGCATGCTTTGGATCCTTTATTACTGAGGCCGTAAAGCCGCGACTCAGCCTGAATAATCCCCTAACACCCAGTTTTCTCCGCGCCCAGGACGGGCATCAGGTCAGGGGGAATCAACTGTTTTTATCGCCCGTTAAAACGCGCCTCAAATTTAAACTGAAAATGCCATTGGTAACAATTGGAAAGGATTGAGACAAAGTCTATTTGTACTTTTCCTGTTTACTGCCGTCTGGGATTGCCGTTTTGCTCGCCTGCAGATAGCGCCTCCTTTCGCCGGCGCTAACCAAAGGCAGAAACGCCCCTTGGTATAGAGCAAAAACAGATGCTGTGAATGCCTGCACGATGCCTTTGAAGGTTCGAATAAACAAGGAAAAAAAGATGCCTTTGATCCAACGCCGCGACGGCGACGAACACCCCCACTGGCCGTTAGGCCCGTTTAAAATCCGCCTGCCGCTTGTACATTACAGATGGGAAACCCCGGAGATGATCCAGGGCCTGATCATGTTCGTGGTCGGTCTGGCGATGATTCCCCTGCTGGAAAAATATCTCGGCATGCCGTACGAAGCGGCACTGGCTTTCACCTTTGTTGCAGGCTTGTGTTACTGCCTGCCAGCCCTGATGGGCGTACCTCTGGTTCCGGGCTGGATTACGCCGGCAATACCAGTGGTGTTGTTGTATCTGAAAGGTTTCGAACCTGGCCCCGAAGCGATCAAGGCGCTGTTTGCGCTACAACTGGAAGTAACCATTATCTTCTTTATTCTGGGTATCACGCGCTGGGGCTCCAAGCTGGTTGAAGTCATCCCGAACTCGCTGAAATCCGGCATCATCATAGGTGCAGGTATCGCCGCCATGATGGGTGAACTGAAAATCGGCGGCCGCGTAGATGCCACGCCAATTTCATTGATCGTGGGATCTATCATCTCGGCGTACATTCTGTTCTCGCTGTCGTTCAAGAACATCGTGAAAGAAAACTCGCTGGCAAAACGCATCGCCAACTTCGGTATGGTGCCGGGCATGATCATCGCGATGCTCATCGGCTGGAGTACAGGCGAATATGCAGTACCCGACATCGAGTGGGGCATCACTCAACCTGACTTCGCACTGATGCTCCAGTACCTGACCTTCACCGTCGGCTTTCCGGGCTGGGACGTGTTCCTGCTGGCGATCCCAACCGCAGTCATCGCTTATGTGATTGCCTTTGGTGACATCATCGTCGGTTTCACACTGATTAAACGTGTTGACCACCTGCGTACAGATGAGTCAATAGATAATAGTATTGACCGCGTTCATCTGGTGACTTCGCTGCGCAACGGCATCCATGCATTCCTGGCACCTTGGCCGGGGCTGGCCGGTCCGCTGTGGACGGCTGCACATGCAACCGTAGCAGAGCGTTACGCGATGGGGCGTAAATCCATGGATTCCATCTACAGCGGCGGTGGTACTTTCTGGATCACTGGCCTTGTCGCGCTGTTCATCTTGCCGCTGGTTACGCTGTTTAAGCCTGTACTGCCCATTGCCCTGTCTCTGACACTCATACTGACGGCGTACATCTGCATCATGGTGGGTATGGAGCAGCTGAAAACCTCCACCGAGCGCGGCGTGGCGGGTATCGTTGCGGTAACGCTGGCGATGCCTGATCCAAAATCCACCGTCTATGCGGTTGTCATTGGTCTGGTGCTGTACCTGCTGATCGAACGTCCGAAGCTGCTGGGGCGTCACCGCCCTGAGAATGAGATGATCTTTGTCGATGACGAAGAGGACAAAAAAGAGAAAAAGGCCACCTGAGCCCTTTGTCTGACCGAGCAGGCGGAGGCCTTACAGCCTCCGCCCTTTCAAATTCACCGCAAGTACGGGACTTTGAAGAGATGCCCCAGCTAGAGAATTTGCACGAAACACTTATCTGTCGATCGAGGTTGCTTGAGTGCTGCCACTGAAACATCAGAGCGGCCCTTGAGATGAAAATGCTCTAGCGCCACACCACCGCAGTCGTCAGCATATAGCCAGCGCCATAAACAGTTTTAATCAGTTCGTTGCCGTCACCGCTGCTTTCCAGCTTTTTGCGCAAGCGCGACATACGCACATCAATGCTGCGGTCATAGGCGGTGCCGTTGTCCCCCAACAGTTGATCACGGGAAAGAATCTGAAAAGGATGCCTGAGCAGTGACAGCAACATGTCACCTTCGGCGCGACTGAGAGAGAGCTTCTCCTGCGCTTGATAACACAACTCCAGCGAGTCCGGACGGAATATCCATCCGGAAAATTCGGCTTTTCGGGTTATCACGGCGTTGATTTCGCTGCTACGTTGCAAACGTCTTAACAAACTCTGCACCCGTGCCACCAGCTCCCGGGGCTCAAATGGCTTGGTGATATAATCATCAGCCCCAAACTCCAATCCCAGAACCCGGTCAGTCAGGTCATCTCGCCCGGACACAATAACCACCCCCCGGCACTGGTTATCAAACTGCTTCACCAGTTCCAATCCATCCATATCCGGCAGATTCAGATCAACGATGCAGATACTCGGGTTATCCTGTGTCACTGCCGATAACGCCTCCGCACCGTTGGTGAAATGACGTGCCTGATAGCGAAATTTCTCCAGTGCCCGGCACATTAGTTGCCCCAGATCTTCTTCATCTTCGATCACGTAGATCAGGTTATTATTTTTCATCGTTGCTTCCTGAGCCATCCATGGCCTCTTTTCGTCATTTTTATGTTTTACTTTTCTTCAGGGAAAATCGCTCTTGCCAGCGCAGTCTGATCGAACGGTTTCTGTAGCAGGCAGAAGTCTGCATCCTGCTCGGTGAAGGTTCCACTGTAACCCGTCATCATCACAATAAAGGCCGATGGGTATCGCGCTTTCACCCGCCGTGCGACTGCATAGCCGTCCTTCTCTCCTGGCATCACTATGTCAGTGACCACACCGGCCAGCGCATTCAGATTCAGTAACAAGTTATCAGCTTCATCAGCCGTTTCTGCTTCCAGTACGCTAAAACCAATATTGACCAGCTGATGCCGTACCACTTTACGAACATCCGAATTGTCTTCGACTAACAGCACCATAGCGCTGGCATCCGCTGCAGCGGCATAACTGTCAGTCTCCAGACTCTGCTGCAGGACCTTGCATTGTCGATCAGTGCCCTCTGGCAACAAAATTTCGATCGCGGCCCCAGCGCAACGGCGGTTACGAATGCGGATATACCCCTGCGACTGCTTCACGAAACCGTATACCATACTCAATCCCAAGCCAGATCCCGCTCCGACAGATTTGGTGGTAAAGAATGGCTCCCAGGCTTTCTGCAAGGCTTCCTCTGTAAATCCGGCACCCGTGTCTTTCACCGTCAGCATGACATAGTTACCCGCCGGAATTGGCTCATCAAATCCTTCTCGACTCGTACTCTGGAAGGCTCGTACCTCGAAGCTCAGGGTGCCACCCTTGTCCATCGAGTCCGCCGCATTGAGCGCCAGATTCACCAGCGCATCCTCCATCTGTGCTTCATCCACATACACCACCGGTGCGCTTTCATCGATACGGGTCTGAATGCGAATGTTGTCCGCCAGCGGGCCAGATAGCAGACTGATCACATCTGTAATCAATCGATCCGGCGTTACGCAGCCTGGCGAGAGCGGCTGACGGCGGGAGAACGCGAGCAAACGCTTGGTCAGATCAGCACCTCGCCGTGTCGCACGTATCGCGGGTACCAAATTACTGTTCAGCGCCAGTGGCAGTTCAGGGTGGCTTTGCGCGTCCAGCAGGTTGCCCAGAATAATGGTCAACAAATTATTGAAATCATGCGCCAGACCACCCGACATCTGCCCCACCGCTTTCATCTTGCTCGCCTCAGCCAGACGCTGCTCAGACTCACGCTCAGCGGATATATCGATCGACAGGTTAAGCACACCTTCCACCGTCTGGCGCTGCTCACCGTAAAAGGGCAGCAATATAGACCGCGTGACCATGATTTTTCCCTGCACCTCGGTACTGTATTCGTACATCACCTTCTCGCCACGCAGCGCCTGCCGGATATAATGCAAGGTGTTTGTATACATGGCAGCAGACATCAGATCCTGCATCAGCTCACCCACCAGCTCACTTTTGTGGCGGCCACAGGTCTGGGCATATTCCCGGTTGACGAAGACATAACGCCCCTGCGCATCCAGGTAGGCCACTTGCGCAGGCAGTGCATCCAGAATCAGACGCTGTCGGGTTTCCGAAGCCGTGAGTTCACTCTTGGTCGTTTTCAGAGAACTTACGGCCTGTAACAGCTGCAGGTTGGACTCAGACAGCTCCTTGGTGCGTGATGCGACCCGAGTGTTGAGCCCCTGAATATTGTCCCGCAGCTGATCGACCATAAAGTCGAAAGACTCCGCCAAAGTGCCCAATTCGTCGTTGCGATTAATACCCGTCTTGGCCCCAAACTGCCCCCGACTAATCTTGTAGGCGGTCGCGGAAAGTTGCTTGATCGGTGAGGTCAGGTATTCGGCAAACAGGAATGCGGCAACAATCGCTGCCAGCAAACCAAAGAACCCCATGGCCAGCAAACGCTGGCTCAACTGAACCGAGCTGGCCTTTAGGTCATCTAGGTACACCGAAGAGCTGATATACCAGTCAAAACCCGACAGATGGCGCACCAGCGAGAGTTTTTCATAGGCGTAGTTACCGGGATCATGGGGCGTATCCCATTTGTAATACAGCTCTTCATCCGTATCCGCCACGGCAATCAAATCCCGATAGACCGGGTTGCCCGTCATTGGATTTAGCAGGTCTTTAAAGTTAGTGCCACGAATATTGGAATTGGGGTGAAAGATCATGTCACCATTGGAATCGAAGATGTAGAGATAGCCATTACTGGCGATTTTCACATTTTCCAGTGCCTGACTTAATTCCCCCAACAGATGAGCGTTGTAGGCTTGCGCCCCCCGGTAAAGGTCATCAGCATAGACCCCTGCCCCCAGCACAATGCCCCACTCGGGGAAGCTGCGCACATAGGAAAATTTGTCGATCACCTCGGTGCTTTGGGGGCGGTACCATTGGTATTTGTAGAAGCCTTCACCCTGGGTCAACGCTTGCTTGATAATGTCGGGCAACGCCGAGCGGTCCCCTGCAACCATATGCTCAGTGATATTTTCATTCTGAAACTTGTCGTCTGGATGAGATAACAATCGACCGTTATAATCGGAGATCCACAGATAGTTATCACCGTCGAACCTTAACCGCCTTAACTCGGAATATAGCCTCAGCCAACGGGTTTTTAAGTCCAGCGACTGTTCCGCGCCATCCTCTAAGCCTGCGCGAACATAGCTCTCCCCCAGGTCCACCACCGCTTTAAGCTTTTTTTCCTCCGCATCCAGCGCCTGTTCTATATAGGACTCGGTGCTGAAATACATCCGATTGGCCAAATCATAAACGATATTAAGTACCTGCCGGTTGGAGTGCAGTTCTAACCCAAACACATTTGTTTTTATCATGGGTACGGTGAGCCAGTAGATAGACCCAAAAATACTGCTGATTAGCAGCAGCAACATCAGAAACAAACGAAAGGTGATCGGGGAGTAACGATACACAGAGAAACCCTGTCAGGTACATGTTAAAAATTGAATGTACCACAAAGAAGGGCCTCGGTTCGGAACTGTAACATTTCGTTAGAATTGCCAAATAGTTACGCAACCATTTGCCCGTAATTTAATGCTTAACCGAATGACGCCAAGGCGGGTTGCGAACCGATACAGCTCATTTTCCGGGGCTTTCACTCGCCTGGACGCTCGGCGCCAGCCACCTGACTGGCTCGCTGGCAAACATCGATAACGAGAGTAACAAAAATGAATAACAGATCGGCCTTCGAAACAAACCTGGAAAAAAACTTTGCTAACTTTGCTGCGCTGACACCCATCAAATTTCTGGAGCGCGCAGCCAGCGTTTATCCAAACCGTCCTGCCGTTGTGCATGGAGAAATCCGCCGCACCTGGTCAGAAACATTCAGCCGTAGCAAAAAACTGGCCAGTGCGTTGAACGCCTATGGCGTTGAAAAAGGCGATGCCGTCTCCATCATGGCGCCTAACCTGCCAGAGCACTTCGAAGCGCACTTTGCAGTGCCCATGTGCGGTGCCGTTCTGAACTCAATCAATACCCGCCTCGACTCAGAAGCAGTCGCGTTTATCTTGGAACATGCAGGCGCCAGGGTACTGATCACCGACAAAGAGCTGAGCAAGGTGGTGCAAGGCGCCCTGGCGCTGATGGACGAAAAACCCTACGTCATCGACATCGACGATCCGTACTGGAGCGACGGTGAACTGATCGGCGATACCGACTACGAGGCCTTTATTGCAAACGGCGACGAAGACTACGCCTACTCACTGCCAGCCGATGAGTGGGAAGCGATTACGCTGAACTACACCTCTGGCACCACCGGTGACCCTAAAGGCGTGGTGTACCACCACCGTGGCGCCTACCTGAACGCCAACAGCAATGCCCTGTCCTGGGCGATGGAACAGCACCCGGTCTACCTGTGGACGCTGCCGATGTTCCATTGCAACGGCTGGTGCTTCCCCTGGACTATTGCCGCGATGGCGGGTGTCAGCGTCTGCCTGCGTCATGTCCGTTCTGAAGATATCTTCAACATGATCAAAAAGGAAAAAGTGGGCTACTTCTGTGGCGCACCTATTGTACTGAACATGCTGAATGCTGCCGATGACGCCCTGAAAGATGGCATCCACCACCCGGTAAAAGTGATGACTGCCGGTGCTGCGCCTCCTGCCTCCGTGATCGAAGGCATGGAAAAACTGGGCATTAAAGTAACCCATGTATACGGCCTGACCGAAACCTATGGTCCATCCGTTGTCTGCGCCTGGCACGACGAGTGGAGCTACAAGACCGCTGAAGAACAGGCGCGACTGAAATCCCGTCAGGGTGTTCGTGCGCCAATGCTGGACGATCTGATGATCGCCAATCCAGAGACCATGGAACCCGTACCGCAGGACGGTAAAACCATGGGTGAAGTGTTCATGCGCGGCAACCTGGTCATGAAGGGTTATCTGAAAAACCCGACCACCACTGCGGATGCATTTAAAGGCGGCTGGTTCCACTCAGGTGATCTCGCAGTATGGCACCAAGACGGTTATATCGAAATAAAAGATCGCTCAAAAGACATCATCATCTCTGGCGGTGAGAATATTTCCAGTATCGAAGTGGAAAATGTGCTGTATAGCCACCCAATGGTGCAGGAAGCCGCGGTTGTAGCGAAACAGGACGAGAAATGGGGCGAAACACCCTGTGCCTTTGTCTCCCTGAAAGGCAACGCCGGCGCGGTCAGCGCAGCAGAGATTATTGCCTTCTGCCGTGACCACATGGCCCATTTTAAAGCACCAAAAACCGTGATTTTTGGCGATATGCCAAAAACCAGCACCGGCAAGATCCAGAAGTTCCTGCTGCGTGAGCGCGCGAACAATCCTGAATCGACTGAAAACTAAAGATTAACCAGGCGGAGATACCTTCATGAGCACCTACACTCCCCCTTACGCGGATGCAAACTTTGTTATCAAAGAGCTGGTCCAGTTTGACCAGTACTGCAGCGACGCGGGTCTGGAAGAAGTAAACAGCGAACTGGCCAGCGTGATTATCGAAGAAGCAGGCAAGCTGGCGGCCGATGTACTGGCACCGCTGAACAGTACGGGTGATCGGAACAGTGCCCGGCTGGAAAATCACAAAGTACTGGAAACTGAAGGTTTCGCCGACGCTTACCAGCAATATGTAGTCAATGGCTGGGCAACACTAACCGGCCCTGAAGAGTTTGGAGGTCAGGCGCTGCCGAATGTTCTGGGCACGGCCGTCAACGAACTCTGGCACTCCGCCAACATGGGTTTTGCCCTCTGCCCGATGCTGAGTCAGGGTGCCGTTGAAGCGCTCATTGCTCACGGTAGCGAGGCGCTGAAAGCACAGTACCTGCCACAGCTGATCAGCGGTGAGTGGACTGGCACCATGAACCTGACCGAGCCCAATGCAGGTTCTGACTTGTCTGCCGTGGCGTCCAAAGCGATCCCGGACGGTGACAGTTACAAAATCACCGGCCAGAAGATCTTTATTACCTGGGGTGACCATCAGATGACCTCCAACGTGGTCCATCTGGTACTGGCTCGTTTGCCGGATGCGCCAGCCGGTGTTAAGGGAATATCCCTGTTTATCGTGCCCAAGTTCAAGCTGGACGCCAATGGCGAACCCGCTGAGCTGAACGATGCAGTCTGTGTGTCACTGGAGCACAAACTGGGTATCCACGGCAGCCCAACCTGCGTTATGAGCTTTGGTGACAACGGCGGTGCAGAAGGCTATCTGGTGGGTGAGGCTAACAAAGGCCTGATGTACATGTTCACCATGATGAACCACGCCCGCCAGTCTGTTGGCTTGCAGGGCTTGTCCATCTCTGAACGCGCCTACCAGCAGGCCGTTGAGTTCGCCAAAGAGCGGACTCAGGGTACCGACAAAGATGGCAACAAGATGCCCATCATTGAACACGCCGACGTGCGCCGCATGCTGCTGGCGATGAAATCCGGTACTGAAGCTATGCGAGCATTGGCCTACGTAGCGGCCTCTGATGTGGATAAAGCGCACAGCTCTGATGCTGCAGTGGCGCTGCAGTTTAAGCCCCGCGTGGATCTGCTGACCCCAGTCGTTAAAGGCTGGATGACCGAATTTGCGCAGGAGCTAACGTCCCTGAATATTCAGGTACACGGCGGCATGGGTTTTATTGAAGAGACAGGCGCAGCCCAGCACTATCGTGATGCCCGCATCCTGCCGATCTATGAAGGTACCACCGGCATTCAGGCGATGGATTTTATCGGTCGCAAGATGCTGCTGGATAAAGGTGCGGCACTGGAAAGCCTGCAAACGGAGATAATGATCACCGTCAACGCCCTGTCCGCGGTTGATTCAGCGGCATTCATCAAGATGAATCGTGAGCTGCGCATGGCGGTTAAACGCTCCATGCAGTTACGCACCTGGCTGCTGGATAAATCTGTCAGCAACAAGGATCTGGCAGGCAGCGTCTGCTTCGACTTCCTGATGATGCACGGCTTCCTGTGCGGTGCCTGGCTACTGGCGAAAAGTGCACTGGCCGCTCACGAGCTACTGGGTAAGGGTCAATACGCGGATGAATTCCTGCGTACCAAGCTGATTACCGCTGAGTTCTACACCGACTACTACCTGCCGCGCGCCAATCGCCATGCAGATACGGTGATGTCCGGCCTTTGCGGTGCTTGTGAGATCAACAGCGCGCAGTTCTGACAGGCGTTGAGATCACAAGCGCCGTCACTTGATCGATAACAAAATACCTTTTGCCCTCCTTGCGAGGGCTTTTGGGTTCTACGGCAAACAGCCTGTGTGACGAGTTACTTGATATCAGCGCTGTTGCGTACCAGCACTCTTTGCCCAGCTTCAACATAAGGGTTGCCAAACCCCTGCACCGCGCGAATACGGCGGTTGCGCTCAAATTCCCAGAGATCAACGGGATCGGCACGGTTCCAGACTTCAAGCAGGCGCGTTTCGCTTTTGCTCAGGCGCAAATCATAGCGGTCCTGCATATAGAAATAGATACGGGCAATATCACCACGGATCGCGTCGCTGGGTTCCAGCGTGCGCCCCTTGAAATCCACCTCAACATCGCAGGCACCGTAGGCACGCGGCTCGCCGGAAATCATGCCGTAAGCATAGTTGGACCTGTCTCCGTTAACCTCACCGATGGCAGGCACCAGGTTATTCATATCGGCCTCCATCAGTTTGAAATCAGGATCCTTGCTGCAGGCCTGGCGTCCGCCTTGCTGCCAGCACTGGCGCTGGTGCCCGAAAACCCAGGCAGGCATCACATGTTCCCATTCAATCCGTCCTGCACGACCAGCATTCTTGCGCGCCTGATAACCGCAGCTGGCCAGATCCGGCTCAAGGCGCTTGCCCCGAGTGCCGTAGTTGCAACCGCAATAGAAGGACCTTGGGTTGTCTGCATAAATGGCAGTCATTTCCCGCTTGGCTGCACTAAAGGACGCCGGCTGATCGGCAAACGCATACAATGGCAACATGAGTGCCACCCACAACATACGCATGAAATATTCCGTGTAGCTCGCATCCAGCGGTTGGAGCAGACATCCTGTCTGCTGACAAAACGGGCACATCCCGAACAGCGAAATTCAAACGCTGAAATCGCATTTAAAATTAGGACTAAGTCCTAAATATTTTTCTCAGGGTCTCCACTAACATGAGACCTGAATACAAATGTTTGGCATCAAATACATATGTATTTAGAGCGCGTCTAGACAAGCCACATTCGGCGCAACGGATGCTAACCGAAATATCGACGTACAATTAGAGGCAACTGAAATGGAAAGCACCTGCCCGTCATGTGACCTCCTGATCTCGCAACAACGCCACCACCCCTATCTGATCAATATCAGCACGCTGCAGGACAGCCAGCTATACAAGTGCCGCTGCTGCAACAGCTACCTGCACCGCTACCTGCAGAAATGGGAAATTATCAGCATCGGCTATTATGACGATCGTCAGAGCCCTCCGTCTCCCAGTGCTGAGAGCAAGAACCGTACAACGTCGTTTGCAAATGCTCTGGCCTATACAGGCGATGGCCACTAGCAAGTAGTGGCTAACAAGGCCGCGAACAGATTCCAGCGCGGCACTATACGCCCGTTTCGCTAACGGCATCAATACGAATCAGACAGGGATCATCAGCGACATGCACAGCACGTTAAGCTTCAGGGAAGAGGCCAGCGAGCGAGGCGCGAGACCCATCAGGCGCATGTTCGCGCCCGGGCCTTGCCAGATAGTGACCGCTGCAGCGCTAAATCTAAATACGCAAAAGGCTGATCAGCAACCCTGCATTAACCATCAGGTACCAGCATGAATACGCCCTGCTTGTGCTGCAACAATGCCGAAACCGTCTCATCACCGGTTCTGGATCTGACCCAATTCTGCATTTTATTCTCAGAGCAAGGCATCTGCATCGCACGCTGCAACCAGTGTGGCGATTGGCTCTCCAACGAAGCCGGCCGCTGGGAACCGCTGCTACAGTATCAGTACGAACGCGCCAAAGACCATGCCTGACTGAGCTCAACCCTGAGCATTTTTGCGTTCAAGGGCCGCCTTTTCCAACGCCGCCTGGATAGCAGGATACTCGAGCATGGCCTGCGCCAAATCAGCGCGACGCAATTCGTACAGCGAGCAGGGAGTCATCGCCCGAACCGTGGCACTGCGTGTCGCTTGGTGCAGTAGCGCCATCTCACCACAAAAGTCACCCGCCATAAGGGTCGCCAGCTGGCGGTCCTTGCCGTTTTCTCGCCGTATAACTCGAACCACCCCCCGTGCAATCAGGTACACCGAGTAGCCCGTATCGCCCTGGCTAATGATGTTTTCCCCCTCGGCCACAGTCACCGAACGCATGCGCGTCGCCAGTTGCACAAACTCCGCCTCGGGAATGTCCTGCAAGAAAGGCACCTTGCGCAATAGTTCAGACGGCTCAACCTGCAGTTTTTTAATGGCCGCCCCACGCAGGGCCCGCAGCTTGGTGCGCATCTCGGCTTCAAGTGTTTCAGCGATGCCCTGCGGCAGGGTTCCGCGTTCAAGCTGCTCGCCGATCGCCTCGCCTTCGGCAAGCAATACCAAACGCTCCCCCAGACGCTCCTGCATGTCCGCTACAAATTCTGGAAACTGCTCAGCCATCTGATCAAGCTGATTGCAGGCTGTTTCATGCCAGCCGACGTATTGCTGCCGCACTTCAGATGCCACCTCGACGGAAATGGACTCCGTTTCCACCAGCTCATCAAAACGTTCCAGAACCCGGGAACAGCTCTGATAGCGCCCCCAGGCAATTTCATAATCTTTGGCCACGCGTCTTACGCGCAACCACTGGGCATAGCCGGCCAGCACCGAAACACGATCCAGCAGACGCAAACGCTGCTGCGCCAGCACGGAATCCTGCCGCTCGCAAAATACGATATGATCCAGTCGATCCTGGAAACGCACGGTGTCGAGATCCAGCGCTACACGCTGACGTAGTTGCCAGAACGCCGCCTCACACAGGTGCCCCTTGTTGAACATATCGATAAACAACGACTGCTCCTCGGCAAAACCGCGAAGGTAGAGTAGCCGACGTTCCTCATTGGAATTAAGTTCGGTTTGGCGCAACTGATCAAGTTCCTCGCGGATGCTTATTAATTCCTGATCCGAGTTGAGCTGCAGCCGTTGCGCAATGGAGCCCGAAAACAGGCCACCGGCCATGAGTTCGGGGATACGGTCCTGAGCACGGCGTTTGGCCAGCAGTTTACCTTCCATACGGGCGAAGCGGTCTGCCAGCGACGGTCGATCCAGCCCCAGACGGTGCACCAGGCTATTGATCGAAAGACCCTGCACCACCAGGGTGAACAACACCGCGCCCATCACCAGGGTGGTAAAGGTGGCCGAGTGCTCGAATTCGGGCAGGCTCAGTACGATAGCCAGTGCGATGGCCCCGCGCAGCCCGCCCCAGTACATCACTGCCTTGTAACCCAACCCCACGGGTTGGGCACCGGGCAAGCGCTCCATCAGCGGTATCAGGCCGAAAATCACAACAAACCGCGACAACAGCATTCCCAGAATGACCCAAACGAGCAGCGGCATAGCCTCCAGCAGCGCAGAAACCTCGGCCTGCATACCCACCATAAGGAAGATCAGTGCCGTTGCTATAAAGGCCATGTATTCCCAGAAGTGCTCCAGGTAGGCACGCACCTCGGGACTCACCTTGATCCAGCCCCAACCACTGAAACTCAGTGCCGCCGCCACTGTTGCCATGACACCACTGACATGAAACACCTCTTCTGCGACCAGGAAAGAGACGTAGGCCAGAATAGTGGTCAGCGTAATTTCGATAAACTGATGCCCCTGCAGGACACCCAGCAGATAGCCGGTCAACAGGGCCATCAGCCAGCCCACCAAAAGACCACCGACAAAGACCACGACGAAATCCAGCAGTCCCTGCAGTACCGACTCAATAGACACGGCACCGGCCACCAGTATGCCCACCAGCACCCGCGCCAGCACAATAGAGGTGGCGTCGTTAAACAGGCTCTCGCCTTCAACCAGTACCGTCAGCCTGCGCGG
The DNA here is from genome assembly GCF_001528745.1 of Marinobacterium profundum. Classification (GTDB taxonomy): domain Bacteria; phylum Pseudomonadota; class Gammaproteobacteria; order Pseudomonadales; family Balneatricaceae; genus Marinobacterium_A; species Marinobacterium_A profundum. Next base: position 13,598 of record NZ_BCNS01000225.1, on the reverse strand, counting down.
CGCACCCAGACGTTTGAACAGGGAAATCACTGCCACGGGGTCTGTGGCGCTAAGGATAGCGCCGAGCAGCAAGGCCGCCGAAAACGAAATGGGTGTGGCCAGCGCCATGACACCGCCAATGATAAAGGTAGATACCAGCAGGCCAGGCACCGCCAGCATCACCACCGGCGCCAAATCGCGACGCAATTGGCGGGCATCGAGGTGAAAGGCCGACTCAAACACCAGGGTGGGCAGAAAGACATACAGAATCAGGCCCGAGGAGATTTCGATACCCTCCAGCGGCCCCAGAGCCTGCGGGTAGGACTTCGCCACTTCAGTCAGCACCATACCCACCAGCACCAGGGCTACAGTAAAGGGAAACCGCAGCCGTTCAGTGACCGCCAGTGTCACCGCAGCGATCAGCAGCAAAGCGATAATACCGGCGACAAGGTGGGCAATGTTCAGGCTGTGTTCCATGGATAGAACTCCCTTGGGCTGCGCAGCAACGCTCGCTCTAAAGGCTGGCGCTGATGCATACAGTAAAGAAGTGATACCACTGAACGGTCAAACCCGGGCGCACCCTTATAACAGCATCCGTATAGGGCGGCGCCCGCTATGGGTGGGGCTGATTTCCGAGGGTTCCTTCGGCCGCAGACACAAGAAGCACAGAGAAAAACAAACAATAGTCTTACAAAAAACCATTTTAGTCATATAAATGCATTCATTTCAGCGTAAAAAATAATATACGCCAGAATATTGATTGAAATAACCGATCCAGGCCATTAAACTGGTTTCATTTGAAACTAATAATCAAAGCGACGCAGACCTGCGATAACAGAGCCAGACTGCGATCTAACCTGACGGAAATTGGAATAATGATAGATTCCCGTAAACTCAAATACCTCAACGGTTTCGGCAACGAGCATGAAACCGAAGCCCTGCCAGGCGCATTGCCACAGGGCCAGTTCAACCCCCAGCGCTGTGACTACAAGCTCTATACCGAACAGTTCAGCACCACCGCGTTTACCGCCCCGCGCCACAGCAACAGGCGCACCTGGATGTACCGCATCCGCCCATCTATCGCCATGGGTGATTTCAGCCCGATGGACAAGGGCCTGATCCGTACCGCCCCCATTACCGAAGTAGACTGCCCGCCCAACGTGCTGCGCTGGGATGCACTGTCGATGCCTGAGACAGACACCGACTTTATCGACGGCATGATCACGGTCGCCGCCAATGGCGATGCCCGCAGTCAGATCGGCATCGGCATTCACGTTTACTGCGCCAATACCGGCATGGGCAACCGCTTTTTCTATAACGCCGATGGCGAAATGCTCTTTGTACCCCAGCAGGGTGCGATCCTGGCGTATACGGAACTGGGTGCGCTGCATGTGAAGCCCGGCGAGATCCTGGTCATCCCCCGTGGCATCAAGTTCAAGATCGAACTGCCGGACGGTCCGGTACGCGGCTTTATCTGCGAAAACTACGGCGCGGCACTGCACCTGCCGGAACGTGGCCCGGTGGGCGCCAACGGCTATGCCAATGACCGTGATTTTCAGTATCCCGTGGCCTGGTTCGAAGATGTGGATGGGGATTTTGAGCTTGTTGCCAAGTTCTGTGGTGGTCTGCACCGCGCACCGCTGGACCATTCCCCGCTGGATGTCGTTGCCTGGGTCGGTACCTCGGCCCCCTACAAGTATGACCTGTCACGCTTCAACGTGATCAATACCGTGAGCTTTGACCACCCGGACCCGTCCATCTTTACCGTGCTGACGTCCTCGAGCGACACCCCAGGCGTGGCCAATATCGACTTCGTAATCTTCCCGCCGCGCTGGATGGTGGCTGAGAACACCTTCAGGCCGCCCTGGTATCACCGCAATATGATGAGCGAGTTTATGGGCCTGATCGAAGGTGTCTATGATGCCAAGGAGAAAGGCTTTGAGCCTGGCGGCATGAGCCTGCACAACTGCATGACGCCCCATGGCCCTGAAGCCGCCGTGTTCGAAAAAGCCAGCGCTGCAAAACTCAAACCCGAACAGTACCAGGACACTTTGGCGTTCATGATTGAATCGCGGTATGTGATCGCACCCACGCGCCATGCGCTGGAAAGCGATGCCCGCCAGCTCAACTATGTTGATTGCTGGTCCGGACTGAAAAAATACTTTAACGGCGACAAATAAGGCCCGACACCATGACAACTCTGAACGAAACGCACGACAGCACACTCAGCAGCTGGGTCGCCTCAGCCAATACCGCCACCAGCGATTTTCCGATCCAGAACCTGCCCTTCGCCAGCTTTAGACGCCGTGGCAGCGAGGAAGCCCTGCGCGGGGGTGTCGCCATCGGTGACCAGGTGCTGGACCTGGCCGCCGTCGCCAAGCTCGCCATTATTGATGGCCTGGCCGGCGATGCACTTGCCGCCGCCAGCGAATCCACACTGAACCGTTTCATGGGCATGGGCCTGCCGGCCTGGTCGGCATTGCGTCTGGCGCTGTCCCGCGCTCTGCGCACGGGCGCCAGCGCCGAAGCCATGCTTGCAAGCTGCCTGATTCCCCAGGCGGATGTGGCATACGCCATGCCCTGTACCGTAGGCGACTACACCGACTTTTATACCTCGGTGCACCACGCCACCAGCGTCGGCTCCCTATTCCGCCCGGATAACCCGCTACTGCCGAACTACAAATGGATTCCTATCGGTTACCACGGCCGAGCCTCTTCCATTGATGTATCGGGCCAGGCTTTCCACCGCCCCAAGGGCCAGACCAAAGCACCCGATGCCACCGAGCCTAGCTTTGGCCCCTGCAAGCGTATGGACTACGAACTGGAAGTCGGCATCTTTATAGGCCGCGGTAACGTCCTCGGTGAGCCGGTGACTATCGAACAGGCGGATAATCATGTGTTTGGCCTGTGCCTGCTCAATGACTGGTCCGCACGGGACATTCAGGCCTGGGAATATCAGCCGCTGGGACCTTTCCTGTCGAAGAATTTCGCCTCCACCATTTCACCCTGGATCGTGACCATGGAAGCGCTGGCGCCCTATCGCCAGGCCTTCGTGCGCGATGCCGCCGATCCCCAACCGCTGCCCTACCTGAGCTCCGATGCCAACAGTCAGAGTGGCGCGCTGGATATCAAGCTTGAGTGCCTGCTGCAAACAGAACAAATGCGCAACGCAGGCCAAGCGCCGACACGGCTTTCAACCTCCAGCTTCAAGCATTCCTACTGGACCATCAGCCAGCTGGTGACGCACCACACGGTCAACGGCTGCAACCTGCGCCCGGGCGACCTGTTGGGCTCAGGCACCCAGTCCGGCCCCAAACCCGAAGAGGCCGGCTCCCTGCTTGAGCTGAGCGCTGGTGGCAAAAACCCAATCACTCTGCCCAACGGAGAAAATCGCACCTTCCTGGAGGATGGCGATGCCATCATCATGCGTGGCTTCTGCGCCAAAGACGGCGCCGCGCGCATCGGCTTTGGCGAAGTCGTCAGCACCCTGCTGCCGGCCAGGGGCTGACAGCACACCCTGGGTGGCAGGCTGATACCTGCCGCCCAGATGTTTATCCCGCCTGCGAAGGACCCCTTATGGAACTCTTTACCTATTTCCGCTCATCCGCCGCCTATCGGGTGCGCCTTGCACTCAACCTCAAGGGCATCGAGCACCGCCTTACGCCTGTAAATCTTCTGACCGGCGAGCAGCTCGGTGAGGCCTACCGCAGGCTAAACCCCCAGGGGCTGCTGCCGGCGCTGAAACTCGATAGCGGCGCGCTGCTCACCCAGTCCAGCGCCATTCTCGAATATCTGGAAACTGTGTACCCGCAGACCCCATTGCTACCCGCTGATCCTGTCGCCGCAGCACAGGTGCGCGCCTGGGCCAACCTGATTGCCTGTGATATTCACCCGCTCGACAACCTGCGGGTACTGAAATACCTCAAGGGCAGCCTGAACATCAGCGACGAAGACAAGACCGCCTGGTACCTGCACTGGATACGCGAAGGCTTTGATGTGCTTGAAAAGCAGCTGGTCGCGGCCCCCTTCTGCCATGGCGCCGAGGTCACCCTGGCAGACCTTTACCTGATCCCCCAGGTCTACAATGCCCTGCGTTTCAAGCTCGACATGTCGGCCTATCCGAAAATTCTGTCGATCTGGGAGGCCTGCAATCAGCTGGATGCCTTCGATGCCGCACGGCCAGAGAAACAGCCGGACTCGACGCTCTGACCGATAGCCAGAAGCAGCACAGTTACAATCCAGGCAGTGTTTGCAGCAACCAGGCCTGCGTGCAAGAATCCACCGCTACCCAAACATCTGCGGAGTCCGCCATGTCCGAGTCGCCTGAATCCACTGCCAGATCGTTGATGCTGAATCAGTTCATTCCCTATCGCATGGTTAATCTGGCCAGGCGCATGAGCGACGATCTGTCACGCATCTATGGCGGCGATGACTACCAGGTGAGCATTCCGGAGTGGCGTATCCTCGCCCGCCTGGCGGAAGACAAGCGTCTGAACGCCAAGGATCTGGGCCGCATCACCCAGATGGACAAATCCAAGGTATCCCGCGGCGTCAAACAGCTGGATGACAGAGGCTACCTGATTAAGGAAAAAGACAGACAGGACAACCGAGTCACCTACCTGTCCCTGTCACCCACGGGGCTTGCGCTCTACCAGGAGCTCGCCCCCCAGGCACTGGCCTGGGAAAGCCGCCTGATCAGCGCACTCGACACCAGCGAATACCGCGACCTGATGCGTATTCTTGAAAAGCTCGACCGGCAACTCGACAAACTCGAACCCTGAGTACGACTCAACCGGCCAGGCCCTGAACGGCTATAGTGCGACTGGATCAGATGCTGCGAACGCAGGGGGGATCCGTTTGTGTGCTTGGTAATCGGCATGCAGACGGTGAAATCCATGTCAGCCCAGATCCCATGCGGGTTAAAGCGATATTTGCTAAAGGTGGCTGTCGGAAAATTCAGGCATTTGCTTGGCCACTTGCTTGATCGTATCTGCGAAAGAATGCAGAGAGTTATGCTGGCGACTGCCGGTGGGGTACGCCAGACCATAGGCATAATAGATCGCAGGCTCAAAAGGCCTGGTAATAATATTCTGTCCACTCCAGACACGGGCCGCAAAAGGTTCCAATACCCCTACGGCCATGCCGGCCGCTATCATTGCATAGCCCGTATGGGCCGTGTCGATCGATATATCATGATGGATAAGCTCTTTCACGTGCGCCAGGCTCTCACCTATCTTGCTCCAATAGGCGGGTTTGCTATCCAGCACGGCAAGCACTGACTCTCCGATCAGGTCCTGCGGACAAATAACGGCTTTCTCAGCCAAAGGATGATCCGCTCGGGCCGCAAACACATAACGCGCCGAACCTATGGACTCGCTCTCAATACCAATCAAATCAGGCAGCTTCAGCCCCAAAGCGAGATCAACTGTATTGGCCTGCAACTTCACCACCAGTTGCGGCACACTATCGGTATGTATCATCACCCGCTCATGGGGGTAGTACCTTTTATGTTCTTTGAGTGCCAAAGGCAGCAGTGTACTGGCAATGGACGACGTACATGCAATTTTGAGCTGACTGGGCTCCCGCATGCGAAGCTGCTCAGCGACTGACTCTAGTTTCTCAAAACCTAAAAAGCTTTCCTCCACAGCCGCAAAAAACTCCGCCGCTTGCAATGTTGGGTACAGTCGCCCCTTGCGGCGCTCAAATAGCATAAACCCCAAAGAGTGTTCCAAATCGTTGATTAATCGGCTAATTGCTGGCTGAGATACATGCATTTCAGCGGCTGCCGCAGACGTGGTGCCGCGCAGCATCACGCAACGAAAAGCTTCAATCTGTCGAAATCGCATAAGATCACCAATAACATTTACGCATAGATGATAACTTAATATGAGTAGATGCTATCACATTATGGTTGCATTATGGATATCGAAAGCCGGTATCACTTGGTTGGTGCAGGTGCTGTCCATCGCACTGTTGAGGACGCTATCTATTTCAGCCTGGGCAAGCGGTTGGAGCTGCATTGGGTCGACCAGCAGGTCAAGGCGCTGGGTAATAATAGCTAATGGGTATTCCGCTGTGGCGGTTACTTCGATTGTGATTCCCGGTTCGATAATGAGTGGCTGCCGGTCAGCCTTCCCGTTTTTCACGCTGGATCCAGTACCGCAGCGCAGACGTGGATAACAGCGGTGGGAAGCGCATCATTACTCGTCTGACTTTTCACATGAATGATCGCGCTCAAAAACAAATTATAAACTTGGTCGAAAATGGCATCAGGGTTGCTGGCTATCATCGTCAAGAGGGAAAGTGGCTATCTCACAGCCGCATATAGTTTGAAGACCGCAGCCCAAACTGCGCTCCGAAAATCCGGTCTCTTCACGCATGCCAAAAGCAGCTCGCAAGCTTGACACCGGTTCGATTCGTGCGTGCCTTACGCGCATCCTGATACTGATCATCGAGGATAATTGAGTGACTGACATTTTATCTGCCCCGATACTGACTGTCGAAGACCTGTCTGTTGAGTTCGGCGCTACCCGCGTCATTGAAAATCTGAATTTTTCCGTCGCGCCGGGTAAAACACTGGCCATTGTCGGCGAGTCCGGATCAGGCAAATCCGTCACCTCGCTATCGATCATGCGTTTGGCCGAAACGATGGGGGCAAGCTACCCGTCCGGCAAAATCATATTTTCCGGACCCGATGGCGAAACCGACCTTCTGTCGGCATCACAAAAACAGATGCGCGCCATTCGTGGCAAAGACATTGCCATGATCTTTCAGGAACCGATGATGTCACTTAACCCGGTCTTCACCATCGGTGATCAGATTGCGGAGTCCCTGATCCTGCACGAAGGCATGCGCAAGGCTGACGCCCTTATCGAAGGCAAAAGACTGCTTGAAATGGTGCGCCTGCCCGATGCGGGTGAATTGCTGGCGCGTTATCCGCACCAACTCTCCGGTGGCATGCGTCAGCGCGTCATGATCGCCATGGCAATGGCCTGCCGTCCCAAGGTCCTGATTGCCGATGAACCTACCACTGCTCTTGATGTCACCATTCAGGCACAGATCCTGACCATCATTCGTGACCTGCAAGAAGAACTCGGCATGGCGGTGATCTTCATTACCCATGACATGGGGGTCGTTGCCGAAATCGCCGATGATGTCGTTGTGATGTGGAAGGGCAAAAAGGTTGAGCAGGGTCCGGTTAAAGAACTCTTCGCCAATCCACAGCATCCCTATACCCAGACTCTGCTGTCCTCTGTTCCCAAACTGGGCAGCATGGCCGGCGAACCCTTCCCAAAACGCTTCCCGATCATGCTTATGGAAGGCGGCGTACCGCGCCTGGTCGGCAGCGAGCATATCCAGAATACCGCCCGTTATGACGAAGCCCCGCTGTTATCCGTGCGCGATCTGGTAACGCGCTTCGACATCAAAAAGGGCTTTTTTGGCGGAGTCACCCACCGCGTGCATGCGGCCGAAAACGTCAGTTTTGATATTTACCGCGGTGAAACCCTGGCACTGGTCGGGGAGTCCGGATCGGGCAAATCGACCATTGGCCGCACCATTCAGCAGCTTCAGCGCGCGACCAGCGGCAATATCACCTTTGATGGCCGCTCCCTTTCCAGCATGAACAGATCCGATCAGCAACGCCTGCGCCAAGAGATCCAGTATATCTTTCAGGATCCCTTCGCATCGCTTGATCCGCGCAAAAAAATCGGTTTTTCGATTGCCGAACCGATCCGCACCCATCACCTGATCAACAGCGAAAAACAGATCCGCATCCGCGTAGATCAGCTGCTGGAACGTGTCGGCCTGACATCGGAACATGCCAACCGTTATCCGCACGAATTTTCCGGTGGCCAGCGTCAGCGCATCTGTATTGCTCGCGCCCTGGCGTCTAATCCCAAACTGATCATCGCCGATGAGGCCCTTTCCGCTCTTGATGTGTCGATCCAGGCTCAGATCATCAATCTGTTCATGGAGCTGCAGGAAGAACAGGGCCTGGCCTATCTGTTCATAAGCCACGACATGGCCGTAGTCGAGCAAATGAGCCACCGTGTCGCGGTGCTCTATCTGGGTCAGATTGCCGAACTGGGCACGCGCCAGCAGGTTCTGGAAACCCCGACCCACGCCTATACCCAGCGCCTGCTCAGTGCCGTACCGGTCGCCGACCCTACGCTGGTGCGCAATCACGCAATGCTTAAAGGCGAAATCCCCAGCCCGATCCGTCGGGTTGGTGATGAACCCGCCATTCTGAATCGTCAAGAAATCGCGCCCGGTCATTTTGTTGCCCAAGCGTGTTAACCAAAGCCAGCAACCAACGGAGAGTGATATGAACAAAAAACAGAGAATGCGCGCTGCCCTGACGGCCCTCGCTCTAGCAGGTGGGCTGATGGCAACAGCGTCGGCACAGGCCGCAGGCACACTAACTGTTGCCTCACCCCAGGACCCGGGCAGCTGGGATCCGGTCGATACCTTTCTGGTGAACTGGGCGTCGGTGGCCACCAACATTTATGATGGTCTGACCTATCGCGGACCGAACACCGAGCTGGTGCCGGGTCTGGCGACCTCGTGGGAAGAACTCGACAATGGCACACGCATCCGCTTCAAACTGCGCGAAGGTGTCCAGTTTCATAATGGCGAGCCGTTCAACGCCGATGCGGTTAAATTCACCTTTGACCGTTTGATGGGCGAAGAAGGCAAAAAAGGCCCGCAGCGCTCGAACTATGCCGCCATCGATCATGTCGAAGTCATCGATAACTACAGCGTTGATTTCCATCTCAAGGCCTCTGACCCAGTCCTTCTGATCAAGCTGGCCGGTTACGGTGCCATGATTGTGCCGCCGACTTACATTACGGAAAAAGGTGAAGATTACTTCAACGCTCATCCGGTCGGCACCGGCCCGTTCAAGCTTGCGTCCTATGAACCGAAAATAGGCATCAAGCTCGAAGCCTTTGCTGATCACTGGGGCGGCGCACCGCAGTTGTCGAACCTCAACTACCGATTTATCAGCGAACCTTCAACCGCCGTAGCCGAACTGCAGTCCGGTCGTGTCGACCTGGTGATCCCGCCGACCATTCCGATCGGAATGATCCCGACCATTGAGCAAGACCCGAACATCGACATCGTAACCACCGCCAGCCCGACAGTTTATGCCTTGCGGTTTAACACCGGCAATGGCATTACCGCGGATGAGCGTGTGCGCAAAGCCATGATTTACGGCGTTGATCGTCAGGCCATCATTGATTCGATCCTTGGTGGTCAGGCCGCGCCTATTGCCAGCTTCCAGGGTGAGTTGTCCTTCGGTCATGATCCGAAAATGCAGCCGCTGCCCTATGACCCGAACAAGGCCAAGCAACTGCTAAAAGAGGCAGGCGTGGCCCCTGGCACGAAAATCCAGATCGATATCCGCGGCAACGATGCGACCTTCAACGAAGTGTCACAGGCAGTCGCCAGCTATCTGCAGATCATTGGCCTGAACGCGACCCTCAAGCCATATGAAACCAATGTGATGCTCAACGACATCATCCCGGCGGGCAAAACCGGCGAGCTGTTCCAGCAGAACTGGGGCGGCTGGACGCTCGATTACGATAACACCGCTTATTTCATGTATCACACGGGCGAAAAATGGAACCCATATGACAGCGATGCGGAGCTCGACTTACTGCTGGAATCTCAGCGTGCGATAACCGATCGCGCCAAGCGTGAAGAAATCCTGCAATCCATCGCGCAGTACACCGCCAACCAGGCGCTGGAAATGCCGCTTTATAACCTCAATGCGATCTATGGTGTCTCCAATCGAGTGCATAACTTCACCCCCGCACCTGACAGCCGCCTGCGCCTGTCGGACGTCACCGTAGACTGACCAGACCCGGAATGCCGCCCACCCCAACCCGGGCGGCATTCCGGACTTTTATTGGAGGAGAAGAATCTTGGCTCGATTTCTGATTAATCGATTTCTGCAAACGATATTCGTTATTTTTGTCGTGACGCTGGTCGTGTCATTTGCCATTCGGCTAACGGGCGACCCGGCGCTGATGCTGGCCCAGGGAGCCGGCAGTGTATCCGAAGATGATCTTGCCCGTATTCGCGAAGGTCTGGGCCTGAACCAGCCCTTCCTTATTCAGTATGCAGATTTTCTGCGGGGCTTTTTTACCCTTGATTTCGGACGCAGTTTTCTGGGCGGAACACCCGTTTCCCAGCTGATTGGGGCGGCCCTGCCCGCGACCGTCATGCTCGCCTTTGCCGTTATGTTCGTCTCCATTGCCGTTTCGATCCCGCTGGGCATCAAGGCCGCCGTTTCGCGTGGAAAGTGGGCCGATCAGGCAATCCGCATAGTCTCGCTTATCGGGCTGTCATTTCCGAACTTCTGGCTCGCAATCATGCTGGTACTGCTGTTTTCCATCACGTTGCAATGGCTGCCGCCAAGCGGTATGGACGGCTTTGCCAGCTTCCTGATGCCCGCTTTCACCATGGGCATTATTCTGACCGCCACCAATGTCCGGCTGGTGCGTACCGCGATGCTCGAAACGCTGCAATCGCAGTACATCATGGTCGCCCGTGCCAAGGGGCTTAGTGAAAATGTTGTGCTGTACAAACACGCCCTGCGTAATTGCGCGATTCCGCTGGTTACCTATTTCGGTTTGCAGTTTGGCGGCCTGCTGGGCGGAATTGTCGTCATCGAACGGGTGTTCAACTGGCCGGGCCTGGGCACACTTGCCTTCGATGCGGTTGGCGCACGTGATTATCCGGTGCTTCAGGCGGTGATTACGATTCTGTCGATGCTGATTGTCGGGGTCAACCTGCTTGTCGATATTGTCTATGGCCTTATCGATCCACGTATCCGTACGGAGTAAATTCCATGTCAGCCACCACAACCAAAGCGCGTTTCGAGCGCTATAAAAACCTTGAATTCATTCTGGGGGCCTTGCTGACTGGCGGTATCTGCCTGTTGGTCGTGTTTTCCGATCTGCTGTTTCCCGGCGGCGGGGAAAAGATCGATCTTTCCGCACGTCTGCTAGCCCCCTTTGCCAGCATGGACCATCCGTTCGGCACCGATCCACTCGGGCGTGACGTCATGGCACGCGTGATTGCGGGCGGCAAAATATCGCTTCAGGTCGGCCTGCTGTCGGTTGCAGGCGCAGTTGTCATCGGCGTGAGCATGGGGCTTATCTCAGGCTATTACCGTGGTTTCTGGGATATGGTCGTGATGCGTTTTGCCGATGTGCAGCTCGCGCTGCCCTTTATCCTTCTGGCGATTACCTTTATCGCTATTGTGGGCGGCGGTCTGACCAATATGATTATTCTGCTGATCATTTCCCAGTGGGTGCAATATGCTCGTCTGGTCCGCGGCTCGGTCCTGGCCTTGCGTGACCGCGAATTCATTCAGTCTGCCCGAGCCATCGGGGTTAAGGATATCAATATCCTGTTTCGTCACCTGCTTCCGAACCTGATCGGTCCGGTTATCGTTTTGATGACCCTGAATGTCGCCAACAACATCCTGCTTGAAAGCAGTCTGACCTTCCTTGGACTGGGTGTCGATCCGCTCACGCCAAGCTGGGGCGGCATACTGGCCGACGGCCGGACCTATCTACAGAACGCCTGGTGGGTCAGCGTTTTCCCAGGCCTGGCCATTCTTGTGACCGTGCTGGGCCTGAACCTTTTGGGCGACTGGCTGCGCGACAGTCTCGACCCCACGGGCAGGACTTCAAGATGAGCAGGATTTTCACCACCTCCGTTTCGCCAACACTGACCGGCCTTGTTGAGGAGCTCGCCACACCTGCCCATCATGGGCAGGTCGTGGAGGCGTGGCTGTTCAGCGATGTGCAAAGCCGCCGGGCCGCCGAAAAGGAACTGGCCAAACACGGCATTGCTGCACGCTTTCATAGCGCCTATAAGCCTCTTTTGCATTTTTTCCTCGAAGATCTCGATATTGCCGGTAGCGACTTGACCGACATCAAGGTGCGATATCCGCAACATGACAACGCTGCTGAAAACCGCTTCTTGCTGGAAACCTATCCGCTCGCAGCGCTTGTCGGGCAGGCCACTATCACCTTTACAGCAAGTGAGACGACCGACTGCACCTATGAGATCACCTTGCGCACAGCGTTGGGCGATGAAACGAGCCATAGGATCTTCGCGCCCAATAAAGTCCATCAGGACATCATCAATGAAACCCATTTGTCGCCGACCGGCTGGATCCGGGTGCAGGATGTGGAGGGCAACCAGATCCGAGATGAGCGTATAGAGACCGATTATGAAATCCTGTTCTCCCGGACCATGGAAGCCATCGCCGGGCATGACTGGGGTGACAAAGAACCCTATTTCGACGAATTGAATATCAGCGTCAACTTGCCCGGCAAGGACCAGGCCATCGCCCATGACCACGAAGTCATCAGTCTGCATGAGGCGCTGCATGAAGATCTCTATCTCTCATTGCTGGAGTATTTCCAGGTAAAATCCGGCCGGCCGCTGGACGACCGGGGGTTGCAACCAGGCCAGATCGTCCCGGAGATCCGGCGCAGTGGCTCGGCAGTATCGGTGACTGTAGAGACACGCCCACTCTCAACCGCCGAAATCCTGGGGCCGGATCAGGAACTGGTCGCGGCCAGGGCTCCGATCACCAGTGCGCAGATCATGGCAGAACTCGACCAGATCGACGGCACGCCCTTTGCGGCGTCTTCGCGATCAGGCCGGACCATCAGCGCCCGATATCGCCCCGGGGCAGATGCACCTGTCATGATTAGTGGCGGACAGCACGCCAATGAAAGTACGGGCGTTGTCGGCGCACTGCGTGCCGCCGGGGCATTGGCGAAACGCGAGGGTGCCCATTTCACCATTTCGCCGCTGGAAAACCCCGATGGTTATGCCCTGCATCAGCGTCTGATCACGGAAAATCCCAATCACATGCATCATGCGGCACGCTATACCGCCCTTGGCGACGATCTGGAATATCGCCGCGGTACGGCTCTGTATGAAAAGGCAATCCGCGTCAGGGCACAGGACATCAGCAAGGCACAGCTTCATATCAATCTGCATGGCTATCCGTCACATGAATGGACGCGGCCGCTTTCGGGCTATGTGCCACGCGGCTTTAGCAAGTGGACCCTGCCCAAGGGTTTTTTCCTGATCATGCGCCATCACGATGACTGGACGGAGCGGGCCGAAGCCTTAGTCGATCGGGTTACCCAAAAGCTTGCGGAAATGCCCGGCCTGTTGGCGTTTAATAATGCCCAGATCGAACTTTACCGCATCCATGCCGGTGAAACCGGTTTTCGAATCATCAATGGTTTCCCTTGCATGATATCGGTCGATGACCGCCATGAGGTTCCCTTGACACTGATTACTGAATACCCGGATGAAACAATCTACGGCGACTATTTTATCGCCGGCCACAGCGCCCAGATGGCTACCGTTCTGGCCGCCTATGAGGCCTATCAGGAGCTTGCAGGGTAAAAACGCACATATTTACCGAGCTGCTTGAGATATCTCAGCATGAGCACACAGGTACCCTGCTGATAATTACGCCAAAAACCGAAATTTAAGCGGGCAATTGCGGACCGGCAGCTGGTTATTAGCCCGGTGGACAAATAGGTTCCCTCCCTATTTGTCCGTCACGCCAGAAA
>NZ_BCNS01000224.1 GCF_001528745.1 Marinobacterium profundum | reverse complement strand
CTCGTTATCTTTTTGTTGTTTGTTTTTTTCATGTTCTGACGACCAGCGAGATCTACACGTAGTGAGTCGTCGGCAGTGTCAGATGTGTATAAAAGAGAGAGCCGATACTGCCGGCCAATTCATCAAGTTAAACACTTGAAAATCAACCACTTACTTCCGACTTGCCCGCTCTGATCGGTGGCTGTTAAAGCCGCTTTCCCTAAGCGAGGTGCGCATTCTACATTGCCCCCGATCAGAGTCAACAGCCCTTTTACAATTAACTGTAATAAAACTCAAAATAGATGTTTTGGGGCTGAAAACCCAGCCTGCGGACCCAATATAGAGCTATATACATACAGAAGTTGACCAGGACTTACCCTCCCTTCGCTGAAAAACCGTTTCGCACTACAAGTACAGAACAAGAAGTCACAGACTGGAAAGCGCCTATAAAGAAAAAGGCGCCTGAATCAGCCGCCTTTATATAGGTATTAACCACTCATACCGCTCTCAGCTCTCAGCTCTCAGCTCTCAGCTCTCAGCTCTCAGCTCTCAGCTCTCAGCTCTCAGCTCTCAGCTCTCAGCTCTCAGCTCTCAAGCCTGCCGAGCGCTTCTGCTATCCGCCATTTTTACTCATCGGTTTGGGCATCATCCTCGCTGGGCTTGCGCACAATAACGCGACCCAGAATCAGACCCAGCTCAAACAGCAGCCACATGGGTAGCGCCAGCAAGCTTTGGGAAATAACATCTGGCGGCGTCAGCAACATACCGACAACAAAACAACCCACGACTACATAAGCGCGCTTGCTCGCCAGGCTCTCTACCGTGGATAAACCACTCCAGATGATCAGCAGGGTCGCGATAGGAATCTCGAATACTATGCCAAAGGCAAAGAAAAGCTTGAGCACAAAATTGAGATAGCTGCTGATGTCGGTCATCACTGCGACGTTCTCCGGTCCGACACTGGTAAAGAAACCAAATATCAGCGGAAAAACGACAAAGTAGGCAAAGGCAATACCGCTATAAAAGAGCGCGATACTGGAAATCAGCAGGGGAATCGCAATACGCCGCTCATGGTTGTACAGACCTGGTGCAATAAAGCCCCAGATCTGATGCAGGATAAATGGCATAGCAGCAAAGATCGACAACACCAGCGTCAACTTGAAAGGCGCGAAGAATGGCGAGGTCACATCTGTTGCTATCATGCTCGTACCGGGCGGCAAGAGCGCGGTCAGCGGTTCGGACAGGTAGGAGTAGAGGTCGTTGGCAAAATAGAACAGACTCAGAAACACGAGCATGACTATCAGTAACGCCCAGATCAATCGCTGGCGCAACTCCACCAGGTGCGAAATCAGCGGCTGTTCCTCAGCTGGGGACTCAGATTCATTCAGCTTGGTCATCAGGACTCCGCCTTGTCACGCGAAGCGGCGCCACCACCCGCGCCAGCATCAGCAGACGGCGCCTGGGCCTCGCCAAAGGGCGCAGCATCGCTCGCCCCAGGCTTGGCAGACTGGTAGGGCGTTTTCATTTCGGAGAGTTCTTCCTCAAGCCGGTCCTTCTCGATGGACGCATTGCGGCGCAGTTCATCCAGCCGCAATTCTTCCGAGATCTCGGACTGGATACCGCTCACCGTGCGGCGGAACTTGCCCATCCACAACCCCAGAGTGCGGACCGCCGTCGGAAGTTTCTCCGGACCAAGTACCAGCAACGCAACAACAGCCACAATAAGTAGCTCAGCAAAGCCTATATCGAACATTCAGGGGCCCGTATTGGCTTAATTAGTCAGCCTTCTTGTCGTCTTTAACGGCTTCTTTTTTCGCCGTATCGACCTTTTCGGAGAACTGAGCGTCTTCCTCTTTGTCCAGCTTCTTCGAATCCTTGGCATCGTCGCTATCATCCGACATCGCCTTCTTGAAGCCCTTCAGGGCACCACCGAGATCACCGCCAATATTGCGCAGTTTCTTGGTGCCAAACAGCAACAGAAGAATCGCAAGCACGATAAGCAGCTGCCAAACACTAATACCACCAAAACCCATAACATCTCTCCCGAATCACATGGCAGGCAATGTGCCGCCACCAAGAATATGAAAATGCAGGTGGTAGACCTCCTGACGACCGCCGGGTCCCGTATTGGTCACCGTACGAAATCCGTTCTCAAGGCCACTCAACCGCGCTATCTGCGGTAATTTCATCATTATGTGGGCGATCAAGCTTTGATCCTGTGGCTGCAGGTCGGCCAGATTGCAAACATGCTTTCTGGGCACCACCAGCAGATGCACAGGCGCCTTGGGAGCCCTGTCCCGAAACGCCACGATCAGTTCATCTTCGTACAGAATACTGGCCGGAGCTTCATGCCGGGCTATCCGACAAAAAATACAGCCAGTCATGCGTCAATCCTTGCTGCGGGCAGCTTTTTCGTCCAGCCCTGAAAGCCCGAAACGACGCGCCAGCTCATCCAGTACCGCCTGGGGCGACTCGCCCAGATGAGACAGCATGACAAGGCTGTGAAACCACAGGTCCGCCGTTTCGTATATCACCTCACTGTTATCGCCACTGATGCTGGCATCCTTGGCGGCTAACAGCGTTTCGGTGGCCTCTTCACCCACTTTCTCCAGAATCTTGTTCAGCCCCTTGGCATGCAGGCTGGCGACGTAGGAACTGTCAGCCGCAGCGGTCTTGCGCTCTTCGAGTAAAACACCGAGTTGTTGCAAAACGTCATTCATCGGCGGGATTCTCGGTTTTTTTATAGATACTGCCGGGCTCTTTGAGCACCGGGTCTACCGGAATCCAGTGAGCGCCGTCCAGTACGCTGTAAAAACAGCTTTCACGCCCTGTATGACAGGCGATGCCGCCCAGCTGTTCCACCTGAAGCAGAATGACGTCGCCGTCACAATCAAGGCGGATTTCATGCAACTGCTGCACATGGCCGGACTCCTCGCCCTTGCGCCACAGCTTCTGCCGCGAGCGCGACCAGTAAATACTGCGCTGCTCTTGCACCGTTAGCTGCAGCGCCTCGCGATTCATCCAGGCCACCATCAAAATATGGCCGCTCTTGTGATCCTGAGCGATGGCGGGAACCAGGCCATCATTGTTCCACTTCACCTGATCAAGCCAGAGTTCTGACATAACTTCTTTTTGAACCTAAAACCGACTGGAGCACGCAAGAATAACCGAAGCCCCTGTTAACGCCAAGCCACAACGGCCGCAGGCCTAATGCATTAGTAGCAGATAAAAGCCGCCGGCCGCCATCAGCCATCCAGTCGCCGACAACTGTTGTAGCCAGGGCTCAGGATCTCCCGCCCCCAGTATGACAGCCAGCACCAGCAGTACGACCCCGCAGGCCCTGGAGCGCCGACGACGCCGCGCAATCGACTCCTGCGCCTGCAGGTTTAACTGCTGCTGGGCGCGCTGATGGGTGTCCATGCGCTTGATCTGTTGCAGCGCATCGAACACCAGCTGCGGCATATGGGGCAATTTGTCGAGCCACTCTGGCGCCTGCTCCTTGACCGTACGCAACAGTGCCTTGGGGCCGACGCGGTTCTTCATCCAGTTTTCGAGGTAGGGTTTCCCTGTCTTCCACAAATCCAGCTCCGGATAGAGCTGCCGACCCAGACCTTCGACATTGAGCAGGGTCTTCTGCAGCAGCACCAGCTGGGGCTGTACTTCCATATTGAAGCGGCGTGCGGTCTGGAACAGACCCAGCAGTACCTGGCCAAAGGAAATATCCTTCAGCGGTTTCTCGAAAATGGGTTCACAGACGCTGCGTATGGCCGTTTCAAAAGCGTACAGATTGGTATCAGGCGGCACCCAGCCGGAATCGATATGCAGCTGCGCCACCTGCCGATAGTCGCGCTTGAAAAAGGCCAGGAAGTTGCGAGCCAGATAGTTCTGGTCCTCCGGTGTCAGTGAACCGACGATACCGAAGTCCACCGCCAGGTACTGCGGCTGTGACGGGTTTTCGCGCGATACAAAGATATTGCCGGGGTGCATGTCGGCGTGAAAAAAGCTGTCCCGGAAAACCTGGGTAAAGAATATCTCGACACCCCGTTCGGCCAGCGCCTTCATGTCGGTGTTCTGCGCCCACAGCTGCTCGACATCCGCTACCGGGATACCCTGAATCCGCTCCATGACCAGTACGTTGCGACGCGTCAGGTCCCAGAAAATTTCGGGTATGTAGAGAATCTCGGACTGTTCAAAGTTGCGCCGCAGCTGGGAGCCATTGGCCGCTTCCTTGCGCAGATCCAGCTCGTCAAAAATGGTCTGTTCATACTCGCGCACCACCTCAACCGGGCGCAGCCTGCGCCCCTCAGGCCAGCTCCACTGCAACAGCTGGGCAAAGGTATAGAGCAGATCAACATCCTTGCGGATGGTGCGATCTATCCCAGGGCGCACCACCTTCACGACCACGTCGCGGCCATTATGCAGCCTTGCAACATGCACCTGGGCCACCGAGGCCGAAGCCAAAGGCTCGGCTTCAAACTGTGCGAACAGCTCGCCCACAGGCTTGCCGAGCGCCTTTTCAACGATCAGGCGTGCCTCCTCACCCGGAAAAGGCGGAACCTGATCCTGCAAGCGCTGCAGTTCAAGGGCGATCTCATCCGGCAGCAGATCACGCCTTGTCGACAGCATCTGGCCAAACTTGATGAATACCGGCCCCAGCGCTTCGAGCGCCAGGCGCAGCCGCTCGCCCTGCGGCTGATTCACGGCAATAAAGTAACGCCAGGGCAGCAAACGCAGGCACAACCGCATATACCAGGGCAGCGGTACCTGATCAAAAAAGGTATCCAGCCGATAGCGGGCCAACACTCGAGCAATTTTTGCTATGCGCAGAAGTCGTCGCACCTGTAGGGAATCCTGTCTGACTGACTAAAACTAAAAGGCGAGGTCCAAGCCTCGCCGCGCCCAAGTGTGCCTGCTGACCGCGAACAGGTAAAGATACGGCTAGCAATAGCTGGCCTGGCGGCACAACCGCCGGGGCCACAAACAGAAAAGCCGCCGGACAGTGCCGACGGCTTTTGCAGATCAGACCATGAACTACATGGACTTGCGTTCTTTCTCAACAAGATAGTCGACCACTTCCAGCATCTGACGGTGACCGCCAGCGGAGGCTGCGGTTACGCGATACTTGCCATTGACCACCATGGTCGGCACGCCGGTGATTTCATAGCTGCGGGCCTTGGACTCACCCTGGTTCAGCTTGGTGTTAACGGCAAAGGAGTTCATCAGCTTGCCGAACTTCTCGCGATCAACACCCAGTTTGCCGTAAAACTCAACCATGTCTTCTGTCTTGGAAAGACGCTGCTTGTTGAGGTGAATAGCATCAAACATCTGCTGATGGCTCTTGTCGACCACATCCATCAGCTCAGCGGTGTAGTAGGCGCGGGCGAAAGGCTCCCAGCTACGCCCGAAGACAACCGGTACGCGCACAAACTGCACGTCGGCGTTCTGGCGTTTGTGCCAGCCCGCAACCAGGGGTTCAAAGCTGTTGCAGTGCGGGCACAGGTAACCAAACATCTCGGTGACCTCAACCCGGGCAGGATCAGCCGTCTTCACGGCGAAGGGCAGCGTTTCGTACTGCACACCGTCCTGAAACTTGTCAGCCTCGGCGGCCCAAACTGTCAGCGACATCATCAGTGCCACCAGACCCACACAGAACTTTCTAATCATCTTCCCTTTCTCCGAAAAACTGTAGATATACGGGGACTCTCTTTAGCCGCCAAAGTTCACTCGACTCTCACCGGCACAGGCCACCAAGACAACAAAGGCAGCCTAAGCTGCCTTAACAAAACCTTGGCTGAACGCCAGAATCAGTTCAGACCCTGAACGTAAGCGGCAACAGCCTTGATTTCGATATCGCTGAGCTTGGCTGCGATATCACGCATCATGCCATTGGGATCATTGGCACGCGCGCCGTCACGAAAAGCCTTCAGCTGCTTCTCCACATAGGTCGCATGCTGGCCGCTCAGGGCCGGGAAACCGGCCGATGCGACGCCTGTACCATTGGGAGAATGACAAGCCGTGCAGGCAGCGACGCCCTTATCCTTCAGCCCAGCGCGGTAAATCTGCTGGCCCAGAGCAACCTGATCTTCCGGCGTCTGACCGATCTGTACTTTCTGACTGGCAAAGTAAGCTGAAATGTCGGCGAGATCCTGATCGCTGTAACCGCCCAGCAATCCGGTCATTTCCACGACCTGACGGGAGCCAGCCTTGATGTCTTTGAGCTGTTTGAGCAGGTAGGCTTCGTTCTGCCCGGCAAGCTTGGGGAAGTTCGGTACGGCACTGTTGCCGTCGGCGCTATGGCAAGCGGCACACATGGCCGTATTGGCCTTCCCGGCAGCGGCATCACCTGCGGCCTGAGCCACGCCCGAAATTCCAAAGGTCACCAGTAAGCTGATCAGTAGTTTATTCATCGACTAGCCCAGACTCTTGCTTGAGAAAGTTTGAGTCCACCCCGGCGCACCGGCGTAAACTTGTATTCAGTGTATCGCCTTGACTGGCAGTTATACGCAGCCACAGGTAAAATTTGGCGGCATTATAACCAATACCCAGATAAACTGGAACGGATACAATCTGTTCTGCCGCCGACCAAGGCACCAAAGCGAGCCCATATGCCCACCTCTGATTCGCCCATCAAGTACAACAGCGCCGTTTTTAACACCAGTGCGGCTCGCCTGAGCCAGTGCCCGGAAGACGCAGGCGCCGAGGTTGCCTTTGCCGGCCGTTCCAATGCTGGCAAATCCAGCGCAATCAATACCTTGACCAACAATTCCAAGCTGGCACGCACCTCAAAAACACCCGGGCGCACACAGCTGATCAATTTCTTTGACCTGAATGTTCCGGGCACTCGCATCGTCGACCTGCCAGGTTATGGCTATGCCAAAGTACCGGTGGCCATGAAGGAGCATTGGCAGAAACATCTTGATGCCTACCTGCAAAAGCGCGGCTGTTTGCGTGGCGTGGTGCTGGTAATGGATATTCGTCACCCCATGAGGGAGTTCGACGAAATGATGGTGGGCTGGTGTGAATCCACCGGTATGCAGCTGCACGTGCTGCTGACCAAGTCGGACAAACTCAAGCGCGGCCCGGCCCAGAGTACACTGCTGACAATACGCAAGGATCTCGTAGCTCGCCTGGGGGACAACGTCAGCGTGCAGACCTTCTCGGCCCTGAAAAAAAGCGGTATCGAGCAACTGCACAGCCGTCTTAACAGCTGGTTGCAGCTCGACTCCATAGACGCTGAAGCCGCCGATATGGATGCTGACTACGATGATGACATGGATGACAACGACGCCTGAGCAGGCCGCTAGTTGCCTACTGCCACCGAAACATCAGAGCGGCTCTTGCTTCCCCTTATGAAGCCGGCGAGCACTGAGGTCATTCGGCGATCAGGCCCGAAGGGGCGCAACAGGGACTGATGCGCCCGCGATGAGGTACATGGATGTACCGCGCCGAATGATCTCAGAGCGCAGCGAATAGGCTTCATCAGGGCGTATTCTTCAAGGTAAAGAGCTTTGGTTGCTTTCTTTGCCAGTAACGCGCCAGCAAGGCGCAACATGAGCCATCAAACCGCTCCGATACCCCAGCCGGCACAGGCTCCAACAGGGTCACCTTGACACCGCCCCAAC
>NZ_BCNS01000223.1 GCF_001528745.1 Marinobacterium profundum | reverse complement strand
AAGCAGGACACCACTGTCAAAGTCGGGATCAAGAACAAGCGCAAGGGGTGCGGCTGGAGTGATCAATACCTGTTTCATATTCTTGGATTGATCAAATAATGTTCATGCGTTCGCCCTGGGGGTTGGGAGGCTGAAGTTTGTGGGGCCGGCGGGGTTTGGTGGGCATAAAAAAGGAGCGCCGAAGCGCTCCTTGTTTACTAGGCAATAGACTATCGCTTAGTTGTTTTTCAGCATCTGCTGTTTGATCAGCTCGCCGATGGTGGTCGGACCAGCGACTTCAACTTCCTGGTTGCGCACAGTACTGATGGCTGCTTTTTCTTCAGCCTGGTCTTTGGCGCGGATAGAAAGGTTGATGGCGCGGTTGCGACGGTCAACGTTGGTGATCTTGGCTTCAACTTTGTCGCCAACTTTCAGTACGGTAGTGGCGTCGTCGATGCGCTCAGCGCTCAGCTCGGACACTTTCAGTACTGCGTCGATGCCTTCAGCCAGCTCGATAACAGCAGCTTTGGCTTCAACAGACTTGACGATACCGTTGACGATGGTGCCCTTGTCATTGGCTGCCACGTATTCGCTGAACGGATCGCTTTCCAGCTGCTTGATGCCCAGCGAGATGCGTTCTTTTTCAGCGTCGATGGACAGGATGACAGCTTCAACCTCTTCGCCTTTCTTGAACTGGCGCAGGGCGGCTTCAGCATCAGCTTCCCAAGTGATATCAGACATGTGCACCAGGCCGTCGAGGTCGTTATCCAGACCTACGAAGATACCAAAGTCAGTGATCGTCTTGATAGTACCGGAAGCGCGATCGCCAGCAGCGTGCTGCTCAGCGAAGGAAACCCATGGATTGCCGGTGCACTGCTTGATACCCAGGGAGATACGGCGACGCTCTTCGTCTACGTCCAGGATCATCACTTCGACTTCGTCGCCAATCTGCACGACTTTGGACGGGTGGATGTTCTTGTTGGTCCAGGACATTTCGGAAACGTGTACCAGGCCTTCAACACCGTCTTCGATCGAGGCAAAGCAGCCGTAATCGGTCAGGTTGGTGATGCGTGCAGGTACTTTGCTGCCGGACGGGTAGCGGGACTTGATAGCTTCCCACGGATCTTCGCTCAGCTGTTTCAGACCCAACGAGATGCGGCCAGTTTCCTGGTCGAACTTGATGATCTTGACAGAGATCTCGTCGCCCGGGTTCAGCATTTCGCTCGGGTGAGAGATGCGCTTCCACGCCATGTCTGTGATGTGGAGCAGGCCATCAACGCCGCCCAGATCAATGAAGGCACCGTAGTTTGTCAGGTTCTTGACGTAACCCTTAACAACCTGGCCTTCTTGCAGTGCAGCCAGCAGCTCGTCGCGTTGAGCGCTGTTGGCTTCCTGCAGAACCGCACGACGCGAAACAACGATGTTGTTGCGCTTGGGGTCCAGCTTGATCAGTTTGAATTCAAGTTCCTTGCCTTCCAGATGGTCGACATCGCGTACGGGACGCACGTCAACCAGGGAGCCCGGCAGGAAGCCCTGAATGTTGTTGATGCTGACAGTGAAGCCACCCTTGACCTTGCCGCTGATGTAACCGGTAACGGTTTCTTCAGCTTCGAATTTGGTCTGCAGTACTTCCCAAGCTTCAGCGCGTTTGGCTTTTTCACGGGACAGGCGGGTTTCACCGAAACCGTCTTCTACCGCTTCCAGCGCAACCTTGACC
Organism: Marinobacterium profundum; assembly: GCF_001528745.1. GTDB lineage: Bacteria > Pseudomonadota > Gammaproteobacteria > Pseudomonadales > Balneatricaceae > Marinobacterium_A > Marinobacterium_A profundum. Next base: position 4,578 of record NZ_BCNS01000223.1, on the reverse strand, counting down.
GTGTCACCGATCTTGATTTCAAGTTCGTTGTTATCGTTAAGGAACTGTACGCGCGGAATAACGGCTTCGGATTTGAGGCCTGCGTTTACGGTAACCCAGTCGCTGTCGATGTCGACAACTTCACCCATAACGAGGGTGCCCGGAGTCATATCTACGTTTAGCAGGGATTCTTCAAATAGTTCAGCAAAGCTTTCGCTCATGAATAGGTCCTATGGTAAGTCGGCAACCCGTTAAGAATAGGGCGGCGCGAGCTTTCTATACCGTCAGCTGTATAGGTCAGATTAAACATAAAGCGGCGACGGTCTCCGTTGCTGACGGGACACCGAATTGCCGCAATAAGGGAGCCATATTGTACAGCTAATGTGTCGGTTAAGATAGCGTTCGGGTGCCTGTTGTCGGTATAATTGGTTTCAGTTTCAAACCCCAGCAGAGTGCTTACCAGGATTACATGACAAAAAACGATATAGAAGCTCAGATCGCAAAGTTGCAAGAGCTAGAAGCCAGCATTACCGAAAGCAAGCGCGAGCGCATTGAAGAACTTGCCAGCGAGCGTTCCCGCAAGTCTGAAGAATTTGCCGCGGAGCTGCGCGAAAAAGCGCGCCTCAAGCAAGAGCGCGAACAGCAGCGCCAGGAAGATCTTGCCCGTATTCAGGAAGAGCAGAAAGCTGAAGCTGCGCGCAAGCGTGAAGCCAAGGAAGCTGCCAAGCGTGAGCGTGAAGAAGCCAAGCGTGCTGAAGCGCGTGCGCGTCTGGCCAAGAAAAGCTGAATCGGCTCGTTTAAAACAGAGTGTCGAGTGACTGGCGTAGCGCCAGTTGACACGGCTTGATGACCGCTAGCAGGTCCTGGCGCAGTGCTGTCGAAAGCAGGGACGTATCGTTCGTCCGCAGATACTGTGCCAGCATGTGCTCTTCAAGTGCGTTGTTGGCAGCAAGCTCGACGGCATCTCCAGTACAGAAGGCGTAGCCCGGCAAATAGTCGTTAATGATGCGATCATGCTCAGTTTGATCCAGTATTAGTCTGTTTTGCTGTGCGAAGCGTCGGTATTCCTGTGCGGATGCTATCGCCATGATGTCTACCTGCCGGTCGGAAAAACGGTCTGCGTCGGGCAATCTTCTCAGATATGACTTCAGGTCGGCCTCGACCTGGGTGATTTTCTGGTCGAAATTATTCGGTGCGAAATACTCGTTGAGTTGTCTGTATTCCTGCAGCGATTTGACCTGTTCCTGCGCCGAGTCTAGCTGTGCCTGCAAGCTTTGATTGGCCTGCGCCAGCTTCTCCTTTTCTTCGGTCAGGTTGTAAATCAGCTGCTGTACGGGCGTGGGCGCGGCGTTTTGCATGCGTGCCTTGAGCTGTTCGCTGCTCGGTGCCTGATTCAGGCCGATGCCGGGAGAGCGGGTATTGGAATAGCCGAGCTGCTCAAGTTCCAGCTGTGTGGTCGCATGTTGTGACTGGATATTGCGGTAGGTGAAATAGCCGCCCGTCGCCAGTGCTGCAATCAGCACCGACGCGCCGGCTACTATCAGTATCTGACGGCTGGGCTTGGCCATGGCGGAGGCTTATTCCTTGGCGGTGGCCGCCGTATAGCGGAACGTCAGATCTACCATGTCCAGCAGGATGCGGCCGGTTTCTTCCAGCTGTGCTGTAGATTCTGAGCTGATGGGGCGTCCCTGCTCATCTTTTATCAGTTCGTCTTCAAGTTCCGTTAGTGCGCTCAAGGGCGTTTGCTGCTTGAGGGCGCGGCGCCGGTTCTGGGCATCAAGCTGCCACTGCTCGGCTTCATCACGTTCTGCGCGCAGCGCAGTCTCATTCAGCGGAATGGTTTTGTCCTTGGCGGCTGCCGTCAGATGTTCGACCTGTTCGCGCATGAAGATAAAGTCCGGATCAGTCTCAACCCGTTTCAGGTGGCGCTGGTTGAGTTCTTCCTGAAAATTATCTACGCCGATAAACTTGCCGTGACGCACTTCGCGCACTTGATCCCAGGGGAGGGCGCCTTCGAGTGCGCTTTCGCCTATTTCCAGCTCGTTATACAGGCTGGGCAGTTTTATGTCGGGTACGACACCCTTGTGCTGGGTGCTGTCACCGGAGATACGATAAAACTTGGCATGGGTCATTTTCAGCTGGCCGTGACGCAGAGCATGCAAAGACTGCACTGTGCCCTTGCCGAAGGTCTGGCTGCCTACGACGGCGCCGCGACGATAGTCCTGAATGGCGCCGGCGAAAATTTCCGATGCCGAGGCGCTAAGGCGATTAACCAGTACGGCCAGTGGGCCGCTGTAGGCAACTTCGGCATCGTAGTCGCCGAGGATATCGATGCGGCCATTGGGATCGCGAATCTGTACCGTGGGGCCGCGGCTGATAAAGAGACCGACCAGTTCGTTGGCTTCGCGCAGCGAGCCGCCGCCATTATCACGCAGGTCGATCACCAGTCCCTGGATGCCTTCATCGTTCAACTCCTTTATGAGCTTCTCGACATCCCGGGTGGTGCTTTTGTAATTGGGATCACCGCTCTGCAGGGCGGCAAAGTCAATATAGAAGGCCGGAATTTCGATCACGCCAAGGCGGTAGTTCTGGCCCTGGTAATCGATATCCATGATGCGTTTCTGTGCGGCCTGCTCTTCAAGTTTGACTTTGCTGCGTACGATGCGCACTTCCTTGCGTTTCTGGCGGTCATTGCTGCCGGCGGGATCGACCTGCAGGCGCACTATGGTGTCCGCCGGGCCGCGAATCTTGCTGACAACATCATCCAGACGCCAGCCGACGATATCGACCATTTCGCCATCATCGCCCTGGGCCACGGCCACTATGGTATCTGAGGCTTTCAACTGACCTGTTTTGTCGGCCGGTCCCGCTGGTACCAGGCGCACGATTTTGGTGAGCTCGTCATCGCTTTGCAGTACGGCACCGATGCCTTCCAGGGACAGGCTCATGTTGATCTGAAAGTTTTCTGAATTGCGTGGCGAGAAATACTGAGTGTGCGGGTCGTAACCTTTGGATACGGCGTTGATGTAGGTCTGGAAGACATCTTCGCTTTTCATCTGTTCGGCGCGGTGTAGCTGATAGCGGTAGCGCTTGAGCAGGGTTTCGGTGGTGTCGGCCAGATTTTTGTCCGCCAGCTTCAGGCTCAGAGCGGCGTTTTTGAGACGTTTGCGCCACAACTTGTCCATTTCGTCCTGGGTCTGAATCCAGTTGGCGTTGGTGCGGTCTATGTCGAGGGTTTCATCGAGGTCGAACTGTACGTTATCCAGGCCGCCTTCCAATTCGGTGATCATGAAGGTCAGTCGTTCATGCATGCGCTGCTGGTAACGATTGAAAATGCCGTAGGCGTCCTTGAGTTCACCCGCCTGAATGCTGTCATCCAGGGTGGTGCTCAGAGGGCCGAACTCGGCAATATCACTGGCGTAAAAATAGCTCTTGCTGGGGTCGAGGTCTTCCAGGTATTGCTCCAGCAGCTGGCTGGAGAAACTGTCGTCTATGGTGACCTTGTTGTAATGTTCCCGCGTAAGGGAGTCGAGAATATCGAGTGTGGTTTGTCGATGAATCGGCTCGGGCGCCAGTGCTTCAGGCGCGGCGGTACTGGCGGTCGCGCTTTGAAGCAGAAGTGACAGTGCAAGAGTCGGAAGCAATAAAAGAGTTCGATTGAGCATATCAGTTCGGTGCGTCCCAGTAGGCCAGGTAGTTGAACCTTCAGACAGGCTAATTGCCCAGCAAGTTCAACCAGTACAGGTTACAGAGTGTAGTCATCGCGTGTCCTAATGTAAAATCAAGCGTTTAGGGCGCTAGCAGGGTGAGTTTCAGATGCAAAGAAGAGCAGTAAAGTGGGCGCTTTGGGTCTTAATGGGCGCTTCCCTAATGGGGTGTGGCGATGACTCGGATGAGGCCGCATTTCGCGCAGAGTTAGTCGATAAGGCGCGCAATGACGACAATCAGCGTGCCGGCCAGTCATTTCTGGCGAGCAACGCTCAGGCTGAGGGTGTTGTGACCTTGCCCTCGGGTTTGCAGTACCGGATTCTGGTGCCAGGCTCCGGTGCCAAGCCGGATGTCAGCAGCAGGGTGCGGGTGAATTATGAAGGTATGCTCATCGATGGGACTGTGTTCGATAGCTCCTATGCCCGAGGCGAGCCTGTAAGTTTTCCACTGAATCGGGTTATACCGGGCTGGACTGAGGGCTTGCAGCTTATGCGCGAAGGTTCGCAGTGGATGCTCTATTTGCCGTCTGAACTGGCGTACGGCATGTCGAGCCCGACGCCGAGCATAGCGCCGAATTCGGCATTGATATTCAAGGTCGAGCTGCTTGCGGTCGAATCATCGCAGTAACGATCGTAATTGCATTAAGCAGGGGTGGAAGGATGCAACAATTTAATCAGCAGCTGATGGATTTTATCGCTGCCTCGCGCACGCCCTATCATGCGGTGGCGCAAATGGTTGAGCGTCTTGAACAGGCGGGTTTTGTGGGTCTGCAGGAGCGGGATATCTGGAGTCTTGAGCCGGGTGGGCGTTATTTTACCACCCGCAACGGCTCAGCCATTATTGCCTGGGTTATGCCCAAGGTGGGCAAGCTGGAGGAATCCGGTCTGCGCA
>NZ_BCNS01000222.1 GCF_001528745.1 Marinobacterium profundum | reverse complement strand
GCGCCTGAGCTGCACCGCAACGGTTACCTGCAGCTGGGTGTTGAGGTCTATGGCGGCGCTCTGCTAAATCCCTGGTTTGATCGCGATCTGTCGATTGCGGGGCGGGTCAGTTACCGTCGAGCTGATGGGACTCTGGATCAGGTGTTGCTGGATTTTGATCGTCCCGTTGCGGTGATACCCAGCCTGGCCATTCATCTGGACAGGGAGGTGCATACCGCTCGCACTATTAATGCACAGACCTACCTGCCGGTGATACTGGGGCAAGCGGGCAAGAAACTGGATTTCAGGGCGCTGCTCAAAGGTGAGCTTGAGGCCCAGGGTGTACTGGATATTGATCAGGTGCTGGATTATGACCTGTCACTCTATGACACCCAGGCACCGGCCCTGCTGGGGCTTGAGTCCGAATTCCTGTTGTCGGCGCGCCTCGACAACCTGCTGAGCTGCTATATCGGCCTTGATGCCTTGCTGGGCAGTCAGACGGATCAGGGGGCTTTGCTGGTGTGTAACGATCATGAAGAGGTGGGCAGTATGAGTGCGGCAGGTGCGCAGGGCCCCATGCTGGCCCATGTACTTGAGCGCCTGTTGCCTGAGCCTGAGGCGCGGCAGCGCATGCTGGCCCGCTCCATGCTGATTTCTGCGGATAATGCCCACGGTGTGCACCCTAACTTTGCCGATCGTCACGATGGTAATCACGGGCCCTTGCTTAACGCAGGTCCTGTTATCAAGGTAAATGCCAACCAGCGCTATGCGACGACGAGCGAAACCAGTTCGATATTCCGCGATCTGGCGGCGCAGGAAGGCGTTGCGGTGCAGTCCTTTGTGGTGCGTACAGACATGGCCTGCGGCAGCACTATTGGCCCGATTACGGCGGCTGAAATTGGTGTTCGAGCGCTGGATATTGGTGTGCCTCAGTTTGCCATGCACTCTATTAGAGAGATGGCGGGTGCAAGGGACTCCTGGAATCTATCGAAGGTGTTGCGGCGCTTTTACGTGCAGGCATCGCTGGGCGGTTGATCCAATAATAATGGCGGGTAATGCCAGGCTGGGGCTCAGACTCTTGTCTGGCAATATCGCCGCTTTCTGCGATAGCGCATGTCGCACTGAGTGGACTCGGTTTGTCAGTGATGGTCAGGGTTTTTGGGTGATGTTGCGAGCGATAGCGGGGTGTTGGTGTAGAGGGCTTAGGCTTAGCTGCGGTGTGGGTGATTATGAAAATGTGCAGTGAGAATCGGCACAAATAACAAGTTCTAGAGCAGGGATGTTTGGATTTCGAGGTGCTCGGTGCGAGCGTGTCGCGTTTTCATGCAGCGCGGCCCGATGTGTCTGCTCTCGGGCTTAGCTGCATGACCGCTAGCATCGGATTATCGTCCGAGCAGGGATTCGAGGTTCTGGGTGCGCTTGAACTTGAACAGATTCAGAGCGGCGGTGAAGGCGGCTTTGATCTTCTGTTTGGTTTCTTCGCGGCTCTTGAGAGCGCGTGCGGCTTCGAATTCACGGGCCATGCGCATGAAGTATTCCTGCTCGCTTTCGCGACGGTTTTTGTTCTGGCTGGTAGAAAAGTCGAACGGGTAGTATTGAATCTGCATGGTATTTTCCTATATATGGTACGCACCTTGTTGGTGCTTTGTCTGTCTGTGCGCACTGTTTTGGCGCGCATCTGTTTAGGCGTGCAGAATATCCAGAGTCGGTCTCGTCGACAAACGATGCTTTCTCAGCTGATTGATGAAATATTCTATTCAGTTAGTGCTGGGTCTGGTTGGAATGTGTTGTCGGAGCTGCCTCAGCTGCAATGTCATGGTTGTTCAGGGTGTTTTTCTGCTTAATTTTTGTGCTGAGGGTATTTCATGGACGGAATTATGAACCTGGCGGTGCTCGCCATCTTTATACCAACGTTTTTCTTTGTCTCCATTACGCCGGGTATGTGCATGACGCTAGCGCTGACCATGGGGATGAGTATTGGACTGCGCCGTACGCTCTGGATGATGCTGGGTGAGTTGGTTGGTGTAGGCCTGGTGGCCGGTGCTTCGGTGCTGGGTGTTGCAGCAATTTTGTTGCAGTATCCCGCGCTGTTCGATGTATTGCGTTATGGCGGCGGCGCCTATCTGGCTTATATAGGTGTGCAGATGTGGCGCTCGAAGGGGCGTATGGCGCTTGTCTCTTTTACACGTCCTACGCTGCCGACGCCTCCTTACGCGTGCCTTTCGGGCGACGCCGGCTCTTTATATGAACCACCCTAGACGGCTCTCGTGTCGCCAAGCCTAGTGACGCGTCACCTAAACACAATCAGAACTGTCAACCACA
>NZ_BCNS01000221.1 GCF_001528745.1 Marinobacterium profundum | reverse complement strand
ATGGCGGCGGCGCCTATCTGGCTTATATAGGTGTGCAGATGTGGCGCTCGAAGGGGCGTATGGCGCTGTCGGCGTCAGGTGCGACCCACGACGTGGCGGCAATGGAACTCGCGCTGCAGGGGTTTGTCACGGCCATATCAAACCCCAAGGGCTGGGCGTTTTTTATCGCGCTGCTGCCGCCTTTCGTTGACCCTGGCTATCCTATGGGGCCGCAACTGGCGGTGCTGCTGTCGATTATTCTGCTGATCGAATTTAGCTGTCTGTTGATGTATGCCGTGGGCGGTAAAACCCTTAGCCGCTTTTTGCAGCGCAGCTCAAATATTCGCCTGATGAATCGTGTGGCCGGGTCGCTCATGATGGGCGTTGCCCTGTGGTTGGCGTTTGGCTAGCAGGCTGCAAGGAATGGCTGGTCGTAGCTGAATAGGGCTCAGGGCCGCGGTGCTCAGCGCGGACTGCTTAGTCGTCCTATAATCCAGCTTCTGGATATATCCACGGATTGTTTATGTCACGAGCCAAGCCTGCAAGTACGGATCCACGCCGGAGGGCAGGCGTGGGGGTATGAGCAGTGCTTTACATTAGAAGCCGGAGTAGTTGAATGAACAATGCCCTACATCCATGACAACTTTGCCAGTTTTAACGGGCTCGTACGCCTGCTTCTTACCGAGATGGGAGCGCGTTTAGGTCAGGACGATGAATACCGGCAGGTCGATTTTGCCAGGGTTGAGCGGCTGGTCTTTGTCTGTCTCGGGAATTTCTGTCGCAGTCCCTTTGGTGAGTGTGTGGCAAAGGGTCACGGTATTCGCAGCGCAGGTTTCGGCTTGTC
>NZ_BCNS01000220.1 GCF_001528745.1 Marinobacterium profundum | reverse complement strand
TTGACCACGGACTTTACCGACTTCAAGCTGCTGGATACGGATCTGTTACTGGTCATGGAGTTGCGCCATGCACACTGGCTGCAAGGCATGCTTGGCAACAGCGATGCACAAATTGCGCTGCTTGGGAATTGGGCCAGGCCCCGGAGATTACATATTCATGATCCCCATATATACGGCAAGGCCTATTTCGAGCACTGCTACGCCATTATCGAGAATGCCACCGAGAACTTGATCAAGCAGTACCTGGCGAATCGCTCCTACAGGCGAAGGAGCCCAGACTAAGGCTATGCAATAAGGTGTTGGCTTGCTTGTTGGGCGCCTTGGCGATGTGCTGACTGGGGATGTCGAAACCATAGAGCAGAAGTTGATCGTCTGCTGCGCCCGCCATCAGAGGGGCTTCGGCGCTGTTGGTGATCCCCTCGAAGAGTAAATACTTTGTTGACTCCTGCACCGTCGCCTATGCTTTCCTTCGGGCTTGGTCGCCAGGCTCTGCGTCAACGAAGGGTAGTCCATGGTACACATCAGTCTTGCAGGCGGGTCCGGCATCTGGCATTGGTTGCTTTCGCACAAGCCCTATTCCAAACATTTTTTAACGCGGGTTACTATTGGCGTCGTTGCACAGCCTGCGATGAGGCGCGGCGATAAACTCGATGGGAGAGCGAAAACGCATCTGTTTGTCTGCCTCTGGGGGATAGCGCTGCGGATCATCAAACATCTTTTACAGGGAGTTAGGCGCTGTGATGCAAGATCCGATTAAAATTTTGCTGGTGTTTGGTACCCGTCCTGAGGCGATAAAGATGGCGCCGGTGGTGCGGGCGTTGCAAGCGGATGCGCGGTTTGAAGCCCGGGTTTGCGTTACTGCCCAGCATCGGCAGATGCTGGATCAGGTCCTTGAGCTGTTCCAGATCATTCCCGATTACGATCTGAATATCATGAAACCCGGGCAGAACCTGACCGAAGTGACCTGTGCTGTGCTAAATGGTTTGGCTCCAGTGCTACAGGCCTTTGAGCCGGCCAGGGTACTGGTGCATGGCGATACGACCACAACGCTGGCCACCAGCCTGGCTGCCTACTATCAACAG
>NZ_BCNS01000219.1 GCF_001528745.1 Marinobacterium profundum | reverse complement strand
GAGTGAAACACTACACTAGCCTCAACCACGCAAACAGCTAGCAAAAAACCCGCAGCCTTGGCACACTCAACTGCTGCCTCCAATAGCATCAGCCTGGCCCAGACCCGCTCCTGACAGACTGTTGCAAAGCAGCTACACTTGCTTGCACAGTTCGCCCACACGGACCGATGGTCATTTGGTGCCCACATGTCAGACTCAACCACTGCAAATACCACCGACGCCCTTTCAGACCCTCAGGCCGCCCGAGACCCGCGCCGACTGCGCAAGAACGTACATATTCTTTTTCTGGGCCTGGGGCCAAGCGAGACCGACCCCATTCTCAACCTGCTGCGTGCCGCACGCATCGCCCCCCGCGGACGCCAGATCGAAAATGAAAAGGATTTTCTCGGCGCCCTTAGCGAGCGCTCCTGGGATCTGATTATCTGCTCCCCCAACGAGGGCGAGCTGAAAAACAACCGCGTGCTGCATCACCTGCTGCGCCTGGACAAAGACATTCCCGTAGTACAGCTGATGGATGAGCTCGACTGCGCACGCATGGCCAAGGGGCTTAAGGACGGCATGCGCGCCGTTGTCAGCAAACAGGATACTGAATTGCTGCTGCTGAGCCTGCAACAGGAGCTCATCAGCCTTGAGAACCGCCGCAGTCTGCATATGGCCCAGGCCAGGCTCAATGACGCCGAACGGCGTTGCCAGCAACTGATGGACGTATCCAGCAACGGCATCGTCTGCCTCGATGGCGAGCGTATCATGTACGCCAATCCCGCTTTTTGCAGCCTGTTTGGCTATAACGACGAAAGCCCGCTAATCAACCAGCCTTTTGAGCACCTGATGATCGCGGAGGATCGCGAAGAACTGACTGAGCAGCTGCGCGCCTTCAAGGATGCGAGGCGCAAGGACATGCTGATGCAGCTGTCGGCGGAGCGCGCCGATGGCAGCAACTTTGTCGCCAATCTCGAAATGCAGGAAGCTCGCTATGACGATCGCCCCTGCGTGCAGCTCACCATTCGTCCGGACCGCCAGTTCCGCGAACTGCAACAGGCGGCGCAGCAGGAACTGGTTACAGGCCTGCACAACCGCCAGTTTCTGGAACAGAGCCTGGAGAACGCCATACAGAGCGCCCTGGATGGCGGCTACGACTGCAACTTGTTGTACCTCAGCGTGGATCAATACAGCGTTATACGCTCGGAGATTGGCTTTGAGGGCTGCGACCAGGTAGCACGGGACATTGCCGACATCCTGCGCCTGCACGTCAATCAGGCGCATCTGATCGCCCGCCCCAGTGATGACATTTTCGTGGTTATCTTTCGCGATCCCAGCCCCGACAAGTCAGTACGCCTTGCGCGCAAGCTGTGCAGCGCCATCGCCGACAACACCACCAGCGTCAACGACACCCTGTTGCACGTGACCTGCTCCATTGGCGTTACCACCATCAACGACAACTCACCCCGGCCAGATGAAGTCGTGGCTCGCGCTCGCATGGCCTCGGAAAGCCTGCGCAACCGCCAGAGCGGCGGCAATGGCGTCAAGCTTTACACCGTTGAAACCCAGCTTAAGCCGAGTGATTCCAAGACCGTGCGCATGCTGCGTGAAGCCGTCAAGGAACAGCGTTTCCGCCTGCTCTATCAGCCCGTAGTGGCCCTGCACCAGGAAACCGATGCCAACCACTACGAGGTATTACTGCGGCTGCTAGACCCTGAAAACCGGGAAATATCCCCCGGCATATTCTTGGCCACTGTGGACCATGCCGACCTTAGTATTGCCATGGATCGCTGGGTCATTCGGGAAAGCCTGCAACAGCTGCGCAACGAGCTTGAGAAGGGCCACCGCAACCGGCTCTTTATCACCATCACCGGCGGCACCCTGAAGGACAAGGATCTGGTACCCTGGCTATCGGATATATTGCGCGAATTCCGCCTACCGGCGGATCGCATCGTATTCCAGCTCAGCGAAACCGATATATCATCACAGCTGCCAACAGCAATCGAGTTCACCCGCGCCATCAAGGAGCTGCACTGTCGTATCTGCATCAAGCATTTCGGCACCTCGACCAGTTACCGCGAAGTGGCCAAGGCCATCCCCGCCGACTACATCAAGATCGACGGTTCCTACGTGCAAGACCTGGCCAACAGCAACTCACTGGATAAAAGCTTCAACCGCATGGTGCAGCAGCTTAATGCCAACCGCCGTATCACCATAGCGCCGCTGGTCGAGGGTACCAAGGTGATGAGCAAGCTGTGGAAATCCGGGGTCAACTTGATTCAGGGCTATTACCTGCAGCCCCCGCGCGAGCGCATGGATTACGACTTCTTTGAACAATAGGGGCTGTCCGCCCCGACATAGCCAGAGCCCGCCATTGCAGCGGGCTCTGTTATTTCATCTGAAAGCTGGGGCACCACCTCGTGCCGGGGAACAGAGCGCGTGCGCATTGGCCCTCGGCTACAACCAAAGGCCCGATGCACAAGCATCCCTGCTTCTCGCCCCTGCAGGTCAGTCTTTTGTGTCGGCCAGCAGGGTGTCGCGATCACGAAAACCGATCAGGTACAGGATGCCATCCAGACCCAGGGTGGAGATCGCCTGCTTGGCGCTCTGGCGTACCAGCGGTTTGGCGCGAAACGCAATGCCGAGCCCGGCAATAGACAGCATCGGCAGATCGTTGGCGCCATCCCCCACCGCAATCGTCTGCTCCAGACGCACACCTTCACGGGCAGCAATCTCGCGCAGCAACTCCGCCTTGCGCTGACCGTTGACGATATCGCCCTTCACTTCACCGGTCACCTTGCCATCGACGATATCCAGCTCGTTGGCGTAAACGTAGTCAAAGCCGAGCTTCTGCTGCAGGTAGCGCCCAAAGTAATTGAAGCCGCCGGACAGAATCGCCGTCTTGAAGCCCAGTGCCCGCAGGTTGGATACGAGCTCTTCCACGCCTTCGGTCAGCGGCAGGTTCTCGGCGATACGCTGCAGCACCGAAGCATCAAGCCCCTTGAGCAGTGCCACACGACGCCGGAAACTCTCGTCAAAATCCAGCTCACCGCGCATGGCCGCTTCGGTAATTGCTATCACCTGATCACCGACGCCTGCTTCCTTGGCCAGCTCGTCGATCACCTCAGCCTCGATCAGGGTCGAGTCCATATCAAACACCACCAGGCGGCGATTGCGACGGTAGATATTGTCTTCCTGGAAGGCGATATCCACATCCAGGTCGCTGGCGGTTTTGAGGAACTCTTCACGCAGCGCAGCGTTGTCTTCCGGCACACCGCGCACCGAGAACTCGACGCAGGCCTTGGTGCGATCCCCCGCCCCTGGCGGTGCATTCAGCGACACCCGCCCGGACAGCCGACTGATATTATCGATGTTCAGATCATGCCGTGCGGCAATTTCGGTCACCTTGGCGATATGGCCTGCGGTGATACGGCGGGCCAGCAGGGTAATGATATGTCGCGACTTGCCCTGCACTCCAACCCAGGATTCATAGGCACTCTCGTCCACCGGCTCAAACCGCACGGTCATCTGCAGCTCGTGGGCCTTGAACAGCAGGTCCCGCAGCACACCAGAGGACTCGGCCGCAGCGGGCACTTCCACCAGAATACCGAGGGACAGTGTGTTATGAATCACCGCCTGGCCGATATCAAGGATGCTGATGTTGTACTGCGCCAGAATGGCGCTGATTGCGGAGGTCACGCCCGGCTTGTCGGTACCGGAAACGGTTAGCAGGATAATCTCTTTCACGAATGATTCCATCTAGGAGCCTGTCGGACTTGACCGATCGTAGCGAGGGAAAGTCCGCTTTGAGGCAGTTTTTGAGCTCTTTTGAGGCGAATAGTGGTTCTATTTAACAAAAAAGAGCGCGGAAAGTGGCCAAAGACGGCTTTTCCGCAGTAGGTTAGCGTTAAGTTCGAGAGACTGCCAGTACGCCTTCACAGACGCAGCAGCCACAGGATACTATCGGCGGATTATAACAAGGCGCCCCCGATTTACCCATCAGCGACACCGCTTTCGCTTGCCCCCGGTTCGTGCCGGCCACTCAGGAATCAAGACTATGGATCTGGCACAGCTCTCGCAGCCTTCTATTCTGCTGCTTATCGGCGCTATTGCCATGTGCGAATCCCTCGCCTTTATCGGCATCCTGGTGCCGGGTATCGCCCTGCTGTTTGCCATTGCCCTGGTGGCAGGCGAGCAGCAGATTGCACTGTTGCCGCTACTGCTCAGCGCCTTTGCTGGCGCTGTGGCCGGCGACGGCCTGAGCTATTATCTGGGACGCTACGCCAACCCCTGGCTACAACACCGCTGGCCATTCAACGCCTACCCTGGCTGGCACCAGCGTGGGGCCAGTTTTTTCAACCGCTACGGCTCCCTCAGCATCCTTGCAGGACGCTTTATCGGCCCTATCCGTCCCGTGATCCCTTTTGTGGCCGGCACCTTTGAAATGCCCGCTGCGCGCTTTTTCGGCGTTAATATCCTTTCGGCCGCGCTCTGGGCACCAGCCAACATACTGCCGGGCTACTGGGTCGGCCAGTCCGCCGATGCGCTGCTCGGGCACTGGCAGGCACTGTTCTACCCGGCGCTCGGACTGGTGATTCTGGTACTGGTGGCAACGATACTGCACCAGCACCTGCAGCCCGATCAGCCCCTGGCGCGCTGGGGCTCCAAACGCCTGGGCCTGAAACCGGAACGCCTGGCGGCACTCTTGCTGTTCGCTGCCGCGGCCTCAGGGCTGCTGATTCTCAGCGTACTGCAGTATCTGGGACTGGCCCAGAGCTGGAATCAACATATCCAGCAACTGCTCTGGCAAAGCGCGGAGCATGCCCGACCCTTGTGGGTCTTTGTCACTGTACTGGGCGACAGCAGCAGCCTGATTCCGGCGGCATTGCTACTGGCCGCCAGTCTGCACTGGCTCAGGCGCTCCCACGACGGCTGGCGCTTCGTACTCCTGCTGTTGCTCTGCGTGGCACTTAACAGTGCCCTGAAGTGGCTCTTTCAGGCGCAGCGCCCCGATATGGGACCGATCATTCCGGGCTTCAGCTTCCCCAGTGGCCACAGCAGCAGCGCCGCCGCCTTCTTCGCCATGCTCGCTATTCTGCTGGGTACGGGTCATCGTCTGGCCTGGCGCCGCCTGGGCTATCTGAGCGCTCTGGTGCCGGCGCTAATGATCGGCATCTCGCGCATCATCGTCGGGGCACACTGGCCACTGGATGTTATGGCCGCCTGGTGTGAAGGTCTGATGGCCGCCGCCGCACTGCGCCTCTGGCTGCTGCGTCCACAGCGAGCACTGCACCCGGTGCCGGGGCGAGACATCTGCCTGCTGATTGCAGGCTTGCTGATTCTGCTGAGCGCGTTGGCACTATGGAATTTCGACGCCCAGCTGGTGCAGTACGGAGCGCTGACCTCATAGCGACAGCGGGTCAGAACCAGAAAAACAGCAGGCGCCTACTGCAACAAAGGTATAGATGAAGGAGAAAGCCACAGGCCAGACACAACAAAACCGGGCTCAGGAGCCCGGTTTTATTGATCAGCGCCCATTAGAGGCAGCTGTTATTGCGTCACGGCCGGCAGGCCATCAAGGTTGATAGCTAGGAGGCTGTGCGACAATACTCAACCTACTGCGAGCCACCTGAGTTTGGCTGTTTTTTGTGCTGTTTTGCGTTAAATAGAACCACTATTCGCCTTAAAACACCGCAAAAACCCGCTCAAATCAGTCGGCTCTCGCTACGGCCAGCATTCTCGGACAGCCTCCTAGCAGCCTGTCGGACTTACCACTGGTCCCATCTCTACTACAA
>NZ_BCNS01000218.1 GCF_001528745.1 Marinobacterium profundum | reverse complement strand
CGGGAGTAATGGTCGCTGGACGCACGGCGTCGTCGGCCGCGTCAGCTGTCTATCAGAGTCAGGTCAGCCAGCACAGCCGCCAGCACCAGATCGCTCGAACTGGCTTTCATGAACTCCTGCAATTGCTCTAATCGCGACCTGACAGCCTCACCCTCGCTCCGAAAAGCCTGAGCCTCGATAGGTACCTGTAAAGCAACCTTAAGCGCATTCAGTGCACGTGTTGCGGTCTCACGCTCGCGATTGATCACACCCACGCGACTCACTTCGCCGGTCAGCCGGTCGATCTGCGCATGCAGCACTTTTGTTTTTTGCCGCCAGCGTTTTTCCGCGCGGTGCTCGAAGAGCTTTTTGAGACCAAAAAATCCCAGTATTCGGCCGCCCAGTGATTCGTACGGCTTGAATTTTTCCACCAATGCCTGGGCCGCGACCCGCGCATCCTCCGCCGTTTGGCGCGCCTGAGCCGCAACAAGCGCATCCGCCTGGGCTTGCTGATGCAGTTTTTCGGCCCGCTCCTTTTCTTGTGCAATGCGCGCGGTCTGCAACCGGGCTTCTTCCTGCGTGGCTTCCACAAGCCACGTAGCCTGCGCCTGGGCGTCCGACAGGACCTGTGCTGCTTGCCGATCGACGATTTCGGCCTGCCGCTTGGCATTGGCCAAGGCTTCCGCCTTAGCTTGCTCACGTTGCCACTGCGCACGCGTCAGCCGCTGACGCCGCGGCCCTATGCGGGCCTGACCGTAGTGCACGGCGACTTCCTGATGATAACGATCCTGAAACCTTCTCATTTCAGCTTTATACGCGTCGTTACCAGCCTTTTTACCTTGGCCTGTACGGTCGTTGCCCTGCGCAGCTCTGCGGGCTAACTCACCTTTGTGCAGCTGCGTAAAATCCCTACTGGGCTCTGTCGCCCCCACCAGAATGTGAATATGCGGATGACTTTCGTCCCAATGCAGCGCGGCAACCTGTACGCGGCCGGGAAATTCGCTTTGGGCGAATGCAATTGAGTCCTCTGCCCACTCCCGTATCTCTGCCAGACGCAGCTGCCGCTGCTCGTCCGGCAGCGCGTCCAGGTCAGCGACTGACAGCGGATAACTCGCTATCAGCCCAATGCCTGTATTGGCATCGGCCCTTACCTTACGCTTTTTACCGCCATGCAAAGTGGTGCTCGCATCTGCCGCTATCGAAATCTGCTCCGCCACCGCAACGAACGAAGTGCCCAGTAAGTACTCAGGCTGCAACGGCGACTTCACATGCGGGTGGCTGTAAGGCACCCGTTCAGCCTCCCGCGCAATTGACGTCAGACTGCGCTTTTTACTCGTCCCCTTAGTTCCGTATGCTTCGTAGTGTATAAATTGATAACCCGCCATGAGTTCCTTCTCTTGCTTTCAACATATAGCACTCCATGCTATTTAGAATATGTTAACCAATCGACTGTAATTCCCATCGCCTGACATCCTGAACAACAGCACGGCATTGGATAGGAAAAAACACTGATCGATGGAAATAAATTTTCCATCTATGCTCAACCACGAAATAAAAAATTACGCAGCGTCTTTAGCTTTACGAATGGGCTGCTTTCGTTTCACGCGATGAGTACGTCGCTGACGCGGTGAAAAATCATCTTTCATCCGCAAGAAACGCGGGTAATCGACGTGTTCCATATCCATGTCATAGCGTATTTTTTCTATTTCTGTACTCAACGACTGAATATTGAAGCCACGTCCGTAATTACTCGTCATACTTGCATTCTCGTGCCCGACAATAGCAGCAATACGCGCTTCTTCTACACCGGCATTCCGCAACAGGTCAATAACCGTATGTCGATGACTATGGAAGGATTTATTACCACGATTTTTAATCTGGACTGTGTCGAGATAGCCATTGGCCTTCGCCTCGCCGTCACCATTATACCAGCGTCCAACTTTACGCCCCCAACGACTGCCTTTCTCGTACTCAAGCCCCTCAAACAGCATTGTATTTGACGCATCGCCAACTAAAGCCTTGCGCGATTCCCAGTACCCAATAAAACCAAATTCCAAGAGTTGACTATGAATCGGTACCTTGCGCTTCGAGCTTTTGCGCTTCAGGTTCTGATGCTCATCTTCATCCGTGATATTAAAGTACCAGATATGGCCTTCGCACTGGATGTCAGCAACCCCCAGCTGACACAACTCGTTCAGTCGAGCGCCCGTGTACATGGCCATCAGAGGCACCCAAAAGTGCGCTGACAGGAATTGACGCTTGCTACCCGTGTAATCAGCGGTATACATATACCCATTGACGATAGCTTTCAGGTCGGCAGGATCAAACGGGTGCTTTTCGTCCTCTTCAAGGGTTTCTGCCGGGAAATCGATATCGCGGGCAATATCTTTTTCAAGGTCATCGTTGGAGTAGGCAAAACGTATCAGAGACTGGCAGATTTCAAAGTACGCCTTGGCGGTATTGGGAGATATGCGCGCATAAGTATCCCGCGCCATCAAAACCTGTAGCGACTCGCTCGCCGAGTGGCCCAGATTACGTCGGGCAGGATACTGACGTAGCGTCTTTTTGACGTCAACTATATCGGATTTTTTGAGAGAACCAACAATTTTGTCCTTTCCGATTATCTCGACGATAGCGTTAATCCGGCCGACGTTAATCTGTAAGGTTTTTTCGTCCTTCCACTTTCCCGCCACCAGGCGATCCTGCAAAAAGTCATCAGCAAGCTCACGAACGCTATAGCCTTTTATTTCCCCCCCATTCCCCGATGCAGACTCTTCCAGCACACCAGAAACAGCCGCAGGACGAGATACAGAATGCACTTCAGAGATCTCTGTATACTCACCCATCATTTTTAAATACTTCAACAGCGCTTCCAGGTCTTGATCGGCAGAGCCGTAGTCAAACCGAACTTCACTGCCACTATTACTCTGATGTGTAATGCTTTTTAAAAACATACTGCTATCCTTCTCTACAAATCCTTTTAAGTAACTAACCACCCCCCGGGCCATTATATTGGCCTCATGTTCGGTTAACTCTTTTTTAAAATACTCGTATTTTAAAACGCTAGCAATTAATTCATTAAAAAAATTAATATGTGCGAAAGCCCTGTGTTTAGCAACGGAACGTTCTTTGGTTTTAAGGGAGCAGCGGAATATAGAAGAAATGGACGGCAAAAAACCGAGAACAGCCTTGGGCCAGATCAGGCGAAGGTAGTAAGTCCCGGTTGCAGTACGGTAAGTATGTGGTAAGTGCGCAGGCATGAGCGAAACCCCTAACTGTCATAGCTAAGTGTCACACCTGGGTATTTTTACTGACATTCCCCTTTAAGTCATTGAAACTTAAAGAGAATTAAGAATATGGCGGTGAGGGAGGGATTCGAACCCTCGATACCTTGCGGTATACACACTTTCCAGGCGTGCTCCTTCGGCCACTCGGACACCTCACCATATTGTATGCTGCATTGTCTTTTCAGACTTGTAACTTGCACGCCTGGGCGTACTCGTTACCGTCGTCGCAAGCTCCGACGTTCTCTACGGCTTCGCCTCCGAGTCAACCACTCGGACACCTCACCATATTGTATGCTGCACTGTCTTTTCAGACTTGTAACTTGCACGCCTGAGCGTACTCGTTACCGTTGTCGCAAGCGCCAACGTTACTTCTTTTCTCAACAGCACCGAGGGCTTTTGCTGCCGTTCCGTAACGTTGAGGCCGCGTAATTTAATGGATAAGGTCATGTATTGCAAACTTTTTATCTGATTTTTTAAGAAAAAGTCAGGCACTGCGAAGATAAGCCTCGCATGGGGTCTATTTCAGCTCCACCAGGCCCTGTTCAATGGCGAAACGGGTCAGGCCGGCGGCGGTCTGGATGTTGAGCTTGGTCTTGATATTCTGCCGGTGGGTTTCCACGGTGCGCACCGAAATATCCAGGGTGCGGGCTATATCCTTGTTGCTGCCACCTTCGGCCAGTAGACGCAGCACGGTCTCCTCCCGCGGTGTCAGCGGCTGCGAGTCGGGATCGGGCGCTGACGGGCTCAGGGAAGCGGCAGAGGCCTCGTCCAGGCTGAACAGCGACTGGGACGCACTGGCGCTGAAGTAGGTGCCGCCCTGGTGCACGGTTTCGATGGCCTTAATCAGTTCATCGGAGGACACATCCTTGAGGATATAACCCGAAGCGCCGGCGCGGATCAGTTGCAGAATATACTCGCGGTTGTCGTGCATGCTGAGAATCAGCACACGCACCGAGGGGAAACGCTGCTGGAATATCTGGGTCGCTTCGAGTCCGCTCATCACCGGCATGGAAACGTCCATCATCACGACATCCGGCTGCAGCTGTTCAGCCAGTTCCAGCGCTTCCTGGCCGTTGTACGCCAGGCCGATGACATCCAGGTGGGCTTCGGTGCCAAGCCGGGATGAAATACCTTCCAGCACCAGTGGATGGTCATCCACCAGCAGCACGCGAATGGGTACAGACTCTGTCATGCAGTGATACTCCCGGATACTGCGCACAAGGCGCCACAACTGTTCAGGATGGCAAACCTATGCATAGCCGCGCCCCCTCCCCCGGTGCCGATTCCAGCGCAAGTTCACCGCCAAGCAGCTCGAGCCGGTCGCGGATATTGCGCAGACCAATGCCAGCCTGGGGCGAGAGGTCATCGGGGTCAAAGCCACAGCCATTATCTTTCAGTTCAAGCCACAAAAGTCCGCTGCTATACCAGCTGCGCACCAGAAGGTGACTGGCGTCAGCATGTTTTTCAATATTGGTCAGTGCTTCCTGCACCACCCGATACAGGGTGGTTTCAATATCATCGTTCAGACGTGCCGCCGGCAGCGAGAGCCGCAGATCCACCAGGATGCCGGTGCGCAGCTTGAATTCATCCAGCAGATTACGCAACGCAGGCTCCAGCCCCAGGTCATCGAGAATACTGGGGCGCAGGTCGTGAGACACGCGGCGCACTTCCTGTATCGCCTCGTTGAGCACCGCCATGGCGTGGCGCAGGTCAGCCTCTGCCGTCTCGCTGTTACCGGCCTTGGCCAGCTTGCTCAGGGCCGACTCTATACGAAACTTAACCGACACCATCAGCTGGTTGATGCCATCGTGCAGTTCCCTGGCAAAGCCGCGGCGCTGGCTCACCTGCAGCTGAATCGACTTGTGGGCCAGGGAACGCAAGCGCCCATCGGCGAGGCGACTCTCATGCAGATTCAGTGCAATGCCGATAACGATAATCACAGCCACTGCTGCGGCCACTATCAGCAGTACGGTAAAGAAGGTGCTGCGAATATTGCGCGTCACTTCACTACGGATCTTCGCCACTTCTTCGGTGATGTCATCTATATAGAGCCCGGTTCCCAGCATCCAGTCCCACTTGGGCAGACTCACCACATAGCCGAGTTTTTCTTCCGACTCGCCACGGGATGGTTTTTGCCACAGGTAGCGATGAAAGCCGCCACCTTCGCTCGCTCGCTGCAGCAGGCTGCGAATCACATAGTCGCCGCGCTCATCCTGCATGTCGTACAGGTCCTGCCCCACCAGATCGGTGAGAATCGGGTGCACCAGTACCTTGCCGGTGCGGTCGTAGACAAAAAAGTAGCCATCATCACCGAAGGTGAGATCGCTCAGAATACGCATGACCTCAATTTTCGCAGCCTCGTCATGCACATCGGCATTGGCCACTATATGGTCAATGGAGGTCAGCGCCAGGCTGACATAATTCTGCAGCTCACGCTGCTTGGTGCTCAGCAGGTTGTCCTCGAAAATGCGGATTTCCTGCTCAGATAGGTTCCGCGCTTGCTGCAGACTCACCATGGTCACCAGGCTGCTCACCAGCAATAGCGGCAGAATCGCCAGCAGCAACAGCTTGGCCTTTAATGACATACCCATGACACCCCTGGTGAAAAATAAAAATCCATGCCGCTGCGCGACCACGGCCATGATAACAGCAAAAAACGGCGACCCCGACAGAAGTCGAAGCCGCCGCAGATGGCGAGCTGTATAAGCCTGCACCGGCGTCAGGCGGACCTTGCTCAGGTCAGACCATAAAGCCCCGGGAACGCCAGAATCGTAATTAGCACTACCAGCTGCAACAGAATAAAGGGTACGACACCTTTATAAATATCCGTGGTACGTATCGAGTCCGGCGCCACTCCCTTTAGGTAAAACAGTGCAAACCCAAAGGGCGGGGTAAGGAAGCTGGCCTGCAGGTTCATGGCGATAAGAATCGCAAACCAGATGGGCGCAATCCCCAGGGCATCGGCCACCGGCGCCAGAATCGGCACTATGATAAAGCTGATTTCAACAAAGTCGATAAAGAAGCCCAGTATCAGTATGGCCAGCATCGACAGCAGCAGGAAACCCATCTGGCCGCCGGGCAGCTGTGTCAGCACTTCCTCAACAATATAATCGCCTCCGGTATAGCTGAAGGCCATCGAAAAGGCCGTGGCACCCAGCAAAATGGCAAACACCATGGCGGTGACTTTTACGGTTTCCAGCGAGGCTTCATAGAGCATCTTAAAGCTGAACTGGCGATACAGCAGCGCCAGCACCAGGGCACCAACGCCCCCCAGGGCAGAAGACTCGGTGGGTGTGGCAATACCGGCAAAGATAGAACCCAGAACCACCAGGATCAGTGCCAGCGGCGGCAGAATCGCTTTCAGTGCCTGCCCATAGTAACTGCGACGGCTGATGCTTGGATCCACCGGCAGGGCCGGTGCCGATGCTGGATTCATAAAGGCGTAGATAAGGATGTAAACAATATAGGCGCCGATCAGTATCAGTCCAGGCCAAAGCGCCGCCTTGAACAGATCCCCCACGGGTATACCCAGCACATCACCCAGAATGATCAGGATAATGGAGGGCGGGATGATCTGCCCCAGGGTGCCGGATGCGCAGATAGTGCCGCAGGCCAGGGATTTGTCGTAGTTGTATTTCAGCATCACGGGCAGCGATATCAGGCCCATGGCAACCACTGAAGCACCTACAACACCGGTGGACGCCGCCAGCAGCGCGCCCACCAGTACGGTGGAAATCGCCAGGCCGCCACGCACGCCGCCAAAGAGTTTTGCCATGGCTTCAAGCAGCTGCTCAGCCAGGCGGGTTTTCTGCAGCACCAGGCCCATAAAGATAAACAGCGGCACTGCCATCATGGTGGTACTTTCCATGATGCTTTGAATTCGAAATGGCATGAAAGCGAAAATATCCGCCCCTTCAGCAAAAACACCAAACAGCAGCGCTACGCCGCCAAAGATAAAGGCCACCGGAAAACCGCTGAGCAGCAGCGCCAAGGCAGCAAAAAACATTACAATACCGATCATGCGCGATCACCTTGAATATCGGCCACAGACAGTCCCCGCAGTGTATTGACTGATTTCAGCGCCAGCCCGAAACCACTCAGGGCGGTGGCAAAGAATGCGAAGGGTATGGCGGCCTTGATCAACCAGCGATACGCCAGGCCACCCGGGTCACCGGAACTCTCGCCCAGCAGGAAGGACTCATAGGCGAAGCCCACGCCGTACCAACCCACCAGCAGACAGAACGGCAGCAGTAGGCAGAGCGTGCCGGTCAGATCTATCCAGGCGCGCTTGCGCAGACTCAGGCGGTCGTAAATGATATCCACGCGCACATGGGCATCGGCGCGAAGGGTAAAGGGCACCCCCAGCAGAAACATCAGGGCAAACAGGTGCCACTCCATTTCCTGCATGGCGATGGACACATCGTTGAACGCATAGCGGCTCACGACGTCGTAGAAAACGTTAAATAGCAGTAGCACAAACAGCACGGCAGCGGCCTTGCCAAACAGGTCTGAGACCCGGTTGACCGCACGCTCCAGTTTCAACATCAGCATGGAAACACCTCGGCATCTTTCTCGAAAGGCGCGCCCGGTGTGGAACCAGGCCCCTGATACAGGAACGGGAGCCACAAGTGGCTCCCGTTAAACAGCCTGCTGGATCAGTCGGACAGACTGTTCAGGTAGGCGCGGTCGGAAATATTGGTCCAGACCCGTACCTTTTCCTGATACGCCTGCTGCGATTCGATGATCTTCTTCGCCTGTGGATCAGCGGCGGAAGCTTCTTTCAGCAGCTCGTCGTTAGCACCCTTGAGTGCAGCCATAACATCGTTCGGGAAGGTCTTGATCTGAATGTCCGGGAACTCGGTTTTCATTTCAGCCCAGGCGGTGGCCGAGGCATCGTAGTTCTGGATATACATGTCGTAAGAGGCAGTGCGCATGGAGACGCGCAGGATTTCCTGCAGGTCAGCCGGCAGCTTCTCCCAGCTACGCTTGTTGATCAGGAACTGCAATTCGGTGGCAGGCTCGTGCCAGCCGGTGTAGTAGAAAGGCGCAATTTTGTGGAAGCCCATGCGCAGATCAAGTCCTGGGCCTACCCACTCAAGCGCATCGATGGTACGACGCTCCAGTGCGGTGTAAAGCTCACCCGGCGGGATATTGGTCGGGTTGGCACCCAGTTTCGCCAGCACTTCACCGGCAAAGCCAGGGATGCGCATCTTCAAACCCTGGATATCATCCAGCGAATTGATTTCTTTCTGGAACCAGCCGCCCATCTGGTTACCGGTATTGCCACCTGGGAAGGACAGCAGGTTAAAGGGCTCGTACACCTCCTGCATCAGGTCCATGCCTTCACCCTGGTAGAACCAGGCGTACTGCTCAGGTGTGGTCATGCCAAAAGGCATGGTGGTGAAGTACAGTGTATTGGGGACCTTGCCTTTCCAGTAGTAGGACGCCGAATGGCCCATGTCGTACTGGCCGGCGCGAACCATGTCGAACACACCCAGTGGCGCCTTGTGCTTGTTGGCGGAATCGATAGTGATCTTCAGACGGCCATTGGACATTTTCTCAGCCATGGCAGCCATGTTGCGCGGCGCATCGCCGAAGATCGGGAAGTTGGTCTGCCAGGTTTCGGCCATTTTCAGGCGGTAAACCTTTTCTTCGGCCTGGGCCGGATTGAACAGCGTGGCTACGCAAGCCGCCGCCGCAATCAAAGTGCGTGCAACAGGGAGTTTAAACATTGTTATTGTCACCTTTTGACTGACTGTCCCCAGTAGGGACTTCAAGTGCGCGCATGGCCTGTTTGGCCCTGCACACCCGCATCAGGTCCATGTCGGAACCGTTGCGCTATGGTGACGATTCGCCGCTGATACCGCCATTCGCACTAATGCGCAGCAGCCCCCCGAACCGCAGGGGGAATTCTACTGAGTGCTCTAAGTAGTACTACCTAGTGTAGTGTTTCATTCTGTTTAGAGCTTAAGTGGTTATTGGCACGAATGACTTTTTCCAGGATATCGCGGGCACTTTTCGTCCAGATAAATGGCTTTGGATTGGTGTTGTGATGCGCAATGTACTCGTCGATAGTGCCAATCAGTTCGGGTACGCTGGTAAATACCCCGCGCTTTAGTCGTTCCTTCGTTGAATCTCTCATGACTCTTTCCACCATGTTACGCCAACAGGCACGGGCATGAGTGAAGGTGCTGACCAATCCCG
>NZ_BCNS01000217.1 GCF_001528745.1 Marinobacterium profundum | reverse complement strand
TTTTCTGATTGGTAGTATACCGCGAGCTCCAGAGACTAACCGGAAGGGGGCGTCGGCAGCGTCAGATGTTCAGAATACACAGGTCAGGCACAGACTCCAACGCAACCACCTTAATCTCATGTCAACCAGATCAACTTGGCAACGACCCAACGCACGACGGAACATCGCCCGGAACAGTTCGCCTGGGTGAACAGTGCGATTCCCTTCGCTCATCAGCCCTCTTTATGGATCAGGGCTCGCGGGGGCTGGTCGGCAATTCACATTTCACCCGTTCGTACATCAAGCGGAGACAGGTCCATATTGTCTGGCGGTACAGCACGCGGGATGCCAATACCCTCGAAAAATAACTCAATCTCACGCTCACGCCGCGTTACCAGACCAGGTAGCTCCCGACCACCCGCCTTGATCCAGCGTCGCAACTGGAAAGCGACCTCTTGAAACTTCCCGGCATTGATAACTTTAAGCAAGGTCGATTTGCGAAAGTTCCCCCCGCCCACGTTGAACACAAAATCGCACAAGGCTGCATATTGACCGTCCGTCAGATCCACCTTGACGGCCGTCAGCACCGCCCGCTTCGCGGTGCCCATATCCTCGCGCAGCAGCTCGACGCCCTGAGGTTCACTGACACCGCGGCGAAACTCTACAGGCTCAGTTCCGTCACACCTGGCCAGCTTGATGAGATGACCATAGGCGATGGTGCAGTAGCCGGCAGCATCGTTATACAGATTACCGACAAAGCCCTCCGACGCTTTGGTAAGATTAATCCCCTTGTCATACACCGGTCTGAGATCCATTCCGGGCGGCAGGACCGCTCTTTCATCTGGCTCAAGGAAAATACCCGGTGTCAGCCTGTCAAGCGTGGGATAGGTTGCAACCTCGGCCTTATCACAACCCGCCAGCAAGCCACTAACCAGTGTCAGGGCGATCAGCCCCTTTACAGGAAAATTTCGCATCATGCAGACTCCTTGCACAGT
>NZ_BCNS01000216.1 GCF_001528745.1 Marinobacterium profundum | reverse complement strand
TGCCCAGTGCTAAAACCAGGGAGAAAAGAAAGGCTTCCTGGTTTCTGGTGCCGGCACCGTCTCGACCGTGCGCTCCTGTACCCTGTTCGTGTTCATCACAGCGGCACCGGCCGTATTTAATCCGACAGCCACATTAAAGATGATCATTGAATTAACCAGATAAAACACCACGCGCTGCAACACAGGAACCGTTTTGTCCGAAAACACGACCAGTCCAAGCAGAAAACTCACGGCCAGTGCCGTGTAATTACCAGGAAAACCAAACTGGCTCACCAGGGTTCCGGTAAACATCGTCGTTGTTGCACCCGCAACGCCAGGTGCAAGCATTGACTTGGAATTCAGGTATTCGTCCATGCCACCTCCTTACACACCGATACCAATAAATGTCGGTACTCGGCACAAAAAATGCTGTTCTAGCAGCCCATACAGCCTTCAGCCTGTTAATCATTTTAGCTCAGTACGAAAACGGTAAACGGCAGCGCCAGGCTAAAGAGCCCCGCAGCGATTACGAACATCGCAGGCATTTTCCAACGCTCGCAAGCCAGGTTGGCCGAGCAGCCTCCCGGTTTCTTCACCAAAAGCGCTGTAACGCCAACAGGCCTTGCGGGTCATCGTTGCTCGATCCCAGCGCTCCCAGTCCTGTTTGTTCTTTATCAATTGATACTCGACGCCGGTGTCGGGCTCTATCTTGAGCGCCTTGCCACTACCGTCCCAGCCATGGGATCCCCAGGCGATACGTTTGGCTGGATCGATGACCATAACCACATGACCGTCACCGCGCCCGTCATCGCGATATACGACGATATCCCCCAGTTGCGGTGATTTCCCGGAGCAGTCCTCAAACGCCTCCGCCATGGGAGAATCCTTGCGCGCCATCATTTCTGTGCTCAGATAACGATTGCCCCTGTTGTAAGGCAGTCCGGCACGCGTAAAGACGTACCAAATGGCTCTGGAACAGTCGACACCGCGCTGCAGATTGTCCTGGTCCGTGACAAGGCTCCAGTCATGCTGTTTATAGCCGTAGCCATCGGTCACCGAAGCGCGAGCAAGTTGATCTGCCAGTTGCAGCACACGGTGCAGTTCCGTCGCAGCATCGTCGGGCAGGTAGGGCCTGATATCGAAGCCTGCTATGGTGTATTCGCGTAGCGTTGGCGGCCGGGTCGAACCGGCCGCCGGTTGCAAGAATTCCCTGTTAGCTTCAACCCGGAACGTCATTGTGCTTAACGTCCAGGTGCTATCTTCCACGACTTCATCCGCCAGCGCGGCAGCCCTTGTTCCGGGTTGCAGATAGCGGTCCAGGGCACGATACAGTCCGGTCATGGGCGGCCCTGCCCCACGGCTGGCAGCGGTACTGGTCAACAGGTGCCACTGCACCGGATTAGTCTCCTGAGTGCCAAATACCATCAGGTGATCCCGCACGTCCAGCGGCGGCTTTCCAATGAAGGTCTCCAGTCGGTTATCGAACACCACCTCTTCGCCCGGTCGCAGCATGACTTTGCGACCATCGGCCGGGAATCCGTAAGTATTGCCATCGGAGGACAATATTACGCCGCCCACCAGCAGCGGCATGGGCGCGTCCTGAGACAGCGCAACCCGAACATGCCAGGCGTGACACATCGGGATCACCTGCTCGCTATTGACAGCCGCCTGTTCCCAGATGCCTGAGGCGCAGGGGCTCTGCCGCAAAGCGGGTACCAGCTGCACCTGCAGGGACTGGTTGTCCGTAAAGTCCGCGCCACCTTCTCCCTGCAGTTGCAGCAGCGCCCGCTGCCTCGCATGCTGCCAGAGGTTATTGACCACATCGCTATCCTGAGCATAGATATCGCGTACATTGTTCTCCGGACCTCGCAGCAGCAGCCGGTTACTGGCATCAATGCCAAGTTCAAAATCGCCAGCAGCCTCCGTCAGCGTGACCAGCATCCTGGCCTCCGGATTAGCTTCAAGGGCGCGACGCAGACTGTCCGCCCGCGCAGGAGGAACGCCGCCTGGCTCTGTTGAAGGCCGCAAGCGCACACTGATTTTCAAGTAGATATCCGCCGGTCGCACCAAGACAGCCAGATCACCGACAGCCGGTGACTGTGCCCCCTGGGGCGCAGCCGCAACACGGGCAGTCGCATTCAGGCCGCTCATAGCCTCAATGATCACCGTCGCTTTGGCCTGGCCTGGGTCACGCGTGTCCTCACCCCGCACGGCACCATCATAGATACGCAATTCAGCCCCAGTTCCGATTCCCGGCAACGGCGGTCCCGAAAGCGTTAGTACAGAGCCCACTTCTACGATATCCCAGCCCAGGGGGCGCGTTCTGCCCTGATTGCTGAACACCGGAGTGTTAAGTTCACCGTGAAAATAGGGCGTCTGATAGCTCCTGGCCGCAACCAAGGGTGGTACCTGGCGGGCTACCTGCGCAAAGGTCAGTTGCTTGCCGCTGGCCTGACCCAGCACCTGAATCAGGGCATCAGTGAAAATCCCGCGCCCACCTGTTTCCAGTGCGGCGGTGCCGTCCGTGGCGGCTGTCAGCACCACCAGGCCTGGCATCGTCTCGGGTACCCAGCCGGCACCGCCGTCCCCCGGCAGCACCGCGGACACCTCAGGGGATGCCTGAATTTCACCTTCTGGCTCGAAGTAACGTGCAACAAAAGTACCGGCATCCCCACGCGTCGCCGAGCCGGAGTTGCACGAATCCAGCACTACGGTGATATTGCGGGTCTTTGCATGCAGTCGCGCCAGCATCTGATTGAACTCATCATCCAGCAGATCCCGCACATTATCGGTACGCGCATCATGCAACATGAGAGTTTCATCCATGCCATCGGACTCATCATCATTTTCGTCGCGCCGCTGCGAACCATGACCGGCATAGAACACCACGGCCAGGTCTCCGGGGCGGGCCCGCTCTACCAGCGCCTTGTCGAAAGCACGCTTGAACTCGGCCGTAGTGGCCTGCTCGTCGAGCAGCATACAGACGTTTTCAGCGGGGAAACCGTAGCCATTAGAGCCGGTAAGCAGATCAAAGAAGCGGCGGGCATCATTGGGAGGACCTATAAGATCAGGCACGGGGGCATGTTTGTATTGCCCGACCCCAACGATAAGCGCCAGCCGGCGAACGCCGTCTGATTCCACTGCCTCGCCCAGCGGGCACAGACTTTCGCTGGCCATCGTTGTCGACGCAGTATTCTTCGGCTTGTCGTCGCTGTCGCAACCGCTGAGCCACAGCACCAAGCTGCATGCTGCAACGGATGTTATCCATTTAAGCGAACAGGTAGCCCATGACATGGGGCAGCCCTCCTTGCTTTTTGGTCGTTTAACTCCCGGGCAACTATAGTTGTCAGGTGGCAATCCTGTAGCTGGATACAGCCAAGCTACGGCTCTGACTATGGGCGAAACTCGACTATGGACTCACTTCGCAAACCACTGCTTATCGTTGCCGCCATCCTGCTCGTGCTCGCCGTAATTGCCGAGCTGGGCTCGGCCTTTTACATTGCAGCAGATGGCGCTGAAGCAGACAGTTACACTGATTTGCCAACGCCCGGTCTGGGTATCCGGTATCTCGCAATACTAGACGCTCTGGTGCTATTTACCCTTGGTATTATTACCGCGCCCTTGCTGCTCCCGGCCCGCATTGTGGGCCGCATTCAGGGCGTTATCAGTTTTGTCGTCGCGCTGCTGGTACTCTTGGGCGCCATAATGATGATTATAGTAGCGATTAACCTGCTGATACTGATGATCTCGCTGTTCATGGCGGTTCCCTTTGGAACCGCGGTCTACTTCGCCAAGTTTGCGGAATTCAACACTGGTCAGGCGGCAGCTACCCTGGCGGTGATCATGAGCCTGAAACTGGCTTTTGCCGGATTTCTGGTAGCAGCGCATCCGCGTTTTGTGCAAAACAAAGGTCTGGTGCTCATCGTACTGAGCTCTTTTATTGCTACTATCATCATCAGCTTCCTGCACAGCATGGTCCCTCGCATGCTGGCCAGCATTACCGATGATATTGGGGCTATAGTTGTGGCTATTCTGGCGGCGATCTGGGCGCTGATCTATCTGATAGGCTCAATCCCCGCAGTAATCAAGGCACTGCGTGTCGATCGGGCATTGCCCTAAGCTGGCTCCTGTTATGATTTAAAGCCGGCGAGCAGCTGCTCTGCAAGCCAGGTGCAGGTCGCCGTTTCACTCCTTGAGTCGCACCTGCACCACCTGGCTGCCACTGCAGCCCCTGCATCGCATCGAAAGGCGACCGCCCGCTTTCAGTACGACGAGGCGTATCTCATTTTCACCCTGACACTTCGCCGCCAGCGTGTCTTGCCCCTCAGGCGTGTAAACAACTTCCAGTAACGCACCTGTCGGAGTGTTATTGGGCCCAGTTGCCGGCCCCCCTGCGTCAATTCGATCGGGCCTCGGCCCAATTATTTGCATAGGTTTGACCTTTAACTGCTGCAGACCAGAGGCTCCCCCTCGGCTCGCCGGGCTTTCCTGCTCCTTCCCACAAGGAATCAATACGCGGGCCGCATTGGTGATCACCAGAGTGCCCATCTGGTTCGTGCCTTTCGCCTCCCTGGAAATCCTGATATGGCATTCCATGGCATCGCGGTTGAACGCATAGCCTCCGTTTAGTTGCCGACAATCTGCCTCTGGGTTCAGTCTTTCACTGGCAATATTTTTTCGAAATCGAGCGGTTAAATTATCCAGACTGGCGATCCATCCACGCCTGTCTAGCTGACCATCAGCGGGCTTGGGCTTGGGTACCAGATTCATTCCCAGGCCCATCGCGAATACCAGCCCAACGATCACCAGCACCAGCATAACCACCTTGCCTCGCTTATCCATACCTGTTCAGCCTCCTAGCAGCCT
>NZ_BCNS01000215.1 GCF_001528745.1 Marinobacterium profundum | reverse complement strand
GGCTACTAGGCTTCCCCCACCTTACTCAGGGTCAGCGCAACGCGGCACGACATGGGCCTGCAAGAGCTGCCAACAAATTCAGACTGGGTAACCCACTCTGAACAGGATAGTCCATTAGATTCATCGGCCACAGGCGGCTTAAAGACTCCCAATACTTGCGTTTTAGCTGCTGAACGAATCAATGGAAACGATAATATTGGCAACCCCGAGATCACCCGGTGCCGGCTCCAACACCACCGATTGCAGCCTGCTAACTTGAGTGGAAAAGGACACCCATACGGCCAGCTGCGATTTAGTACTTATACTTCAAGGGTAACGCTAGCCTGGTTGCGTCAATGCCGTTGCGGTTAAACATGGCGGTGAATGCAACCAGGTACTGATCATGGATCGATGGCCTCGGGCTCTCGACACCTGAGATGAGGTGAGGAAATGTACCCAAGCAACCGCGACTCCGCACTCTGCAGGACAATGGTCATAACCGCCTTTGCTATTCTGCTGGGCGCATGTACGGCAGCACCCATGCGACTGTCAGAATTTGCGCCTCAGGGTGGCTACGTTCTGCACGACGAAAACACAACGCCACGATTCTGGCACCGTGGCCGGCCAGCCGATGTCATCGCCACGCTTTACATCGATGGCAGCAACATCTTTCTTGATGACCGCAGGGTGGCAACCAATACACCTATAAGGAACGGCGCCCATGTCCGTACCGGACCCGATAGCGGGGCACTGGTCGCATTTGAGCCCGCCAATCGTGGGCGCTGCCATATTGAAGTCCGGGACATTTTCGTGGGCCGCCTGCTGGGCGGGACCGGAGAGTGCCTGTATACCCTGGATACCCCCCAAGGCGGCGGGCGGGCCGAAACGCGGTCGACCGAATATCACCTTGATGTGCACCAGGGCCGCACCGAGCTCACGATTCTGAGCGGTCGAATGCAGGTTGTATTGCGCCGTGCTCCCGGCACACCGGTGACCGTCAATGCGTTTCAGGAAGTTCTGCTGACCGCCAACGGAATAATCGGGCCGCGCCCGGTTTCCGCAGAAGAAATCGAACGACGGACGCAATGGCAGCATAAATTCAGGTTCCGCCAAAAGGAACCCACCAGATTTGAATTCAGTATCCCCATCATCAAAAGGTCCAGATCGAAACCAGACTCCCGCCCGGATGATTATGACCGCCCTCCTCCGACGAAAGATGACGTGTACATCCCGCCGAAACGGATCATCGATTAAG
>NZ_BCNS01000214.1 GCF_001528745.1 Marinobacterium profundum | reverse complement strand
TTTTTGTCTTCAGCCACTGAATGTAATGATTTCTTATATTTGTTGTTTTTTTACAGTTCTTCCGCCAACCAAAAGCTATACATAATGAGTCGGCGTGAGCGTCAGATGTGTATAAGGGAGGGTGTAAGCATGCGGCCCATGTTCTCGGTATCCAACGTGGTTGGCTACCTCAAGGGCAAAAGTGCGATCGCTATCGCAAGACAATTCAGAGGTCGTCAGAGAAATTTCAATGGCGAATATTTTTGGGCAAGAGGCTACTTCGTCTCGACGGTGGGCCTGGATGAAGAGATGGTTCGTGAGTACATCCGTAATCAGGAGAAAGCGGATGAACATCGGGATCAACTGAGGTTGGGGATGATGTAGCGCCTTGGGCGCAACTGATAGCCCTTTGAGGGCGTCCCCTGATAAGCCTCCGGCTTTGCCGGAGGTCATTTAACTCTTGCCGAGCTGACTGCCATGGCGGCGCGGGTAGAAGATTACCGGGCGCGCTCGACCTTTCGCTTCAGCGCCACGCAGGCGTACCATGAACTGGTGCTCAAGCGTCTTGAAGAGCTGAACGAAGACGAGGTGTCGGGCCACCTGACCCTGACCGAATTCATCACCCGTCGGGTGACTCCTGCGGTACGCACCTGCGAGACGGTAGGGCGCAGGCTAGAGGACTTGTCCAGGCGCATCGACCGGGTATCGGACATGATGCGTACCCGGGTCGAGTTGTCGATTCAGGGGCAGAACCGGGCCTTGCTGGCATCCATGGACAGGCGTTCGCGCATCCAGCTGATGATGCAGCATACCGTCGAGGGGCTATCGGTGGCGGCGATCAGCTATTACAGCGTTGGCCTGCTTAAGCACATTATCACCGCCGCCTATGATGCCGGCGTGCCGGTCGACAAGGATCTGGCGGTGGGCGTTTCAGTGCCACTGGTACTCTTTAGCGTCTGGTTTGTGACTCGGCGTATCCATAAACATTTTCATGAACTTGCCCGCGAGGAGCGCAGTGCGGAAGCGCAGCGCAAGACGGGCGTGAAGGCAGAAAAGACATGAGCGTACAGGCGATAATTGAACACAAGCTCAGCCAGGGGCTGAAAATTGTGCAGCTGGATATCGAAAATGAAAGCCACATGCACTCGGGTCCGGCTACGGAGAGTCATTTCAAGCTGGTGCTGGTATCGGATGATTTTGTCGGCAAGCGCCTGGTGCAGCGTCATCAGCTGATTTTTGGTTTGCTCAAGGACGAAATGAGCAACCCGATCCATGCGCTATCCATGCACCTCTATACGGCGGACGAATGGCAGGCGCGCCAGCAACAGGCACCGACGTCGCCTGAATGCCTTGGAGGCTCCAAGGGGTAGGGCGCTGATGCTGTAAAAGGTTGTATATCCGTGCCAAGGGTCACCAGCTGTGACCCTTGAATTTCCAGTCGATGGCATCGATGGTATCCGCGACCACCGTAATGCGAATTTCCTTGCCGTCGTCGATATAGGTCCAGCGCTCGGCCGGGCTGCGGTAGTCGCAGCTGTTACGGTTGCGGTCATGTCGCCTGTCATGCAGGTACCTGCGTTCGCTACGTCTATCAGTGTTCCTGTGATTGCTGCTGTGGAAAGAGCGCTCATCGCAGCGATAGCCTATCTGGCTCACCCACAGGGGCTTCCCCAGATGCTGCAGCAGGCGCACCACCGAGTCGCCATCGCGAAAGAGTACGCCCCTGATACGTAGCTGATCGGCTGCCGTCAGACTGCTGGCCATTAATAGGCAAAGGCTCAAAATGAGACTGGTCATGCGAAGCGCAGCGGGAAATTTCATTAGGCAACGACTCGGTAGCAGTGACTATGGCTGTTTGAGTCAATCTGTGCGGGATTGTTTCAGCGGATTTGACTGTTACCGGCTTGTAGGAGGCTTTCGGAACTAATGCGCCGCGCTGCGAACACAGGGTGTCCGCAGCGACTGTCATTCAGGCAGGGCCTGTTGGTGGTTTTAGTGCCGGCGGCGTTAGCGTTGGCACAGCGTCTCGAACAGTGAGAAGTATGAGGGGAAGGTTTTGGCGGTGCAGCCAGGGTCATTGATGGTGACAGGTGTATCACTCAGGGCGACCAGCGAGAAGCACATCGCCATGCGGTGATCGTCATAGGTATCGATGGCCGCTTTCTGCAGCTGCGCAGGTGGCGTGATTTCAATATAGTCCTCACCCTCTACCACGCTGGCGCCCACCTTGCGCAGCTCCGTTGCCATGGCACTGAGGCGGTCGGTTTCCTTCACGCGCCAGTTATAGATATTGCGAATGGCGGTTGGCCCCTGTGCAAAGAGAGCGGTGGTGGCGATGGTCATGGCGGCATCGGGGATATGGTTCAGGTCCAGATCCACGCCTTTGAGTGTGCCGCGGGTCACTTCGATCCAGGTTGGGCCCCAGGTCACGCTGGCACCCATCAGCTCAAGCACATCGGCGAAGTGCTTGTCGCCCTGAACGCTGTCGCTACCGACGCCGTGCACACGAATGGTGCCGCCGGCAATGGCGGCTGCGGCGAGAAAGTAGGACGCCGAAGAGGCATCGCCTTCCACCATGATCTCGCCGGGCGAGCGGTAGCTCTGCTGGCCCTTGATATGAAAGCGCTGGTAATTGTCGTTGTCGACTTCAATGCCGAAGCTGCGCATGGCGTGCAGGGTAATGTCGATATAGGGCTTGGAGACCAGCTCACCGTCCATTTCGATGGTCAGGTCGCCTGTCGCCAGCGGGGCGACCATCAGCAGGGCGGTCAGGAACTGGCTGGAAATATTGCCGCGAATCTTCACCTGGCCCCCGGGGAGGCCGCGGGCATTGATCTTCAGCGGCGGATAGCCTTCATCCTTCAGGTAGCTGATGTCGGCGCCGAGCGTACGCAGTGCATCGACCAGATCCCGGATCGGGCGTTCGTACATGCGTGGCTCGCCGGTCAGCAGGAATTCACCCTGGCCCAGACACAGCGCTGCGGTCAGTGGTCGCATGGCGGTGCCGGCATTGCCGAGAAACAGCTCGGCGGCCTGGCTCGAAAAGCTGCCGCCAATTCCCTCAACCGTACAGCTGCGACGATCGTCTGACAGCTGATAGCTCACGCCCAGTTGCTTTAGGGCGGTGAGCATGTGGCGTATGTCGTCGCTGTCCAGCAGATTGGTAATGCGGGTGCTGCCCTCGGCCAGGGCTGCCAGCAGCAGAATGCGGTTGGACAGGCTCTTGGATCCGGGAATCTGGACTTCGCCATCGACGCGGGTGACAGGTTGCAGGGTGATGCTTTCCATTGAATTCTCTTGTGCAGGTTTGCGCAGGGCATATACGTTACTGTCTTGCCGGCGTTACGTCGAGTCCTGCGTGCGCACAAGCGCTAATCACGGGTACTGTCAGGGCATTGTTGGGGCAATCGGGGGCTGCTTTAGGTGTCTGGCGGGGGCTGAATTGTCTATGATGCCATGGGCGAACGATAAGGCAGACGGGCGTTATGGATACAGCGACATATGAATGGGAGCGTATCGCGCGCATTGCACTGGAGCATCGCCGCGAGCTGGTGCTGGCCAACCTGATTGCATTGCTGGCCACCCTGGCATCCGTGCCCCTGCCGTTGCTGATGCCCCTTCTGGTCGATGAAGTGCTGCTCGATACGCCAGGCCCGCTGGTCGAACTGATTAATCCTCTGGTGCCCGATAGTTGGCACGGACCTGTACTCTATATCATGGCCATTCTGCTGGTGACCGTGCTGCTGCGCGCCCTGGCACTGGTGCTGGGGGTGTGGCAGGCACGCCAGTTTACCCTGGTATCCAAGGATATTATCTTTCGTATCCGTAGCGATATGCTGCAGCGTCTGCAACGCATATCCATGGCAGAATACGAAACTCGCGGTAGCGGGGCTGTGACCTCCCATTTCGTGACCGATATTGACACTCTGGACAAGTTTATTGGCGGTTCGGTCAGCAAACTGCTGATAGCGCTGCTGTCGATTCTGGGCACCGCGGTGATTCTGTTGTGGATGCACTGGCAGCTGGCGCTTTTTATCCTGTTTCTTAATCCGCTGGTAATAGCGCTGACCATGGCGATTGGCAAGCAGGTCAAACAGCTCAAAAAACACGAAAATGCCGCCTTTGAAGTCTTTCAGAATGCCCTGATCGAAACCCTGGATGGGATTCAGCAGATTCGTGCCTCCAACCGCGAACGCCATTATCTGTCGCGCATGGTGGATGAGGCTCGTCGGGTGCGGGATCATTCGGCCGCGTTCGAGTGGCGCAGTGATGCTGCGTCGCGCTTTAGCATGATGCTGTTTCTGGTGGGCTTTGATCTGTTTCGCGCCGTCTCCATGCTGATGGTGGTGTTCTCGGATCTGAGTGTCGGGCAGATGATCGCGGTCTTCGGCTATCTCTGGTTCATGATGGGGCCTGTACAGGAAGTGCTCGGCGTGCAGTACGCTTTCTATGCCGCCAAGGCTGCGCTGGCGCGTATCAATGGCTTGCTGATGCTGCAGCAGGAACCGTATTACCCGCATCGCCGTGATCCTTTTGCCGGGCGCAGAACAGTGTCCGTCAGTGTCGAAAATGTGCACTTTGGCTACGGCCCCGGGCAGGATGTGCTCAATGGCATCAGCCTGATGGTGCCGGCGGGTCAGAAAATCGCCCTGGTGGGGGCCAGCGGCGGTGGCAA
Source organism: Marinobacterium profundum (assembly GCF_001528745.1). Lineage (GTDB taxonomy): Bacteria > Pseudomonadota > Gammaproteobacteria > Pseudomonadales > Balneatricaceae > Marinobacterium_A > Marinobacterium_A profundum. The sequence goes on along the minus strand of NZ_BCNS01000214.1, from coordinate 9,755 downwards.
GTCGACCCTGGTGCAGGTGTTGCTCGGGCTCTACCCGGCAGCGAGTGGCCGCATTCTGTTTGATGGCGTGCCGCTGGAGGATATAGGCCTGGATCGGGTGCGTGAGCGGGTTGCCACTGTATTGCAACAACCGGCATTGTTTAATGGCACAGTGCGCAGCAACCTGGCCATGGGGCGGGAGTTCAGCGATGCGCAGCTGTGGCGGGCGCTGGAAATCGCCCAGCTGAGCGACTTCATTGTTGGGCTGGAACAAGCGCTGGATGCCCGCGTCGGGCGTCAGGGCGTGCGCTTATCCGGCGGTCAGCGCCAGCGCCTGGCAATTGCGCGCATGGTGCTGGCCGATCCGAGCGTGGTGATTCTGGACGAGGCGACCTCGGCGCTGGATGCTCAAACCGAGGCACGGCTGCATGAGGCATTAAGTCATTTTCTGGCCGGGCGCACCACCCTTATAGTGGCACACCGTCTAAGCGCAGTGCGCCAGGCAGATCATGTCTATGTGTTCGAGGATGGCCGTATTGCCGAGGAGGGCGCCCACGAGGCGTTGCTGGATCGAAACGGCCTCTATGCCAGGCTCTACGGGCATTATCAGTAAATCAGGCTGCCAGGAGAAAGGATGCAGTATCGCAGGCGTTTCAAGTGGCGAGAAGGCAATGCGGTTGAGTTGATTGTCGATGGTGAGCAGTTTTTCCCGATTATGCTCGATGCAATCCGTCAGGCCAGTCACAGCGTGCTGATGGAATTTTATCTGGTGTCCTCTGGCCAGATAATGAACCGGTTTATCGTCGAGATGATCGCGGCTGCACGGCGCGGCCTGATGGTGCGCCTGATGATCGATGGCTTCGGTGGCCGCAAATTGTCTGAGTCCGACCGCCTGCAGCTTGAAGCCGCCGGGGTCGTGATCCTGGTGTATAACCCGCTGAAATGGAGCAAGCTGACGCAGAATTTTGCCCGTGATCATCGCAAGCTGATGATCGTGGACCAGTCGCGGGCATTCATCGGCGGTACCGGTCTGACGGACGAGTATTGGCTGGCCGAGGAGGCCGGTTGCCCCTGGCATGAGGTCATGCTAGCGCTGCGCGGCCCCGTGGTGTGTGATCTGATCGAGCTGTACAACGCGCTATGGAAGCGCTGCACAGCGACGCGCTTGCCGCCTGGCTGTCTGGGGCCTGAAGTGGGGTCTGCGCAGATGAAGGTGTGCACCACCGAAGGGCTCTATCAGCAGGGTATTAAGCTCAGCTTTTTGCAGCAGGTCAATCAGTCCCGCGAGCGCATCTGGCTGGCAACTGCCTACTTTATGCCCTCGCGCTCGTTGCGTCGGGCTCTGCGTCGGGCAGCGCTGCGAGGCGTCGATGTGCGATTGATTCTGGCCGGCCCCTTTACCGATCAGCCCTGGGTGTTCCATGCCTCCAAGCGGTATTATCAGCGCCTGCTCAGTGCCGGGGTGAAAATATTCGAGTATCAGCCCCGATTCCTGCATGCCAAGGTGGGGGTGGTGGATGACTGGAGTTCTATTGGTTCCTGCAACCTGGATCACTGGAACCTGCGCTGGAACCTGGAGGCCAATATCGAAATTCGCGAGCCGCTGTTTGTCGACCAAGTGACGGCCATGCTCAGTGCTGACTTGGAGCATTGCAGCGAAATAACCGAAAAAGCCTGGCATGCGCGCCCCTGGCATCGCAAAATCCGTGAGTATATCTGGTCATTGATCAGTCAGATTGTGTTGAGAATTCGATAACGAGGAAGTGGCAATGAAAAACATATCAGGTTGTGCGGCGCTGGTGCTCGGTTCTGTGTTGCTGGCAGGCTGTACCGGGCCCAGCCTGACCGGTACCACCTATTCGCGCTCCGAGGCGCGCCAGGTGCACTACGTTCGTTATGGCGTGGTGGACTCGGTAACGCCGGTGGTGATTGAAGGGCGTACCGACGGTGTCGTGGGTACCGGCGCTGGCGCCATTGTCGGTGGTCTCGCGGGTAGCAATATCGGTGGTGGCAGTGGCCGCGCAGTGGGTGCCGTAATAGGTGCAGTTGCCGGCGGCGTGCTGGGCAACAAGATTGAATCTTCGGCCACCCGCAAGCAGGGCCAGGAAGTTACCGTGCGCCTGGACAACGGGGAAACCCTGTCACTGGTACAGGAAGTGGATGGCGGTCAGTTCTTCCGCCCAGGTGAGCGTGTGCGTCTGCTGGAGTCGGCTGGTGCGACTCGCGTAGCCTACTAATGCCTCTCGGCGTTGCCCCAGTTTTGCCGGGTGCACCGGTTATGGGAATAGGTGGAGGACGAATTTGCTCGAGAATGCGACAGGTTCATTTTCCTGTGCTATGTTGAAGTTATCTTTATCTGAAGGGAGGGCTTAGCTGAGTGTTATCAATAATCACAGTTCGATCTCCGAATGGTCGTGAGACCATCAGGCATTAGCAGTAATGCTTTAGTATTCCCCGGGCAGGCACTGATCTTCAGGCCTGCCCTTTTAGATTCCGGGTTCGCTTGTTTCCGTGCGACGTGCAGGCAGCAGGCCTGTTTGTCGTGACACTATGGCTTTCATAGCACTGATAAAGCGGGCTTCGCCCAGCGGATAACAAAAAACCTCGTCAGATCAGCTCTGGCGAGGTTTTTTTGTGCTGGAAAGCTCTGGAGGCGTGCCATCATTCGTTCCCGGCAGTGACAGCATGCCCTCCGTCCCTGGAAGTTCACTGATTTTTGCTCCCGGCAAAATCAGTATGCCCTCCATCCCTGGATGGTTACTTCTCGGGGGAGTGGAATACCAGGTAGAGGTCGACCAGCAGGTCCGGAATCTGTTTAACCATTTCTTCGCACAGGCGCTTGTCGCGACGGATCTGTTTGAAGTCATCTTCTTCGAACAGGTCTGATGCAACCATGATCGGCAGCAGCAGTTCGGCCACCTGCTCTTCACGTTCAGCGCTGAACCACAGCTCTTCGTGCAGGAACACACCTTCCATGAACGCCTCGGCCCAGAGTGTCAGCGGTGCTATGCCGGTTTCCTTGTCTTCGTCGTCGAGTTCAAGGGTGGTGTCGCAGGGCAGGTCGATCTCTTCGTCGCTGTACAGGTCGCTGCCTATGGACTGGTACCACTGGCGCAGCAGGCCGGCGATTTCAGTGCGCTCTGCATCGGATTTCCACTGGGGTTCTCCGTCAAGCAGTAACGCCAGCCATTCGGCCTCGGGCACAGGCTCAGGGCTGATGCTAAGAGCACAGAAAAGACCGTGAATACCGATCAGGTCAAGGGAGTCTTCGGATACGGCGTCGGAGAACAGGAATTCCTCGAGTCGGTCCAGCTCATCATCGTTCAGTGGCTGGGCAATAGGGGGCATTGACATGGGGCTGTCCAGATTCCGGTTTGGTTGGGGCGATTCTACCGCCAAAGGACTTAAAGAAGTAAGAGTAAATTGAAATCAACCGCATTTTGACTCTGGTTGTTCAGCTGCGGACGGGGGAATTCAAGTGACAGGGCGCTGACCTTGCCGGATAATGCCGCCCCATGATGGAACACGCACTTCGAGTACTGAAAGACGTTTTTGGCTATGACCAGTTTCGCACCCCCCAGGAAGAGGTAATAAGCCTTCTGGTGGGCGGCCAGGATTTGCTGGTAGTTATGCCGACCGGTGGCGGCAAGTCACTCTGTTACCAGTTGCCGGCGCTGCTGCGCGAGGGCACGGCCGTGGTTGTGTCGCCCCTAATTGCGCTGATGCAGGATCAGGTTAGTGCGCTGTCGCAGTGGGGCATTAGTGCCGGCTGTCTCAACTCGGCGGTGAGCTTTGAAGAACGCAGCCGTACTGAAAATGCGCTGCGCAGTGGCGAGCTGGATCTGCTCTATATAGCGCCAGAACGACTGCTGCAGCCGCGTACGCTGGATCTGCTGTCGCAGTGCACTGTGGCCCTTTTTGCCATTGACGAAGCACACTGCGTATCGCAGTGGGGGCATGATTTCAGGCCTGAATATCTGCAGCTGAGCCGCTTGCGCGAGCGCTTTCCCGGCGTGCCGCGCATCGCCCTGACCGCCACTGCAGATGGACGTACTCAGCAGGAAATCGTTGAACGGCTGCAGCTGGATCAGGCCGTGCGCTTTATTCAGGGGTTTGATCGCCCCAATATCCGCTACCGCATTGGCCAGAAAGATAAGGCAAAGGATCAGTTGCTGCGCTTTCTGCGCGATGAGCACCCGCAGGATGCTGGCGTGGTGTATTGCCTGTCGCGCAAAAAAGTCGAGGCTACCGCCGCCTGGCTGTGTGAACGTGGCTTCAATGCGCTGCCGTACCACGCGGGGCTGTCAACGGAACTACGGGCGCATAACCAGCACCGTTTTCTGACCGAAGAAGGCTTGATCATGGTGGCAACCATCGCCTTTGGCATGGGCATCGACAAGCCCAATGTGCGTTTCGTGGCGCACCTGGACTTGCCCAAAAGCATTGAAGCCTACTACCAGGAAACCGGCCGCGCCGGTCGTGACGGTATGCCCGCTGATGCCTGGATGGTATACGGACTGCAGGATGTGATTTTTCTGCGTCAGATGCTTGAAGGCTCCCAGGCCCCCGAGCAGCAAAAACAGATTGAGCGTCAGAAGCTTGAAGCCGTGCTGGGTTTGTGTGAAATCACCAGCTGTCGGCGCCAGACGCTGCTGGCGTATTTCGGTGAGTCGGAGCATGCGCCCTGTGGCAATTGCGATACCTGTCTGGAGCCGGTGCCGGTTTGGGACGGCACTGAAGCGGCGCGCAAGGCGCTGTCGGCGGTCTATCGCTCGGGCCAGCACTTCGGCGTCAATCATGTGATCGATATACTGCTGGGCAGTGCCAGCGAGAAACTGCGTGAGCGCGGCCATGATCGCCTGTCGACCTTTGGCATTGGCAAGGACCTGGACCGCAATCAGTGGCGCTCGGTGTTTCGCCAGCTCGTGGCGCGGGGCTTTCTGGGCGTCGATGGCCAGGGGCATGGTGTGCTGCACCTGACCGAGGCCTGTCGCGGAGTGTTGCGCAGCGAGCAGACGCTGGAGCTGCGGCTGGAGTCCCGCACCCAGAGTCGCTTTACCCGCAGCTCCGTGCCGCAGTCGAAACTCGAAGCCAGTGACTATGCCCTCTGGAATGATCTGCGGGCCGCACGCAAGGTGCTGGCTGAAACTCAGGATGTGCCGCCCTACGTGATCTTCCATGATGCCACGCTAATGGAAATGGTTATGCACCGGCCGCTGAATGAGGTGCAGTTGCGCAGGCTCAACGGTGTGGGCGAGCGCAAGCTGGAGCTTTATGGCAAGCAGTTCCTGGCGGTCATCGAGCAGCATGAGCAGGCTGGCCAAACGCAGGCGGTGGCCTCGGACGAAGCCCTGCTGCTGTTTCGCAGCGGCATGACCGTGCAGCAGGTTGCGCTGCAGCTCAAATTGTCGGTCAATGCCATCTTCGGTCAGCTGGCGCGGGCGATTCAACAGGGACAGCTCGAGATGGCCGAGGTGGTCGAGTTACCCCAGGCGGAAGTCAGTCATATCCAGCAGGTCATGATTGAGTGTGAGCGCGACTTCGGTGCAGCGCTAAAACCGGTGCATGAAGCCCTGGGCGGCGCCTATGAAATGGGTTTGCTGCGTTGTGTACGCGTGGGGCTGAGCCTCGATCGCTAATGCCGCCCCCCGTACTTCAGCGGCAGGCATCGCGATAATCGACTCAGTATTCAAAGGTCGATTGCGCGCAATTCCCCTGGATCCACCGCCGTATTGGTCGGGCGCAATGGCTGCGCATCGAGGTTGACTTCGTTATAATCGGCGCCTCTTCAAATTCCGATCGATGCCTACCCATGAGCGATATCCTGTACCAAGAGGTCCTGAGCGATCCTGTTTCTTCCCTGGCGCCTGCTGATCCTGCGTCCGACGCTGAGTTATTCGCAGAGTCAGGTGCCAGGCCGGGCGCCCAAAGTGACGCCGAACGTACAACCAAACTGCGGCTGAACAAGCTGCAAAAGCGGTTGCGTCGAGATACGGGGCGGGCGATCGAGGATTTCAGGATGATCGAAGACGGCGACCGGGTGATGGTCTGCCTGTCCGGTGGCAAAGACTCCTACACCATGCTCGACATTCTGCTGAACCTGCAGAAAAGTGCGCCTATCAGTTTCGAGCTGGTAGCGGTCAACCTGGATCAGAAACAGCCGGGCTTTCCAGAACATATACTGCCGGCCTATCTTGAAGCCGTTGGCGTGCCTTACCATATCGTAGAGCGGGATACCTACTCGATCGTCAAGGAACTGGTGCCTGAGGGCAAGACCACCTGCGGCCTCTGCTCGCGCCTGCGCCGCGGCACTCTCTATGGTTTTGCCGATCAAATAGGCGCCACCAAAATTGCCCTGGGCCATCACCGCGACGATATTCTGGAAACCTTTTTCCTTAACATGTTCTTCGGTGGCAAGCTCAAGTCCATGCCTCCAAAACTGGTGTCGGATGACGGCAAAAGCATGGTGATCCGGCCACTGGCCTATGCGCGGGAAAAGGATATTCAGGCCTATAGCGAGCTTAAAGAATTTCCGATCATTCCGTGCAATCTGTGTGGCTCCCAGGAAAACCTGCAGCGACAGGTCATCAAGGACATGCTGCAGGGCTGGGATCGTAGCCATCCTGGCCGCATGGAAACCATGTTCAGGTCTCTGCAAAATGTGGTACCGAGCCACCTGGCGGATACGCAACTGTTTGATTTCGCCAACCTGCAGCGGGGTTTCGCCCACGGGATTGCCACCTCGGATGAAGACTCTGCAGCGCCGGGTGGGCGCATTGATATACTGTCACTCTGAGTATTTTTCGCGATTTCCATGTCCCGACGACTGCAGAATGCTGGCCGTAGCGAGAGCCGGCTGGTTTAAGCTGGTTTTTTCGGTGCTTTAAGGCGATAAATCGGCAGCACTGCCAATTTACACAGTGTTAGCTCAAGCTGCAGGGATGTAGCTTGTGGATAGTGGTTCTGTTAAACGCAAAACTGCCCCTCTTGTTGTTAGGGAGCCAGATGGTTCGCAGTAGGTGAGTATGGTCGGATAGCCTCTTGGGTCCTGATGTCTGCAGTGTTCAGCTATGCTAGAGGCAACGGTGTAACCTGTGAGGCATGCAATTAGCTGGAATTGGGCTTGCGGGCAGAGGCAGAAGCGTAAGTGGTCGGTGGTTGTGTCGTGTTACAATTGGATTTGTTGCTGCCGTGATATTCGTGAGTGTTGAACGCTCAGTGGCGGTGAGGTATGGACGCCTGAAACGCAGATTGGAGAGGGCATTGATCGATGAGTGACAACCAAAGCAACCCGGGTGCTTCGCTCGATCGGGTGCGAGAATTGCGTGGGCTGCTGCTGGACTTTATCGCAGGCGGCCCTGCCAGAGCGCCCCGCTACAAGGTGCTGCGCGATGGCTTGATGGCCGATAGCCAGGTTAATGGGCGCCTGCCTGAGCTTGTGCTTGAGCACGAGAATCTCAATGATCTCTGGCAGTATATGAAGTACAAATCCGCCAGTAAGGTAGAGCGTCAGGAAGTCATTCGCCAGCAGTTTGATGATCTGGCCCGCGTACTCAGCGGTGCACCTGCCGCAGCGCCTGAAAACTACGAAGCTATTGCCGTGGAAAAACTCTTCAAGGCCTGGTACCGGCTCAGCCAGGACAGTATGGAGCCGCGTCGTCTGGTCTCCACGGCCCGCAAGATTGCGGTGCAGGTGTGCAGCTCAATCATTGATGCGCATTATCACTCAGGTGAGATTCGTGGCGGTAATGAAGAGCTGACCCAGGTTTTCAACATGACCAAAGACGTGCTCTTCGCCTGTAGCGGTACCGATAGGCAATTGATCGTAACCGATGCAGTGGCCGGTGCTGCTGCGCTGCGCAAAACTTTTGATGGGGTTCTCGAACGTATTGGCCAGCCTGCGCTGGATGACACTAGCCGGCTTCAGCTGGCTCGCATGGGGGTTCATGCTCTGCTGTCGGCAGCGATGTCCCTGCTGAGCTGCTGGTATATGTTGCAGGCTTCTGCCGCCAAACCCTGAGGCGTTCGCGTCGGGGTTCTTTCCTGTTTTTTCACTGCTTTTGCCGATGTCGTGACAAGCTCTGTCGGGACAGTAATAATATGCGCCTTCTTTTCGGCCTCTGCATCGCCCTGACAGTTTCGGTGCCTCTTCATAACACCGATTTGGGTACGCATTTAATAATGTGAGGATGAATGTGAAACAGATTAGTTGCCTGGTGTTGGCCTCTTTGCTGCTTGGTGGTTGCGTGGCCAACGGGCCCGTAACTGCCGAACCTGATATGCCGGTAGCGGGGGAGGGAAATGCCCCGGCAGGGCAGGATGCCGCTACGGCTGGTGCTTCTAGTGCTCCCGGTCAGAAGCCCGGTGACCGTCCTGTGGCCGGGACAACAACAGCGGCTGATGAGGCGCTGCAGCGTAACCTGGAGACGCTGGCCAATCGCCTGACGCTGGTGCAGGAGCAGCTAATCCAGATCAAGGCCCAGGGCGCCGAACTGGCACAGCAGTCGGGCACGGCGCTGGCACGCCTGCAGATGCTGACCGGCAGTGCCCAGGACAGTGCTGACGGCGCTGGCGACAGCAGCGCGCCCGCAGGTACATCGGGCGCAGCACCTGAACAGCTGGGGGGGCTGATCGATCAGCTCAGCCTGATCGCCAATGAGCTGTCTCTCAGTGGTGTGGGGGACAGCTACCGCATCGCAGCCGATTACACCGGCGCCGGGCAATGGGTACTCATTCGTTATGACCGCTTTAGCGGTGAGTCATGGCTGGCGGATCAGGGGGCCTGGCAGCTGTTGCAGGACGATGCGACGCTGGAGCGTTCGGATTACGAGGTTCAATTGACCCGCGCCGACAACGATATCAAGGGCTATGTGGCGGCCCGGCTGGATAGGCGCAATGGTGATACCTGGTGGCTGAAGCAGGATACATGGCAGAAATTCGAGCGATGAGCACGCATCAATACCAAGACCTGATCCAGCTGTTTAACGGTCAGTTTGAGCACAGCCTCAATACTGTGCTGGTGCGCGGTGATGACGAGCCCGTCTATCTGCCCGCCGATGCTGAGTATCCGCAGCACCGGATCATTTTTGCCCACGGTTTTTTTTCCAGCGCTCTGCATGAGGTTTCCCATTGGTGCGTGGCCGGTGCGAAGCGGCGTACCCAGGTGGATTTTGGTTACTGGTACAAGCCCGATGGGCGCACCGCAGAGGAGCAGGCGCTGTTCGAGAGCGTGGAAGTTAAACCCCAGTCGCTGGAGTGGATGTTTTCGGTCGCCTGCGGGCACCGGTTTCATTTCAGTGCCGATAACCTGTCGGCGGAGATTGGCGCCAGCCGCGGTTTCGAAATTCGCGTTCAACGCCAGGTTCTGCACTATCTTGAAGCGGGGCTGCCGACCAGAGCCGGGTTGCTGGTGGACGCACTCAGTGCCTTCTATGGCACAGGGGCGCTTCAGCCCAGCGACTTTGCTCTGCCATACGATGTCGAGTCTGTCTCGGCGCCTCTAGGAGGCTGTCCGAGAATGCTGGCCGTAGCGAGAGCCGACTGATTTGAGCGGGTTTTTGCGGTGTTTTAAGGCGAATAGTGGTTCTATTTAACGCAAAACAGCACAAAAAACAGCCAAACTCAGGTGGCTCGCAGTAGGTTGAGTATTGTCGGACAGCCTCCAAGCAGCCTGTCGGACTTGGCCGATCGTAGCGAGGGAAAGTCCGTTTTGTTCAGCACATCCATGTGCTTCACCCCTACGGGTTTTGCACGTTCAATAGCTCCCGGCGATTGAA
>NZ_BCNS01000213.1 GCF_001528745.1 Marinobacterium profundum | reverse complement strand
CATACGAGCAGCTCAGGAGTCGCGTGGGCGCGGAGATGGGGATAAGAGACAGGTACCAGCAAGCCCGCGCTGAACGACCGGAACGCTGGTCAGGCAACACGCGTAATTGGCAACCGGTAGGGACGGTGATGCTCAACCCCGAGAAGCAGGAAGCGACTCAGAATAAGGCGGCATAACAAAATGGTCGGCACGACAACTACGTTGACAAACACCGACCCCAAGCCTAACGGGCTTCGTTGAGCACTGCATTATATCCAGGGCGGATTGAAAGGCGATCTGGACTATGTCAGGGATAGAGACAGTCACCACCTTCGACGTGGCCATTCCGCTATGGCCATCGAAACGCTGCTCAGAGAGGCCTTGGCGAAGCGCACATCATCGGCTTGCAGCAATCGCTCAAGGCTCGCGCTCAGGATCGCTGGACGTCAGATCAGCCGAGTCTGAACGACCCTGACAACTCCTAGCTCCAGAGCCACTACAAGTGAGAAAAACAAAAAAAAGAAAATAAATGAATCTTTTGAGATTCTTTTTAGAATCATTACTGCTATGCTTTCCTAACAAACTAACCGAAAGCAATGGTGAAGCTATGAGCGATTTCCTTAAAAAACTCGAAGAGAAGTACAAGAAGCCCTCCCTCACCGAACCGATGACTATCCGGATAACTGCAGAAGAGGACGCCGCAGTCAGAGACCTGGCGGATGCTTTAGACTGCACCCGGCAAGAGCTAATCCGCGGACTGATCATCGAGTATCTGCTGCCTGCACGGAAACAACTGGAGCTGGACGGCACATCTGCTGACGCTGATTTCCCTCAAAGCGAGACAGGAAAACTACGTTATTACGTTCTGAACACCAACAAGACGCATGACGTTGCGGACCACGATTTCATGCTAAACAAAGGTGTTGCTGCAGCCTTTGAGGACGGCTACAAGGAGAAAATTAACCGCTTCAAAAAAGGCGACATGATCTTCCTGTACGAGTCCGGAAAGGGAATTGTTGCCTACGGAAACGCAGAGGGTAACACCCAAAAGGCGCCTCATAACGGAAGGGAGGATAAGACCCACTACCAAACACTGGAAGGATTCAGAAAACTGCACAAGTCTCTATCCCCTAAGGATATTCGTCGTGTTCTAGACCGAAATATAAAGTTTGTACAAGCCCTTACATACCTATCAGATGGAGAGGTGCTGCTAGCTGAACTCAAGTCGCAAGCTTGACCATCCACTTCGCAGTAACGTTCGAGTACAATCAGGCATGAAACCCTGCCATATTCCGCCAGCATTCTGGAATAACTGGGCCTTTCGGCCCGGTGACCTGCATTACACAACTGCCCGCGCGCTCTTCAGCGGCGCAGTTCTTATCTGGTCCGGAATGCTCCCCTGCCCTGATAGCCGCAGGCTGGGTATTCAGACCCAGAATCGCTAGGAAGCCAGCACACATGGCGGCAAACCCAAGGAACTGGTGCAGTCACCTCCTGAAACTGACAATATGAGTGGCGTACAGGAACACACCGGACCGAATACAAGCTAATTTGGTGAGTGACTGCATACAGCCTAAAACGCTTTGGTAGCCTTCAGATGAGGACGACTTATATGAAAGCACACGATATCGAACAGCTAAGGAGCATTGCTGAAGTTGGTGGAGCTCGCCACCTCGCAGAATCGCTAATTGGGCCATTCAATGAACTCGCATCATCGCAGAGGTGCGATAGCCGGCTACTGAAACATGGTGTTCTCTATCAGCGGGGGTCTGGCAATACTGTCTTCTCGCTATACTTCTCGCGTACATCTTCGCGAGGCTCCGTCGAGGTAGCACTTGCAGACGAAAACATAGCACGTCTTTACAATCGGTCCCGCAGGGACGTCACTGAATGGCTGGCATATTTGACTACAGAGATTGGCACCTCAGCCAAGTCGCCAACAAGCCAAAAGTATCCGCGCGTATCCATCAGCACTGTTGAGTCAGGTATCCTCTTGGTACAGGCCATCACGGCGTTTCTTGCGGGAGGGTCGTACCGCAGGCCACCCGATCGTGCTCCTGAGCTAAATGCTGACGCCGATCGTGTGGACACTGATGAACGAGCGCTGGCGGCTATATGGACCCGCCGCGGGCAACCGGACTTCAGGGCACGCCTGCTGCTGGCATATGGTGCACACTGTGCGGTCACCGGCTGCGATGTTGTAGACGCCCTCGAAGCAGCCCATATAACTCCGTTTGCAGATGAGCAGGATTACCAGCTTTCGAATGGAGTGCTGCTTCGGGGGGACATTCACACACTGTTCGATCTCTTTCTTATTTCGATTGAACCCAATACTTGGACTGTACGCATCGCGCCTCAACTTGCCGCGTCCTATGGCTCTTTTGATGGAACGAGAATTGCCTTGCCTGGCGAGGTATCTGCACAGCCCGATCACAGTAGGCTCTTGCGTCATTTCATGGAGTGGCACAATCGTTGGGACAGCCCTTCGCAATGACGACTAACCGGTCCGAAGAACGAGCACACAACGGCTTGGTTCCATTGCTCGCCGTCATCATCAGAGTCGCTCAACTTGATTGCAGCTACGTAAAGCGTGCTCTAATTGATGAAATGCACGTTTGGCGCCTTCTGCCTGGCACCAAAAAAGAGAGTTCTACCTGTCAACTTTCCGGTTACCGCCCTTCCGCTAACGAAACCAGTCGATGAAGGGGGCGCCAGAGCGCTTAGGTTAATCGAGGATTACCGGGCATAACTCCAACTGTTGGAGTTGTTACGTTCATTCCGTTACGGTAATGATAATTTACCGTAACGCCGATTATGACCAGCCTTCTTTCATCCTACGAGCTATTCTGGATGTATGTCTTCGTCGACTTTCGGTGACGTGTAATTTTGTAACAAACAACGCAACTCAATGAGTTTTCCTGCTGATGGCTACACCAGAGCTGGGTTCCATCGGGCAGCTCGTGGAGAAATCTACTCAGTCTGTCATGTGGCTCGCCGGGAAGGTTTACGAAAAGAACTGGGTGACGCTGCTCGTGCTATGCACGGTGGTAGTCGCTGGCCTTTTCAATCCAGTTTCTCTCAAAAAATTCTATTCCTTGGTGACGGGCCTGATTCTCCCCGAAGATTTCTTACCTGAGTGGTATCCGATTGCGTTTGGGGTTGTGGTTGGAGCGTTTTTTTTTAGCGCTCTGATAGTCGCTGTTCGAGCCAGAGCTCGTGAGCACAAGAGCGGACGCCCCCCCCCCGATCTCAGCGAACGAAGTGCAATCAAGGGGCTTTGGTCGTTCAGCTACGAAGATGCCGATGTTTTCAAACGTTTGGGGCGGGCCGACAGTCTGCGCGAATGTCTGGACACCCTCACCGACCCTGAGTTTCGTTTCGGTGTCCTGTCCGGCGAATCAGGGTGTGGCAAAACATCTTTCGGACAGGCCGGGCTCTGGCCTGGTTTGGAAAGCCGGGGCTTCCGTTGCATCTACGCAAAATTAACGGAGCGCGATACTGTTGACCGCATTCGGCAGGCGTTTGTTCAGCAAAGACTGCTATCACAAGAACAGGTCAGTGACCTGGATTTCGCTGGCCTTCTCAATGCTGCTGTAAGACTTGATACGCAGTCTTCCGGCAGTGCCGGCGTTGTGTTAGTGCTTGATCAGTTCGAGCAGTTCTTCGTACACCAACGTCTCAAAGAAGACCGAAGACCGCTTCTGGATGCCTTGGCTGCCTGGTACCACCAACCGCCCGGCCATCACGTCCGGATACTGGTCAGTATCCGCAGCGATTATGTAGGCCGCCTGGCCGAGCTTCAAAAGGCCATGGGATATTCGCTGGGTCCGCATGAAAACTTTCGTCTGGATAAGTTCGAACCACGGCAAGCCGTAGAAGTATTTCGGGTTCTGGCGGAAACGGAAGATCTCGGATTCGACGAAAGTTTTGTTAAAGAACTCACAGAACTGGAGCTTGCCGGTCACCAGGACGGGCTTGTCTTACCGGTCGACCTGCAAGTTCTTGCATGGATCGTCAAGGCCCAGAAAGGTCCAGGGCGAAAAGCCTTTGATCGCACGACCTATCAAAAACTCGGTGGGATCGAAAGCCTGCTTGAGCGATTCCTACAACGGGCTCTTCAGGCACGCGAAACAGAGGCACGCCGACAGGCAGCGGTCAAAGTGCTATTGGCGCTGGTCGACCTGGAAAGCAACACGCGGGCGGGTGTACTTACACTGACAGACCTTAAGAAGACGCTTTCGAGTTCGCTGAAGGCCGAAGATATCAAGGAGGCCGTGCAATGGTTGTCGCGTGGGGATGTACGTCTTGTCACGCCCAGACCGCAAGGAGATGAGCAGGGCCATGAGTTGGCCCATGAACGTATTATTCCTGCCTTGCGCCGGTTGGCCGGCGAGGCCTTGTCCGGTGCAGATAAAGCCAATCAGCTCTTGAACAAGCGCGTCAACGAATGGATGGGCAATCAGTGTTCATCGCGCTTTCTGTTGAGCTGGCGGGAATTGGGGCTGATACAAAAGCAGAAACAATATTTGGTGTGGGGCACAAAGGTAACGCAAAAAGAAACGTTGATTGCGAAGAGTCGGTGGCGTCGAAACGGGTGGTTGGCAACGGCAGGTGCTGTTGCTGTTTTTTTGTTATCCCTAATTATCTTTTATGACACCGATAGCGGGCAAATTTGGCTAATGGAGCGGGCCTTGTGGTCGCAGACTCAGAAAGCGGAAAACCCATACTCACTGCAAATGAGTGCCCTTGCTCTTGTTCATAGGAACCACGTCGAAGACGCTATTGATGTAGTCAATCGTATCCTAGACCCTCGTATCAAAGCCAATGCCTTACAGGCGCTGGCCAAGCCGGCGGGACAGCTCAATCGGACCGACCTGGCCGTGGCGTGGCTGGAAATGGCGCGAAAGACCGCCAGCGGGATCGAGGATTCCGGGGCCAAAGCCGAGGTCTTAGGGGCGCTGGCCAAGGCCGCGGGCCAGCTGGGCCGGGCCGATCTGGCTGTGGCGTGGCTGGAAACGGCGCGAGACGCTGCCAGCAGGATCGACTATTCCACGGCCAAAGCCAATGTACTAGGAGCGCTGGCCGAGGCGGCAGGAAAGCTCGACCAGACCGGGCAGGCTGTGGCGATGCTGGATAGCCTGCGAGACACCGCCAGCGGGA
>NZ_BCNS01000212.1 GCF_001528745.1 Marinobacterium profundum | reverse complement strand
TTTTTACGTCCCTCATCGAGACGAAGATATAGTTAAAATCGATAAAATTAGTTCATTGTTCAATGTTGATGTTAAATATTTACATATGCCTGCTGAAGTTTATTTTGCAGAGGCTGATTATATTCCTGCTTGCATTTCAAGTGCGTATTCTAGTTCGATAAATAATTTGAAAGTAATGTTTGAATTCAAAGAGGTGATTGCATTTAAACTTCCCATCCATGTTGTAGATAGGAGTCATAGACAATCGATTCTAAATGTCTATGATTACTTTGAGAGTATTAATATAAGAGTTCTAGACTTATATTAATTTTTGTCTTAATTGAGAAGAAAATAAAGTCGGAATTATCGTGTTTCTACAGTCGGCATATTTTACGCTTAATAGCTGGTGTTCTGATCTACCTTAACCTTTCTGGAATTGAATTTTTTTCATAATGCAGCCCTCACCCGCGCCGGCTACTTCAAGTATAAGTGCTGATAGCTAGCGGAGGTTGATTCGTAATCAGGTATAGGTTTAACCGAGGCTACG
>NZ_BCNS01000211.1 GCF_001528745.1 Marinobacterium profundum | reverse complement strand
CGCCAGAAAAACTAGCGCAAGTGCATGGACTTGCTGGCCTTCTTTGGGGCGAAGAGATGGCGTTCGCATTGGCCTGCTGCCAATGATGAAAGATCCCATGCTTCATGTATTAACCCGCCGGGTTAATACCTTCGTTTTTCGACCAAGAAAGATGAAGGTAGCACTATGCGAAATGACGAAAGTTTGGCGCATACGTGCTGGGATTGTAGATACCATGTAGTGCTCATCTCGAAGAAACACCGCAAACTGATCTGCGGGAAACTGCGGCGGCACTTGGAGGAAATTTTCCATGAGTTGGCCAAGCGCACGGCGGTGAAAATCGTTGAAGGCCACCTGAGAGGCAGGGTCATATCCACATGTGTATCAACATTTCGCCGAAATACTCGGTATTCAATGTGGCTGGCTACCTCAATGGAAAAAGTACAATCGCCATCGCCTAGAAACTAAAAGGCCGCCAGTGAAATTTCAATGGCGAGCACTTCTAGGCGAGAGGTCACTTCGTATCGACGGTTGACCTGGATGAAAAGATGGTACGAGAGTACATTTAGAATCAGGACAAAGCGGGTGAGCGTCGAGCTCTGCTGCGGTTGAGGGGTGATGTAGCGCCTTGAGTTCAATAGATAGCCTTTTATTTCGCCCCTTTAAGGCCTCAGGCTATGCCGGAGATACTTTAAATATTATGAGTTTTAATAATTGAAAGTGCTAATTGTTAATACGCTTTATTATCCTTTTAAGGTTGGGGGCGCTGAGAAGTCAGTCCAGTTGTTGGCAGAGGCTTTGGTTCGGATTGGTCATCAGGTTCATGTCGCTGTTGTGCATGATAAAAAAAATTACATTTCAGTTGAGTTGAACGGGGTTAATGTTAACTATTTCCCTATACGTAATCTGTATTGGCCCTTCGGCGCTAAAAAGCCTGTGCTTTTAAAGTTTGTATGGCATGTTATCGATTTTTTTAATTTTAAAGCTAAAAAAGATATAGACGACCTTATTAGTCAGATAAAGCCAGATGTTGTTCACACAAATAATCTTTCATGCTTCTCGGTTAGCGTTTGGTCTTCAGCCTATAAAAATAAATGCAAGATCGTTCATACTGCTAGAGATTACTATCTTTTAGGGCCTAATTCGACCTTGTTTCGAAATAATAAATGTATTGATCCACAAAGTTATTTCTATAGGATTTCATCGATATTGAAAAAGTATAACTCTAAGAAAGTAGATTGTTTTGTTGGGGTTAGTCAGTATATGGTTAATGTACATAAGGCATTAGGTTATTTTAATGAAGCTGCTTCATTTAGTGTTTATAACTCAGTAGAGATGGCGGGAGTTAATAGGCTACCAAGTGATATTAACAATGGTGTGATCAGAGTTGGTTATATAGGTAGATTGGAAGAGCAGAAAGGATACGGAAATTTTTTGCAGTTTGTAAAAAATATTCAATCTAAGATTGGAGAGGATTATAAAGTTATTCCTGTGGTTGCCGGGTCCGGTTGTCGGAAGTATATTAATATAGTTGAGTCTAGCCTTAATGTGGGAGCTATCGAAAAGCTAGGCTATACGGATGTTAATAACTTCATATCAAAAGTCGACCATGTTGTTTTTCCTTTGCAATGGAACGAACCTTTTGGCCGCGCTATCGTAGAGTGTGCAGTTGCAGGAAAGCCTGTGTGGATAAATCCGAAAGGAGGAGCGGCAGAGCTATTAGCTATATTTCCTAATGTTAATCCAATGGATGAGTTTTCATTTTCATTTTGTGTTAGAGAAGTTTTAAACCCAGACGTTTTTTCAAGTAAGTTCGTGGCAATGAAGTATGACGAAATTTACAAACATGCCTTGTCAAAGTTGAGGATCTGATTTTTAAATGAAAATAGCTGTCGACGGATATTCCTTATCAAAAGATCTTACAGGTGTAGGTTTTTATACATTATTGTTGCTAAAGTTTATGGCTTTAAGAAATAAAGAGGATTTTTTTATTGTTTATTGTCCTCGAAATATAGATTTTTATTTTTCTGCTAATGTTGAAGTTGTTTCTCCAAGAACTTTTGTTTCAAATAACTGCGTGCTTTGTTTTATCTGGAGGTTGTGCGTCCCTTTTTATATGCTAAGGGATCGGGTTGACGCCTACTGGGCATCAAATGGAGTTTTCAATCTTTTAATGCCGACTAAGGTTGTTGTTACCATTCACGATTTTGTCTATAGGCGATTCCCAAAAACCATGTCTTTTAAAGGTCGCTGGGCAAGGCGTATTTTACAGCGGCTCGCTGTAATTCGTGCTGATAGTATTATATGTAATTCTTATGCGACAGCAGTTGAATTGAATGAATTCTATGATCGGAAAACTGATTGCATCATTAAACCGTTTTCTCAATTTGAGCAATCAGATAGAAGTCACGAAAGATCTTCAAAAATTAAACTAAATTTCCCTGATCGATTTGTTTTGGTTGTTGGAACACTTGAACCACGTAAGAACCTTCGAGCGCTTATTGAGGCCTACAACCACTATATCGAACATCACGAACTTTGTTCGCCTGTACCACTAATATTTGTTGGACGTTCTGGTTGGAAGAATAGCGACTTATTTAGCTGGGTCGAGGCCTATCCTGAACGTTATATCATTATGGACTATCTGCCCAAGTGTGACTTGGCGGCACTTTATTGCAAGGCGCTTTGTGTCTGGATGCCTTCACTCTACGAAGGCTTTGGTATGCCGTTGCTGGAGGCCAGGTTGCTCGGATGCCCGATAGTTTGTTCCGATGTCCCGGCGATGAGGGAGGCTGCAGGAGATGCTGCGCTATACCATCAACCTACAGAGGATTCGATCTTCGAGATGGTTGAAAGGCTTTACAGTTCGAACTTTGAGGCTTTGGTCAAGCCTGATATTGAGTCAGTAGACTGGGATTGGGCTACGGGGGCGGACAAACTTATGTCTGTCATACGCAAGGTTGTAAAAGATTCATGAGCGTTCGTGTACTGCATGTTTACAGAACCTTTTTTCCTGATACCCAGGGAGGTTTAGAGGAGGTTGTTCGTCAGATCTCGATCAATACTCGACCATTGGGTTTTGTTAGCCAGGTCATGATGGTTTCAGGAGAAGTTGCAGCGATAGACCATGTATATGTGGATGGAATAAGGGTTACTCGCTTGCCTAGGCTAACCGATATAGCTTCATCGTCTATTCCCCGAACGGGCCTCAGTGAGTTTAAAAAACTCGTCGACTGGGCTGATATCGTCCATTACCACTGTCCCTGGCCCGTCGCCGACCTGTTTCATCTACTGACAGGGGTAAAAAAGCCCTCTGTGGTCACCTATCACTCGGATATCATTCGTCAACGGCTTTTACGACGGCTCTACTCGCCATTGATGCATGAGTTTCTTCGATCGGTTGACTGTATCGTCGCAACATCACCACAGTATCGGGACACTAGCCCTGTGCTGAGGCGTTACCAGGAAAAGACTCGGGTGATCCCAATCGGAATCGATAAGGCCAGTTATCCGTCGGTCCATCAGTCTTTAGAGGCCGAATGGCAGGTGCGCGTAGGCCAAGACTTCTTTTTCTTCATTGGTGTACTGCGGTACTACAAGGGGCTGGATATCTTGATCAAGGCCGCTGCCCAATCGGGTCTTCCGGTCGTCATTGCCGGCGCCGGCCCGGAAGCTGACACTCTGAAAACTCAGGCCAATATGGCCGGTGCAGCCTCGGTCAGGTTCTTGGGGCGCATCTCGGACGACGATAAAATAGCGCTGCTGTCATTGTGCAGAGCCTTTGTGCTGCCCTCTTACCTGCGCTCCGAAGCCTTTGGCGTCTGTCTGCTCGAAGCACAGATGATGGCGAAGCCGCTGATTACCGCTGAAATCGGATCCGGGATGAGTTACGTCAATCAGCATCGGGAAACTGGATTGATCGTCCCGCCTCGTAATCCGCAGGCATTAGCCGATGCTATGCATCAGCTGAGCAGTGACGCGGCTTTTGCCTCGCGGCTCGGGCGTGGCGGCCGGGAGCGTTTTGAGCAGTTGTTTACCGGCGCAAGGATGGGGGAGGCCTATGCGGCGCTGTATCAGAACCTGTTATCGCCGGATGATTGCTCATCAAGCCGACTAGAAGATATGAATTGTCACTGATGTTAATTGACCCGATAAGCGTCTTGTTGACGGGCAGTTCCGGTTTGGTCGGCGGTGCCATTCGAGACCGGGTGCTTGAGTTGCCCGCTGTAAGGCCGATATTGGCTTCGCGATCACTGTCTGGTGGCAGAGATGAAGAGCAGGTACTGTTCGACCTCGAAGACTCGAACATCGGCACTGGTTTGCGTGCGGCGCTAGATAAAACCAGTGTCGTTATCCACTGCGCCGCCCGCGTACACGTTATCGACGACGCGGCGGCTGATCCGCTCACAGCCTTTAGAGCAGTGAACACTGCGGCGACGCTTGAACTTGCCCACGCGGCGGCACAGGCTGGCGTCAGGCGTTTTATCTTCCTCAGCAGTATCAAGGTGAATGGTGAGTCGACTCCTGCCGGGCAGCCGTTTACGGCGGATGATCCTTGCGCGCCGACCGACCCTTACGCGCTGTCTAAATGGGAAGCGGAGCAGGGGCTGCGGAGGCTTTCGCGGGATACGGGTATGGAGGTGGTGATTATCCGGCCGCCGCTGGTGTATGGGCCTGGGGTTAAGGCTAATTTTCGCAGTCTGTTGAAGTGGATTAAGCGCGGGGCTGTGTTTCCGCTGGGCTCTGTGGATAATCAGCGCAGTCTGGTGGGGCTGGATAACCTGGTGGATCTGATCATCACTTGTATCGATCATCCGGGCGCGGCGAATCAGACCTTTCTGGTGTCCGATAACGAGGATCTGTCGACGCCAGGGCTTATTGAGTGCCTGAGTCGTGCCATGGGCAGGTCGCCGCGGCTGCTGCCGTGCCCGGTATCCTTGCTGCGCCTGGGGGCGAGGCTGGTTGGCCGCGAAGACAGTCTGTCCCGCTTGTGTGATTCATTACAGGTGAATATGTCTCATACCATGGATACGCTAGGTTGGAAGCCTCCTGTTTCGGTGGAGGACGGCATTCAGAAAACGGTGGATGATTTTATGGATAGGCGGTTTGGCGGCGAGCCTAAGCAGAGTTACAAAGAGATTCGCGGCGAGGGCGCTGCTCCCACAGGCACCGCTCCTACGGGGTGCAGTCGGGGGAAATCCAGGGATGCCTGAGGCGGGGGGGATGATCGGATGGCTCGTGCTGGCCCTGGGCCTATCTGCGCTGCTCACCGGCCTGGTGCGGCGTTATGCGCTGGCCGGCGGTATGCTGGATGTACCTAATGGGCGCAGCTCCCATGTAATTCCCACTCCGCGCGGTGGCGGTATCGCCATTGTATTGGTATTTCTTGGCGCCCTGGTGCTGTTGTGGTTGCAGGGGCTTATGGCGCTGGAATCCTTTGCTGCCCTTGGGGGGGCGGGTGCCCTGGTGGCGGCGGTTGGCTGGCTGGATGATCGAGGCGATGTCGCGGCGCGCTGGCGCTTGCTGGTGCACTTTGTGGCCGCGGGCTGGGGGCTTTTCTGGCTTGGCGGTGTGCCGCCGGTGACGCTGTTTGGGGCCTCGCTGGAGCTGGGTCTGCTCGGTGTTGGGGTCGGGTTGCTCTATCTGGTCTGGCTGCTGAATCTGTATAACTTTATGGACGGCATTGATGGCATCGCCGGGGTTGAGGTGGTGTCTGCCTGTGTTGGGGCCTGCTGGCTGGGCTGGCTGATGGGCCTGGCACCGGTCGATCTGTTGTTGCCCGCACTGCTGGCGGCGGCGGCGCTGGGGTTTCTGTGCTGGAACTGGCCGCCGGCGCGTATTTTTATGGGTGATGCCGGTAGTGGTTTTATTGGCCTGATGCTCGGTTTGCTGTCGATTATGGCGGCGCACCAGTCGCTGCTGCTGTTTGCAGGTTGGCTGATTCTGTTGGCGGTCTTCGTCTGTGATGCCAGCGTTACCTTGCTGCACCGCTTGTTACGGCACCAGCGCCTGGCCCAGGCGCATTGCAGCCATGGCTACCAGCAGGCAGCGCGACGCTACGCCAGCCATCGCACTGTAACCCTTGGGGTATTGCTTATTAATCTGTGCTGGCTGCTGCCGCTGGCATCCCTGTGCGTGATGGGCTGGGTGGGGCCCCCGCTGGCGATCTTGCTGGCCTATGCGCCTTTGATCGTGCTGGCTTTGTACTTCAGGGCCGGTGCCCCCGAGCTGGTTGCGAGCCCTGGGTAAAGAAGGGCGCGGCCCTGATAGCCTTTGCGCCCTATGGCTACAGTCGTTATGCTGGCGTCCGCTTCTATTATTCTGATATTACCGAAGGTTGACTGTGCATCCGTTCGAGCCTGATGATGAACCACTCCAACTTGAATCTCTGTTGCAGGACGCTGCGCGCGAGATTTTCCGTGTCGAAGACTTCGAGTCCTTCAGCCAGTGGCTGCGGCAGAATTTTGATACCTACTGCGCGCCCGGCATGTTCGATGAGGGTCTGGCACCGGGTACGGTCGAGGCGCTGACCGGGCATCTGGCGCGGGAAATCTGGCAGTTCATGCCCTTGCCCGGGAATCACTTCAAACCCCGTCCGTTACCGAAGTTAAAGCCTAATGACCCCTGTGCCTGTGGTTCCGGCGCCAAGTTCAAGCAATGCTGTCAGCGCCTGACGGGCAATTTCTCGCTGACGCTCGAAAGTGAGCAGGTGTGGGTGTTTGCCATTCCTGCGCTGCAGGAGTTCGGCCTGCTGGAAAAGGCCGTGGCCAGCCGTCGAGTACCGCTGGAAGGCCTGCTTGAGGCGGCCATTGCGCTGTTCGATCAAAACCAGTTGCGCAAGTCTGCGGCCTTGCTTGAGCCCATGGTCGCGCTTGAGCAGGCCAGCAAGTCCGGTAGCTTGCACGACTATGCGCTGAATCTGCTGTGCAACTGTTACGACGCCCTGGGGTTCCATCGCAAGAAGCGGGCGTTGCTGGATACGCTGGTAGAGCAGGCGCCCAAGTCGATATTGCGTGGCGGTGCCTGGCAGCGTCTGGCCTGTATTCTGATGGATGAAGGCGACGACAAGGCCGCCTGGCAGGCATTTCAGAGGGCCCAGCGCGATACGCCCCACAGCGATAGCCTGGGGGTGCTTGAAATTCAGCTGCTGATGGCCGGTGGACGCCTGAGCGAAATACCACCGCGGGCCGAGTTCTGGCGCCGCCAACTGCTGCGCGCAGGCCTGCACAAGGATGATCCTCAGGTCGATCTGCTAAAGGGCTTTATGGAAGATCCTGTGGGCATGATGCTGCAGCTCTCCGGCGCCGAGGAGTTGCTGGAGCTGTACCGCTGGATAGTGCAGCAGCAAAGCACAGAGGTGCCGCCCTATCAGCTTGAAGAGCTGCCGCCGATTGAGGGGCCTGATGGTCAGCCAGCTCCCGCTGCCATGCTGATTGCGCCTGCTGCATCCAAGTCCGTGCGCTCGCGCTGGGCCAAGGTGTGCCCACTGTATCCGCCTTTTGATTCGGTCGGCCATGGGTTTGAAGAACTGGATCCCTGGGAGCCAGAATTGTTTGATCGCTGGATGGGGGTGCTCAGTCGCTATCCGACGGCCTGGAATGATATCGACATACTGGACGACTTGGCCGCGCTCTTGCTGGACGAGCAGTTCTGGGGTGATTCCGCAGCACAACAGTTGCTGGAGCGGGTACTGCGCCGCAGCCGGGCGATTATTGCTGCCTCTGTGGCTGAGGATACCCAACTGCCCTGGGTTATAGCGGAGAACAGGCCGGCACTGCGTGCGCTGAT
This sequence comes from Marinobacterium profundum, assembly GCF_001528745.1. GTDB lineage: Bacteria > Pseudomonadota > Gammaproteobacteria > Pseudomonadales > Balneatricaceae > Marinobacterium_A > Marinobacterium_A profundum. The sequence continues at coordinate 111,342 of NZ_BCNS01000211.1, read as the reverse complement.
GCGGCTGGTGACTTTGCTGAATGATACCGGTCGCAAAGCCCAGGCCGTTGAGCTGAGCGAGTGGATACTGCGGCTTAATGCCGAAGATAACCATGGTTTGCGCTGGGAGTTGATGGATGCCTACCTTAAGGGCGGGCGCGATAAGGACGCACTCACTCTGGCGCAGCTCTATGACGGCGATATAGCGCCGCAAACGCGCTATGGCAAGGTGCTGGCGCTGTTTCGTCTGGGCGACCTGGCAGGCGCAGAGGCGGCGGTGCGAGATGCCCACACTGATTTGCCCTACGTTGCACGCTACCTGTGTCTCAAACGCATTCGCCAGCCCGAGCTGGACGAATTCGGCATAACCCTGGGAGGCGAGGATCAGGCCTGGTTTTACCGCGATGACATGCGGGCCACCTGGGACGCGACCGAGGGCGCGCTCGACTGGCTTAAAAAGCTGGCCAGGAGTCTGCCCTGATACGCAGACGCATTCCGGCGTCGGCCACCCCGTAACGGATATATCCATGCTGAATCAAGTGCTGTCCCTGTCGCGTAATCAGAAGCGACTGGTGTTTCTTGTTTTCGATGTGCTGGCGCTGGTGACTACTTGCTGGCTCAGCTTTGCGTTGCGCTACGGGGAATGGGATGCCATGGGCTTTGCGCACTGGCCCGCCTATCTGATTGCGCCACTCATCGCCCTGCCGGTATTTGTGCGCCTTGGGCTCTATCGTGCTGTAACACGCTATATAGGCCCGCGAGCGCTCTGGACCGTGGTCAAGGCGGTATCACTGTTCGTGCTGATCTGGGCGGCCGTGACCTATTTGATTGGCTTCGATATGCGGGTGCCACGCTCGGTGTTGCCGATTTACTGGTTTATCGCCCTGGTGGTCATCGGTGGCAGCCGCCTGCTGGCGCGCTGGCTGCTGTTGCAGCAGTTCCCCGGCGGCCTGCATCGCATTGCTACCACTGATCGGGTGATTATCTATGGTGCCGGGTCCGCCGGGCGTCAGCTGGCAACGGCGCTCGAAAGCTCCAGTGAACTCAGTGCCGTGGCATTTGTGGACGACAATCGAGCGTTGGCGGGGCTGGAGGTGCACGGGCTGGTGATCTATCCGCCGGAGCAGCTGGAGCAGCTTATTGACCGCTTTGAGGCGGAGGAAGTGCTGCTCGCCATGCCCTCGGCGGGGCGAGCGCGGCGCCGCGAGCTGCTGGCGCTGCTGGAAACTCTGCCGGTCAAGGTGCTGACGCTGCCGGGGCTGTCGGACATTGCCAGTGGCAAGGTGGCCCTGAGCGATATCCGTGAAATCGAAATTGCCGACGTGCTGGGGCGCGAAGAAGTCGCCCCCTATCCCCATCTTATGGCTGCGAATATCCAGGACCAGGTGGTGATGGTGACCGGTGCCGGAGGCTCGATCGGCTCTGAGCTGTGCCGTCAGATCATCACTCAGCAGCCTAAATGCCTGGTGCTGCTGGACAGCTCCGAATACGGGCTCTATCAAATTGAGCAGGAGCTGACGCCGTTCTGTGTTGCCAGCGGCGTGGAGCTGGTCGGCGTACTGGGGTCAGTCACGGAGCAGCCGTTGCTGGAGCGCACGCTGAGTCACTACCAGGTCGCCACCCTCTACCATGCGGCAGCCTACAAACATGTGCCCATTGTTGAGCGCAATATGGTGGTGGGGGTTCGCAACAACCTGCTGGGCACTTTGGCTGTGGCGCTGGCAGCGCAGGTGACGGGGGTGCGAAACTTTGTGCTGATCTCATCGGACAAGGCCGTACGCCCGACCAATGTGATGGGCGCCACCAAGCGCTGCGCGGAGCTGGTGCTGCAGGCATTGGCGGCGGAACCGGGCCATCAGACCCGCTTCGCCATAGTGCGTTTTGGCAATGTACTGGGCTCCTCGGGTTCAGTGATACCGCTGTTCCGCCAGCAGATAGCTGCTGGCGGCCCGCTCACCGTGACGCATCCTGAAATGACGCGTTATTTTATGACCATCCCCGAGGCTGCGGCGCTGGTGATCCAGGCTGGTGCCATGGCGCAATCCGGCGATGTCTTCGTGCTGGAGATGGGTCAACCGGTGAAGATACGCGAAATGGCGGAGCAGATGATTCGCCTGGCGGGTTACTCCGTGCATGACGAGGATAGCCCAGACGGTGATATCGCCATTGAATACACGGGCCTGCGCGACGGCGAGAAGCTCTACGAAGAGCTGTTAATTGGCGATGATGTTACCGGTACGCCGCACCCGATGATCATGAAGGCCAGCGAAGAGAAGCTGTCCCTGGCACAACTAACGCCTGTGCTGCAGCAGATCGAAGCCTGCTGCGATGCCTACGATTGCCCTGGCCTTCGGGCACTGCTGCTGCGCCATGTCAGCGGCTACCAGCCCCAGCATGAAATCCGCGATGCGCTGCACAGTTCAGCGCAACTGCATTAACGGAGCCAAAAAGCTTAGTCGCGGGGTATCATGCCCGAGGTTGGGTACGCGACTCCTACGGGCTTTCAGGCCCTATATGTTTCCGTAGGAGCGGCGCCTCGCCGCGAATCCGCGTACTTAATCAAGCCTTATGCGCACAAAGCGGGCGAAGCGGGGCAGCTTGCTGGCTGTGAGACCGTTATAGCGATAGGTGACGCGGCTGCCCAGCGGCGGCGGTTCACGCCGTTGGGCGTCACTTAACCCCGAGCCCAGGCTGAACTGTTGTCCGGCATCATTTTCCACCCGCAAGGCGCCGACCATCCCCTCGTACTTGCCGCTGCCCGGCATGTACCCCGTCACCACCGCTTCCGCATCCTGATATTGTTTGTACTTGAGTACATCACTGCTGCGGCCTATCTGATAGAGCGCGTTGCGCCTTTGCAGCATCAAACCTTCCCCGCCTTCGGCACTAACCTGCGCCAGATACTCCTCAAATTGCCTCTGGCTGCCTAGTAAGTGCTGTTCAATGATGCTTACCCAGGATTGGTCTAGCTGCGCCAGGAGCTGTTGCAGGGTCTTCTGGCGGCCATCGAAAGTGGCTGGGTGAGCCGGCAAGTCAAATACTCGATACTGCACCTGGTGCCAGAGCGGATCATCGGCTTCATAGCGGCGGCTAATGCCGGAGACTTCCGCAAAGCGGCCCCGACCGATCCACAGCTCGCCATCCATGGGCGTGGCGGGCCAGCCCTGGGTGAACCAGGGCGGGGTGCTGATCGGGTAACCGTTGCGGCTTTGCAGTTGCTGTCCATTCCAGTAGGCACGAATGCCATCGAGCTTTTCGCTAACGCTGTATTGGCTGAAGTCGAGGCTGGACAGGTCCGATGCAGTTATCGCCTCGCTCGCCAGCATCAGGGGCGCAGGTGCTGCGATGATTATGGTGGGTACGAGGGCTAGGGCGCTGCCCATAAGCAGGGTGGCTGTGGGGTACATGATGGCTTCCTCCGTGAAACTTAGTCGAGCCGATGCCAATCCGTGGCATCTGACCAAAGCCTAGCGGCTCGTAGCAGAGGCTGCCAGCTGATAGCTTTCTGCTTAGAGCTTAGAGCTTAGAGCTTAGAGCTTTCAGCTTGGAACTCAGGGCTTGGCGGGCTTTTCCGGGTCCGGTTCGTAGTCCGGGAAGATGCTGTCCTGGGGCTTATCTTCAATATTCGATGACAGGCGCTCCTCGAAGCCTTCCATCGCCTGCAGCTGTTCGATGACATCAGACGCCAGATCAGGGCGTGACTCCACCATCATGGCGGCGACATCGATGGTTTGGTCCGGCATGCTCTCGCTACTGTGGCTAATGTAGTCGCTGAAGGCATCGGCCACGCGCTCGTTGTTTTCGAGTGTTTCGGCTTCCTGCTGCGCTATCTCTTCGGCAGTATCGCTAGTTGTTACCTGATTTTCCTGGCCTTCGGCTGCAGTCTCTTCCTCGGGCTCGTCGATCAGGCTGTGCACATAGGCTTCGGCCACTTCGGTGGCGGCTTCTGGCATGGCTTCAGCCACTGTATAGGCCAGATCCGCAGCATGTTCCGGCATGACATCGTACAGCCGTGTATAGAGATCAGCGGCCTGATGTTCAGGGTAGGTCGCGGCGCGGTCGACAGGACGCATTTCCTCAAGGCCCTCGGACAGATGGCTGGCATAGGTTTCAGCCAGATCCAGCATGATTTCAGAGGCGTCTTCGGCGTGGGTTTCAGCGAAGGACTCGGCGGCGCTGCCGATGATGTCCATACTGTGTTCCGGCACGGCTTCCGCAATGGCTACCAGAATGCCCGACAACTGCTCGGGGCGCTCGCGGGCCAGCCAGGTCACCAGCTCATCGGTGCTTTCCGGTGAGGCGGTGGCCAGGGCTTCGGCGATATCCAGGCTCAGTTCCGGGGCTGCTGTGGTAATGGCTGCATAAAGCCTTGCTATATCTACTTTCTCAACCTGATTCAGGGCAACTGCCAGCTGGGCCGCTTCCTGCGGGGCGCTTTCTGCCAGGGCGACGGCCATGCGCACGGCGGCGGCCGGATTATTCTGCGCCACCTTCACAGCGACGGCAGCGGCTTCGCTCAGCGGCTGCTCAGGGGCGTGGTATTCAAAGCGCGGGTCTATCTCGATAGAGCTGGAGCCGGTCAGGCCATGCATAACAAATTTCTCCTGCGCTTCCACTGGCAGGGCGTGACGGACTTTCATCCGATAAATAACGAAGATCACCAGCAGAGTTTCAAGTACCGCCAGGAACTGGAACAGGGCATTGTTACCGAACTGCTTCATGGCCAGGGATGCGGCATAGGGGCCTATGATGCTGCCCAGTGCATAGATTGCGATAAGGCCACCCATGGCGGCGACCATATCATTCTGCAGCACCTTGTCGAAGGTCTCGGAGATGCTCATGGGGTAGATGCAGGCGATGATGCCAGTGGTGATGGCGATCGCCAGCATCAGCGGGTAGCGACTGTCGAGCCCGGACAGCAGCGGCACCGACAGGCAGGCACCAATGGTAATCAGAAGCAGTACGAAGAGCACGCTTCGACGGTCGAAATGATCTGACAGGAAGCCCACTGGAATCTGCAGTATAAAGGCGCCGAAGATGGCGGAAGCCATGAAGAGCGACAGGTCAAAACCGCTGAGCCCATTACTGCTGGCAAACAGTGGCAGCATGTTTAGCAGACCACTGTAAAGCAAACCACAGAAGAAGCAGGCAACCACGCCCAGTGGCGATAACCGGAACAGGTCCAGCATCGACATGGAACGGATATCCGCTACCGCAGGGCCGGATTTTCGGCTCATGACGATGGGCACCAGCGCCAGGGCCAGCAGCATGCCAGCCACCATGAACAGGGTTTGGGAACTCGGGTCCGCCAGGTTCAGCAGGAACTGACCGATAAAAAAGGCGCCCATGATGACGATCTGGTTGGCTGCCAGGATGCGGCCACGGGTTTTGGCCGTGGCGCTTTCACTCAGCCAGCTGTCGATGGCAGCAAAGGTGCAGGCGATGCAAAAGCCCATCAGCATGCGCATGGCGCCCCAGAGCCAGGCGTTGGTGGACAGGCCGCAGGCCAGAATACTGATGGCGGCCAGTGCTGCTACTGCGGCAAACATGCGTATATGGCCGGCGCGAATAATCAGCACACGACTATAGAGGCCACCGAACAGCATGCCGACGGCATACATCGACAGCACCAGACCTATGGTGTCCGTACCCATGCCCTCAATGCCCATGCGTACGGGCAGTAACAGGCCGATAAGTCCGAAGCCGAGCATCATGATAAAGCAGCTCAGCAACAGCGAAAACAGGGGTAGCAGGGTGAGGATCACTAAAGGCTTCCAAACGAATAGGAGGATAAGGACAGGGCAATCTAGTTTTGCCGGCAGGGGAAGTCAAACCTGCTGAAGTCAATCAGAAAATATACCTGCAATCAGAGTCAGGCGCGGGATAATAGACTGCGCTGGTACAGCGCATATCGCCGGGGCGTCCCGGCATAATGATCGGCGGCACTTGTACCTCGCTGGAGTGGGGCTGCTGGGTGCAGAAATCGCTATGTGCACACATACCTGTTCAAAAAGGTCTCGATAATCTGATCAGAAAAGCGTGATGCCGCCACTGGTAAAATGCGGCTTTTTAATTGTCCTATATAGAGTGACCCCGCCGGTACATCCCTTTCATCCACTGGACGGCTCACCATGCCCGAAGACAGCGTTTCCATTGGCAGCCCGATCGGAATCTGAAAGGTAATCATGTCTTCCGCGATGGCATGGCGGTGCAAAAATTCAAAGCTGTCAGACTCCACCATGGGGTTCAACGTTGAAGAGGTGCGTCGTGTCGCCATCTCCAACAAATTCCGCACTCCATAGGGAGTCGAGGGCAAGCTGATAGGAAAACGCAAACAGTCGCGCAATCTGACCTTATCGCTTTGGGCCAGCGGATGGCCGGAGCGCATGACAGCATGTACGGGTTGCCGCACGGTGAGCAGTACCTGAAACTCCGTCAATCGAACGGGCTCAAACACGATGGCCAGATCGGCTGTCATATTTGTTAACGCCTCCTCAGCCGCTGCACGATCGCGCAGCAAAACCTCAAAGGTGACCGCGGGATGCCGCCCTCGATACTGAGAGACTTGCTCGGGCAGAAAGTAGGACAGCATCGCCTGACTGCACGCAATTGAGACGTGTCCGCGTCTTTCGCCGGACAAATCAGCAATCTGGCTTTTAACCCTTTCCATATCGGTCAGCTGTGTACGGATATGGTGAATAAAAATCTCTCCTGCGGCAGACAGCCGCACACCCTGGGGCATGCGCTCGAATATTTGATAGCCCAGCTCTTCCTCCATCGCCAGAATGCGGCGATTGAGCGCCGTTGACGTCAGTGTGAGTGTTTCAGCTGCTTTGCGAATCGACCCGGCCTTGGCGACAGCATTGATGTAGTGCAAGGGTTGCAGATGTTTCATGCTGTACGACTCAGCTCTCCAAGTGGTGTGATGCATTTTTTGCATCGGTATGGTGTGAAATTAGCAGTATGCGGAAGCACCTGCAAGTGGTGGAATGTTTCAAACCTCGCAGGGTTACCCATAGAACTTGGAGTATTCACGATGTCGGTTAAAAACAACATTTCTAGACGTTCTGTTCTTCGCGGCATGGTCGGTGTCGGTGCCTTGGGCATGGTGTCTTCATCCATGCTCGTTAAAACAGCTATGGCAGGCGGCACGGTCACGATCGGCTTTGTTTATGTGGGAGCCAAAGATGATTACGGCTACAACCAGGCCCACGCCGAAGGTGCGGCGGCGCTGAAGTCCATTCCAGGAGTGAAGGTCATTGAGGAAGAGAATGTCGCTGAAACAAATGACGTTCAGAAAACCCTGGAATCGATGATTAATCTGGATGATACGAAGCTGCTCTTCCCAACATCATTTGGTTATTTCGACCCGCACATGTTGAAAGTGGCTGCCAAGTATAAAGACCTGACATTCCTGCATTGCGGTGGCTTGTGGACTGAGGGTAAGCACCCGGCAAATACCGGTAGCTATTTCGGTTATATCGACGAAGCTCAGTACCTGTCAGGTGTTGTGGCCGGTTATGCGTCCAAGACTAAAAAGCTGGGTTTTGTCGCGGCAATTCCAATCCCTCAGGTGCTGCGTAACATCAATTCATTTACGCTGGGTGCCCAATCTGTTGATCCGAGTATTACAACCCAGGTGATCTTCACTGGCGGTTGGTCTGAACCCGTAAAAGAAGCTGAAGCGACTAACTCCCTGATCGATCAGGGTGTTGATGTGGTCACCTGTCACGTAGATGGGCCCAAGGTGATCGTTGAGACGGCTGAAAAACGCGGCATTTACTCCTGTGGCTATCACGCCTCTCAAGCGTCTCTGGCGCCTAAGGGGTATCTCACCGGCGCCGAATGGAACTGGGCAAAAGTCTACACGGATTACGTCACGAGCTATTTGAAGGGCGAGGAAATTCCTAACCTGGTACGTGGAGGGCTGAAAGAAGGTGTTGTTAAAACCTCAGCCTATGGTCCTGCGGTCAGCGCTGAAGCACGTGAACACGCCGATGCGGTGAAAGCCCAATTTATGGCCGGTGAATTCGTTATCTACAAGGGTGAGATCAAGGACAATAAGGGTAACGTGGTCATCGCGGCGGGTCAGTCTAATTCGCAAACAGACATCGCTCTGGAGTCTATGGACTATCTCGTGTCAGGCGTTATTGGCGACGTGCGTTCATAATGACCATTTCCGCACGCACCTTGGGTGCCATTGAAGCGCTTTTTATTCCGTTATTGGCGATCCTGATATCGATGATCCTGTTTGCGGTCTTCGTCTGGATTGCCGGCAGCAGCCCGGCGGACGTGTTTGCTTTGATGTACAAGGGTGCGTTCGGCACATCATTTTCGATAGAAAACACCCTGCAGCGTGCCGCTCCACTGATTCTGGCTGCTCTGTGTACGGCACTACCCGCACACCTGGGTATGGTCATTATTGGTGGGGAGGGCGCTTTGGTCATCGGTGGGCTCAGCGCAGCCGGTATCGCCCTGACTCTGCCTTCTGGAAGCAGTCCTCTGATGATTCAAACCGTGATGATTTTAAGCGGTATGCTGATGGGAGGGTTATGGATTGGTGCTTCCGGTTTTCTTCGCCATGTCCGGGGTGTTAACGAAACCATTTCCAGCCTGCTTTTAAGCTATATCGCGATCGCTATTCTTAATCACATGGTCTCAGGACCATTGCGCGATCCATCCAGCCTGAACAAGCCCTCAACCCGCCCCATTGGTGATGAAAACATGATCGGTTCAATCCCCGGTATGGATGTGCATTGGGGGCTGGTCATGGGCATCATTTTTTGTGCATGTGCGTATGTACTGATGTACCGCACTACATTTGGTTTCTCGGCCCGGATGGTGGGCGGTAACGTGCGTGCCGCCGCGATGTCCGGTCTGCCCGTGGGGCGACTGCTTGTTATTACCTGTGTAATTGCCGGGGCGGCGGCGGGTCTTGCGGGTGCGGTTGAGGTGGCCGCCGTTCACGGAGCTGCCAATGCGCCGTTCGCCGCAGGCTATGGATACACTGGAATCCTGATTGCCTTTCTTGCGCGTCAAAACCCTTTGGCCATAATCCCGGTCGCTATTTTAATGGCGGGTATCGATGCGAGTGGAGGCCTGCTGCAACGTCGTTTGGATCTTCCGGATGCGACGGTCTATGTACTGCAAGGCATCATTTTTATCGTTATTCTCGCCTGTGAAACGCTGTTCGGGCGTTTTAATATCTTTCAGCCGAAGGAGACTGCGTAATGGAAGCTGTTGATCTTGGCTTGTGGTCAGTCCCTTTGGCTGTTTTCGCTGGCGCCATTCGTGTTAGTACCCCCTTCCTGTTCGTAAGTCTGGGTGAATGCCTTACAGAGCGGTCGGGTCGTATCAATCTGGGGCTTGAAGGAACCCTGGTTTTTGGTGCCATGAGTGGCTACGCGGTCTCCTATCTTACGGGGTCGGCCTGGCTGGGTGTTCTGGTGGCCGGGTTGGCCGGTAGCCTGTTTGGCCTATTGCATGCGCTGATCTGTAATATGCCGAAAGTGAATGACATTGCCCTGGGTATCGCGCTTATGATGCTGGGAACGGGCTTGGCATTTTTCCTGGGTAAAAACTACATTCAGCCCCAGGCGCCCAATCTACCCGCTATCTCCCTAGGCTCGTGGAGTGATCTTGCACCCGTGCGCTCCGCTTTAGAAATTAACGCCTTGTTTATCATTGGTCTGATACTGGTGCCGAGCCTCATCTTCTTTTTGAATCATACCCGCTGGGGCTTGATGCTGCGTACAGTGGGTGACAGCGAGGATGCTGCCCGGGCTATCGGGTTTTCCGTAAAGGGCGTTCGAACTTTTTCAACCATGGCGGGGGGATTTCTCGCGGGTGTTGGTGGCTCCTTCCTTTCTTTATATTATCCCGGTAGCTGGAGTGAAGGCTTGAGCAGCGGGCAGGGAATTACAGCCGTCGCATTGGTAATTTTTGCGCGCTGGAATCCACTTTACTGTTTTTACGCCTCACTTCTCTTTGGTGGAGCCGGGGCTCTGGGGCCGGCCCTGCAAGCTGTAGGTATCACTAGCGGCTACTATCTATTTAACGCGGCACCCTACATTCTGACCCTGATTATTATGATCTTTTCCTCTTCCTCTACGCATCGTTTTGCTGGCGCGCCGGGGGAATTGAGTGTGACCCGTTAACAAAGGAATACCTACATGAGTGGACTCGGTGGATTAAATAAATCGCCTGAAGGTGTTGTTATCGGTATGGTTCAGTTGCAATTGCCGGTCGTAGAGAATAAAGCTGACCTTCAGCATCAAGCAGACAAAATTGTATCGATGGTTGCTAAAGCAAGACGCAACCTGGCGACTATGGATCTTGTTGTTTTTCCAGAATATGCCCTGCATGGCCTTAGCATGGATACCAATCCAGAGATAATGTGCTCTATGGATGGGCCTGAGGTGAAAGCATTCAAGCAGGCCTGTATCGATAACGATATCTGGGGCTGTTTTTCTATTATGGAGTTTAACCCGGAGGGTAATCCTTATAACGCGGGTTTCATCATCGATAATCACGGCGCGGTAAAGCTCTATTATCGAAAACTGCATCCATGGGTACCGGTTGAGCCCTGGGAACCCGGTGATGTCGGTATTCCAGTTTGCGATGGCCCCAGGGGCGTCAAGCTGGCGCTTATTATCTGTCATGACGGCATGTTTCCCGAGATGGCGCGAGAGTGCGCTTACAAGGGGGCGGAAGTAATGATTCGTACGGCGGGCTATACCGCACCGATTCGTGAGTCATGGAAGTTCACCAATCAATCCAACGCTTTTTGCAATCTCATGGTTACGGCGAGTGTCTGCATGTGTGGATCAGACGGGAGCTTTGATTCCATGGGTGAGGGCATGATTGTAAATTTTGATGGCACCCTTATCGCCCAGGGCGGTGGCCGTCCTGATGAAATTATTTCCGCCGAGGTACGCCCGGATCTGGTGCGTGAAGCCCGCATCGAATGGGGTGTGGAAAACAATATTTACCAGTTTGGACACCGAGCCTATGTTGCTGTGAAAGGGGGCGCGCAAGACTGTCCTTACACGTACATGAGCGACATGATTCAAGGACAATACAAACTCCCATGGGAAGATGCCGTCAAAATAACCGATGGCACCGTTTGTGGCTTTGATGTGCCTACGCGTACCTATAAAGGAAATATCTGATGGCAGAAAACTACATTCAAGCGGAGCCTTATCGCTGGCCTTATAATGGCGATCTGAGGCCGGATAATACCGCGCTGATCATTATTGATATGCAGACTGATTTTTGTGGTATCGGTGGTTATGTCGATCAGATGGGGTATGACATATCAATGACACGCGGGCCCATTGAACCAATCAAGAATGTACTGACAGTGATGCGTGAAAAAGGTTATCACATTATCCATACACGAGAAGGTCACCGTCCTGACCTGTCGGACTTACCCGCCAACAAGCGCTGGCGATCCCGCCAGATAGGTGCGGGTATCGGAGACCCTGGCCCCTGTGGAAAAATTCTTGTTCGTGGTGAGCCCGGCTGGGACATTATCGACGAACTCTACCCGATTGAAGGCGAGCCAATTATCGATAAGCCGGGTAAAGGATCTTTTTACGCGACGGATCTGGAGCTTATCCTCAATACACGTGGAATTAAGAATATTGCACTCAGCGGCATTACGACGGATGTGTGCGTGCATACCACGATGCGCGAAGCGAACGATCGGGGATTCGAGTGTGTCCTGCTGGAAGACTGTTGTGGAGCAACTGATCAGGGCAATCACGATCATGCGATTAAGATGGTAAAGATGCAAGGCGGCGTTTTTGGTTCAGTCTCGAACTCAAAAGATTTCATCAAAGGTCTCGTTTGATCTTTGGAGGAGGAGATATGAGTCTATCTGCAAAAACCGTGCTCCAGCATCCCGCCGCCGCTGTGGGTGTTGAGATTATTTCACTAACGAAGCAGTTTGGTGAATTCAAGGCTCTGGACAATGTCTCTTTAAAAATTCGTCCAGCCACATTTCATGCACTGCTAGGTGAAAACGGTGCTGGAAAGTCGACTCTGGTTAAGTGCGTTATGGGTTATTACGAACCCACAGAGGGAAATGTTTTAGTGGGTAATCATGAATATGCGATCACTAACCCGCAACAGGCGCAGTCCCTTGGTCTGGGTATGGTTTATCAGCACTTTACCGTCGTTCCCCATATGACCGTACTGGAGAATATGACGCTCGCGAGTGCCGATCTTCCGAAAATTATTGATTGGAGTAAGGCTCGAAGGCAGCTCGTTGAATTTATGACCAATATGCCTTTTGATATCAACCTCGATACCAAAGCGCATGATTTATCTGCTGGCGAAAAACAAAAGCTGGAAATTTTGAAACAGCTCTACCTGGGCTCAAAATTCCTCATTCTTGATGAGCCTACCTCGGTACTGACGCCGGGTGAGGCGGATGAGGTTCTTGGTCTCATACGTGATATGACCCAGAGAGCGGGTCTGACAGTGTTAATGATCACACATAAGTTCCGGGAAGTGATGAGTTACGCAGATGAAGTATCCGTACTAAGGCAGGGGAAATATATAGGCGGCGGCCTGGTTAAAGACCTGACGCCAGATGATATGGCTGCGATGATGGTGGGCAGCGAGATATTGCAGGAGTCTGCGACCAGAGAGCAACAGCATTCACAAGAAGTCCGGCTGGAGACTATTAGGCTTTCGGCGCTGGATGATACCGGCCATCAGGCCGTCAGGGGTATCTCGCTAAGGGTTAAGAGTGGCGAGATCCTGGGTATCGCTGGTGTGTCTGGCAATGGTCAAAAAGAGCTCGTTGAGGTTCTCGCCGGCCAGCGTAAACCCGCAGAGGGCGAGATCAGGGTTCATGGCAAGACGTACAGGGCTACACGCAAGGAGATGCGCGAAAGTAAAGTCTTTTGTCTTCCGGAAGAGCCGCTGAAGAACGCCTGTGTCAAAGGCATGAGCGTGGCTGAAAATATGGCGTTTCGTACCTTCGATACCGCGCCCCAATCCAGGGGTGGCTGGTGGTTACAACCCAGCAAAATTGTCGAAAAATCGAAAGAACTTATCCAGCAATATAATGTAAAAACGTCAGGCCCCGATGCACCGATTGGTACCTTGTCTGGCGGAAATGTACAGCGCGCTGTGCTGGCGCGCGAACTCTCGGGGGATGTCGATGTGCTGGTGGTTGCCAACCCTGTTTTTGGGTTGGATTTTGCCGCGGTATCGGACATCCGCTCGCAAATCATTAAAGCCCGCAACAGAGGTGTTGCCGTTCTATTGGTGAGTGAAGACCTTGATGAGATATTCGAGCTATCAGATCGAATAGGCGTGATGTTTCATGGCGAAATTGTCCATGAAACTTCGATTGATGACGCTGACCTTCGGGTGATCGGCCGTCACATGGCAGGAAATTAACCGATGGCACACCTTATCAAAGCTCAGCCATTCGACTTTCAGATAGACCTGTCGAGGACAGCCCTGATCATTATCGATATGCAGCGCGACTTTATCGAGCCGGGTGGGTTTGGCGAGTCATTGGGCAATGATGTTTCCAAACTGGCCAAAGCGATCCAGCCCTGCCGTGACTTGCTGGAGGCGGCGCGAAATACCGGCCTGCTTGTTATTCATACAAAGGAAGCTCATGCAGCCGATTTAAGCGATTGTCCACCTGCCAAGCGCTTGCGTGGCGATGCCTCACTGCGTATCGGTGACCCCGGTCCGATGGGGCGGATCCTGATCGATGGAGAACCTGGCTCGGAGATCATTACAGAGCTTGCCCCCCTTCCCGATGAAGTTGTCCTCGTAAAGCCCGGCAAAGGCGCGTTTTACAACACGAGCCTCAAAGACATTCTGGATAATAAGAATATAACCCAGCTAATATTCGCTGGTGTGACAACCGAAGTCTGTGTGCAGTCAACCATGCGTGAAGCCAACGACCGTGGTTATGAATGTTTACTTGCAGAAGAAGCGACACAGAGCTACTTCGAAGAGTTTAAAGCCAGCACCCTGGATATGATCCGGGCTCAAGGCGCTATTGTGGGTTGGACCGCTCATGTCACCGACATCGTTTCTTCGTTACAGGGAGAAGTATGAACTCACCACTATCGTTTGACCTCGATATAATAAAGTCCTCTCCGCATGCATGGGCGCCTTTTCATGAAGGCATTCAGGTTCATTGGTTAGTACAGACTGATAACACAGGCTACAGCGCAGCGCTTTTGAAATATGCCCCCGGTGCCGCTGCGCCGCTGCACGAACACAGGGGGTATGAGCACATACTCGTGTTGGAGGGAAGCCAGCAAGATGACAATGGGCTTCATGGGGTGGGGAATCTGAGCATTAACCCCCCAGGTACAGCCCACACAGTTTTCAGTGAAGACGGCTGTATTGTTTTAGCGATCTGGGAAAAACCTGTGCGATTTATCTGATTACTTCATTAAGCGGTACAGATAAGATCATTCATCCGGGAGGCTGGAGGCGGCTTTTGGCGTGCTCCATGCTAACCGAGCCAGGACTACGAAAATATGCTGCTAAGGGGGAGTCTAAGGGGGGGGCTCTGAAACCTGGATGATACGTGGGATGGTGGGCCTTGCCAGACTTGAACTGGCGACCGATCGATTATGAGTCGATTGCTCTAACCAACTGAGCTAAAGGCCCCCACGGACCAAATTTCCTTCTGTACGATCTCGTCGACCCTGATTATGCGTCTATAGCTTCAACCAGCTGAGCAATGAGTCCGTCAAAGAGCGCGAATTATAACGGCTGCTGTAGCCGGAGCCAATAGCTGTTTGAAATTCATGTGGTTTTCTTCTTGCTCTAGAGCTCTTTCATCTTACATCGATTCATTGCGATGATTGAGACGAGGTTAAGGTGGCTGTGTTGGAGCCTGTGCAGGCTGGGGTTTCAGGGCGCTTTGATGGCGCATGTTGCGCCTTGCTGGTGCGTTACAGGCAAAGAAAGCAACCAAAGCTCTTTACCTTGAAGCATGCGCCCCGATGAAGCTTATTAGCTGCGCTCTGAGATCATTCAGCGGGCTGCGCGGATGGTACATCCATGTACCTCATCGCAGGCGTATCAGTCACTGTTGCGCCCCTTCGGGCCTGATCGCCGAATGACCTCAGTGCCCGCCGGCATATGCCCATGGATGGCCGGTAGCCAGAAAATGCAGGAGCAATTTTCTGCTCATAAGGGGGGAGGGCAACAGCCGCTCTGATGTTTCGGTGAGAGCGCGTTCATCTTACCTCGGCCCATATCCGGCCACCTCGAAGTAAGGAAGCACTCAAAACAATCTCGATCGACAGATAAGTGTTTCGTGAAAGCGCTCTAGCAGCCTGTCGGACTTAACGCTGATCTCCTGCGGAAAAGCCGATTTTGATCATTTTTCGCGCTCTTTTTTACTCGTCGCAGGCTCCTCGGTCTGCGACCCCGCTAAAGCGGTTCTTTACACTGCGTTCCAAGTGTTAAATAGAACCACTATTCGTCTCAAAAGAGCTCAAAAACTGTCTCAAAATGGACTTCCCCTCGATACGATCGGTCAAGCCCGACAGGCTGCTAGCAAGGGTTACAGGGCGGTTACAGGCTCTGTATAAGGCACAATAACAAAAAAACCGCAGCCTGGGCTGCGGTTTTTTGTGCGTGCGTTACGCCTTGCGGCTTACTCGTCGAGGAAACTGCGCAGGTGATCGGAGCGGCTGGGGTGGCGCAGTTTGCGCAACGCCTTGGCTTCGATCTGTCGAATTCGCTCGCGGGTAACGTCGAACTGCTTGCCGACTTCTTCCAGCGTGTGATCCGTGTTCATGTCGATACCAAAACGCATGCGCAGCACTTTGGCTTCGCGGGCGGTGAGGCCGGCCAGAACTTCGCGGGTCGCTTCACGCAGGCCTTCGCCGGTCGCGGAGTCCACCGGTGAAGACAGGGTGATGTCTTCGATAAAATCACCGAGGCTGGAATCTTCATCGTCGCCGATGGGTGTTTCCATGGAGATCGGCTCCTTGGCGATCTTCAGCACCTTGCGGATTTTGTCTTCCGGCATGTCCATGCGCTCGGCCAGTTCTTCCGGCGTGGCTTCGCGGCCCATTTCCTGCAGCATCTGGCGGGAAATGCGATTGAGCTTGTTGATGGTCTCAATCATGTGCACCGGAATACGGATGGTGCGTGCCTGGTCGGCGATGGAGCGTGTAATCGCCTGACGAATCCACCAGGTGGCGTAGGTCGAAAACTTGTAACCGCGACGGTATTCGAATTTGTCTACCGCCTTCATCAGGCCGATGTTGCCTTCCTGGATCAGGTCGAGGAACTGCAGGCCGCGGTTGGTGTACTTCTTGGCGATGGAAATAACCAGACGCAGGTTGGCCTCGACCATTTCCTTCTTGGCGCGGCGGGCGCGGGCTTCACCAATCGACATGCGACGATTGATTTCCTTGATCTCGGTGAGGTCGATCTTGGCCTCATCCTGGATCTGGATCAGCTTCTTCTGCGCCCGTTTCAGGTCAACAAGGTTACGCTGCATGGCGCCGGCGTAGACCGGGCCCTTGGCGATGATTTCTTCAAACCACTGGGTATTGGATTCGTTACCCGGGAATGCCTTGATAAACTCGCGGCGCGGCATCTGGGCACGCTGGGTGCAGATGCGCATGATGGACCTTTCCTGCTCGCGGATGCGGGCAACACAGGCACGTACGCGGGTGGCCAGCAGCTCGTAGTAACGCGGCGACAGCTTGATCGGCGAAAAGGCTTCGCCCAGAATTGCCAAAGCTTTAAGGCCTTCCGGGGAGTTGCGTTTGGCGTCGACCATGACGAGGTTTACGGCTTCAAGCTTGTCCAGCAAGTTGGCGAAGCGCTGACGGGCCTCTTCGGGATCGGGACCGCGGTCCTTTTCTTCCTCGGTGTCGTCATCGTCATCGTCGTCATCATCGTCGTCATCGTCTTCTTCGTCGACCTCTTCGGTCTCCGGTACTTCGAGTACGAAGTTGCTTTCGTCGGGGTCTATGTAGCCGCTGAAGATATCGCTCAGGCGACCTTCTTCCAGCAGGGTTACTTCATAGGCACCGAGCAGAGTTTCAACGGAGCCCGGGAAGCATGCCAGTGCGGACATGACTTCGCGGATGCCTTCCTCAATGCGTTTGGCGATCAGAATTTCGCCTTCGCGGGTCAGCAGTTCAACGGTACCCATTTCGCGCATGTACATGCGCACCGGGTCGGTGGTGCGTCCGGCCTCGGAGTCGACAGCGGCGAGGGCGGCAACCGCATCCTCGTCCGCTTCTTCGGCCGAGTCGCCTTCGGTCATCAGGAGGGTTTCAGCGTCCGGTGCTACCTCGGTAACTGATATGCCCAGTTCGTTGATCATGCGGATGATGTCTTCGACTTGATCCGGATCAGCGATATCTTCTGGCAGATGATCGTTTACCTCGGAATAGGTCAGGTAACCCTGTTCCTTGCCTCGGGCGATCAGTTCCTTGAGACGAGATTGCTGCTGAGAGGTATCTGTCATAGAGGCCCTACGAGAAGATGAAAGATAGGTGGCGTAAAAGAGAGCGCGATATTATACATTCGACGACGATTAAAATCCAGTTGGCGCCGGTTTTCGGCGCGGTGTGCATTAAAAATAGACCAGTTTTGGCGGGCGGGAGTTGCACTCAGGCCAAGATTAATTTTGCCGGCTCGCTAATAGAGCGGTCAGGCGCTGCTTTTCGGCCTGGGTCAGGGGGGACTGGCGGTTCTTTTTCAGCAACGCATCCAGCTCCATTTCCGGGCGTCGTTCGCGTAACAGGCGGCTAATGGCGTCTTGCAGTTCGCGTTCGGCGCCGTCCGCCAGCGGGGTGTTGTGGGCAATTTCGTTCAGCAGCATGAGCCAGGCTGAGCGCTGCGGGTCTTCCTGCCAGTCAACCACCAGAGTGCCGAGGGACGAGTTCGGTGTTGTCTGCAGGTAGTCCACCAGGGCGATCAGCATGTCTGCATTGCGCTCCGCCATGCCCTGCAGTTCGCTGGCTGCCGGAATACTGGCGGCCAGTCGGGGGAAGTGTAGCAGGCAGGAGATCGCCTTATCACACAGATCCAGGTTGCCCGTCGGGTTGCGTGGTCGCGGCCGGCGGCTGGGCATGTCCTGGTGCTGCGGCCCGGCTGAACGGGAACCCGACGGTGCTGGTTGTGCTGACTGCTGCGGGCGTTCAGGGGCTGCTGTTTCAGTAGTGACCTGATGCAGGTTGATCACGCTGTTGATCTGCTCCAGCGACAGGCCGGTGATCTCGCAGATGCGCTCAAGCATCATTTGCTGCAGCAGGCTCGGCTGCATGGCGCGGATCAGCGGCAGGGCGCGGGTGCTGAAACGGGCGCGGCCGTCCATGCTTTCAAGATCAGCCTGTTCAGTCTGGGAGCGGAAAAAATATTCCGACAGTGGCAGAGCCTGGTCAATGCGGGTCTGGAAGTTATCGCGTCCTTCTGTACGCACCAGGCTGTCCGGGTCTTCGCCTTCGGGCAGAAACAGAAAGCGCGCTTCCTGGCCGTCGCGGATCACCGGCAGAGTGGTTTCCAGTGCCCGGCTGGCGGCTTTGCGCCCGGCTTCATCGCCATCGAAACAGAACACCACTTCGGGGACCACCTTGAATAGCCGCTCCAGATGCTGGGCGCTGGTGGCGGTACCCAGGGTCGCCACGGCGTAGTGAATGCCGTTCTGAGCCAGGCCGACGACATCCATGTAGCCTTCGACAATCAGCAGGCGCTGCAGCTGAGCATTGGTCTGGCGCGCTTCATAGAGACCGTAGAGCTCGCGGCCCTTGTGGAAGGTCTCGGTTTCGGGGGAGTTGAGGTACTTGGGTTTGTCATCCCCCAGCACCCTGCCGCCGAAGGCGATGACGCGGCCACGCATGTCCCTGATCGGAAATATGATGCGATCGCGAAAACGGTCGTAGTGGCTGTTGCGCTCTTCGTTGTGGATCAGCATGCCGGCCTGTTCCAGCGCCTCGATGCGATGCTTGTCGGCGCCAAGTGCCAGCATCAGGTTGTCCCAACCGGGCGGGGCATAGCCAATACCGAAGGCTTTGGCTGCCTGGCCGCTGAGGCCGCGTCCCTTGAGATAGCTGACGGCGCTGTCGCGCTGGGGGTGCTGGGTCAGTTGCTGCTGATAGAAGCGCGCAGCTTCATCGAGAATGCCATAGAGGTCCTTGAGCTGCTTTTCGCGCTGGGCCTGCTGTGGGCTGTTGTTTTCGCGCGGCACTTCCATGCCGGCCAGACGGGCGAGTTCTTCCACGGCGACAGGAAAGTCGAGGCGGTCGTACTCCATCAGGAAGCCGATGGCATTACCGCCGGCGCCACATCCAAAACAGTAATAGAACTGTTTCTCGGGGCTGACACTGAAGGAGGGTGACTTTTCCTTGTGGAACGGGCAAAGCCCGGAGTAGTTCTTGCCGGCGCGTTTGAGGCGTTCAACGCGGCCGTCGACGACGTCAATGATATTGACGCGGGCCAGAAGGTCGTCGATAAAATATTGCGGAATACGACCTGCCATTGCGGACCTGCTGAGAAAGATTCAGCGGGAGTTTAACCGGCTAGCTGGGCTTTTACGAGCTTGGAGACTGCGCCACCATCGGCACGCCCCTGAATTTGTGGCTTGATAATCGCCATCACCTTGCCCATGTCCTGCATAGACTGGGCAGCGGTTGTACTAATGGCCTGGGCAATCAGGTCGGCCAGCTCCTGTTCTGTCAGCGGTTGCGGCAGGAAAGTTTTAATCACCTCCAGCTCCTGGCGCTCTAGGTCTGCCAAATCCTGGCGACCCGCTGTGTCAAACTGCGAGATTGAATCGCGGCGCTGCTTCTGCATCTTGTCGAGCACGGCCAGCACGCGGGTATCATCCAGTTCTACGCGTTCATCAACTTCGATGCGCTTGATCTCAGACATCATCAGGCGGATGGTTCCCAGACGAGCCTTATCTTTGGCACGCATGGCAGCTTTCATCTCGGCACTGATTTTGAGCTTGAGTTCAGACATCAAACATCCTCTATAGAGCGGTTGCTAGTTGATGGAACAGACTGAATGTACGTTCAACTCCAGTCGATCAGTAAAGGCGTACGCGGCGAGCTTGCTCGCGGGAAACCTTTTTCATGTGACGTTTAACGGCTGCAGCAGCTTTACGCTTGCGAACAGAGGTAGGCTTTTCGTAGAACTCACGACGACGAACTTCGGCCAGAACACCGGCTTTTTCGCAGGAGCGCTTGAAGCGACGCAGGGCTACGTCAAACGGCTCGTTTTCTTTAACTTTTACGCTAGGCATCTATCTTGGACCTTGCTGTTGGTAGGGTTACGTAGAACTTTTTCACTTCTTCATCATGGCCTGAAACGGGTACCACAAAGTGGTCACAGCTCTCATGACTTTGATGAAGGCGCAAAATTTTATATCGCAGGAGGCTGGCTGTAAAGTCCAGGCGGTGATATTGAGGCATTTTTGGGTGATAATGCGCCCATTGTGGCCTGGAGGCAGGCCGGTTGGGCGAATCATCTACAGCGATTGGCGGCGATACTGATGCGAGTACTGGGAATCGAAACATCCTGCGACGAAACCGGCGTTGCGATCTATGACAGTGAACAGGGTCTGCTGGGCGATGCGCTCTACAGTCAGATCGCCATGCACGCAGAGTACGGTGGCGTGGTACCGGAGCTGGCATCCCGCGACCATGTGCGCAAATTGCTGCCGCTGGTGCGCGAGACCCTGGCGCAGGCGCGGATGGACAAGTCACAGCTCGATGCCATTGCCTATACCGCAGGCCCAGGCCTGATAGGCGCGCTCATTGTGGGCGCCTCAACCGCCCGTGCCATGGCGCTGGGGCTGGGTATTCCGGCGCTGGGCGTACATCACATGGAAGGCCACCTGCTGGCGCCTATGCTGGAAGATACGCCACCGGCGTTTCCGTTTGTGGCGCTGCTGGTGTCCGGCGGGCACACCCAGCTGGTGCGGGTCGACGGTATAGGTCGCTACGAGCTGCTGGGCGAGTCTCTCGACGATGCCGCCGGTGAAGCCTTCGACAAGGCAGGCAAAATGCTGGGGCTGGATTATCCCGGTGGGCCAGAGATCGCCAAGCTCGCCCGCCATGGCGATGCAACCCGCTTTCGCTTCCCGCGGCCCATGACCGACAGACCTGGGCTCGATTTCAGTTTTTCAGGACTCAAGACCTTTACGCTGAACACCGCCAACAAGTTGCGTGATGCCAACGGCGAGCTCGATCCCCAGAGCAAGGCCGATATCGCCGTTGCCTTTGAGGAGGCGGTGGTGGATACCCTGGCCATCAAGTGCAAGCGTGCGCTGCAACAGACCGGTCTGCACCGGTTGGTGATCGCCGGCGGCGTTAGCGCCAATGCGCGCTTGCGTGAAAAACTTGATGAGGTTGTACGGCGACAGCGGGCGACCCTGTTTTATGCCCGTCCGCGTTTTTGCACCGATAACGGCGCCATGATTGCGTTTGCTGGTTGTCAGCGGCTGCTGGCGGGCCAGTCGAATGATCTGAAAATCAGCGTCTTCCCGCGCTGGCCGATGGATACGCTGCCGTCGATCTGAAGTGCAGAGGCGAGGGGCGAGGGGCACGAAGCAAGGTTAAAGGGGCAAGGTGCAAGGTGAAAGGTGAAAGGTGAAAGGGGTCATATTCCCGACCCCTATCCGGTTAAATCTGGCTTTGTAATTCGTTATTCGTAATTAGAGCTTTCAGCCGTAAGCTTAAAGCTGTCAGCTTACGGCTTACGGCTTACGGCTGAAAGCTGCCGGTTTACCAATTACGATTCACCAATCACCAATCACCAATCACCAATCACCAATCACCGGTCACTCGCGACTCCGGTAACTGCTAAAGCCTGGGCTCTACTCCCCGAAGCAGGCGGGATATGTTGTCGCAGTGGCGTACGATCAGCAGCAGGCAAATCAGGCTGATGGCGGCGAACTGTTCAGGTAGCAGCATAAAGGTCGCCAGCGGTGTGATCAGTGCGGTGCCTACCGATGCCAGTGATGCCATTTTGCCGATGGCTGCCAGCAGCAGCCAGACGCCCAGAGCCATGGCACCCAGCGGCGGGCTCAGCGCCAGGCAGAGACCGAGGGTCGTAGCGACACCCTTGCCGCCGCGCATGCGACCAAACAGCGGGTATATATGCCCGAGCAATACCGCCAGCGCGCAGAGGCCGGTTTGCATCGAGCCAAGGTCTGCATAAAGGGCGAGGCGTACAGCAAGAGCGCCCTTGGCGACATCGCCCAGCAGCGTTAGTACGGCGGCAGTGCGATTGCCCTGGCGCAGCACATTGGTGGTGCCAGGGTTGCCAGAGCCCAGCTGTCGCGGATCTGCGAGCCCCATGCTGCGGCATACCAGGACTGCAGTCGGCACTGAGCCAAGCAGATAGGCAATGGCTGCAAGCAGTATGGGCAACAGGGTGTCAGGTCCCGGCATAGGTCTGTCCGCGGGTTATGCAACGGTGAGATTCTATACCCTAATCCCAATCCGGCTGAGATACAAACAGGCCGGATACTGTGTTGAATCAAGGGTTTGTTGTTTGATCTTGGTGCTTGAAGCGGCCTTCGGCGGCGCTATCGGGTGTCCATGCAGGTTGTGGGGGTGTCGCTCGTTCGCAGGCCATCGAGTCCGGCCAATGCTAAACTAGCGGCCTTGAGCCAGGGCTCGGGCGATAGGTGTTTTAGCTGGTGCAGCCAGGTCAGGGTTGCAGCAACGTGGGCAGGGTGCGCCATATGGCGCTGAAACCATATTTAAATCAGTAATTTATTGGGTCATACGTGGATATAGTTTACATACGCGAGCTGCAGGTGCAGACCGTGATCGGCATTTACGACTGGGAACGTGAAGTTCGCCAGGCAGTGAGTCTGGATCTGGAAATGGGTACTGATATTCGTGAGGCTGCGGCCACCGAGGATATCGGCAACACTCTGAACTACAAGTCGGTCTCCAAGCGCCTGATTGCCTTTATCGAGGGCAGTGAGTTTCTGCTGGTGGAAACCATGGCTGAAGAGGTGGCGCAGCTGGTCATGCAGGAATTTGGTGTACGCTGGTTGCGTCTGCGCCTGGGCAAGCCCGGTGCCATTCGCGGGGCGCGGGATGTCGGCGTGCTGATCGAGCGGGGAGAGGCGTTCTGATGGCGCAGGTCTATGTCAGTATCGGCAGCAATATCGAGCGCGAGCGCAATATCGCCGCCGGGCTGGACGGGCTGGCAGAGTCCTTCGGCGAATTGACGCTGTCTTCGGTGTTCGAGAGCGAGGCGGTCGGCTTTGCCGGTGACCATTTTTATAATCTGGTGGCGGGCTTCGAGACGAGCCTGGCTATCGGCGAGCTGTCGCGGGAACTCAAGGCCATTGAGGATCGCAACGGGCGCTGCCGCCAGGGGCCCAAGTTCAGTGGCCGTACGCTGGATATTGATATCCTGACCTACGATGACGCCTGTGGGCGAATCGATGGGGTTGAGCTGCCCCGGGCAGAAATTCTGTTTAATGCTTTTGTACTGCAGCCGCTGGCGGAGATCGTGCCCCAGGGGCGGCACCCGCTCAACGGGCTGTCCTATACCGCACTCTGGCAGCAGTATGATAAACAGAAACAGCGACTTTGGACGGTGGACTTCAGCTGGCAGGGACGTCGCTTCTCCCGGGCGCAGGGCTAGCAGCTGTCGGACAATACTTAACCTGTATTTCGCCTGTCGGCGACATACTTTCTTTGCGTGCAAAGAAAGTATGCAAGGCTCTTTACCTTGAAGAATACGCCCCGATGAAGCCAATTCGCTGGCGCTTACCCGATACCTCGGCGCCTGCACCAGGCGGCGGTGCTTTCAAATGGTGGAATTCGCAGGCTCATTCCACCCTACGGTGCTTACAGCTTACAGCTTACAGCTTACAGCTCAGAACCGGGCTGTAGCTTTTAACGACAGCTACAGCTCGATTCGGGCGCAGGCGTCACGCTGACGGCGCTTCAACTCTTCCCCCAATGCCTTGCCCTTGAATCCCTGTTGCATCAACTCGGCTGGAGCCGTTGCGGTCAGTGCCCCGTGCAGTGCCTGCAGGGAGTGCTGTGCTGCGGGTGCATCAACATTAAACCAGGCGGCGAGGGTGTCGAAGCAGCGGGCGAGGCTGGCGATGCGCTCGGGGCGTCGCAACAGGTCGAGCCCGGTGGCCACGCCGAGGCGGGTGTCCGCATCGGCCGTTGGCAGTCTCAGCAAGTTCTCCTGCTGAGTGCAGACCAGCAGTGCCTGATCACGGAAAATCTTGGGGGCCTTGAGGCGCAGGCAGAGCGTTTCTATATGTCCGGGCAAGGCGTCTGTTGCGATACCGGCGATGTGCAGCGCAGCGCAGCAGAGTACCGCAAAGCGCTCGCAGCTCGAGGGCAGCTGTGGCAATAATGCCGCCAGCGCCGGCCAGGCCGGATCACGCTGCAGGGCGGCGAATTCGACAAAGAGATTGTCGAGTGCGCCGCAGCGCTGCAGCACATCGATAAAAACAGCTGGCGAGGGCTCGCCCAGCGCCCGGCCGAACTCCTGCCAGACCCTTTCCGCGCTCAGATACCCCAGTTCACCGCCTGTGGATAACTGTTGCATCAGGGTCAGAGTTTCATCGGCGACGCTAAAACCCAGCGCGGCATAACGGGCGGCAAAGCGCGCGACTCGAAGTACTCGTAATGGGTCTTCGGCAAAGGCCGGGGATACGTGGCGCAGGATGCGCTTTTGCAGGTCTTCCTGTCCGCCATAGGGGTCGCTCAGGCTGCCGTCGGGCGCCTCGGCCATGGCGTTGATGGTGAGGTCGCGGCGCAGCAGATCCTGTTCCAGGGTGACATCGGGGCTGGCGTAATAGACAAAACCGCCATAGCCGTGGCCGGACTTGCGCTCGGTGCGGGCCAGGGCGTATTCCTCACCGCTGTCGGGGTGGATAAACACCGGAAAGTCCGCGCCGACTGGCTTGTAGCCCTGGGCGATCATCTGTTCGGCGCTGGCACCGACGACAACCCAGTCCCGGTCGTAGATGGGATAGCCGAGCAACCGGTCGCGCACGGCGCCTCCCACCAGATAGATCTGCATCAGCGGCTGCACTTGTCCGGATGTTCTGCCTGCCAGGCTTCAAAGCCTCCATTGAGGCTGTAAACGGCATCAAAGCCCACATGGGCCAGCTGGGCGGCGGCATTCTGGCTGCTGAATCCGTGGTAGCAACAGACGATCAAGGGCTTATCCATATCGCTGTCGCGGATGAAGTCCTGGAAATTTTCGTTATTCAGCTGTACTGCATTGGTGATGTGGTTCTGGGCGAAGCTGTCGAGGTCGCGAATATCGGCGATTGCGGCGCCTTGTTCGATCAGAGCCAGGGCTTCGTGGCCCGAGATGCATTTGAATTCATCCATTGGAAAGTACCTTTTTCTTGGCGGTGCCGGATGTGGGTCTGCGGTTAACGCTGCAATCGCAGGAGTAATAGCGCTGATCTTCCAGTCGCATGGCAGTGAGGCGGTTGCCCCAGACGCAGCCGGTATCCAGTGAAAACAGCTGCGGATGCTGCAGGCCGCCTTCCAGCGCGGCCCAGTGGCCGAAAATAATGCGCTGCGCAGCTGCCTTGCGGGTATGGCTGTACCAGGGTTTGAAGCCTTTGGGCTGGGTTTCAAGCCCGCCCTTGGCGGCAAAATCCAGTCTGCCTTCACTGTCGCAAAAGCGCATGCGGGTGAGGTAATTGGTGATCACGCGCAGTCGATCCCAGCCCTGCAGTCCCTTGCTCCAGCGATCCGGCGTATTGCCGTACATGTGCTGGAAAAAGCTTTCGGCCTCGGGCCCACGCAGTACCGCTTCTACTTCTGCGGCGCGCCGGCAGGCCTTCTTGATCGACCAGTCGGGCGGGATGCCAGCGTGAACCATGACATAGTCGAGGGCCTCGTCGTGCACCAGCAGCGGCTGTTGCTGCAGCCAGTGCATCAGCTCATCGCGATCGGGCGCGCCCAGGATAGGGCCCAGGGTGTCACTGCGCCTGGGCTGGGTCACGCCATAGTGGATGGCCAGCAGGTGCAGATCATGGTTGCCTAGCACTACCCGGGCACGGTCCCCCAGGCTGCGGACGAAGCGCAGCGTTTCGAGGGACTTGGGGCCGCGGTTGACCAGGTCACCGGCCAGCCAGAGCTGGTCGCTGTCGCCAAAGCCAATGCATTCGAGCAGGCTTTGCAGTTGGTCAAAGCAGCCCTGGATATCGCCGATTGCATAGGTGGCCATGGCAGGGCGGCTCAGTGCAGTGCGTTAGGCTGGGCGAGGGTGAAGGGTACTATGGCGGCGTCGAATTCGTGACCGTCGTTGCTGCGCATATGGTAGTGCCCCTGCATGCTGCCAACGTGTGTGGCCAGCACGGTGCCGCTGGTGTAGCTGTAGCTGGCGCCGGGCTCTATCATGGGCTGCTCGCCAACCACGCCTTCGCCGGCCACCTCCTGCACATGCTCGTTGCCATCGGTAATCAGCCAGCGACGGCTGAGCAGTTGAACGCTGTGCGCGCCATTGTTGGTAATGGTGATGTGGTAGGAAAAGACAAAGCGCTTGCTGTCGGGGTCCGACTGTTCGCTGAGATAGTTTGTCTTTACGTCGATCTGAACGTTATCACCCAATTTACTCGGCTCCATGGTGTTCTGCTTCGATACCGCTGAGGTAATCGCTGATTCTAACAAATTCTTCCAGTGTAAGCCGCTCTGGGCGCAGACCCGGGTCTATTTCGAGTGCTGTCAGGGCATCGGCATCCATAAGCGTGCGCAGGTTGTTGCGCAGTGTCTTGCGACGCTGACTGAAGGCGGTGCGCAGCAGATCCTGCAGCATGCGCTCGCTGATGGCTGGGTACGGCAGTACCTTGTGCGGCGTCAGGCGAACAATGGCGGAGTCCACCTTGGGCGCAGGATTGAAAGCGCCAGGAGGTACCAGGAATAGCGGCTCAACCTTGCAGAAGTACTGCGTCATGATACCGAGGCGGCCGTAATCGCTGGTGCCGGGCTCCGATGCCAGACGATCGACCACTTCCTTTTGCAGCATGAAGTGCATGTCCTGGATCAGGCCGGCATGGCTGAGCAGGTGAAAGATCAGCGGCGTTGAGATGTTGTAGGGCAGGTTGCCTACCACCCGCAGCGGCCGGTCGTCAGTGCGCAGCTCGGCGAAGTCGAACTTGAGGGCGTCGGTTTCGAAGATGCGAAAACGGTCTTCGTAGTTGAAAAACTTGGTGCGCAGGATCGGGATCAGGTCGCGATCCAGCTCTATGGCATCCAGCGCATTGGCTTCAGCCAGCAGCTCTTCGGTCAGCGCGCCCAGGCCCGGGCCTATCTCGACCATGTGCTGGCCTTCGCGCGGCGAAATTGAACGAATGATCTGGCGAATGATGCCCTGATCATGCAGGAAGTTCTGGCCGAATCGTTTACGGGCCTTGTGGCCAGCGGGTTTTTTACTCATGAATCCTCAGGGGTAAGGTGGCGGTAGCTGGCCATTAACGCGGCACAGTCGATGGCGGCCTTGAGGCTGCCACAGTCGGCGGTGCCGCTGCCAGCCAGGTCCAGGGCGGTGCCGTGATCAACCGAGGTGCGGATGATGGGCATCCCCAGGGTGATATTGACGGCGTTGCCAAAACCCTTGTACTTGAGTACGGGCAATCCCTGGTCGTGATACATCGCCAGCACGGCATCCGCCTGGCTCAGATATTTTTCGTTAAACAGTGTGTCTGCCGGCAGCGGGCCACTCAGGCGCATGCCCTGAGCGCGCAGGCGCTCCAGCGCAGGTTCGATGATGTCGATCTCTTCGCGCCCCAGGTGTCCACCTTCGCCGGCGTGGGGGTTGAGGCCCGTCACGAATATATGGGGATCCGTGATGCCAAACGAGTGGATCAGGTCGTGCTGCAGCACCTGCAATACCTGCTCCAGCAGTGGCGCAGTTATGGCATCGGCAACTTCGCGCAGCGGCAGGTGGGTGGTGGCCAGGGCGACACGCAGGCCCTCGGTGGCCAGCAGCATCACAACCTTGTTGCTGCCGGTGAGCTGCTCCAGCAGTTCGGTGTGGCCGCTGAAGGGCACGCCGGCATCGTTGATCACGCCCTTGTGGACAGGAGCTGTAACCAGCGCATCGAACAGCCCCTGCTGGCAGCCACGGGTGGCGATCTCCAGCGTCTGCAGCACATAGGCGGCATTGCGGGTGTCGAGCTGGCCGGCCCTGGCGGTCGCGGCCAGTGGTACCGGCAAGACCTTCAGAGTACGGGCAATGCTCGGCCCGGGGGCTGCGGCTGGATCAAACAGCTCGATGCTCAGTGGCAGCTGTAGCTGCTCTGCGCGCAGGCGCAGCAAGTCCGGGTCGCACACGGCGATCAGCTCATGGGGGTGACCCTGCTGTGCAATCTGGATACAGAGATCAGGGCCAATGCCGGCGGGCTCGCCCGGCGTGATCGCCAGGCGCCTTACAGTTTGGGACATCACGTGCGGCGGCCTCAGATCTTCAGCTCAACGTAGGCCTGGGCGCGAATTTCCCGCAGCCAGGTGGTCAGCTCTTCGTTGAACTTGCGTTGGCGAATGCTGAAACGGGCACGGTTTTCGCGCATTTCGTCACCCATATCCTGGGTGCGCCTATCCCGTACCCAGAGAATATGCCAGCCGAAGCGGGACTCGAAGGGCGTGCTGATCTGGCCATTAGGGGTGTTCTTCATGACCTGTTCGAACTCGGGCACCATCTGACCGTCCTGGGTCCAGCTGAGGTCGCCGCCGAGCGAGCCACTGACGGTGTCGTCGCTGTACTGTCGGGCCAGTTGATCGAAGGGCTCGCCGTTACGCAGGCGTACCGCCAGATCTTCTATGCCGCTGCGGGTCTGGACCTCGTTGCGAATTTCGGTGGGCTTGAGCAGGATATGGCTCACCAGCGTCTGTTCAACCAGGGCAGACTGGCCGCCACGCTTGTCGCGCAGTTGCACAATGATGTAGCCCGATGAGGTTTTGACCGGTTTGCTGAATTCGCCCGGCGCCAGAGTGCCGGCGATGGTGGCGATTACTTCCGGCAGTTCCGAAGCCTTGCGCCAGCCCAGATCACCGCCGTTCAGGGCGTTCTGAGCGTTGGAATTGGCGACGGCGGCTTCGGCAAAGTCGGCACCCTTGCGCAGTTGCTCGAAGATATCCAGTGCCTTGCGTTCGGCACTGCCAAGCATCCTGGGTGTTGCCTGCTCGGGAATGGCGACCAGAATGTTGCTCAGCAGATAGTCTGGGCTGATGGCGCTTTGGCCCTGTTCAGAGGCGAGGAAATTCTGTACTTCCTGCTCGGATACGCGGATGCGGCGGTTGACGCTGCTCTGCTGAACCTGGGTCAGGAGCAGCTCGTCGCGAATCTGTTCGCGTGCCGAGTTGTAGTCCTGACCTTCGGCGATAAGGGCTTCACGGAACTGTGCCAGCGTCATGCCGTTGCGGCTGGCGACCTGCTCAAGGGTTTCATTGAGCTGACTGTCGGAGATCTTCAGGCCCTGCTGCTGAGCGATCTGCAGCTGGATGCTGTCGATGATCAGGCGGTCGAGCACCTGGCGATTGAGGATTTCCTCGGACGGCAGGCGAGTCTGATTGGCGCTCAGCTGGGCGCGGATAACCGCAGAACGGTTGTCCAGTTCACTCTGCATGATGACGTCGTCATTGACGATGGCAACGATGCGGTCGAGCAGGACGATTTCGGCCTGGGCGCTGGCGCTGAGCAGTGTTGCAGACAGCAGCGGCAGAACGCAACGGCGCAGGGATTGCTTAAAACTCTTCATCCTTATCCTCGTTAAATCCGGTAATTTCTCTGATAAACAGGGTGGTATTGTCGTCGCCGACCGATCCCAGACCACGAAGTACAAACTGCAGCATAACGGCCTCATTGGTGGTGCGAGTACCGTCGTCGTCATCAGCCCACTGCCGTACGCCCAGGCGCACCTTCCAGCAGCAGTCCTTGTATTCCACCCCCAGCAGAGCGTCAAGGGTTTCGTTTTCCATCAGGTCTTCGCGCCAGCGTGCCAGCAGGTTCCATTGAGCGTTGATGGGCCAGCGCAGGCCGAAATCGGCTTGCTGGCGTTCGGTTTCATGATCGCGATAGCTGGCGTAGATCAGGCGATCGTCATCGGGTGAGAATGTCAGGCGGTAGTTTTGGGCTACGGCGCCGAAGTCATCCTTGTCGATTTCACTGTCGTGACTGACGCGCAGATCCTTGGTCGGACTCCAGTCGATCTTGGCGGCGAAGTTTGATGTGCTCTCGGTTTCCGCCGCCGTCGTGCTGTCGAGCTGCACCTTGCGATCATCGAAGTAGTACGCCTGGCCGAGGGCGACGCCGAAGCGTTCGCGGCCGCTGTCGTCGTAAAACTTGCTGGCCAGACCCAGGCTGAGCTGGTTGGCGTCGCCTATGCGGTCACGACCGCTGAAGCGGTTGCTGCGGAACAGGCTGTCGTAACGAAAGTCCAGCTCGCTGGTATCAAACGCCGGAATATCATCCTGATCTTCCTCAGGTACGTAGAGGTAGAACAGGCGCGGTTCAAGCGTTTGGGTGTAGCTTTTGTCGTCAAAGTTCGCCTGGCGCTCGAAGGTCAGGCCCGAGTCAAGGCTGGTGATGAGGGTATTGACGCTGGGGTTCTGATCCAGCCCTGCCAGCTGATCGTCGAGCTGGTACTGAGTGCTCCAGAGTTGCACCGCGGGCTTGATATAGCCCCAGCTGCCTTCCAGCGGCAGGCTCAGGCCAGGGCTCAGGTGAACGCGATCGCCCTGTACCTTTTCTGCCAGGCTGAGCAGCGAGTCACTGCTGTCACGGTCAAAACGCACGTATTCGGCGTTATAGTCAGCTTCAAGCCCGGCCGGCAGGTCCGGTACCCGGCCTTCAAACAGAAATTGCGGCAAGCGGCGGTAGGGCGACTTCTCACTGGTGGTGAGAGACTGATAGGAGTGAGCCCGGGCAGTAAAGCTCCAGTCCTGGGTGTCGTAGCGCAGCTCGCCAAGCTTGTTGAGGTGGCTGGAGTAGCCGACATCCAGGTTGGTCGGGTCCAGGTCATCGAAATAGTCGACATCGCTGACCGCGGTGTAGTCGATATAACTTTGCCAGCCGGTCCATGGTGTGCCCTCGTGATCGACACCCAGCAGCCAGCGGTCTTTGCCGGTCTTGTCGTCATCGATCAGTACGCCGTTGCTCAGGGACGTCTGGGACCAGCGATTCATGTAGCGGAATTCGTTTTCCAGAATCAGGCCGCGTTCGCCCAACAGGCGAGGCGTGAAGGTGTCATCGTAGTTGGGCGCCAGGTTGAAATAGTAGGGTGCCGCAATGTCGATGCCTTCGCTGCTGGAGTAGCTGATAGCCGGATAGAGGAAACCGGAAACGCGGCGGTCATCAATTGGGAAGTAGAAATACGGCATGTACAGCACAGGCACATCCAGCACCTCCAGTACGGCGCCACGGGCTTCACCAAAGCCGGTGTTGGGGTTCAGCACTATGCTGTCGGCGGCCAGCCGCCAGCTGCTGTTGCCCGGCTCGCACTGGGTGTAGGAACCATCTTCAATGCGGATACGGCCATCTTCGAGGCGCAGAATACGCTCGGCTTCGCCGCGAATATGCTGGGGATGCAGCACATATTCAGACTGGGAAAAAATGGTTTCCAGATTGTTGAGGTTGGTCTGGGCGGCATCACTGACCAGTAGCAGACCGCGCTCGCGGTAGCTGACATCGCCCTCAAGACGCACTAGCTGGGTAAACTGGTCGTATTCGGCATAGGCGCTGCTGAGCTGCCGTCCGCCCTGGGTGACCTGAACACCGCCTTCGAGCTGAGTCAGGCCGCCCAGTTCACTCTGGGAGCTGGATGCGGCAATCAGCACACGCTGCAGGTTGAAAGGCGTGTCACCGTCGGCCACGTCCATTTCGGGCTCGATATAACGGCCCCGGCACAGGCCAGTGTGCTCACCAGGAGCGTAGGGGTACCAGTCGAGATGGGCGTAAGGGTTGTCGATTTGTTGCTGCGTGCGCGAAAGCTCAGCCTCGGCGGCCGTCTGCTCTTTTTGCTGGGAGACAGTGTCCTGGGCGGCAGTTGCCTGGGTTAGAGGGGCCTGAGAGACCGCTTGCGGTGATACTGTTGTTTGTGTTGCCGCTTCCTGTGGCGCAGCAGTCGGCGGGGCTACAGACGCAGGTGCCCCCTCCGCAGCAGGTGCCGCCGTTATGGGTGCCAGTGGTTCGGACACAGCAGGGGGCGCCGTTACCGCCGAGGGGGCCGGGGTGAACGTCGTCGTTGCTGAGCCTTTGGCCGTGGTCGGCGCATTGGCGCTGGCCGAGCCTGCACCGCATTCCCATTGACCCTGGGCCGTCTGGGCGCAATCCCAGCCCGCCGCCTCTGTCGTCTGGGCGGCAGACATCTGTGCAAACAAGGCGGATGTAATCGCCAGCGATAGTTTATAAGCAGAGCGTCGTAAGAAAGGCATTCAGTCACATCCAGTTGCAAGCCTGCGAGCACGGGTTCCTGTTTCTTGCCAAACACCGGTACCATAGGAGGCTCTGAGGCACCCTCAAATGAGCGCCAGCCTAAATCCAAACGTGGAATGATAAATCATTCGCAAGAGACAGTGCTAGAGGATTCCAAGTATGGACCAGCGTCAGGTTGAATTGACAGCGTGGGTTACGCGGGCATTTGAGCAGTTGGGACTGGATCTTGCCCCCGACTGGCGACTGACTCCGGTTAGCGGAGATGCCAGTTTTCGGCGCTATTTCAGGGTTCACAGCCACAACCTGACCTGGGTGGCTGTGGATGCGCCGCCCGCAACCGAGGATTCGCATCAGTTTGTTGCGATCGCCAGGGCCTGGGCGCCGCTGAATATTCATGTACCCCGTATTCATGCCTGCGATCTGACCCAGGGCTTTATGCTGCAGTCGGATTTGGGCGATACCCTCTATCTGGATGTGCTGGACGCACAGAGCGCAGACGCACTTTATGCCAAGGCGCTGGTGTCGCTGACCCATATACAGCAGTGTGTCACGCTTGGACGCGGTGTCGAGTTGCCGCGTTACGATGCCAAAATGCTGATGTTCGAGGTGGGCCTGTTTCGCGAGTGGTTCGTTGAGCAGCTGCTGGGGCTCAAACTCGATGCCACCGAGGAGGCGCTGCTTGATCAGCTGTTCTCGGCGCTGACAGATTCTGCCCTGGCGCAGCCCCAGGTCTGTGTGCATCGGGATTTTCATTCGCGCAATTTGATGGTGAGTCGCGAATCTACCCCCGGTGTGATCGACTTCCAGGGCGCGGTTATAGGGCCTATAACCTATGACCTGGTATCGCTGTTGCGGGACTGCTATATCGACTGGCCCTCTCACAAGGTGTACGAGTGGATGGCACGCTTTGGCCAGGTGCTGGTGCGCGAGGGTTTGATGGAAGTCTACGACGATGAGTTGTTTCGCAGCTGGTTTGACCTGATGGGCATGCAACGTCACCTCAAGGCAGTGGGTATTTTTTCCCGTTTAAAACTGCGTGATGGCAAACCAAATTACCTGATCGATGTGCCCCGCACCCTGGGGTATATCCAGCAGGTACTTGAGTCTTACCCTGAATTTGATGAACAGGCCCAGTGGCTGCGGCGCCGGGTAATTCCGGCCATGGTGGCGTCGGGCCAGTTTGATGCCGACGCAATCAGGCGGTGGCTGCAACGATGAGAGCCATGATTCTGGCGGCGGGCCTGGGTACGCGGATGCGTCCGCTCACCCTGACCACGCCCAAGCCGCTGCTGCGCGTTGGTGGCAAGGCGCTGATCGAATATCATATCGAACGGCTGGTGGCGGCGGGTTTCGACGAGATCATCATCAACCACGCCTGGCTCGGGCCCCAGATTGAAGCTTATCTGGGTAACGGTTCAGGCTACGGTGCCCGCATCAGCTATTCCGCCGAGGGCGAGCCCCTGGAGACCGGCGGCGGCATTTTCCGCGTGCTTGACTGGCTTTCCCCGCTGGGCGCCCCCTTTGTGGTGGTAAACGGTGATGTTTTCACGGACTATCCGTTCGCGCGCCTGCCCCGCAGGCTCAATGGCGACGCCCATCTGGTGCTGGTGGAGAACCCTGTACACAACCGCGCGGGTGATTTTGCCCTGACGCAGGGGCGTATCGAGGCCCAGGGGATGGAACGCTATACCTTTAGCGGGGTCAGTGTGCAGTCGGCGGAACTCTATGCCGGCTGCACGGCCGGCGCTTTTGCGCTGGCGCCGCTGCTGCGCGATGCGATCGCGCGGGGGCGGGTAAGTGGTGAGTATCATGACGGCTGCTGGGTGGATGTAGGCACCGTCGAACGACTGCAACAGTTAGACAGGGATTTGAGGGAGAAGCACCCAGATGGCAATTAATCCGGAGCAATTCGGGGCAGGACTGGCCGACAGTGTGCGACAGCACCGTACCGGGCTGGTCATTGGTGGTCTGATAGGTCTGTTCAGCGGTGGGCTGTTCGGGCTGATTTTTGGCGGTGGTATCGGTTTTATGCTGGATCGCTGGCTCAAAGGCAGCCTGCGACGCTTTAATCCGCGCGAGGCTTTTTTCCGTGCCACCTTTTCCGTGATGGGCAAGATCGCCAAGGCCGATGGCCGAGTGACGGAAAACGAGATTCGCTATGCGCGGGATGTGATGGCGCGCATGAATCTGGATCAGACAAGGCGTGAAGAGGCGATGAGCCTGTTCAATGACGGCAAGCATGAGAACTTCGAGATCGGCGATGTGCTGCGCCCGCTGTCGGCGCTGATCCGCTATAACGTGCCGCTAAAACTGATGTTTGTCGAGATTCAGCTGCAGGCGGCCATGTCCGATGGCAGCATTAGTCCGGCCGAGCTCGCCCTGGTGCGCCAGGTGTGCCAACAGCTGATGATGACCGAGCGTGAGGTGGCGGCGCTGATCGCCCGCATGCAGGCACAGCAGGCCTACGGTGAGCACAGTTTCGGCGGCCATCAGCAGGGCTTTGCCGAGCCGCAGTTGCTGAAAGATGCCTACGGTGTGCTGGGTGTGGGCGAGGCAGCGTCGGATTCGGAGGTGAAAAAAGCCTACCGTCGCCTGATGAGTCAGCATCATCCCGACAAGCTGGTAGCCAAGGGGTTGCCGGAGGAAATGATGCAGCTGGCGAAGGAGAAAACCCAGGAAATTCAGGCCGCCTACGATCGTGTTAAAAACGCCCGCAAAGCCGCCTGACATTAAAGCGTGGTCTGAGTAAATCGCCGGTATTTAACTCTACCAGGCTTCAGTCTGTTGGGGTGTGGCCGGGGATTTAACTCCCCGGGCGCTGCTCGGCGGGCTCCGCGTCCTGCTTAATCATAGGCACTGGCATCAGGTAGCGTTTGATGCGCCCGCGCACTTCGCGCACCAGCAGGGCGCCGTCATCGGCGGGCAGTATTTCTGGCAGTGTGCCCTGGTGGTAACTTTCCAGTAGCGCCCGGCGGGCGCTGTTAGCGCGCAGGCGGGCAGCCTCGTTCGCCATATAACCCATCTGATAAATATCCAGTACCGGCACGCTCAGCTCCGTTAGCAGCTGTTTCAGCTGTGGTGCGCCGGCTGTTGCAGGCTGACGCGCATTCAGCAGCGTCAGGCCGAGCAGGTGGTTTTGCTGAAACTCCCTGGTGCAGAGTGCCGCCCAGGTCGCTCCTGTGCCGGTGCCCAGAAAGATCAGGTAGTCGCGCTGGCGGGATTCAAGGTGCCGGATGGCGGCTTCACAAATTTTGATAACGCGCTCGGCGTACAGCGCCATGGGCGTGATTTCGGTGTCCTGGGTTGTGGCGTCGGTCGCGTTCTGCGGATTAGCCTGGTCGGTGTTGTCGGGGTCTGCATTGATGTCGGATGTAAAGCTGCGTGCTGGTACGTCCGTGGCGGTGTTGTGCGGCAACGCAACCGACAGCGTATCCCAGCCGTGGTGCGCCAGGCCTGTACGTAGCGGATGCAGGTCCTGCGGCCAGTCCGGGTGGCTGTGCTCATCGGGCAGCAGAATCACGGCGCCGGTGGGCTCGGCCTCGCTGGCAGGCTGATAAAGCGTCAGGCTGCGGTCGTTGTTGGTTTCAAGCCAGTTGACCTCGGTTTCGGGCGCCTGGGCCAGGGCGCGGGCCAGGTCGATCATGCCCTGTTGCTGTGGGGCCGGCTCGACCCGTTCACGCAGCGCGACGGGAGAACTGCTTTCAAGGCTGGTGTCGGCAGCGGATGCAGCGGCCTGAACCAGGGTGGTGGGCAGCAGGAAACTCAGGGTGAGGGCGCAGAGTATTGGCTTCATGCCCGGATTATTCAGAACTGCCCGGTCGCAGGCAAGGCCTCGCTTGGTTACAATAGCGCCGATTCGAAATTTCCTTCACAAAGAGTCTGACCATGGCCGATTACAAACTAGCCCCGTCCATTCTGTCCGCCGACTTTGCCCGTTTGGGCGAAGAGGTTGAAAATGTACTCGCGGCGGGTGCCGATATTGTGCATTTTGATGTCATGGACAATCACTATGTGCCGAATCTGACCATTGGTCCCATGGTGTGCAAGGCGCTGCGCAAACACGGCATCACGGCACCTATCGATGTGCATCTGATGGTGAAACCGGTCGATCGCATGATCGGTGAGTTTATCGATGCCGGTGCCAGCTTTATCACCTTTCACCCCGAAGCTTCGGAGCATATTGACCGCTCCCTGCAGATGATTCGAGATGGCGGCTGTCAGGCGGGCCTGGTGTTCAATCCCGCGACACCGCTGCATTATCTTGATCACGTGATGGATCGGCTGGACATGATTCTGCTGATGTCTGTTAACCCGGGTTTTGGTGGTCAGAAATTCATTCCCTCGACGCTGGGCAAGCTGCGCCTGGTGCGCCAGCGCATTGACGCCAGTGGTCTGGATATCCGTCTCGAAGTGGATGGTGGCGTGGGCATTGGCAATATCGCCGAGATCGCGGCCGCCGGTGCCGATACCTTTGTCGCCGGCTCCGCTATTTTCAATACCGATGATTACCGCGCCACCATCGATGCCATGCGTGCCGAGCTGGCGAAGGTTTCCTGATGCGCAGCCTGTTCGCAGGCCAGGATCCTGCGCTGGTGCTGTTCGACCTGGATGGCACCCTGGTGGACAGCGTGCCCGATCTGGCCCTTGCCATTGATCGCATGCTGGCAGAGCTCGAACTTGAGCCTGCCGGTGTTGCGCGGGTGCGGGACTGGGTCGGCAATGGCGCACCGACGCTGGTGCGCCGCGCCTTGTTCGGGCAGCTGGATATATCCGATTCAACCTTGCCAGAAGGACGTTTCGAGCAGGCCTACGAGCTTTTTCTGCAGTTCTACGGCGAGTCGACGTCGGCACTGAGTGTGCTCTATCCCGGTGTGCTCGAATGCCTAAACGGGCTCCAGGCGCGGGGTATTCGTATGGGCATTGTGACCAACAAGCCGATGCGTTTTACCGGCGACATGCTGCAGGGGCTCGGGATCGATGGCTACTTTGATGTGGTGATTGGTGGCGACAGCCTGCCCACCTGCAAGCCTGATCCCGCCATGCTGCTCAGTGCCATCGAACAGTGCGGCGCTACGCCTGCCACCACCTTGATGGTGGGCGACTCGAGCAACGATGTTCTGGCGGGGCGAGCGGCGAGTTGCAGGGTGGTTGGCGTGCCCTATGGCTACAATCACGGTGAACCTATCGAAGCCAGCGCGCCTGACCTGATAGTCGCGCGCCTTGATGTGCTGCTGTGAGTCGCTGTGATGGCGGTTGCGCAGGCCCGCGGGCTTGCTATATCGTATAGCTCCAACATTCTGATTTGACTGACAACTTTCAGCCGTGAATCTATTCCTTGTGCTTCATCAAATGGGCTTTCGACTCTGCGTGTTACAGCTGGAGTCTCGCTGGCGATGGCGTCTGTAATTCCCGCCTGACACACCTTCATACCCACTTTTTGAGGCAGCAATAATGACGCCTGAGCAGTTTTCCGATCTGGCCGCGCAGAATTACAACCGCATTCCGGTGATGCGCACCGTACTGGCCGACCTGGACACCCCGCTTTCTACCTACATGAAACTGGCCGACGCGCCCTACAGCTACCTGTTTGAATCTGTTGAGGGCGGCGAGAAGTGGGGGCGTTACTCCATTATTGGCCTGCCGTGTCGCACTCTGCTGAAGGTTTGCGGCCATGAAGTCACCATCAGCACAGACGGTGCCATCGTCGAACAGATGGAAGTGGAAGACCCGCTGGATTTTGTCGAACAGTTCCAGGCCCGCTACCGGGTACCGGATCTGCCGCACCTGCCGCGCTTCAATGGTGGCCTGGTAGGCTATTTTGGCTACGACACCGTGCGTTATATCGAAAAGCGCCTGGCGGCGACGGCACCGCCGGATGTGATAGGCACGCCTGATATTTTGCTGATGGTGTCCGATGAGCTGGTGGTGTTCGATAACCTCAGCGGCAAGCTGATTCTGATCTGCCATACCGATCCTGCGCTGCCGAATGCGCTGGCGCAGGCCGAAGCCAGGCTTGATGAGCTGGTGGCCAGGTTGCGCACCGCCACGCCGCGGCAACCCGAGGCTGCGCCTGCGCGTCATGTTGATGAGGCGGCGTTCAAATCCAGCTTTGGTGAAGATGCCTTCAAGGCGGCAGTGGCACGTATCAAGGAATACATCCTGTCGGGTGACATGATGCAGACGGTGATCTCCCAGCGCATGTCGATTCCCTTCGAGAGCCGGCCGCTGGATCTGTATCGCGCACTGCGCTGCCTGAATCCGTCACCCTACATGTATATGCTGAACCTGGATGATTTCCATGTGGTGGGGTCATCGCCGGAAATTCTCGCCCGGGTTGAAGATGGTATCGCGACTGTCAGGCCCATCGCCGGAACGCGGCCCCGCGGTGCGACCGAGGCCGAGGATCAGGCGCTGGAGCAGGATCTGCTGTCGGACCCCAAAGAACTGGCCGAGCATCTGATGCTGATCGATCTGGGGCGCAACGATGTGGGACGCGTAGCTCGAGTCGGCGAGGTGCAGCTGACCGAGAAAATGGTGGTAGAACGCTATTCCCACGTCATGCATATTGTCTCCAATGTGAATGGTCGTTTGCGCGATGACGTGACTGCCATGGATGTGCTGCGTGCTGCGCACCCGGCGGGCACCCTGAGCGGCGCACCCAAGGTACGGGCCATGGAGATCATCGACGAGCTTGAGCCGGTGAAACGTGGCGTTTACGGCGGTGCTGTGGGTTACCTGTCCTGGAATGGCAATATGGAT
This sequence comes from Marinobacterium profundum, assembly GCF_001528745.1. GTDB lineage: Bacteria > Pseudomonadota > Gammaproteobacteria > Pseudomonadales > Balneatricaceae > Marinobacterium_A > Marinobacterium_A profundum. Next base: position 72,192 of record NZ_BCNS01000211.1, on the reverse strand, counting down.
ACGGCGATTGCGATTCGCACCGCGGTGATCAAGGATAAAGTGCTGCACATTCAGGCTGGCGCCGGCATCGTGGCCGATTCGGTACCCCAGAGTGAGTGGGATGAAACCATGAACAAGGGGCGGGCAATTTTCCGCGCCGTGGCCATGGTGGAGCAGGGTCTCGATAACCTGTAACCGGCCGATGCTGCGCTAGCAGCGCTAGCTGAACCCGAGACCGGAGCCCTGTGCTCCGGTTTTTTTTTGCCTGCCTTTTGTCAGTTTTTTACCTGTAATTCTCCCTTTTATCGCTTGATTGGCCGCCGCTTTCTGTATGCGTGGCCTCATATGTCAATTAATAGGCTCCATTTGTTATTGTCCGATACGCGGCTTCAGGCGACACTGCATGACACTGAATTACCGGCCAGCGGCGCTTGAAGCGTATTTTTTTGTGGCTGGCGTGCCCTTTGGGCGAGCATGTGTCCTGTTTGGTTCTATCCTTATGGCCAGGTGGGCGCAAGTTCATGTTATCGATGCGGTCCGCTCCTGCGGGTGTGGGCCTGGACAGTAATGCGAAAAGGCAGAACAGCATGAAAGTACTGGTAACGGTCAAGCGTGTCCTCGACTACAACGTCAAGGTGCGCGTCAAGGCGGATCGCAGCGACGTGGATCTGGCCAACGTCAAGATGGCACTGAACCCCTTCTGCGAGATCGCAGTGGAAGAGGCGGTGCGGCTGAAAGAAGCCGGTGTGGCGACCGAGGTGATTGTCGTCTCCATTGGCCCGAAAGCTGTGCAGGAACAGATTCGTACAGCGCTTGCGCTCGGTGCCGATCGTGGTATCCATATCGAAACCGAAAACAGCCCTGAATCTTTGTCTGTCGCCAAGCTGCTGGCCAAAATCGTGGCCGACGAGCAGCCGGGTCTGGTTATTCTCGGCAAGCAGGCGATCGATTCTGACAACAACCAGACCGGTCCGATGCTGGCGGCACTCACCGGCCTGTCCCAGGGCACCTTCGCCTCTGAAGTGAAGATCGAGGGTGATGAAGCCCTGGTGACCCGTGAAGTCGACGGCGGCCTGCAGACCCTGGGTCTGAAGCTGCCCGCCATTGTCACCACCGATCTGCGCCTGAACGAGCCGCGTTATGCGTCTTTGCCCAACATTATGAAAGCCAAGAAGAAGCCCATGGAGGTGAAAACCCCGGCGGATCTGGGTGTGGAGCTGCGCGCTCATACCGAGCTGCTGGGTGTTGAGCCGCCGGCCGAACGCAAGGGTGGCATCAAGGTGAGCTCGGTGGCCGAGCTGGTGGAAAAACTGAAAAACGAAGCGAAGGTGATCTGATGGCGACCCTGATTATTGCGGAACACGATAACAGCATCCTGAAACCGGCCACGCTCAATACCGTTGCCGCGGCTGTCGCCATCGGTGGCGATGTGGCTCTGCTGGTGGTGGGCGAAGGTTGTCAGGCCGTGGCCGATCAGGCTGCGCAGGTTGCCGGTGTCAGCAAGGTCTTGCTGGCTGATAACGCTGCCTACGGGCATCAGTTGGCCGAGAATGTCGCGCCGCTGGTGGCAGAGCTGGCCAAAACCGCTGGCTTTGACTATGTGCTGGCGCCAGCCACCACCACCGGCAAGAACCTGCTGCCCCGTGTGGCGGCCCTGCTGGATGTGGGTCAGTTGTCCGATATCGTCTCGGTCGAGTCGGCCGATACCTTCAAGCGCCCGATCTATGCCGGCAATGCTATAGCCACGGTAAAGTCACTGGATGCCATCAAGGTCATCACCGTGCGCGGCACGGCCTTTGATCCGGTCGCCGCCGAGGGTGGTTCTGCCAGCATTGAAGCCGTGACGGCGGTGCATGACGCGGCACTGTCGCGCTTTGTCGGTGAAGAGGTGGCCAAATCGGATCGCCCCGAGCTGACGGCGGCGCGGGTGATCATCTCCGGTGGTCGCGGCATGGGCAACGGCGAGAACTTCGCCCTGCTGGAAAAGGTCGCCGACAAGCTCGGTGCGGCCGTGGGCGCGTCCCGTGCGGCGGTGGATGCGGGCTTCGTACCCAACGACATGCAGGTCGGCCAGACCGGCAAGATCGTGGCGCCTGAACTCTATATCGCCGTGGGCATTTCCGGTGCCATCCAGCATCTGGCGGGCATGAAGGATTCCAAGGTGATAGTGGCGATCAACAAGGATGAAGAGGCGCCTATTTTCCAGGTTGCGGATTATGGCTTGGTTGCGGACCTCTTCGACGCCGTGCCGGAGCTGGAAGCGAAGCTTTAATATTCAAGTATCTGTTCAACGTTGTGCCTTCAGGGGCGGGCCCTCACGTGCCGGCCCCTGTTTTTTGTAAGGCGCAGCCATTTATCTATTTGTTTACTCACAAACATCTATTACCCACCCATTTTCTTGATTCCACTACACACGCTAACAAGAGGTAAGTCCCCATGAGCGAAGCCGTGAACGCTGCTGAACGCGAGTCGATGGAATTCGATGTGGTGATTGTAGGCGCCGGGCCTGCGGGTCTGTCCGCCGCCATTCGCCTGATGCAGCAGGCGCAGGATGCCGAACGCGAGCTAACGGTCTGTGTGGTGGAAAAAGGCTCCGAAGTCGGCGCCCATATACTCTCAGGCGCGGTGATCGAACCCCGTGCCCTGGTAGAACTCTTTCCCGACTGGAAAGAGCGCGGTGCGCCCCTGACCACCGCTGTTACCGAAGATCAGATTTACCTGCTGGGCGATGCGACGTCTGCGCGGCGGATCCCCAATGCGCTGGTGCCCAAGACCATGCACAACCATGGCAACTATGTCGCCAGCCTTGGCAATCTGTGCCGCTGGCTGGCGGAGCAGGCCGAAGCCCTGGGCGTAGAGGTCTTCCCGGGTTTTGCTGCCAGCGAAGTGCTCTATCACGCAGACGGCAGCGTTAAGGGTATCGCCACCGGCGACATGGGCATCGGCCACGATGGCCAGCCCAAGGACAGCTATACACCCGGCATGGAGCTGCACGCCAAGGTCACCCTGTTCACCGAAGGCTGCCGCGGCCACCTGGGCAAGCAGCTGATCGAAAAGTTTGCGCTGGACAAAGACGCCGATCCGCAGCACTACGGTCTGGGAATCAAGGAACTGTGGGACATAGATCCCGCCAAACATCAGCCGGGCCTGGTGTTGCACGGCTCCGGCTGGCCGCTGACGGGCAAGGGGCAGGAAGGCACCAGTGGTGGTTTTTTCCTCTACCACGCCGATAACCACCAGGTGGTGGTGGGGCTGATCGTCGACCTGAACTACAGCAACCCCTGGCTGAGCCCGTTCGATGAATTCCAGCGCATGAAGCACCATCCGCTGTTTGCCCAGTACCTGGAAGGCGGCAAGCGCGTGTCCTACGGTGCCCGCGCCATCACCAAGGGTGGCTTTAACTCCCTGCCCAAAATGACCATGCCCGGCGCCCTGCTGCTGGGCTGTGATGCCGGCACCCTGAACTTCTCCAAGATCAAGGGCACCCACACGGCAATGAAATCCGGTCTGGTCGCAGCCGAAAGCGTGTTCAAAGCCCTGGGTGAAAACGACAGCGTCGGCCAGGATATCAGCGCCTATACCGATGCTTTCAAGGCCTCCTGGCTGTACGACGAACTCTATCGCAGCCGCAATTTTGGCCCGGCACTGCACAAGTTTGGCACCCTGATGGGGGGGGCTTTCAACTTTATCGACCAGAACCTCTGTGGCGGCAAGCTGCCCGTCACCCTGCACGATACCCGGGCTGACTATGCCCAGCTGACGCCTGCCGCTCAGAGCCCGAAAATCGACTACCCCAAGCCCGATGGCAAGCTAAGTTTCGACAAGCTGACTTCGGTGTTTCTGTCGAACACCAACCACGAGGAAGATCAGCCCAGTCATCTGCAACTGAAAGATGCCAGTATCCCCATTGGCACCAACCTGCCCACCTGGGCGGAGCCTGCGCAGCGCTTCTGCCCGGCGGGGGTCTATGAAGTGGTGGAAGAGGCGAGCGGCCCGCGCTTTCAGATCAACGCCCAGAACTGCGTCCATTGCAAAACCTGCGATATTAAAGACCCGTCCCAGAACATTACCTGGGTGGTCCCGGAGGGCGGTGGCGGCCCGACCTACCCGAATATGTAAGCAGCAGGCAGCAGACGTTGGTGATACAGGTCGTTGTGCGCAGTCCTATCAAGGAGGCAGGCAGCTGACGTCTGAATATAGCGGCGGGCTGGTTTTCGGTGTTGCGGAACTGCTGCCTATTGTGTAACGACGATACCCCGCGATTGCGGGGTTTTTGTTTTTCTGTTGCTGTATTTTTAGTGTTTTTCTAAGGTAAATGGCTGCTAAATAGTATTAAAATAGCGACAGTGTTCAGCGGGCTGGTTATTGCCTGTTTTGTCTAAGCTTTTGATTTATGATCATGCTTGGCCTACATTTTGCGTTAGCTGGGGGCAATATACGGTGTTGCTCAGGCTCATGGAGTAAACGCAAGATCTTCTATGGAGTCACCCTTGAACAACCTACTGTCGTCTGCATCCCTACGTTCGTTTTTTCTTGTTCTGGTATTACAGTTGCTTCCTGTACAGCTATGGGCCCAAGACTGGGTTTATACCGTAGTTGAAGGTGACAGCCTCTGGAATCTCAGTGAAAAGCACCTTGATCGCGTTACGCGCTTTGAGCAGGTGCGCAAACTTAATGGTATCCAGGACCCTGAAAATCTTCGTCCCGGCACTCGTGTACGTATTCCGCTGAAGTGGATTCGCAGTAATGCGGTGCCTGCGCAGGTATCCAGCGTTACGGGTTCTGCTCAGATGATTCGGGCAGGTGCCACGGTGCCAGAGCCGCTACAGCAAGGTGCCATGTTGCAGCTCGGTGACAAGGTCATCACTGCTGCCGAAAGCAGCGTGGCCATTCGTTTTGCCGATGATTCCATTCTGAGCCTGCAGGCCAGCAGTCAGGTGCAGTTCGATAATCTCAGTGCCCATGGTGAAACGGGCATGGTAGATACACGTATGAACCTGATAGAGGGTCGTATGATTACCCGAGTCACGCCGGCGGTAGGGCCTGGTTCCCGCTTCGAAATACAAACGCCTTCGGCCATCAGTGCCGTGCGGGGAACCGAATACCGCGCATCGGTGGCGGCCAATGGTGGTTCGAACATTGAAGTCTTGCATGGCAAGGTTGCTGTCAGTGGTGGTCGCAAGCAGGCACTGGTAAAAAGTGGTTATGGTACTCAGGTCGAAACCGGCAAGGCGCCGCTGAAGCCGCGCCTCCTGCTGCCAGCTCCCGTACTCGAACCCGTCCCCGCTGTAATCGAACAGCTGAACTGGCGTCTGGCCTGGGCCGAGATGGACAAAGCCAGCGGCTATAGAGTTGAAGTCTCGGATAATGCTGATTTTGATACCATCCTCTGGCAGCAACGCGGTCAGTATCGCTATTCCGCCCTGCCGGACGTACCCGATGGCAGCTATCACATTCGTGTGCGTGCGATTGATGACCTGGGGCTTGAAGGCCTGAACGCTGACCAGCAGATCCTGATCAATGCCCGCCCGCAGCCACCTTTGCAACTTAAGCCTCGTGATGCGCAGGTACTGCGCGGTGCAGGCCCGGATATGCTTTGGACCCAAAGTGAAGATGCCACCAGTTACCGTGTACAGGTGGCCAGAGACGAGAATTTCTCCGAGCTTATTCTGGATGAATCCGAACTTGATTCCGATCGTTATGACGGCACAGCGATGGCGGAGTTGGGTACCTATTACTGGCGTCTGCGCAGCCGTGCAGCTGATGGCGAAGAGGGACCGCTGGGTGCCGTGCGTTCCTATGAAGTGAAGCCCATGCCTGCGGCAATTGATGCGGCGGTGGCGGCGGATGATGACGGCATGCTGCTTGCGTCCTGGCAGGGGGCCGAAGACCAGACCTTTCAGGCACAGCTGGCATCGGACAAGGCCTTTACCCAGTTGCTGCGTGATGAGCAGCTAAGCGAACCGCAGATTGCCATTGAGCCGATGCAGGGTAAGAGTCGCTATCTGCGGGTGCGCTCCATTGAAAGTGATGGCTATCAGGGCCCTTGGGGCGCCACGCAGAAAATAGCGCCTATTCCTGATCATGGTATCTGGTGGGTCATAATGGTGGGCGTCCTGGGAGTTTTGGCACTGTGATTTCATGCGTCTGAGAGGCCATTATCGATCTGGTGTCGTCGGTGGCCTGCTACTTGTGATGTTGGTACTGGCGGGTTTTTTGTTCGCCCCGCCGCAACGCTTCGAACGCCTTAACCTGTTTTTGTATGATTTGATTCTACCGGTACAGTCACCCGCAATGAGTGACCAGCTGGTAATAGTAACGGTAGATGATGCCAGTATCGCCGAACTTGGGCGCTGGCCCTGGTCGCGGGCGCGCCATGCCCAGTTGGTCGACCGACTGACTGAGCATGGCCCGCAGGCCATCGGCTTCGATATTCTCTTCACTGAATCCCAAGACGACAGATCGGATGGCCTCTTGGCTACTGCGCTCGAACGCAACGGCCGTACGGTGCTGGCCGTGGCTCCGGCACAACCAAGCCCAGGCGGGCCTATATCCGAGTTACTGCCGATGCCCGATCTGGCGATTTCGGCGGCGGCTTTGGGACATGTTGATGCTGAGCTGGATGTTGACGGTCAGAGCCGGCAGTTTTTTCTCTACGCGGGGCTGGATGATCCGCGCTGGCCAGGCCTGGGTCTGGCCATGATGAACGTAGCCGGAGCTGAACGCGGCCAATTCGGGATCAGTGTGGCTGCAAAGACTCAGGGATTGGGCTGGATAAGGGCGGGGCGCGGGCTGATTCCCTATGCCGCAATCAATGATCCTCCCAAGCGGCTGTCTTATGCCGACGTCTTGGCTGGGCGTGTTGCCGCCAATGCGATCCGGGACAAGTTTGTGCTGGTCGGTGTTGTGGCAACAGGGTTGGGTGATGTTATTTCCACGCCGGTTTCACGTCTGCATGAGCGTACCCCAGGTGTCGAGGTAATAGCTCATGTGCTGAATGGCTTGCTGCAAAATGTACCTTTGCGTCATGCCTCGGCAGAACTGCAGTTTTTGCTGAGTGTGGCGCTAGTTGCAAGTGGAACTCTCATGGTGCTGTTGTTACCGCTACGACTGGGCTTTTTTGCCATGCTGGCGGCAGTTGCGCTGACACTGGGGAGCAGTGCGGCGTTGCTGGCACTAGAACGAATCTGGTTTGCTCCGGCGGCGGCATTGGTGCTGCTGCCCCTGGGGTGGGCGCTCTGGAGTGTCTGGCTCTATGGCATTGAAGAAAGTCGTACCCGGCTTTTGATGCGGCGTCTGGAGCATCAGACGCGGCATCATATTATTACCGGCTTTCCCAATCAGGGCGTACTGGAAGGGCAGTTGTGCAAGTTGGGCGATAAAGGCCCAGACGGAACCCTGGCTGTTTTGCTGGTGCTGAAAGTGAGCTGGCATGAATCGGCCTCGGTGCTGCTGAACCGAACGGTGGGAGATCAGCTATTGCGGATGCTGGCCGAACGCCTGCGTACTGTGGCTCCGGAGGGAGCCTTTCTCGCCCATCTGAACGGTGACGATTTTGCCGTTCTGCTGAACAATCAACTGAATTTCGAACATATAAACGATACTGCAGCGACGCTGCTCGAGGCACTCAAGCAGCCTTTGATGCATGAAAACAGCGAAATCATGCTTGTGCCCCATATGGGAGGCAGTGTCTGGCCCACTGATGGCCGGGATGGTTCGGCGCTACTGCGCAATGCCTACACCGCCATGTTCCAGTCCCGTCTAGAGGGGCTGGAAGGCTTGTGCTTCTACTCCGCTGATATTGGCAAAAAACTGGAAGTGCGGGCGCAGCTTGAGCAGGCGTTGGTGCATGCACTGCAACGTGACGAGTTCCTGCTTTATTACCAACCCCAGGTGGATGCGATCACGCACCAGATTATCGGCGTTGAAGCGCTGATTCGCTGGAAAAACCCGGAGCTCGGCTGGATAAGTCCGGCGGAGTTTATTCCGGTAGCCGAACACACAGGGTTGATCAATGTGATAGGTAACTGGGTGCTGGAAACCGCGTGCCGCGATCTGACAAGGCTAAAGGATGCGGGCCTAAGGCCGTTGCGGATGGCGGTGAACCTGTCACCCTTGCAGTTCACTTCTTCTGATCTGGTGTTCAGCGTACAGGATGCCATGCGCCGCTTCGGCGTACCGCCCGATCGGATGGAGTTGGAGGTCACCGAAAGCACGGTAATGAACAATCTCGACAATGCGGTAAAGGCCATGCATGAACTGCGTGCACTGGGTATAGAGCTGGCGATTGATGATTTTGGTACCGGCTATTCCTCTCTCAGCAGCCTGCGTTCCTTCCCGGTGGACAGGCTCAAGATCGACCAGTCTTTCATCCGTGAAATTGGCCACAGTGATGCTGCTACTGGCATAGTGCTGACCATTCTTTCGATGGCCCGGCGGCTGGGTTTGGGCGTTATTGCCGAGGGAGTGGAAACGGCGGAGCAGGCCGAGTTTCTGCGCAAGCACGAGTGCGAAGAGCTGCAGGGTTACCTGTTCAGTCGCCCGATTCCGGTTGAAGAACTGGCTCAGTTGCTCGGCGGCACCTTGATTGACGTTACGGCCGAGTCTGTTGTCTGAGCAGCTTAGTTATCCCTGCCGTCGACCAGGCTTGCTGGTCTGCCCCAAAGAGTGCCCCTTTGCGGCGCTGAACTTATTTTGCAGGGGGCGCTGATGAACTTCAAACGTCTGGAAACCTTTGTCTGGGTCGCGACCCTTGGCAGTTTCAGGAAAGCGGCGGAACGCCAGTGCACTACACAGCCTGCGATCTCGTCGCGCATAGCCGCGCTGGAGGAAGAACTCGGCGCTAAGCTGTTTGTGCGCGAGGTGGGGCCCGGCCCCGTGGCTCTCACGGCCAAGGGCAAGGAGCTGCTGCCCTACGCCGAAAAGATCATTTTCATGTCGGAGCAACTGCGCAAGCGGGCCAACCTGTCGCTATCGCTGGGCGGTATTTTGCGTCTGGGCGTATCGGAAACCATTGTTCATACCTGGCTGCCCGACTTTTTGCGGCGCCTGCATACCGACATGCCCAACCTGGAAGTGGAAATGACCGTGGATGTCACCAGCAATCTGCGTATCGGATTGCAGGACCGCTCACTGGATCTGGCGTTTCTTATGGGGCCGGTGTCGGATCCCTCCATAGCGGATCGTGAACTCTGTACCTTTCCCCTGGTCTGGGTGGCCAGCCCGGAGCTGGCTTTGCCAAAACGGCTTCTGTATCTGGAAGAACTGATCAAATGGCCGATTATTACCTACGCCAGAACCACCAAACCCTACGCTGAGATCAGTCAAAAATTCCGTGAACTGGATGGTCCGCCTGTCAGGTTTTTTTCATCCAGCTCATTGTCTGCCTGTCACCGCCTGACGCTGGATGCCGTCGGTATATCCACCTTGCCCCATGCCATGATTGCCCAGGAACTCGAAGAGGGAAGTCTTAACCGGGTTAGGGCAATCTGGACGCCCAGTGCATTGGGTTTTACAGCGTCCTATCCCGATGTGCCGTTCAATCCGTTGGCGGAGCTGGCGGCCGAGCTGGCGGTAGCGGTCGCCAAAGACTACGGATTAAAATAATTAATAAATTTTTTTTATTAAAATCACCAAAAATCCATAATTAGACTTTTTTTGTGTCGAGGGTAGTCTGTATAAAAAGACAGAACAACAATAGCAGCAGAGGTCCACGGTATGCTCGTAATGCAACGCGATTCTTCAGGTTTCAAAGAGCGTCTGCTCAGCGAGTCCAGTGCGCTGCGTCAGGCGATTCGGCGCGGTGAGCATAGTTCCATGACCAGCGGACTGGCGTCTGGCCTGGTGCAGGGCAATGTGGTGATACTGCCCGCCGACTGGGCCGGCGATTTTCTCACCTATTGCCAGAATAACCCGGTTTCCTGCCCGCTGATCGCTGTATCCGAGGCGGGTAACCCAGCCCTGCCGGGCCTGGGGCTGGATATCGACATTCGCCACGACGTACCTGAATACAATATTTTTCGCGACGGCGAACTGGTTGAAACCACATCGGACATCGCTGCCCACTGGCAGAGCGACATGGTCGCCTTCGTGCTGGGCTGTTCGTTCTCCTTTGAAGATGCGCTGCAGCAGGCGGGCCTGTCGGTGCGCAATATCGACATGGATGTGAACGTCTCCATGTACCGCAGCAATATCCCTACTGTGCCAGGTGGTCGTTTCCACGGCGACATGGTGGTGTCCATGAGGCCCTTCATCGCCGCCGATGCGATTCGCGCGGTACAGGTGACCACCCGTTTGCCCAAGGCGCACGGTGCGCCTGTGCATTTTGGCGATCCGTCCCTGATCGGTATCAACGACCTTTCTGCGCCTGACTTTGGTGATGCAGTTGAGCTCTATGCTAATGAGCTGCCGGTTTTCTGGGCCTGCGGTGTAACGCCCCAGGTGGCCGTGCGCAATGCCAAACCGCCCATCTGCATTACCCATGTGCCCGGCAAAATGCTGATCACCGATTTGCTTAATGCAGAACTTGCGATTCTTTGAGGCCTGCAGGATGCAGCGCCACCTTTTCTGGTCACCCAGGGCGTTTCGGTGCTGGCAGCTATTCTTGATGACAGCTGTATTGCCACCCAGGCCTCAGGGGTTATGGTCATCCGGCTCAGGATGAGATCCGGTACTTTTCAATAACACTGAAAACTGGAGCATTAAAATGAAAAAATTAGCCAGCGCCATGCTGCTGTTGGGTACCCTTGCGGCCTCAGCCGTTCAAGCCGAAAAATGGCATATGCCCACACCTTACGGCGACGCCAATTTACCGACCCAGATCGCTCGCGAATTCGCCGAGGAGATCAAGACCAATACCGCCGGCGAGTTGGACATTGTCGTGCATTCGGGTGCTTCGCTGGTGAAGCATCCGGAAATACCGCGCGCGGTGAAAACAGGTCAGGTTCAGCTGGGGGAAGTCTTTATTGGCATCATGGGTAACACTCATTCGGTGTTTAAACATGACAATATTCCGTTTCTGGCGACTACTTTTGATGATGCCGAGAAACTCTGGGCAGCGGCCCGGCCCGAAGTTGAAAAACAGCTGGATAAAGACGGCATGACGCTGCTGTATACCGTTGCCTGGCCGGCCCAGAGTCTCTACACCAAGGCGCCGGTCAACAGGCTGGAAGACCTGAGTGGCCTGAAGATGCGTGCCTATAGCCCGTCTACCTCCCGCCTGGCGGATCTGATGAATACCACCCCGACCACAGTGCAGGTGCCGGACATTCCCCAGGCCTTCAGTACTGGCATTATCGACGCCATGATCACGTCACCCTCGACTGGCGTGAACGGTCAGGCCTGGGATTACCTGGAGCACTTCACCGATGTGCGCGCCTGGATTCCCAAAAACGTGGTGGTCGTGAACAAGCGGGCCTTCAAACGTCTGGATGACAAGACCCGTCAGGTGATTCTGGATGCCGCTGCCAAAGCCGAAAGCGAAGGCTGGAAGCGTGTACGCATCACGGCGGCTGAAGATACCAAGACTCTGGCCGAGAACGGCATTCAGGTAGCGGAGCCTTCCGCCGAGCTGATGGCTGAGTTGCAGATAATCGGCGACACCATGATCGATGAGTGGAAGGCCGAGTCGCCAGAAGACGTAGGCGCCATCCTCTCCAGCTACCGCAAGTAAATCCAGTGTCACAGGCCTCGGTTTCGGGGCCTGTTCAGCGAGGCGCCTGTTATGCACTCACTTCGAGAAAAACTCTATCTGGCATCGGGCTATCTGGCAGGCTTTTGTCTGGTTGCCATCATGCTCATCATACTGGCCCAGATAGTTGGCCGGCTGCTCGGCTTTATCGTGCCCTCGGCGGAAGATTTTTCCGGCTATGCTCTGGCCGGCGCTACCTTCCTCGGTCTGGCCTATACCTTTCACGAAGGCGGGCATATCAGGGTTACTCTGCTGATTCAGCGCTGTTCGCCCCGGATGCGCTTCCTGCAGGAGTTTTTGGTGCTGCTGTTCGCTTTGGGGCTGGTTAGTTACATGACCTGGTACTGCATCTATATGGTGTGGGAATCCTATGTCTTCGAGGAGGTTTCCTACGGCTATATTCCGGTGCCTATATGGATTCCGCAGATACCTCTGGCGCTGGGAATACTGGCGCTGAATCTGGCCATTCTGGACAGCCTTGTCTGTGTGGTAAAAGGCCGTGTACCGGCCTATCAGACCCATGAAAATGAGCTCAATCTGGAGGAAGTCTGATGGATATGACGCTGCTATCGATTGTACTGGCCGTCAGTATGCTGGTGATGCTCGCCATGGGAATCTGGGTAGCGCTGGCGCTGACAGGCGTGGCGGTGCTGGGGCTGATGCTGTCCGGCAACGACCAGATTGGCCTGCTGTTCGCCACTTCCAGCTGGGGCGCCAGTACCTCCTGGTCACTGACCGCCTTGCCGCTGTTTATCTGGATGGGGGAAGTGCTGTTTCGCACCCGCCTGTCGGAGGATTTGTTCAAGGGGCTGTCGCCCTGGCTGAGTGGCCTGCCGGGCAAGCTGCTGCATGTGAACGTGCTCAGTTGTGGCATCTTTGCCGCCGTATCGGGTTCTTCCGCCGCCACGGCCGCCACCATTGGCCGCATGACACTGCCTGAACTCAAGGCGCAGGGCTATAGCGAGCGTATGGCAGTGGGAACCCTGGCCGGCTCCGGCACCCTGGGGCTGCTGATACCACCCTCCATTATTCTGATTGTTTACGGCGTGGCCGCCGAGGTGTCCATTGGTCGGCTATTTATCGCCGGCGCCTTGCCGGGCCTGCTGCTGATGGTGCTCTTTATGGGCTACACCATGGTGTGGGCGCTGCTGAACAAGGATGAGCTGCCAAGCAGTACCGCTGACCGCGTACCCTTTATCGTCAAGCTGAAGGCGCTGAAACAGCTGCTGCCGATTGTCGCTCTTATCGGCTTCGTACTGGGCTCCATCTATGGCGGTTTGACCACGCCGACTGAAGCCGCTGCCCTGGGCGTTTTTGGTTCCCTGTTTCTGGCTCTGGTGACCGGCAGCCTGGATCGCGAGAGCTTTTTAAGCAGTCTGCTGGGGGCGGTAAAGAGCTCCTGCATGATCGGCTTGATTCTGGTTGGTGCGCATTTTCTGACGCTGGCCATGGGCTTTCTTGGCATCCCCAGTGCGCTGGCGCAATGGATTGGCGATATGGCGCTCTCGCCTGTGGTGCTGTTGATGTCTCTGACGGTGCTCTTTGTGGTACTGGGCTGTTTTCTGGATGGCATCTCGGTGGTGGTACTGACTGTCGCTGTAGTTCTGCCCATGGTGCAGCAGGCCAATATCGATTTGCTTTGGTTCGGTATCTACATAGTGCTGGTGGTGGAAATGTCCCAGATCACGCCGCCGGTGGGCTTCAATCTGTTTGTGATTCAGTCGCTCACTGGTAAGGACATTCTCTACGTGGCCCGGGCGGCGCTGCCGTTCTTCCTGCTGATCCTGTTTGCCATAGTGCTCATCAGCTGGTTCCCCGAGATTGTGACCTACCTGCCGACGACCATGTCGCAGCGCTAGCGAGATAAAGTACAGGGCTCTGTCGCCTGGCGGCGCGGCCCTGCATCAGTTCCGGATTAATTTTCTGATCTTGCCCTGTCCTGCAACACCGCTGCAGGCTATGGCAACGTTTTGCCTGGAGAACGTCGATGAAACTCAATTGTGACATGGGTGAAAGTTTTGGCAGCTGGGTGATGGGCATGGACGAGCAGGTTATGCCCTTTGTCGACATGGCCAATATTGCCTGCGGCTTCCATGCCTCGGACCCGCTCACCATGGACAGAACCGTCAAACTGGCCCTGGCCAGCGGTGTCAGTATAGGTGCCCATCCCGGCTATCCCGACCTGCTGGGTTTTGGCCGGCGCGATCTGCAGTGCTCGGCGGATGAACTGCGCGCGCTGATTGTCTACCAGATTGCTGCCCTGGATGGTATCTGCCGTGTTAACGGGACTTGCATCGATTATGTAAAACCCCACGGCGCCCTCTATAACCGCATGATTGCAGATCCGGCCACCATGGCGGTGGTCATGCAGGCGGTACTGGATTACGCGCCCCAGTGCCCGCTGGTGATCATGGCCACGCCCGATGCCGAGCGCTTTCGCACCCAGGCCGCAACGCTTGGGCTGACACTCTGGTTCGAGGCCTTTTCCGATCGCGCCTACGACGACCAGGGGCGGCTGGTTTCCCGCTCGGTGCCAGGCGCTGTGCATCACAGCTGCGAGGCGATTGAGCAGCAGGTGACGCAAATGCTCAATGATGGCAGCGTCACCTCCATCAATGGCGTGCGAGTGCCTATTCAGGCCGACACCCTGTGCATTCACGGCGACAATCCACTGGCGCTGCAGGTGGTGCAGCGGCTGCGGGGCTGGGTGCAAAGCTGATGCAGCTGCAGAACGCTAACGAAAACACTTTGCTGATCGGCCTTGGTGACGAGATCGGTGATTGTGGACTTGTGCAGCAGTGGGCTCAGCGACTGCATTTCTTGGGATTTAGCCAATGAAACTTGAAAGCGTTAACGAAAACACTTTGCTGATCGGCCTTGGTGACGAGATCGGTGATTGTGGACTTGTGCAGCAGTGGGCTCAGCGACTGCATTTCTTGGGATTTAGCCAATGAAACTTGAAAGCGTTAACGAAAATACTCTGCTGATCAGCCTTGGTGATGAAATTAGTGATCGTGGACTTGCGCAGCAGTGGGCTCAGCGACTGCATTTCTTGGGATTTAGCCAATGAAACTTGAAAGCGTGAACGAAAATACTCTGCTGATCAGTCTTGGTGATGAAATTTGTGATGAGGTGGCGCAGAGGGTACGCCAGGTACTGGATGGCATTCGTGGCGAACTGGCGCCGTTCGTCATCGATCTGGTGCCGTCATATACCTCGATTCTGTTGAGCTTTGATCTGCGCAGGGTCGACCGACTGGGTATGTTTTCCAGGCTGCAGGCGCTGATACAGCGACTGGAACAGGCCGAGGCTAGTCTAGAGGACGCCAGAGAGGTAGTAGTGCCGGTGTATTACGGTGAGGAAGTGGCACTGGATATGGCTGAAATCTGCCAGCATCTGGGGTTGTCCGCGGATGAGGTGATAGCCCTGCACAGCAGTGTCAGCTACCGCGTTTATGCCATTGGCTTTAGCCCGGGTTTTGCTTTTCTGGGCAATACAGACCCGCGCCTGAGCATGCCGCGCAAGAGTACGCCACGACTTAAAGTCCCCAGGGGCAGCCTCGGCATTGCCGACAACCAGACCGCCATCTATCCCAGCGTCACACCGGGGGGCTGGCAGCTTATTGGCCGTACCCCGGCGCAGATGATCGACTGGAACAGCCGTTCGCTGGCGCTGATGGAAGTGGGGGATCGGGTGCGCTTCGAACCGGTGTCGAGGCAGGAATACCTCAGTCTGGGAGGGCAGTTCGATGAGCTTTGAGGTTATCAATCCGGGCATTCTAAGTCTGTTGCAGGATGACGGCCGTTTTGGCTATCAGCATCTGGGGGTCACCACCGGTGGTCCGCTGGATGAACATGCCTTTGTCTGGGCTAATCATATTCTGGGCAATGCACCGGGCACGGCGCAGCTGGAAATTACCTATGGTCTGTTGCAGCTGCGCTGCCTGGCCGATACCTGCATCGCCCTGACGGGCGCTGATCTGGGGGCGCGTATCAACGGTGAGCCGCTGGCGCCCTGGTGCACGCGGAGGGTGCGCAAAGGCGACGAGATCGCTTTCGCGACCCCGATAACCGGGCTGCGCGCCTATCTGGCGGTGCTCGGCGGCTTTCAGGCCGAAGCGCGCCTGGGCAGTTGCGCCACCGTTTTCCGCGAAGGCTTGGGCGGTGTTGCTGGTGATGGGGCCAAGCTCAAGGTCGGGGATATCCTGCGCTTTGAACCAAGCCGCACGGCGATCGACGCCCGGGTGCCTGGCTGGGCCATTCCGGACTACGACAGCCCGCTGGAACTGGGTGTGATGCCGGGTTATCAGCACGATGAATTCGATATAGTGCAGCGCACCAAGTTCTTTTCCGCCAGCTATAAGGTGAGCCAGAACATGGACCGCATGGGTTACAGACTCAGCGGCGATGCGATTCAACCCAGGCGCAACGGCATCATCTCCGAAGGCATCGCCTTTGGTGCCATCCAGATTCCCAGTGATGGCCAGCCCATAGTGCTGCTACGGGATCGCCAGACCATCGGCGGCTACCCGAAAATCGGCTGTATCAGCGCCCTGGGGGCTGCTCAGCTGGCCCAGCGCGGGCCCGGTGCCCGGGTGCGTTTTCGCCCCATGGATGTTTCCGAGGCCGAAGCCCAGCGCATGATCTTCAATCACAACTTCGGGCTTTGATGTCTGAATAGCTTTACCTCCTGACGCCGTCCTTAACGCCTGAATATTATTGGGGCAGAGCATGAAAATACCTATGGATGCCAGCACATCTCAGATGCCCGCGCCTGCGCGCATCGTCCGCAGTCAGTTCCTGGCCCTTACGCCGGGCGAGCAAAACCTGAGGCTAGCGGTTGCGGGGCAGGGGGCGCCTATGACCCTGTCGACGCTGCTGCCCATCGTCGAAAACCTGGGGGTTGATGTCATTAGCTCCGCCAGCATGCAGCAGCATGGCGACTGGGTGATTGAGCTGAGCCTGCAGCCCCGCAGTGCACTATTGTTAGAGAGTCCAGCGATGCAGCAGCAGTTTAGTCAGACGCTGCTGGCAGTCTCTCGGGAGGAGGTGGACAACGATGGCTTCAACAACCTGATTACCCTCTGTGCGCTGGATTTGCGTGGCTGTATTCTGCTGCGCGCCCTGGCCCGCTACCTTCTGCAGATCAAGCTGCCCTTCAGCCAGGCCTACATGCAGGGAGCACTGTGCCGTTATCCGCAGCTGGCCCGCGCCATGGTGGAATATTTTTACCTGAAGTTCGACCCTGCTGCCCAGGGCAGCGAGAGTGATCTTGATAATGCGCACCGGGCGTTGCTGGACCAGATTGATGGTGTGGACTCGGTGGACGACGACCGTATTTTCAATGCCTTTGTGGATGTGATCTGTGCCACTGTGCGCAGTAATTTTTTCAATCCCGCTGTTTGGGCCGATCCGCAGCGTTGCCTGGCGTTCAAGCTGTTGCCGGGACATATCCGCAATATGCCCAAGCCCGTGCCGGCCTTCGAAATCTTCGTCTTTGGCTCCGCTGTCGAGGGCGTTCACCTGCGCGGTGGCAAGGTGGCGCGGGGCGGCCTGCGCTGGTCCGAGCGGATGGAGGACTATCGTACCGAGGTGCTGGGACTGGCCAAGGCGCAGATGGTGAAAAACGCGGTTATCGTGCCCACCGGCGCCAAAGGCGGTTTTGTCTGCAAGGCGCTGGGTACGGAGACAGAACCGGCACTGCGTGCAGCTCGGGTGCGCCTGGCCTATTCAGCCTTCATCCGCGGCCTGCTGGATCTGACCGACAACCGTGTCGATGGCCAGGTGGTGCCTCCTCAGCACCTGGTGCGCTACGACGCTGATGATAGCTACCTGGTCGTTGCCGCCGACAAGGGTACGGCCACTTTTTCCGACCTGGCCAATGGCATCGCCGCCGAGTACGACTTCTGGCTTGGTGATGCCTTTGCCTCCGGTGGCTCCAAGGGCTACGACCACAAGAAAATGGGAATTACTGCCCGCGGTGCCTGGGAGTCCACAAGGCGGCTGTTTCGCGAGCTGGGGCTGGATACCCAGCGTCAGGCGTTCAGCGTTGTGGGGATCGGTGACATGTCCGGTGATGTGTTCGGCAACGGCATGCTGTTGTCGAATCAGATTCGTCTGCTGGGAGCCTTTAACCATCGGCATATCTTCGTCGATCCGACGCCCGACCCAGCGACCTCCTTTGACGAGCGGCAGCGGTTGTTTGTTCTTCAAGGCTCAGCCTGGAGCGACTATGATCCGGCGCTGATATCCGCAGGCGGCGGGGTATTCTCCCGCCAGAGCAAGAAAATCCCCCTGAGCCTGCCCATGAAGCAGGTCCTGGGTATCAGCGATGAAATTGAGTACCTTTCGCCCGACGCGCTCATCGCGGCGCTCCTGCGAGCACCTGTGGATCTGCTGTGGAATGGCGGCGTTGGCACCTATGTGCGCGCCAGCGACGAGGATGACCTCGATGTGGGGGATCGCATCAACGACGGCCTGCGCGTTGCCGCCACCGAGCTGCGGGCCCGGGTGCTGGTAGAGGGCGGCAATCTGGGGCTGACCCAGCGCGCCCGTATCGAGTTCGCCCGCCGTGGCGGCCTGATCAATACCGATGCTATCGACAACTCGGCCGGGGTCGACTGCTCCGATCATGAGGTCAATATCAAGATCCTGCTGGATCAGCGGGTGCGGGCAGGGGCCATGACGGCGCCGGCGCGGGATGAGCTGTTGCATGCCATGACCGATGAGGTGGCGGCGCTGGTGCTGCGCAACAACTACGGCCAGAGCAAGATGCTGAGCCAATCCAGCCAGACAGCACCGGCCTTTATCGCCAAACACGGTCAGCTGATTCAGCTGCTGGAGCGCGAAGGGCGGCTGGATCGCCAGCTTGAATGTTTGCCGGACGAAACTGAAATTGCCGAGCGCATCGCCCGTCAGGAAGGCCTGAGCCGGCCGGAAATTGCGGTGCTGCTGGCCTACAGCAAGAGCCGGCTGTTCGAAAAGCTTATTGACACCGACCTGATCGACGACCCCATCATTGCCGAATCCCTGTTGCAGTATTTCCCGGCCCTGTTGCGGGATAATTACCGCGACTATATCGAAAGCCACCCGCTACGCAAGGAAATACTCGCCGCCCAGCTGACTAACCAGGTCATCAATCGCATGGGGTCAAGCTTCTGTCTGCTGTTGCTGGAAGAGGTTAAAACCGATTGCGCCCGCTGGATTCGTTCCTATACGGTGGCGCGCGAGGCCCTGGGCATCGGCGATCTGGCGCGGGATATAGATGCGCTCGATATCAGCATCAGCAATCAGCAGCAGATGGGTCTGCAGCTGCGGATGCATCATCCGGTGGAGCGGGCGACCCACTGGCTGCTCAAGCATGCGGACTGGTCGCAGCCGACAACGGTGATCGCGACGCGTTTCCGCCAGGCCATTGACGACACCCGTGGGCGTATGCCCGTCACGGATGTAGCGGCGCAGGGGGGTCATGCGTTGCTGGAATCCAGGGTCGCTGAGCTTGAACGGCTGTATTTTGGCT
The DNA here is from genome assembly GCF_001528745.1 of Marinobacterium profundum. GTDB lineage: Bacteria > Pseudomonadota > Gammaproteobacteria > Pseudomonadales > Balneatricaceae > Marinobacterium_A > Marinobacterium_A profundum. The sequence continues at coordinate 53,006 of NZ_BCNS01000211.1, read as the reverse complement.
TTGATATCGCCGCCATCGCCCAGCAGGCTGGATGCGAAGTGCCAGTGGCTGCCAGCGCCTGGTTCTGCCTTAACGAGTCTCTGGATCTGTTCTGGCTGCGCCTTGCCCTGGATAGCTTGCCGGCGTTCGACAAATGGCAGCGCAAAAGCAAACAGCAGCTCAGCGAGACACTGGATGCCGCCGTGCGGCGCCGGGTGCTGGCGCTGCTGCAGTCCAGCGGCGCCTGTGGCGGTGAGGGCGAATTTGCTGACCTGATCGAAAGTTGCGCCACGCTTGGTGAGCTGCGGGACAGCGTCGCTGAAGCTAAAGCACAAACCGGTCAGCATCTGGCGATGATGAGCTGCCTAGTCAATCAGCTGGCGGCTTGAGGCGATAGGGCTCTTGAGCTTTCAGCTGAGATCAAAGTGTCTGAAATAGTCCTTATTTACGACAAGCAATGCCCCTTCTGTGATCACTACTGCCCACCTGGGCGGAGCCTGCACAGCGCTTCTGCCCGGCGGGGGCCTATGAAGTGGTGGAAGGGGCGAGCGGCCCGCGCTTCCAGATAAGGTGAAAGGGGGGAGTGGAAAGAGAATTCGCCCGTATATCCTCGAAATTCGCCTGGGGCTCATTTCCCGGAATTCGTAAACTCATTCCAGGCTACCTGGCCTTGATGGATGCGGTGGAGCTTAGCGAAACCCATCGAGGTGAGCGCGGTACCGGTAATTGGTAAACCGGCAGCTTTCAGCCGTAAGCTTACGGCTGAAAGCTCTAATCACGAATCACAGGCCAGGTCAGCGCCTTGACGTCTCCGATAAAAGAGTGAACCCGCTGCGGAGTAAAAGCTCAGCCTAAGCCGGCTGCGCTTTTTGCTCGCGCTGATGAAGAATGATCTGGTGCACGAAGGACAGCTTTTCCATAGCCAGCGGCGCCAGTATGAAAGGGTAGAGGTCGGGCTGCCCCATGCTTTGATTCAGGCTGTTAAGAGCATAGGTGACCGGCAACCACTGCTCTATCAAGGGTTCGAAATTCTTGCTGCGATAGGGATCGAAGGGCACGCCTGTACTCAGTTCTTCAGCTTCTTCCACCCGGGGTTTGACCCTCAGGCCAAAGGCGCGGGCGGTTTCCAGGGTGTCGGCAATATGCAGGTAGTGAGCCCAGGTTTCAGCCCAGTCTTCCCAGGGATGGCTGCTGGCATAGGTGCTGACGAAGCTGTTTTGCCAGTCGGCGGGGGCGCCTTTCTTGTAATGATTCTGCAGGGATTTCTGATAGTCCTGCGTCTCGTCGCCAAACAGGGTTCGAAAAGGCTCCAGCCAGTCGCTGTCCATTACCAGCCTGTCCCAGTAATAGTGGCCCGACTCGTGGCGGAAATGACCCAGCAGGGTGCGGTAGGGTTCAGCCATCTGCTGGCGCATGTCTTCGCGGATGGCATCGTCGGCCTCGGCAATATTCAGCGTAATCAGACCAGCGGCATGACCGGTCATTACGCGCTCGTCGTCTTCATGAAACGCCTTGCTCAGATCATCCGCCAGAAAGGCAAACGCCAGCCCCTCGGCATCGGGTTCGGGCTTGGGCTCCAGTGGCAGGTCGAGGCGCATAAGGCTGAATACCAGTCGGCGCTTTTCCGCCTCCAGTCGGTGCCAGAGGGTCTTGTTTCCCTCGACTTTTAGGTCAGGAATGGTCTGGGTCAGGCGGCAGGCCACGCAGTACTTGCAGGGATCGCTGTCCGCGATCATCCAGTTGCACAGGTTGTGTTTGCTGTAGTTAAGGCACTTGCGATAACCGGCCTCATCGGGTTTGGCATCGACGGCAACCCAGCGATCACCGTGGGCCTGCAATGCCGAGAGCACCATTTTATCCGGCAGGAAGCCGAGTTCGTGCTGGCAGCGAATGCAGCTGAAATTATCGAAGTAGAGGGTCTGGCTGCAATGCTGGCAGGTGAATAGTTTCATGTCGGGCTCCTGATGTGCAGGCAGTGTAGCTGTACCCCGGTGACTGTAATAGCTTTCCCAATGCCAGCAAGAGGAAAAGCCTGCGAAGTCGTGTATTATTTGCCGTCGGGTTCGGCGTAGGCGCACAATGGCGCTTTTGATTCGCAGGCAATGAAATTGCCTCGGATTGGACGAATTAAGGCTTTATAAGTATCAACAGATTGGGTGCTATATGCTGCTGATGATCGACAATTACGACAGCTTTACCTACAACGTCGTGCAGTATCTGGGTGAGCTGGGCGCTGATGTTCGGGTATTTCGCAACGACGAAATTACCCTGGAGCAGATCGAAGCCCTGAACCCGGAGCAGCTGGTGATATCGCCTGGCCCCTGTACGCCCAAAGAGGCGGGGGTTTCAGTGCCGGCCATCGAGCAGTTCGCCGGCAAGCTGCCTATCTTCGGTATCTGCCTTGGCCATCAGAGCATTGGCCAGGCGTTTGGCGGCAAGATTGTGCGCGCCAAACAGGTGATGCACGGCAAGACTTCAATGGTGTATCACAACGACAGCGGTGTCTTTGCAGGCCTCGCCAACCCGGTGGAAGTGACCCGCTACCATTCGCTAGTGATCGAACAGGCGTCTCTGCCCGACTGTCTGGAAGTGACCGCCTGGACCCAGAATGACGATGGCACTCTCGATGAAATCATGGGCGTGCGTCACCGCAGCCTGGATATCGAAGGTGTGCAATTCCATCCCGAATCGATTTTGACACAACAGGGACATGAACTGCTGGCCAACTTTCTCAAGCGCCGCCGTCCACAGGCGGCCTAGCAACCCGGCAGAATGCTTGCAGGGTGTTGAAATACGTTGGCGAAGCAGTCAAGACAAGGCAAAAATCCGTGAAAAACCGCAGTTTACGCGGTGTAAATGAGGATTTTGAACGGGTTTTTAACGCAGGATTGGCCATGCAGGTAGTTTTTCAGCAGCCTGCTTAAGGAGAGGCAATGAATATTCAACAAGCGATCGCCAAGGTGGTCGACCATCTGGATCTCACGCGTGGCGAAATGACTGAAGTCATGCAGCAGGTGATGACAGGACAGTGCACTGAAGCCCAGATCGCGGGTTTCCTGGTGGCGCTGCGCATGAAGAGCGAATCCATCGACGAGATTACCGGTGCAGCCCAGGTCATGCGTGACCTGGCAACACCGGTGCATATCAATGCGGGCCACCTGGTGGATATCGTCGGCACCGGTGGCGATGGCGCCAACCTGTTCAATATTTCCAGCGCCAGTGCCTTTGTTACCGCCGCCGCAGGCGCCAGTGTGGCCAAACACGGCAACCGGGCAGTGTCATCCTCCAGCGGCAGCGCCGATCTGCTGGAGGCCTGCGGCGTCGATCTGACCCTCAATGCCGCCGGTGTGGCGCGCTGTGTGGAGGAGGTCGGTGTGGGCTTCATGTTCGCACCCAGTCATCACAGCGCCATGAAGTACGCCATAGGGCCACGCCGTCAGCTCGGTATTCGTACTCTGTTCAATATCCTCGGGCCCATGACTAACCCGGCCGGCGTCAAACGCCTGCTGATCGGTGTCTTCAGCGACTCTCTGTGTCGCCCGATGGCCGAGGTCATGCGAGAGCTCGGCGGCGAGCATGTGATGGTGGTGCACGCCCACGACGGACTGGATGAGATCAGCCTGGCGACCCATACCCATGTGGCGGAGCTGAAAGACGGCGTAGTGACCGAATACAGCCTGACGCCTGAAGATGTCGGCATCGAGAGCCAGAGCCTGATCGGGCTTGAGGTCAGCAGCTCGGCGGACTCCTTGCGCCTGATCATGGATGCCTTCAAGAACGCCAACAACACCGCAGCGCGCAAGGCTGGCAACATCATTGCGCTCAATGCAGGTGCGGCCATCTACCTGTCCGGTTTGGCTGCAACCCTGGCCGATGGTGTAGTTGTGGCACGTAAACAAATGGAAAGCGGTGCGGCGCTGGAAAAGATGGAACAACTGGCAGCCTTTAGTCAGCAGCTGGCGCAGGAGCAGGCATGAGCAACGAGACACCCACGGTTCTGAAGAAAATACTGGCGCGCAAGGCCGAGGAAGTCAGCGAGCGTTCGGCGAAGGTATCGATTGCCGATCTCAAGGCGCGCATTGCCGACCAGGCGGGCTCCGCCACTGATCCCCGTGGTTTTGTTGACAGCATGGCGCGCAGCATTGCCGCCGGCCGCTCGGCGGTGATCGCCGAGGTGAAGAAAGCCAGCCCGTCCAAGGGGTTGTTGCGTGATCCCTTTGTGCCGGCCGATATTGCTCGCTCCTATGAGCGTGGTGGCGCCAGCTGCCTGTCGGTCCTGACGGATCTCGATTACTTTCAGGGCTGCGAAGCCTACCTGCAAGAGGCTCGCGCGGCTTGCAGTCTGCCGGTGATCCGCAAGGACTTTATTGTCGATCCCTATCAGGTATATGAAGCCCGGGCCATAGGGGCGGACTGCATCCTGCTGATTGTGGCGGCACTGCAGGATCAGCAGATGGCGGATCTGAACGCCCTGGCGCTGGAGCTGGGTATGGATGTGCTGGTGGAGGTGCATGACAGAGCAGAGCTCGAGCGCTCCCTGGGGCTGGGCAACCGTCTGGTGGGCATCAACAACCGCAATTTGCACACCTTTGAGGTGTCGCTGAACAACACTATCGAACTGCTGGATCAGGTGCCGGCTGATCGTATCGTCGTGACCGAAAGCGCCATTACCGGGCCTGCCGATGTGGCACTGATGCGTGGGCACGGCGTGCACAGCTTTCTGGTGGGCGAAACCTTTATGCGTGCCGAAGACCCGGGTCTGAAGCTGGCTGAACTGTTTGACTGATAGGGAACTGCAAAGATGACAATGAGTGCCAAGGTTCAGTGGGCAGGTGATGATCGTTTCAAGGCGACCACAGGCTCCGGTTTTGATGTGATGGTGGATAGGGATCTGAAAGAAGGTCCGCGCCCAATGGAACTGCTGCTGGCCAGCCTTGGCAGCTGCAGCAGCGTCGATGTGATGGCGATCCTGCGCAAGAGTCGCCAGGATGTTACCGCCTGTGTGGTGGAAATTGACGCCGAGCGCGCCGATACCGTACCCGCGGTGTTTACCGCCATTCATCTCAAGTTTGTGGTGACGGGGCGCAAACTCAAGGAAGCCCACGTCAAGCGTGCGGTACAGCTGTCGGCTGAGCAGTACTGCTCGGTATCGCTGATGCTGGAGAAGGGCGGCGTAAAGATGAGCCACAGCTACGAGATTGTCGAACTCGACGTTTAAGGTTCAAGCCGTAAGCCGTAAGCCGTAAGCCGTAAGCCGTAAGCGTACGGCTTAAGCAGAGAAGCCGAAGCCCATGCCTTCGGTTTTATCTGACTGCATTGCATCTGCTGTGTAATCTGCGTATAATTTCGCGTCCATTTGTACTTCATTAACCTCCTTGCTTTCGCGTGCATACACAGGTTTGTCCTGTTCAATAGCTCGTCGAAGGCTGTAAAACCGAAAGGAGTTCCAATGCGTCATTATGAAATCGTATTTCTGGTTCACCCGAACCAGAGCGAGCAGGTTCCTGCGATGGTTGAGCGTTACACCGGCGTTATCGAAGGTGCTGACGGCAAGATCCACCGTATGGAAGATTGGGGCCGTCGTCAGCTGGCTTACCCAATCAACAATGCTCACAAGGCACACTACATTCTGATGAACGTAGAATGCAGCCAGGAAGTTCTGGACGAGCTGGAAAACATGTTCCGTTACAACGATGCTGTTCTGCGTAACATGTTCATCCGTCGTAAAGAAGCGATCACTGAAGTTTCTCCGATCAAAGCTGCTGAATCCCGCGAAGAGCGCAAGCCGCGTCGTGAAGATTCCCGGCCAGAAAGGCAGGAAGAGAAACCGGCTGAAGCTACTGAAGAAGCTGCTGCCGAGTAACCCCACCTTTTATTTGATTGAGGAGAAATCCCATGGCTCGTTTTTTCCGTCGCCGCAAGTTCTGCCGTTTCACGGCGGAAGGTGTTAAAGAGATCGATTACAAAGATCTGGAAGTCCTGAAAGGTTACATCACCGAAACAGGCAAGATCGTACCCAGCCGCATCACCGGCACCAAGGCGCGCTACCAGCGTCAGCTGGCGACTGCGATTAAGCGTGCGCGCTTTGTCGCGCTGCTGCCGTACACCGATAGCCACCTGTAAGCCGGGTTAATCGTCATGCGCAAGCTGGCTGAGCTGATAATGCGCGGCCGCTCGCAGGCGATACTGGTGGTGTTTATCGCCACCATGCTGCCGATGATGTACTGGATCAGCGCAGCGGCCGTCGGCCTGGTCACCCTCAGAAGAGGGACCAGCGATGGTGCCGGACTCCTGGCCTGGAGCTTGCTTCCGGCCGGAGCCTGGGGGCTGATCGGAGATCCGACCCCCGCTCTGGTTATCCTGGGTACTTACGTACTTGCAGTGATACTCAGACGGACGGTGTCCTGGGGCACCACCCTTGCGGTTTTGATACCCGTGGGTGTACTTGCCGGCATAGCTCTTGAGCAGATGCTGCGCGAGGTTCTGGGGCAGTTGGTCGAGGTTGTACAGGAACTGCTGGCACAGTCGCAGGCGACAGTGCCAGGCGCCGAGCTCGGTGCTGATGGCTGGTACCAATTGCTTGCCGGTGGCCTTAGTGCCTCCCATGCGGCAATGATGCTGGCCAGTCTGGTGCTGGCACGCTGGTGGCAGTCGGTACTGTACAACCCCGGTGGCTTCCGCGAGGAATTTCACCGGCTAAGGCTGAGCCCGTCACTGACACTGGCTGTCATGGCGGTGCTGGTCCTGGGGCCGCAGTTCGGTCTCGTAATGGTGCACTGGTTACCATTACTGGTTTTGCCGCTGGTATTTGCCGGTCTGGCTCTGGTTCACGGCAGCGTGGCCAAACGGAAAGTAGGGGGTGCCTGGCTGATCATGTTTTACATGGCGGTCGTGGTGCTGGGCCCTTACCTGATTACGATGCTGGTGTTGCTGGCTGTGATAGACAGCCTGGTCGATATCCGTCGACGCATACCGGCCAAGACTTAGTACTGCAATGACATTTGCAGAACAAAGAGGTTTACGAGATGGAAGTTATTCTGCTCGAAAAAGTTAGCAAGCTGGGTAACCTGGGTGACAAGGTTAACGTTAAAGCCGGTTTCGGTCGTAACTACCTGGTTCCTCAGGGCAAGGCTGTATCTGCCACTGAAAACAACGTAGCGAAGTTCGAAGAACGTCGTGCGGAACTGGAAGCTTCTGCTGCCGCCAAGCTGAGCGACGCTCAGGCTCGTGCAGCTCAGCTGAACGAACTGGAACTGTCTGTTGTTGCCAAAGCTGGCGACGAAGGCAAACTGTTCGGTTCTATCGGTACTCGCGACATCGCTGATGCGATCTCCGGCTCCGGTGTTGTTGTTCAGAAAAGTGAAGTTCGTCTGCCAGAAGGTGCTATCCGCACAACTGGCGAGTTCGAAATTAACTTGCAGCTGCACGCTGAAGTGAATGCGACAATCAAGCTGAACGTTGTTGGCGAATAATTTCGTCTGACAATTTGTTTGCTGAAAAGGCACTGCGTAGAATACTGCGCAGTGCCTTTTTTTATGTACAGGATGTACGGTATGCCGCGGGCGCATGGATGCGCAGGAGCGGCGATGTCAGGATGTACGGTCCCCTAACTTTTGCTCCAGCAAAGTAAGGATTTCCGCCATCCTTGGCGGTCATGCTGCGGGCGCATGGGACGTTTTTTGCTCCTGCAAAAACGGCATTCACGCCTTCCCTGGCGCTCATGCGCAAGAGCGGCGCATTGGTGATGCCTGAAAGGCACGGCTAAGCGATAGATAGACCCCTGTTTAGGCAGACTCCAGTTTTTTGGCTTGTAGGTTATACGATGGACTTTTCAGAACTGCATGATGATGATCTGGCCAGTATCAAGCTGCCGCCGCACTCTATAGAGGCGGAGCAGTCGGTACTCGGCGGACTGATGCTGGACAACAGCACCTGGGATACGGTGTCCGAGATACTGACCGAGGATCTGTTCTACCGTCGGGATCACCGTCTGATTTTCCGCTCCATGGACAGGCTGATCAATGCCAGTCAGCCTGTCGATGTGGTGACTGTGCAGGAAGAGCTGGACCGGGTCGGTGAGCTTGAAGCCGGCGGCGGGCTGGAGTATCTGGTGACGCTGGCGCGCAATACGCCCAGTGCCTCGAACATTCGCGCCTATTCCGAGATCGTGCGTGACCGCGCCCTGCTGCGTCAGATGATCTCGGTGTCCCAGGAAATTTCCGACAGTGCCTTTAATCCCGAGGGGATGCTGCCTGAGGATCTGCTCAACGATGCCGAACGCAAGATCTTTCAGATCGCCGAGAGCCGGCCGAACCAGGGTGGTCCGGAGCCGGTTAATCCGCTGCTGAAAAAGGCCGTTGAGCGCATCGACATGCTGTTCAACAACGCCGAGGCCATGACCGGGGTTTCCACCGGCTTTGATGATCTGGACGAGAGCACCACGGGTCTGCAGCCATCGGATCTGATTATCATTGCGGCACGTCCGTCCATGGGTAAAACCACCTTCGCCATGAACCTGGTGGAAAATGCCCTGATGCTCAGTGGCCGTCCGGTGCTGGTTTTCAGTCTGGAAATGCCTGCCGACCAGCTGGTGACGCGTATGCTGTCATCCCTTGGCCGCATCAACCAGACCAAGGTGCGTACCGGTCAGCTGGAAGAGGAAGACTGGCCGCGTCTGACCACGGCGGTCAATATGCTGCGTGACAAGCCCCTCTATATCGACGATACCGCCGGTATCAGTCCGAATGAAATGCGCTCCCGAGCGCGGCGTATCAAGCGCGAACACGGCGATCTGGCCCTGATCATGATTGACTATCTGCAGCTGATGCAGATCAAGGGCACCAAGATGGAAAGCCGTACGGCAGAAATCTCCGAGATTTCCCGTTCCCTCAAGTCCCTGGCCAAGGAAATGGAGTGTCCGGTGGTGGCGCTGTCGCAGCTGAACCGAGCACTGGAGCAGCGGCCCAACAAGCGCCCAGTGAACTCCGACCTGCGTGAATCCGGCGCCATCGAGCAGGATGCCGACGTCATCATGTTTATCTACCGTGATGAGGTGTACAACGAGGACAGCGAGCAGAAGGGGATCGCCGAAATCATTATCGGCAAGCAGCGAAACGGCCCCATAGGCACAGCGCGACTGGCGTTTATCGGCAAGTACACGCGCTTTGAGAACCTGGCGCCACAGCATTACGAAGAGTACGGCGGCTTTGACGGCGGCTGATGTGCCATTAGCTCAGATGCAAACAGCCCAGACCAGGGCTGTTTCTGTATTTGGGGTCAGGTAGTTTTCTGCATGCGGTCGCGGAATTTCTGCGGTACGGCCGTGACCTTGCGTTCTTCGTAGTCGAAAAATACCATGCCGGTTTTTGCGTGAGCCACCTCCACCGCGGTTTTCTTGTTGCTCAGCAGATAATAAAAATCACAGCCGTACTTATTGAAGTCGCTGATGCAGACATCGATCTGCAGCACGTCACCATGAAAGCCTTCTGCCTTATAGATGACCGCCGAGTCGGTCATGATCATGCCTACCCCTTCGACGTTCAGCTCGCCATAGTTGTACTGCGCCAGAAAGCGCACCCGGGCTTCGTGAATCAGGGCAATGATGGAGTCGTTGCTCAGATGGCCGCCGTAATTGATATCGCTGATGCGTACCGGCAATTCGGTGGTAAAGGTAAAGTGCTGTGGCATCTCAATCTTGATACGTGGCATTGCTGTTTCCGCTGCAGACCCATGTCATTAAAGCATAATGAAAACAGGCGCTTGGGTCGAGCCTGAGGGGCAAGCTACAGGCTATCTCCAAACAGACACAGAAAAGGGGCCGACGAAGGGCCCCTGTGTACGCGCTATGCTGTGGTCTTACTGGGCGTTAAGCACCAGCTTGCCATCCTTGAGCGGGATGCTGTTGCCGGGGTTGTGGTCCATGCGCACTGAAGCGACCTGTTCGCCGATGCGGTATTCGACATCGTAGCCAATCAGGTCCTTGCGGCTATCGTTGACGGTGTTGCAGACCCTTTCGGTGGTGGTATAGGTGTCTTTTTCCTGCAGGTTTTTTTGTACCTGGTTGCCGGCATAGCCACCGGCGGCAACGCCTGCGATGGTTGCCAGCTTCTTGCCACTACCGCCGCCAACCTGCTTGCCCAGCAGGCCGCCGACGACGGCACCAACGACGGAGCCGGCAACGCGGTTTTCATCCTTCACCGGTGCCTGACGGGTGACAACGCGGTCTTCACAGACTTCGCGCGGTACCTTGGTGGTCTTGAATGCTTCAGTGACCTTGAGCACTTCGGCTGCGGCGGGCGCTGAGTTCATCATCTGATATCCGGCGAAGCCGCCACCCGCCGTGACGAGAACGGCGCCCAGAACAGTACCTACGAGCATTGATTTGTTCATTTTTTATATCTCCCGGGCAAAGGTTTGACTGCTGCCTCTGCGGTCTGAATATCTATAACTACACATTATAGTCGAGCGAGCCTGTACCTGAGTTGAACGGCCGGGCATCGCCGGCTTAGACGCGGGCCAGCACCCGCACCATGGCGCTGGTCAGGGTAGCCAGATCCTCATCCGACATTACGTATGGCGGCATCACATAGACCAGCTTGCCAAAGGGCCTGATCCAGATGCCCTCGGCGACGAATTCCTTCTGGATGGACACGGTGTTCACCGGTGCCTGCATTTCCACCACGCCTATGGCGCCCAGACAGCGGACCTCGGCCACGCCTGCCAGCTCGGCGGCGGGAGCAAGGCCGGCCTTAAGGCCGCGCTCGATACGCGCCACATTGCCGGCCCAGTCACCTTCCTGCAGCAGTCGCAGACTGGTGGCCGCCACAGCGCAGGCCAGCGGGTTGGCCATAAAAGTCGGGCCGTGCATAAAGCAGCCGGCGCCTCCGGCCGAAATGGTCTCGCCTATATCGCTGCGCGTGAGGGTCGCCGCCAGAGTCATGTAGCCGCCGGTCAGCGCCTTGCCGACACAGAGAATATCGGGGGTAATGCCGGCGTGTTCGCAGGCGAACAGCTTGCCGGTACGGCCAAAGCCGGTGGCGACTTCGTCGGCAATCAGCAGTACCCCGTATTCGTCGCACAGGGCACGGGCGCGTTTGAGGTATTCGGGATGATAGAAACGCATGCCGCCGGCACCCTGGACTATGGGCTCCAGAATCAGGGCGGCAATATGGCTGTGCTCTTCTGCCAGCAGGCGTTCCAGTGCGCTGATATCGCTGTAGTCCCAGTCGCCGTCGAAGGGGATTTCGGGGCGCGGTGCAAAGAACTGCTGTGGCAGCACACCGGTAAAGATTTCATGCATGCCGCCAACTGGGTCGCACACCGACATGGCGCCGAAGGTATCGCCGTGATAGCCGCTGCGAATGGTCAGCAGACGGTGCTTGGCTGGCAGGCCCTTGGCGTGCCAGTACTGAATGGCCATCTTGATCGCCACTTCCACCGCCACTGAACCTGAGTCGGCGATAAAGACCTTGTCGAGCCCCTCGGGGGTCATCTCCACCAGGCGTTGAGCGAGTTCGATGGCAGGCTCATGGGTGATACCGCCGAACATGACATGGCTCATGCGATCAATCTGGGCATGGGCCGCGGCATTGAGCTCCGGGTGGCCATAGCCATGAATGACCGACCACCAGGAGGCCATGCCGTCGATCAGCTCGCGGCCATCGGCCAGTTCCAGTCGCACACCTTTGGCGGCGACGACTGGGTAGGCCGGCGGCGGGTTGATCATCGAGGAGTAGGGATGCCAGATATGCTGCTGATCGAATGCTATCTGTTCAGATGTAATCTTTGGGCTGGGCATAAAAACTCGCTATGCAGCCTGTCGGGCTTGGCCGGTCGTAGCGAGGGAAAGACCGGTTTGAATTAGTTTTTGAGCTCTTTTGAGGAGAATAGTGGTTCTATTTAACAAAAAAGAGTGCATAAACTGACCAAATTCGGCTTTTCCACAGTAGATCAGTGTTAAGTCCGACAGGCTGCTATGGATAAATAATGAGCACTATTAGAGCGAGCTTCCACTCTGGGTGCAAGAGCCGACGGCGTCAGTCGGTGTGGGGCAGAATCTCCAGTACATGGATCTGGTCCTGATCGATGCTCCAGCGGATATTCAGATCATGCAGGCGAATACCGTAGATGCGATCTGCCTGCTTTTTCTGATAGGCAGGGCGCGGGTCGCAGCGCAGCAGGTCTTCGACCTGGCGGCGCAGCGGCTCTCTGCGGCGGCGTTCGTACTCGTTACAGAGGTGCTCCGCCTGCTCGCTGAAGCGGACCGGCAGATCCAGCAATTCGATGCGCTCGGCCAGCTCGAAGGTGGCGCTGTCAATACGATCCGAGTAGGGCAGATAGGGCTTGATATCAAACACCGGGGTCTGGTCCAGCAGGTCGGCGCCGCTGATATCCAGCAACACGCGATCGCCTTCAAAACGGATGCCCTCCAGCCGCACCGGTGACAGGCCTATGGGGTTGGGCCTGAAGGGTGAGCGGGTAGCGAAAACGCCGATGCGCTGGTTGCCGCCCAGGCGTGGCGGGCGCACCGTTGGGCTCCAGCCTTTGTCGACACATGCGCTGAACAGGAACAGCAACCAGATATGGCTGGCCATTTCGAGCCCGCGCACCGACTCCCGGTTACCGTAGGGCGGCAGCAACTCCAGGGTGGCGCCAACGGAGTGCACCAGGCCTGGCTGGCGCGGAATACCGAACTTTTCCTTGTAGCCGCTGTGGATAAGTCCGATGGGCTGAAATTCAATGGGCTGCATCAGTCGTCATTTGAAGAGTTAAAGCCCGGCAGTATAACAGCCAGGCCCAGTGGTATCAGTGACTGAACACATCGTAAAACAGCTTGATGCCGGCCAGCATCAGAAAGCCATAACACAGATGATAAAAAACGCGTTCATTGATGCGGTGCTGCAGCCAGGCGCCGGTCAGCACGCCCACCGGTGCCAGTACCGCCAGCACCGCCGAGGTGGTCAGCAGGTCGGTATTGAACTGGCCGAGCATGCCGTAGGGGATCAGCTTGATGTAGTTGACGGCGGCGAAGAACACGATGGTGGTGCCGATATAGGCCTGCTTTTCCAGTCGCAGCGGCAGCAGATAGATATTCAGCGGGGCGCCGCCGGCATGCACGCTGAAACTGGTGAAACCGGATAGCGCTCCCCAGAAGCTGCCGCGGGCAAGGCTCTGTTGCTGCGGCTGCTGGCTGCTTTTGCGCAGGTAGTAGTTGAGCGTAAAACTGATGGCAATGGTCCCGACGATCAGACGGATATGATCATCGGTCAGGTAGCGAAAGCTCAGTGCCCCCAGCACTATGCCAACCAGCGCTGCCGGCAGCAGAGTTTTCAGGCAGCGGGCATCTCCCTTGCCACGGAATTTCCACAGCCCCACCAGATCCATCAGGCAGAGGATGGGCAGCATGATGGCGGCGGCGATGGTGGGTGGCACTGCGAGTGCCATCAGAGGTACGGCGATCAGACCCAGGCCTCCGCCAAGGCCGCCTTTGGAGATACCGACAATCAGTACCGCCGGTATGGCGACCAGATAGAAAAAAGGATCCTGGATCATGGCAGGCGAGTCCGTTCAAGGCTGGGCGGGCGCCTATCCTAAGGCCGGGCGCCGGGCCTTGTAAAGCTAGGGCGCTCGATACCCGGGCCTCAGTTCTCGCGCTGACGATTTGTTCCCGGGGGCGCAGATCTCAGTGTTGTGGCGAAGTCGTTGCGGTGTGCGCCGCATCGCGGTGTTGCAGTGGCGTGATACCGCTCCAGTAGCGGGATACCTTCTCGGCCTGTTCGGCCAGGCGATGGATGTGACTCAGGGCATCCAGCAATTGCACCGTATCTTCCGGCGACAGGCGTCGTTCAGTGGTGGCCAGCAGGATGGATGTCTTGAGGCTCTGGTACTGGCGTTCCAGCTGGTGCAGCAGCAGGTGTGCCCTGTCGGCACCGCTATCAACGTTGTCGTCGATTTCGCAGGCATCAATCAGTGCGATACTGGCCTTTTGATACTGGTGCACGTCGCGTCTTGTCGCTTCGTCGGCGATGACTTCAAAGCGGTCATAGTACCCGGGCAGCAGGCACGACAGGCGGCTGACTTCGTTGAGGTAGCGCACCAGCCGCAGCGCCGTGGGCAGAGTGGCGCTGATTTCGCTGCTGATATCGTTCTCGGCTATGCGCTGGCAGAAAGCGCCGATCTTGCCGACCAACTGATCGACCCCCAGCTGCTGGGCGCGCAGGCGGCTGGTATCACCATTGCTGGAGCTGATGGCCTCGCGCGCCATGCGTGAACAGATCTGGTCCAGGCGTGTCATTTCCTTGGCCATGGCTTCGATGGCCAGGGGCGGCATCTGTACCAGGGTCTCGTCAAGGTAACGGGGGCGTCCCTCGTCTTCCTCCTGAGTGCAGAAACGACGCTCCAGAATCGCCACCAGACGGTCGGTGAGGGGCCAGAGCAGAGCAACGCCGACCAGATTGAACAGGGAGTGGAACAGGGCCAGCAGCAGCACCAGATCAAAGCGTGCGGCATCTATGTGGTTAACCCAGGGAGCCAGCAGCAGCAGGAGCCCAAGCCCGACAAGGCCGGTGATCAGGTTGAACAGGACATGGGCGGCGGCGATGCGCTTGGCGTTGGAGGTGGCACCCAGAACTGCAATGATGGAGGTGGAGGTGGTGCCGACGTTGGCGCCGATCACCATGGCGGCGGCGGCGGCGAGCGGGATGGCGCCGGACGCAGTGAGGGACAGGGTGATGGCCAGGGCGGCGGCGGAGGACTGCATCATCAGAGTCAGTACGAAGCCTGCTGCGACAAACAGCATCAGGCTTAGGCCGTTGCTGCCAAGGGCCGACAGGTCCAGATGCTGCTCAATGTCGGCAAAGGCCCCCTTCAGAAAATCCAGACCGATAAAAAACACCCCGAAGCCTGCCAGCGCAAAGCCGATATGGGCCAGGCGACCGCGTCCGGCCAGATGCAGCAGCATGCCGCCCCCGATCAGTGGCAGCGCCAGGGCGCTGATCTTGATCTTGAAGCCGATTAGAGCGATAAGCCAGCCGACCATGGTGGTGCCGATGTTGCAGCCGTAGATAACGGATACCGACTGGGCCAGGGTGAGCAGGCCTGCGTTGACGAAGCCGATGGTGGCGATGGTAACGACACCGGAAGATTGCACCATGGCAGTGATCAGAGTGCCGGAAACGAGCCCGCGCAGCCGTGAGCGGGTGCCGGTGCGCAGAATCTGCTTGAGTGACGAGCCTGCTGCCTTGCGCAGCCCCTGGGTCATGAGGTGCATGCCCAGCAAGAATAATCCGATACCGCCGACAAGGTCTCCAAGCAGGGTGAATTGCATGCATAGCCTCCTTACTGACTGAGGCTCGGTCTTCCAATCAGGCGCCCGAGGTACATTAAAGCGTAGGCGTGCTTTGGCTGTTGCTTCAAACCAATTGTCGAATCTTCAGTGATCGCCCGGTGAAGGCGTGCGGGCCAGAACCCAGATTTCCACCCGGCCGACACCGGATTTTTTCAGCAGTCGGCTAATTTCACTCACAGTTGTACCGGTGGTCATGACATCGTCGATCAGGGCGACATGATCATAGGTCGGGCCACTCCAGCTGAAGGCGCCCCTGAGATTACGCCGCCGGGCCTCGCCCTTGAGTTCCATCTGGTGTGCGGTTTCCTTCGGTTTGGTCAGGCTGCGCAGGTCGGTCGGTATTCCGAGATCCCTGCCAAGGCGCCCGGCCAGCAATGCGGCCTGGTTGTAACCACGTCGGCGCAGTCTCGACGGCGCAAGGGGAGTGGGTATCAGCACCTGTGGCAGCGCTTGTGAAGGCTCATGTGAAAGGTCGTCTGTGTTGTCCTGCAGGGCGCAGGCAAGGCTGTCCGCCAGCCAGCCCAGGTGCCCGGTCTGGCCGTGGTATTTGATCAGTGGTATCAGCTGGCTGAGGGGAAAGCGATAGGCAAAGGCTGCGAAGGTGCGGTCAAAAGGGGGCGGTCGCTTCTGGCAGCGACCGCAGATCAGGCCGTCGCTGCCTTCAAGGGGCAGGGCGCAACGCCGACAGGCGGGCGCAATACGGGGCATGTCCGCAAGACAGCGATGGCAGAGGCCGGCGCGGGCTTGTGGATATTGCAGGCATAGACTGCAAGTCTGGTTAAAAAATAACCCAAGGTTTACTGTTGGTTTATACATTGGTTGACAGATCCTTCTGTCTGTTTATTATGGCTGCCTAGACTTTACGTGGCGCCCGGTTGCGCCTGACAGAATTTTTGATAGGGATTCGCCAAGATGCAAGCCAAGGCCGCTGTTCGTCACGACTGGACCCAGCAGGAAGTTCGCGCATTGTTCGAACTGCCGTTCAATGATCTGCTGTTTCAGGCCCAGACGGTGCACCGTCAGTACTTCAATCCCAATGAAGTCCAGGTTAGCACCCTGCTGTCGATCAAGACCGGCGCCTGTCCGGAAGACTGCAAGTATTGTCCGCAAAGCGGCCATTATAATACCGGTCTCGAAAAAGAACGCCTGATGCAGGTCGACAAGGTGCTGGAGAAGGCCCGCGCCGCCAAGGCGTCAGGCTCCACCCGTTTTTGCATGGGGGCTGCCTGGAAACATCCGGCGGAAAAGGACATGCCCTATGTGACCGAGATGGTGCGCGAGGTCAAGAAACTGGGCCTTGAAACCTGCATGACCCTGGGCATGCTGAATGAAGACAAGGCCGAGCGCCTGGCTGAAGCGGGTCTGGATTACTACAACCACAACCTCGATACCTCGCCTGAGTATTACGACAAGATCATTACCACCCGCACCTATCAGGATCGCCTGGATACACTGCACCATGTACGCGAATCGGGCATGAAGGTCTGCAGCGGCGGTATCCTGGGCATGGGCGAAACCGCCACAGACCGTATTGGCCTGCTGAGCCAGTTGGCGAACCTGCCGCACCACCCCGAGTCCGTGCCCATCAACATGCTGGTCAAGGTCAAGGGAACGCCGCTGGAGAACGCCGAGGATCTGGATCGCCTCGATTTTATCCGCACCATTGCGGTCGCCCGCATCATGATGCCCGAGTCCCATGTACGCCTGTCCGCCGGGCGTGAGAGCATGAGCGACGAAATGCAGGCGATGACTTTCTTTGCTGGCGCCAATTCGATCTTTTACGGCGAATGCCTGCTGACCACGCCGAACCCGGATACCAATAGCGACCTGCAGCTGTTCAAGCGCCTGGGCATCAACCCCGAGCAGCGGATTTCCGAATCCGACGAGACGCAGCAGGAACAGCTGATGCAGCAGGTGCAGACCAATCAGGACAGCCCGCGCTTCTACCCCGCCTGATTTTCTTGTGTCTCTGACCCCAGTCGCGCGCTGAACATACAGGCGCGGCTGGGGGCCATAGCTGGAGTGACCCATGTCCTTCGATCAGTTGCAGGCCGAGCTGGACCAGCGTGAACGTGATGCTTTGTACCGCCGCCGCCGCGTGCTCGACAGCGCCCAGGGGCCTGAAGTGCAGGTCGATGGCAAGCGCTATCTGGCGTTCTGTTCCAACGACTATCTGGGCCTGGCCAACCACCCCGAGGTGGTTCGCGCCCTGCAGCAGGGCGCCGATCGTTACGGTGTTGGCGGAGGGGCTTCCCATCTGGTTAACGGCCATGGCCGTGCCCACCATGCGCTGGAGGAGGCCCTGGCCGAATTTACCGGTCGCGAGCGGGTGTTGCTGTTCTCCACCGGTTATATGGCTAACCTTGGCGCCATCAATGGCCTGCTGGGCAAAGCCGATGCGATATTTCAGGACCGTTTAAACCATGCCTCCCTGCTCGATGCAGGCCTGCTGAGCGGCGCCCGTTTTCAGCGTTATCTGCACAATGATGTTGCCAGTCTTGAGCAGCGCCTGGCCAAAACCACCGGCCGACGCAAGCTGGTGGTGACCGATGGCGTCTTCAGCATGGATGGCGATCTGGCGCCGCTGCCGGCGCTGGCATCTGCTGCCAGGGCAGAGAACGCCTGGCTGATGGTGGACGATGCCCACGGTTTTGGCTGCATCGGGCGTGGCGGCCGAGGCATTGCCGATCACTTTGACCTGGGCCAGGACGAGGTGCCGGTACTGGTCGGCACCCTGGGCAAGGCGTTTGGCACCTCCGGCGCCTTCGTGGCCGGCTCCAGCGCTTTGATCGAAACCCTGATCCAGTTTGCCCGTACCTATATCTACACCACCAGCATGCCGCCTGCGGTGGCCTGTGCTTCCCTTGCGAGCCTGCGCCTGCTGGAGGCCGAAGACTGGCGCCGTGAACATCTGAACGCGCTTATTGCACGCTTTCGAAGCGGTTGTGAACAGCTGGGCCTTAACCTGATGGCATCCCCCACACCTATCCAGCCTATTCTAATCGGCGAGGCCGATGCGGCCATGGCCATCAGCGCAGGACTAGAGGCGCGGGGCATCTTTGTCGGCGCCATACGCCCGCCCACGGTACCGGTGGGCAGTGCCCGTCTGCGCGTCACCCTCAGTGCCAGTCACACCGAAGCCCAGGTCGATGAGCTGCTTGAAGCCCTGGGAGAAGTGATAGGCGCGCAGACGGACGGAGCCCTCCCGGGATGAGTCTGCATATCGAATACAGTCCCAGAAGCGGACGGCCCCTGCTGGTGTTGCTGCATGGCTGGGGCCTGCACAGCGGTGTCTGGCAGCCGGTGTTGCCGGCGTTGCAGCAACATTTTGATACGGTGCTGGTGGATCTGCCGGGTCTTGGCCGTTCGCCTGCGCTTGAGGGGCCCTGCAGTGTGCAGGCGCTTGCCGCCGAGGTATTGCAGGCGGTGCAACAGCAGCTGTCTGAAAGTGCCATCTGGCTGGGCTGGTCCCTGGGTGGGCTGGTGGCAGCGGAGGCTGCGCGCCAGGCGCCGGAGCGCGTACGTGCCCTGGTGACCGTGGCCTCCAATCCCTGCTTTGTGGCGCAGCATGACTGGCCCTGTGGCATGGCACCTGACACTTTCGACGGTTTTGTCAGCGCGCTGGCGAGCGATCCTGGCCGTACCCTGGCAAGCTTTGCCTTGCTGCAAAGTCGAGGTGAGGGCGCGCGGGACATACTGCGGGCGCTCAAGGCGCTGCTGGCAGAGTCTGAGCCGGCAGCCCTTGGCGACACTCTGCAGTTGCTGGCCGGCGACTATCGCAGCACCCTGGGCGCTTTGACGCAGCCCGTCCTGCATATTCTGGGGGGGGATGACCAGCTGGTTCCGGCCAGTGTCGAGGCGCCCTTGCAGCAACTGCAGCCGCAGGCGCAGTTACACTCATACCCGGGTGCCGGTCATCTGCCGTTTTATTCACACCGGGCGCGCTTTGTCGAAGACCTGATTGCTTTTGTCGGAGGCGAGCTGTGAATGCCGCTGCGCTGCTCGACAAGCATCGCATCGCGGATTCGTTCAGCCGTGCGGCCCTGACCTATGACGCTGCGGCCGAGCTACAGCGCCAGATCGGTCATCAGCTGCTGGAACTGTTACCCTCGGGCGGCCCGGGGGAGACGCCAGGACGGGTGCTGGATCTGGGGTCTGGTACTGGATACTTTACGCCGCTGCTGCGCCAGCGCTTTGCCGCCAGCCAGCTCGTTAGCCTGGATCTGGCCCAGGGCATGCTGGCCTACGCGCGCCAGCACAGGCCGGATTCCCATGCCGCCTGGGTCTGCGGCGATGCCGAGGCGCTGCCGCTGGCCAGTGACAGTCTGGACCTGATCTTTTCCAGCCTGGCGATTCAGTGGTGTGAGCGCCCTGATCGGCTGTTTGCCGAGATCGCACGGGTGCTGCGCCCCGGTGGGCGCTTTGTGGTGGCAACGCTTGGGCCTGATACCCTGCACGAGCTGCGTGATGCCTGGGCGCAGGTGGATGGCGACATGCACGTCAATCGCTTTGCGCCCCGTGAGCAGCTGCTTGAGGGCCTGCCGGCTGGGCTGCGTCTGCAGAATTTCAGCACCGAAAATCGTGTGCTGCGTTATACCCAGCTACGTCAGCTGACCTCGGAGCTAAAGGGTATAGGGGCGCACAACATGAACCAGGGCCAGGCCGCAGGCCTTACCGGCAAGGCCCGGGTACAGGCGTTCAAAGCCGCCTACGAACAGCACCGCGATGCCGAGGGCCTGCTTCCTGCGACCTATCAGGTTTATTATCTGCAGCTGCAAAAAGACTGATCTCTTGCCGGGCCTTGCCCGCGTTCAACGGAACTCACAGACATGGCCAAGCATAATTTCTTTGTCGCCGGCACCGATACCGATGCCGGTAAAACTTTGGTAAGCACCGGCATATTGCAGGCCGCCAACCGGCTGGGCCTGCAGACCATCGGCCTGAAACCTGTGGCTGCGGGCTCAGAGGAAACGCCCGAGGGGCTGCGTAACGATGATGCGCTGAAGCTGCAGCAGGCCGCCTCGATCAAGCTGGGGTATGACTCGGTTAATCCCATTGCCCTGGCAGCGCCGGTGGCACCCCATATTGCCGCCGCCCAGGTTGGGCGTACCCTGTCGGCCGATCGTATCGCGGCACTCTGTCGCGGCAGCATGATGCAGCGCGCTGATCTGCTGCTGATCGAGGGGGCTGGCGGCTGGCGGGTGCCGCTGAACGGGCGGGAAATGCTGTCGCGGGTGCCACAGCTGCTGGAAACACCGGTCATTCTGGTCATCGGCATGAAGCTGGGTTGTATCAACCACGCGCTGCTGAGCGCAGAAGCCATAGTGCGTGATGGCCTGCGCATCGCGGGCTGGGTGGCGAATCGTATTGACCCGGATATGGCCTGTTATGAGGACAACCTGGCAACACTGCGTGGGCTGTTTCAGGCGCCGCTGCTGGGGGAGGTGCCTTACCTGGCGAGTCCGACGCCGGAGGCGGTGGCGGACTGTCTGGATCTGTCGGCGCTGCTGGCTGACGCCGGGATCTGAACAGACTTTGTACAGTGCTGGCCCGGCAGCGAGGTGCGCACTATACTGGAGCGGTAGTCTGCGCCACGGAAAATCTGCGAAGACAGCCAGGGAGATACTGATATGAACGTTACAACAGCGCCGCAGTCCGGTTTGCTCGGTCTGAATCGCGGCATCGACAATGTGCAGAAAGTCGCCGGTGATATCACCGGATCCGGCAAGGCTGACAAGGCGGAGCTGGCCAGCGGTCGCGCACCCAATGAGGTGGTTGAAACCTCGGCGTCGGCCCGGCACCAAGCCCCGACTACTCAGGTGGTATCCGAGGTGAAAGAATCCAACGACCTTGAAGGCGTTCTTGGCGCCATTATTGATACTCACGCCTGATGCTGCGGCGGACGTTGCAACTCCCCCTGCTTGTGTGAGTCAGCCGCTGTCTTTTCCACTGTCCGTTTTCAATTGATTGCATTCAGGCCGCTGACCTTGTGTCACAGGCAGCCTGTCCTGCGTTTCGTTTCGCTGGGGCTTTCGCCGTACAGCAAGCGATAGTCCCGGCTAAAACGGCCCATATGCGTAAAGCCCCACCCCATGGCCAGCTCGGTAACCGTAGTAGTCTGGCTGTTGTACAGTAAATCGTGCCGCACATTTTGCAGGCGTATCTGGCGCAGGTATTCCATGGGGCTTTGATTGCGAAATTCCCGAAAGCCGGCGTAGAGCGTTCTCAGGCTGACGCCGGCCAGCTCCGCCAGCTGCGCCGGAGCCATCGGCTCCCGGGCGTGCTCTGCCATATGTTCTTCCACCCGCTTGACGTGTCGCGGTGCCAGGCGGCGATCATTCTGACGCAGTGCATCTGAATAATTGCTCGGCTGTATACAGAGCAGAGTACTGATGATTAGTTGTTCAAGCTGCTGGGCAATAAGGGGTTCTTGCAGGCCTTCGGGCGATTCTTTTTGCAGCCGCACCAGATACAGCAGCATGTTCATCCAGCTGGCGTCCTGCTGCCAGTGCAGTGCGTTCTCAAATGCCAGTGGCCGGGGCAACGGCCGGCCGATAATACGACTGCAGGCCTGTTCCAGCGCCTCGCGTTCGATACGCAGCATTAACTGATCACAGCCCTGGCTGTAGCGCATGACCAGCGCTTGTGCGGGGTTGAGGATAGCGCCCCGCCTGTGATCCAGATCGACGCGCTCGCCGTCACATTCAACCTCTCCCTCGCCCTGCAACGGCATCTGGATCAGGAAAAACTGTTCCAGGCATTCGGGTTCGATTTGCACATCAGCGCCGTATCTGAGGCGGTTCAGGGATACCCGTTGAATAGGGACATGGTGCAGTCGCGAGTCGATCGCCTTTGTCTTGCCGAGTGCCTGCAGGCGGTGGGGCTTGAAGACCGCACCGACCTGGTCCCGGGTCTCATCCAGATCCTGGGAGCAGAAAATCAACTGGCGGGTGTTATTCAGCAGGGCGGATCTCAGCAATGGCGACAATGTAGTTCTCGTCATGGCGTGGTCTCGTTTTTATTGTTCTGGCCGTCGAGGCTTGTGCCCGCGGTTGTTTATTCTGTCGCCAGTATAAGCGAGGGAGCCTGGCGGGCGGCGATCCTTGTGCAGTTTTCTGCACTCAGCGGATAGTCTGCGCAGGCAGCGGCTCGTGTCCACGCCTCCCGGGTACTTAGGATGTAGCTACGCAACTCAAGACCTATCCAGGAGACTAGCATGAGTACATCGATCGAGATCAGGGCAAAGGACGGCAGCGGAGTATTCCAGGGTTATCTGGCAGTGCCCGAGTGCGGCAGCGGCCCCGGCATTGTACTGCTGCAAGAGATCTTTGGTGTTAATGGCACCATGCGACAGATTGCGGACTACTACGCCGAGGAGGGCTATGTGGTGCTGGTGCCGGATCTGTTCTGGCGTCAGGAGGCCGGTGTTGAGCTGGGCTACACGCAGCAGGACTGGCAGAAAGCGTTTGGATTCTACCAGGCGTTTGATCAGGACCTTGGCATTGAGGACATTGATGCCACTGTCCAGGCGCTGCGCCAGCGCAGCGAGTGCACCGGCGCGGTGGGTACCCTTGGCTTCTGTCTCGGTGCCCGTCTGGCCTATTTGAGCGCCTGTCGCTGCGATGTTGATGTGGCTGTCGGTTATTACGGCATGGGGATCGAAAACCACCTCGATGAGGCGGCGAATATCAAAGGGCGTCTGGTGCTGCACTTCGCTGGCAATGATGAGTTCTGCCCGATGGCTGCTCGCCAGGATATCTGT
The DNA here is from genome assembly GCF_001528745.1 of Marinobacterium profundum. GTDB lineage: Bacteria > Pseudomonadota > Gammaproteobacteria > Pseudomonadales > Balneatricaceae > Marinobacterium_A > Marinobacterium_A profundum. The sequence continues at coordinate 29,919 of NZ_BCNS01000211.1, read as the reverse complement.
GTTGCGCTGCAGGAGCGGGACAATATCGAGCTCTATACCTATCCCGATGTGGATCATGCCTTTGCCCGGCCGGCGTCTGAGCATTATCACAAACCCTCGGCGCTGATGGCGCACCAGCGTTCGGTGACCGCATTCCGCCAGGCGATGGGGCCGAACTATGATCTTTCGATGCTGTGGGACAAGCACTGCGAATACGAGTTTTCCAGCCGTAATGTAGAGGCGACCATGGCGACCATGGTGGCTGAGCCTTACGTCAACCATATTCCGACCCTGACCGGCGGCGTGGGTGCGACGGAGCTGTACCGTTTCTACAAGCACCATTTTGTCGACTCCAACCCGGACGACACGCAGCTGTTACCGATTTCCCGCACCATAGGCGCGACCCAGATCGTCGATGAAGTGTTGTTCAGCTTTACCCATGACCGCGAGATCGACTGGCTGTTGCCGGGCATAGCCCCCACCGGCAAGCGGGTCGAGATTCCGCTGGTGGCCATCGTAAAGTTCCGCGGCGACAAGCTCTATCACGAGCATATCTACTGGGATCAGGCCTCGGTGCTGGTGCAAATCGGCGTGCTCGACCCCGCCGGCCTGCCGGTGGCCGGGCGTGAAACCGCTGCCAAGTTGCTGGACGAGACCCTTGAATCCAATGGCCTGATGGCCAAATGGGCCCAGAGCGCCCATCAGCCGGGGAAGAGCGTATGACTGATTTTAATGAACACAGTGTCGTGATTACCGGCGGTGCGACGCTGATGGGGCAGGCTGTTTCAGAAGCCTTTGTCGCCGCCGGCGCCAATGTCACGGTACTCGATATTGACGCCGAGTCCGGCGCTGCCCTGGCCGACCGCCTGGGCCCAAAGGCGCACTTTATTGCCACCGATATCTGCTGTGACGAGCAGCTGAACCGGGCCATCAATGAGGCTGCAGTACGTTTCGATGGCATCGACTGTCTGGTCAATCTGGCCTGTAGCTACCTGGATGACGGGGCCGCATCGCCGCGCTCGGACTGGCTCAGGGCACTGGACGTCAATCTGGTCAGCGCCGTGATGGCCGCCAAAGCCGTGCATCCCTTGATGTGCAGGCGCGGCGGTGGCGCCATCGTGAATTTCAGCAGTATTTCGGCGCAGGTGGCCCAGACCGGACGCTGGCTCTACCCGGCCAGCAAGGCGGCCATCAAGCACCTGACCCGCAGTATGGCGTTGGACTTTGCCGACGACGGTATACGTGTCAACTCTGTGTCCCCGGGCTGGACCTGGTCCCGGGTGATCAGCGAGGTCAGCGGCGGTGACCGGGACAAGGCCGCCCGGGTCGCGGCCGACTTTCATATGCTCGGTCGGCTCGGCGAGCCGAAGGAAGTGGCCGCCGTGGTGCTCTTTCTGTGTTCAGACCAGGCCAGCTTCGTCACCGGCGCTGACTATGCCGTCGATGGCGGCTACGGGGCACTGGGCCCGGAACAGCGTGACCCGGCGATTCCCAAGCTTGCGGGCTGAGCTCACCAGCAGTCGCCATTCGGTGTTACTTACAACAAAAAATATTTGGAGATCATTATGACGCGACGTATCGCTATCGTGGGGGCCGGTCAGTCCGGACTGCAGACCGGGATTGGCCTGTTGCAGCAGGGGTATCAGGTCACCCTGATGTCCAATCGCACAGCGGAGCAGATCAGTGCAGGTCGGGTGATGTCGAGCCAGTGCATGTTCGACAATGCGCTGGAAACGGAGCGCGCGCTGGGGATTAACTTCTGGGAAAACGACTGTCCGCCGGTGCAGGGGATTGGCATGACGGTACCGGATTCTGAACGGGCCGGTCAGGCGCTGATCAACTGGTCGGCGCGTCTCGACAAGCCAGCTCAATCGGTGGATCAGCGCCTGAAAATGCCGGTTTGGATGGATGAGTTCGTTCGTCTTGGCGGTGAGTTGGTGATTCGCGATGCCGGTATCGACGAACTGGAAGAGCTGGCGGCGTCCCATGATCTGGTGCTGATTGCCGCTGGCAAGGGCGAGATCGTGCGGCTGTTCGAGCGCGATGCCGAGCGCTCTGTGTTCGACAAGCCACAGCGGGCACTGGCGTTAACTTACGTGCAGGGCATGGAGCCCGCTGAGCCCTATTCACGCGTGGCGTTCAATCTGATACCCGGTGTCGGCGAGTACTTTGTGTTTCCGGCTCTGACGCTAAACGGACCCTGTGAAATCATGGTGTTCGAGGGTATCCCCGGCGGTCCGATGGACTGCTGGCAGGATGTATCGAGTCCCGCGCAGCACCTGGCAAGGAGTCTTGAAATCATCCGTACCTATGCACCGGGCGAGGCTGAACGCTGCAAGGATGTGCAGCTCACCGACGACAATGGCATTCTGGCTGGTCGTTTTGCCCCTACGGTGCGCAGGCCGGTCGCAACACTGCCATCGGGCCGAGCGGTGTTAGGCATCGCCGACACCCTGGTGGTGAATGATCCGATTACCGGGCAGGGGTCCAACAATGGTGCCAAATGCAGCCGGGTGTACCTGCAGGCAATCTTATCCCGCGGCGATGCGCCCTTCGATAGGGCCTGGATGCAGCAGACCTTCGAGACTTACTGGCGCTACGCCCAGGATGTCGTGAGCTGGACCAATAGCCTGTTGCTGCCACCGCCCGAGCATATTTTAAACCTGCTCGGTGCAGCACAGCGCTCGCCGGCCCTGGCAGCGAGCATTGCCAATGGCTTTAATAATCCGCCGGATTTCATGCCCTGGTGGCTGGAGCCTGAGTCCTGCGACCACTTCGTTAACGAACAGCTGAAAAAGGGGGCCTGAAATGACCACGCTGAAGACACCAGCCGCCGTTGCCTTAGCCGACGAAACGCCAGCGGTACCTATTCTCGACAGCCGGGAGCTGCGCAACACCCTGGGCTTGTTTGCCACCGGGGTCACTGTGGTGACGGCACAGGGGAAAGATGGGAAACCCATCGGCATTACTGCCAACTCTTTCTCGTCGCTGTCGCTGGACCCGCCGCTAATTCTCTGGAGTCTGGCGCTGAAGTCCCCAAACCTTGATGCCTTTGGGCAGGGGCGGCCCTTCGTGGTGAATATACTTGATCGGCAACAGGATGCGCTGGCGATGAAGTTTGCAAGGGCTGCGGATGACAAGTTCGCCAGTGTGTCCCATGGCGTTAGCCGGGCCGGGGTTCCACTGATCGACGAGAGCCTGGCGCAGCTAGAGTGCCGCGTCGAGTTCACGCGGATCGCGGGCGATCACCTTCTGATTGTGGGACGAGTCGAAGCGTTCAACACCCGAGAAGGTGACCCGCTACTGTTTTACCGGGGCGCTTTCGGTCAGCTCTGTGCCTGAACGCCATTCGCGCTGGCCTGTGTATCAATCCGCAGGCCAGCGCGAGACCCATCCATAGCAGCCTGTCCGTGTGCCGACCCTCGTGGGGCCGCGGTCAGCTGACTCAATAAGAAAAATCGGATACATCATCATGAAGACATATTTGACGCGCGCAGGTCTTGGCCTCGCGACGGGCGCACTCGCCTTTTCAATGTCTGTACAGGCCACTGAAGGCGGGGGTTCCAGCTATCCCATGGGGGCAGAGAACTACCTGGTGGGCGCCTTGCCCCCGCCGGGTGTCTATCCGCTGATCTATGCCAGCCATTATGCGGCCGACGATTTCAACGATGGAGACGGCGACAGCTTGCCCATCGATTTTCGCCTGCGGGCCAAGGTGGTGGCACCTCGACTGCTCTGGGTGACGGACCAAAGTTTGCTGGGTGGCCAGTTGGTGTATGCGGCGTTGCTGCCGCTGGTTGATCTGGATGTTTCTGTCAATGGCATGAGCGACAGCGCCCGCGGTGCGGGTGATCTGGATTTGACCGCATTGCTGGCCTACCACCACAGCGCCAGCCTGCACAGTGCGGTGGGGGTCGATATATTTGCGCCAACCGGCAGCTACAAAACCGGAGAACTGGCCAATATCGGACGCAACTACTGGTCGATGCAGGCTGTATATGCCGCCTCCCATATCAACCCGGCAGGCGTTAACTGGGGCCTCAAGTTGATGTATGACTACAACTTCGAAAATGACGCCACGGGCTACCAGTCGGGCCAGGAGCTGCATCTCGATTATGCGCTGGGCTATGGGGTTGGCCCCGGCTGGGTGCTTGGCCTGGGGGGCTATGCCTACCGACAGGTCAGCAGCGATAAGCTCAATGGGCTGGATATCGGTAATGAGGGGCAGGCGTTTGCCATAGGCCCGTCAATCAAGTTCGATAATGGCAAAGGATTTTTTGTAACCGCCAAGTACCAAAAGGAAATGGCGGTTGAAAACAGACCCGAGGGTGACGCCTTCTGGATTAAGGCCGCATTACCCTTTTGAGTATATTTTAAGTGTTATTCAATAAGGCCGACATATTGTCGGCCTTATTAGTGCTGAATTATGATTTTCAGAATGATGTTGCTTTCTTGATACGTTGAATGCTTTCAGAGGGTGACTCATTGAACTGTTTTTTGTAATCCACAGAGAAACGTCCGAGGTGCGAGAAACCCCACTTCATCGCAATAGAGGATATATTTTCGTTGGCATTATCCGTCAGAATATCCTGGCGTGCGCCCTCCAGTCGAATTCTTTTAAGGTGGTATGTTGGCGGCTCACCGACATATTTCTTGAAGTCGTTATAGAGTTTATTGCGTGAAACGCAGGCGGCCTGCTCGATATCTTCAATGCTGATATCGTCATGGGCATGTTTTTTGATGAATTCGATAGTACGTGTCAGGTAGGCTGGCATCGAGGTGCAGCTTGCCTGTTCAATCGCCTGGGAGTAATTGTTGGGCTGTGAAACAATAATCCCCTTGATCAACGCCTGTTCCATTTCACGGATAAAATGCGAGCTGTTGTAGAGGCCGTTGATACTTCGCAGTTCGTTTTCAATGTGCCGGATGGTGCGCCACCAGGCGCTGTTGGCGCCTATGGCGGCATCCATTTGTGTCTGGAAAATCAACGGCTCTGTTACCGGGCGTCGCAGCAGGCTTTCCAGCCCTGCTTCCATGGCCTGGCGGGATATTCGAACCAGTGTCTTGCGGCAATTTCCACTGATATGCAGGCGGCAGGCGGTGGACGGAGAGATAATAACGCCACGGGTTATATCCGATTGTGCCTGCAGGCTTGGGCCTTCCAGTGCCTGAAAACCGCTGACCGGCAAGCTGATACTGTAACTACTGTGCAAGTCATCGATTTCGACGGTAACATCGGTACCATATTCAATGTGGCCAATAGCGGTTGTCGTGGATGTTAATATATTTCCGACGTGGCGAAATCGAATGGAGTTACTGTTTTTTACTTTTAAGTAGTGCGGGCCACAAATGCTTTCCATCCATGATCTTGCAGCCTCAGCATCAAGAATTTCTGTGCTGATAGTATCCTTTGTACGGCCTTCGACCAGATTATGAATACCCAGCATAGCGCGTTACCTTAGTCTGATTTCTATCGATATCGTATTTTTAAATGTCGTCGCGTAGCATCTCGCAAAGGTACCACCCTCTCTGCGCAGACGTCAATCCTGCCGCTTTTTTCCAGCCGCGTTAGCGCTGTGGTGTGTCTGTTTTTTAGTTTTATACACCGGGGTGAAAAAACGGATAAAGCTCGCAGGATATCGGGATAGCTCAGTATCCCTGCTGTCTGGTTTCATGGTGGCACTGAATGAGCGGGCTGAAACAGGCTCGAACTGGCCGCGATTGGAGGCAAGACTGTGAGCAACAATAATACGCAAAAGCTGAACGCCTGGCGGGAACAGATTGAAGGTGCGCTTGATTTTCGCCCGAATGAGCGTGTTTTCAAGATAGCGCGGGAAATGTTTACCGACCAGGAGCTGTTTGACCTGGAAATGGAGCTGATCTTCGAGAACACCTGGATCTTTGCTTGCCACGAAAGTCAGATTGCCAATGCAAACGACTTTTTTACCATGCAGGCCGGGCGCCAGCCCATGATCATTACCCGCGATGGCAAGGGCGAGCTGAACGCGCTGGTCAATGCCTGTCAGCATCGCGGCGCGACTCTGACTCGGGTGTGCAAGGGCAACCAGTCCACCTTCACCTGCCCCTTCCACGCCTGGTGCTACAAGTCCGATGGACGCTTGGTCAAGGTCAAGGCGCCGGACGAGTATCCGCAGGATTTTGACAAGACCAGCCGCGGGCTGCGCAAGGCGCTGATCAGCAGCTACAAGGGTTTTGTCTTTATCAACCTCAACACCGAGTCTGATGTGTCGCTGGAGGATTTCCTCGGTGATGCCCGCATCGGTTTTGACATGATGGTGGCGCAGTCTGCGACGGCTGAGCTGGAAGTGCTGCCGGGGGCCTCGTCCTACACCTTCGATGGTAACTGGAAGCTGCAAAACGAAAATGGGCTGGACGGTTATCACGTCAGCACTGTGCACTACAACTACGTCGCCACGGTGCAGCATCGTCAGCAGGAAGAGTCCAAGAAGGAATCTGCGGACAACAGCAAGACGCTCGACTACAGCAAGCTGGGTGCCGGCGACAAGGATACCGATGACGGCTGGTTTGCGTTCGAGAACGGTCACACCATTCTGTTCAGCGACATGCCCAACCCGGAAGTTCGCCCCGGCTATGCCAGCGTCATGCCGCGCCTGGTGGAAGAGTTCGGTGAGGCCCGGGCCCAGTGGATGATGCATCGACTGCGCAACCTCAATATCTACCCCAGCCTGTTCTTTATGGATCAGATCAGCTCCCAGCTACGTATAGTGCGGCCCGTGGCCTGGAACAAGACCGAGGTGCACAGCCTGTGCCTGGGTGTCAAAAATGAGTCCGACGCCGACCGCGAGAACCGCATCCGCCAGTTTGAAGACTTTTTCAATGTGTCCGGCATGGGAACCCCCGATGATTTGGTGGAATTCCGCGAAGCCCAGAAGGGGTTCCAGGGCCGCGCCGAGCGCTGGAGCGATATTTCCCGCGGTTGTGAAAACTGGGTCACGGGTCCCACGGCCAACACCGAAGCGCTGGGTATCAGGCCGGTGCTGACCGGCACCGAATTTACCCAGGAAGGCCTGTACGTGAATCAGCATTCCACCTGGCAGCGCTACCTGCTGCAGGGGTTGGCCGCCAAGACCCGCCAGGCAGAGGAGAGCAACTGATGAACCCGACCTTGCACAGCATTGAGCAGTTTCTGTACCAGAAGGCCGAGCTCTGTGACCATCAGCAGTGGGATGAATACCTGGCGCTGTTTGACGAGGACGCCGAGTTCCATATGCCGCAGTGGGAGTCGGAGCATGTCCACACCACCAACCCCAAGCGGGAAATGTCGCTGATTTACTACCCGAGCCGTGCCGGGCTTGAAGATAGGGTATTCCGCATTCGCACCGGCAAATCGGCGGCCTGTACCCCCATGCCCCGCACCCTGCACCAGGTCAGCAATGTACAGGCACAGCCACAGGATGATGGCAGCTGGCTGGTGAAGGCCAACTGGGCGACCCATTTCTACCGCTTTGGCGAGGCTGAGGTGTTCTTTGGGCGGGTCGAATACCGCTTGCGGGCCGAGGGCGACAGCTTTCGCATCCGCAGGAAGCAGGTGGTCCTGCTGAACGACAAGATTCGCCACGTACTGGACTTCTATCACGTCTGATCGGCACGCCAGTGACGGACAGAAACAAGGGGGTGCGTTATGCACAAAGTAGCCTTGAGTTTTACCGACGGACGGACCCATTTCGTCGGTGTTAATGCCAACGAGCCGTTGCTGGATGCTGCGCTGCGCCAGGGCATCACGCTGCCGGTGGATTGTCGCGAAGGCGTCTGCGCCACCTGCAAGGGCACCTGCGAGTCCGGCGACTACAGCCTGGATTACGTGGATGAAGATGCGCTGTCCGAGGCCGATCTGGCGCGGGGCGCGGTACTGGCCTGCCAGATGCGGGTCAGTTCCGATTGCGCGGTAAAGTTCGACTTTGAATCGACCCTCTGCACCTCGGCCGGACCGCTGGAGGTTGAGGCTGTGGTGCAGAGCGTCGAGCAGCTGTCCGACTCCACCGCCATCGTGCATATCGATGCGGCTTCACTGGATCAGCAACTCGACTTTCTGCCGGGGCAGTACGCCCATGTACAGGTGCCGGGTACCGATGAGTGGCGTTCCTATTCATTCGCCTGCGCGCCCAATGCGACCAACGGTCTGCAGTTCCTGATTCGGCTGCTGCCCCAGGGAGCCATGAGTGATTACCTGCGCGAGCGGGCAGCGCCTGGGGATCGCATCCGGCTGAAGGCGCCGCTGGGCGCGTTTTACCTGCGCAAGGTGAGCCGTCCGCTGGTGCTGGTGGCCGGTGGCACCGGACTCTCGGCTTTCCTGGGTATGCTGGACGAGATGGCAGCAGACCCTGGCGCCTGCACCCAGCCGGTGACCCTGTTCTATGGCGTGACCCAGGCGCAGGACCTGTGTGAGCTGGAACGTCTGCAGCGCTATGCCGAACGGTTGTCGAATTTCAGCTATCACCGCATTGTGATGCGGGAGAGCGAAGACTGGCAGGGCCCCGTTGGCGTGGTGACGGACCTGTTCGAGGACTGTCATTTCAACGACGGCGAGGTGGATACTTATCTGTGCGGGCCGCCGCCGATGGTCGAAGCGGTCAAGCAGTGGCTGGATCAGCGGGCCATGGCGAACTGCCAGGTGTATTTCGAGAAATTTTCCGCCAGCTAAGCCGTGCTGCGCATGGCCAGGGCGCTCCGTTCTTGCTCTCCTGGAGTAAGAGTGGAGTGTATTTTTAGCTAGATACTTTAACCTTAAAATATTAACGTATGAATTATTTAACCACAAAGGAGATTCCCGCAGGAGCACCGCAAGGCTAACAGCCGGGGCGCGGTGCGGGCTGGCGGGAGCTGAGGCTGATGAGAGACGAACTTTCACTGAAAACCTGGTTTCGGATGCTGTCCAACACCGCCCTGATCGAACAGGAGCTGCGTGCCCTGCTGCTGAAAGAGTTCAATGTCACCCTGCCGCAGTTCGACCTGTTGGCCGCACTGCAGCACGCCGGTGGCACGGAGAAAATGTCAGCCCTGTCGCAATGGATGAAGGTCTCCAACGGCAATATCACCGGGGTGGTGGATCGGCTGGAGCGTGATGGCCTGGTACAGCGCCAGGCGCAGGCGGACGACAGACGCGTCAAGCTGATCAGCCTCACGCCATTGGGGCGCGACAGGTTCGAGCGCATGGCCGCCGTCCACAAGGCCTGGATTACCGAGGTGCTGGGCGGCCTGGGTGACGAAGATATGGGTGAGCTGCACCGTCAGCTGGTGTTGATGAGTCGGGTTCTGAAAGACAGAGCCCGATAGGGTTTTCGAATTAACGCATACAGGACAACGCTATGGTTTTTCAGAAGGAAGAAGTCATTCGCTTCAGACATTGTGACCCTGCCGGAATCGTATTCTACCCGCGCTATCTGGAGATCCTGAATGATACGGTGGAAGACTGGTTTCAGGCCATGGGGTTTGCCTTTCGCGATATGCAGGCGCGCTTCGGTGCCGGTGTGCCGACGGTGAATCTCAATATCACCTTCTCGAAACCCTGTCGCCAGTCGGATCGGCTGAGGTTGCTGCTCTCGTGTCTGCGGGTCGGCGACAGCTCGTTTGAGATCAAGATCAGCGGTTGGTGTGCCGGTGAGTCCATTCTGGATGCGCAGCTGGTGCTGTGTTTTAGCGCCATTGGCGACCGGGTGGGCAAAGTCTCGATCCCGCCGCAGATTCGTCAGCAGCTGCTGAAATATATGTCTGCCCCCGCATCGGTGTCGGCCCCTGCGGGCTGAGGCCTGGCAGCCTGTCGGGCTGAACACTGACCTACTGCGAACAGGCCGTTACCGGGTGCTGCGGTAACGGGAAACCATAACAACAACGGAAGCGAAGACATGGATAGGGTGACTGAACTGCCGGATACGATATCCGTCAATCGTTTTTACCACTGGCTGTATAACGGCTGTGGCCTGCTGGCGGCGCTGATGTTTGCGCTTATGGCGCTGCTGGTGTGCGCCGATATTGCGCTGCGAAACATGACCAGCTTCTCTATGCCCTGGACGGTAGAAGCCTCGGAATACCTGTTGATGACGGCGACCATGCTGGCCGCCCCCTGGTTGCTGTACTGCGGCGACCATATTCGCATTGATCTTGCGCTGCAACTGATGCCCCCGCGCTGGCGCGCACTGTTCGAGCGCGGTCTCAGTCTGCTGGGCGCCACCATATGCGCCGTACTGAGCTGGTATAGCCTGGAGGTCACCCTGGATACGGCACGCCAGGGCGGGCTGGTGTTCAAGGTACTGGTGTTTCCCCAGTGGTGGCTGAACCTGCCCATGATCCTGGGTTTTGTGTTGCTGACGGTGGAGTTTGTGCGCCGTCTGTTTGATCCCGTTCCGGCCCTGAAGGAGGCCTCCTGATGGATTGGTATCTGGCGTTGACGGTGATGTTGGGCACGCTCTTTGGCTTGATGCTGATCGGCATGCCGGTGGCCTTTGCTTTCCTGGGCGTGAACCTGCTCGGTGCCTGGCTATTTATGGGGGGGGAGGCCGGCATCGGCCAGCTGGTGCGCAATTCGGTGGGATCGGTCACCAGTTTCTCCCTGACGCCCATTCCGCTGTTCGTGATGATGGGGGAGGTGCTGTTTCACAGTGGCCTGGCCTATAGGGCCATCTCGAGTATCGAACGGCTGATTGCCAAGGTTCCCGGCCAGCTGTCCATCGTCTCGGTGCTGGGCGGCACAGTGTTTGCTGCGCTGTCCGGTTCCACCATCGCCAACACTGCGATGATGGGCAGCTCCCTGCTGCCGGAAATGCTCAAGCGCGGCTATCACCCCACGGTCGCCATGGGCCCCATCATGGCTGTGGGTGGCATCGCCATGCTGATTCCGCCTTCTGCATTGGCGGTCATGCTCGGGAGCCTGGCCGGTGTGTCGATCTCGGGTCTGCTGATCGGTGGCATAGTGCCGGGTCTGCTGATGGCGGCGGGCTTTCTTGGATTCGTTATCGTGCGTTCATGCCTGCATGAGAAAAGCCGCGGGGACGAAATCGTTGATGAAAACCTCGAAACACGCTGGGAGCGCTGGTGGCCGTTTCTGCGGGATGTGGTGCCCTTGCTGGGGATCTTTGTTGCGGTAGTGGGCAGCATGCTGGCCGGCTGGGCATCGCCGACGGAATCGGCGGCTATCGGTGCCCTGGCTGCCGTACTGGCGACCCTGGCCTACGGCGTACTGACCAAGGCGAAGCTGATTCGGGCGCTGATCGAAACGGCACGCATTTCAGTGATCATCCTGTTTGTGCTGGTGGCTTCCACGGCCTTCTCCCAGCAGCTGAGTTTTTCCGGTGCCACCGGTGGTCTGCTGTCGCTGGTTGGGGAGTACGAGCTGTCGGCGTTCTGGCTGGTGGTCGGCATGCTGGTGGTGATTCTGGTCATGGGCTGTGTCATCGACCAGGTCAGCATGATGATGATTACCCTGCCGTTCTTTATGCCCCTGGCCGCGGCGGCCGGTATAGATCCTATTTGGCTCGGCGTCATGATGCTGATTGCGATGGAACTGGGTCTGCTGACTCCGCCCTTTGGCTTGCTGCTGATGGTGATGCAAAGCGTGGCACCGCCGTCCATTCGCCTGACCCAGATCTACGCCTCGGCGGTGCCGTTCCTGCTGATCGAGTTGCTTGTATTGAGTTGCATTCTGCTTATGCCCTGGCTGGCAACCGGGCTACCCAATCTGATGGGGTAAGACACGACAACCCGTTCCCGATGCTGCAATCAATTAACTGGAGAAACCCCATGAATAATCATTTCAAGAAAGTGTTATGCGGCGGTTTGCTGGTCTGTGTTCCCTGGCTGGCCCAGGCGCAGGAAATTACCCTCAAGGCGGTCACGGCTTTTGGCCAGGACACCTACTTCAACGAGCGTTTCAAGCAGTTTGTGAGCAGCGTGAATGAGCAGGGCAAGGGCCTGGTGCAGATTCAGGTCATGGGCGGCCCCGAATCCATGCCGCCATTTGAAATTGGCAACGCGGTGCGTGCCGGTATCGTCGATATCGCCAACACCACCGGCGTTTTCCACGCCAACATGGTGCCGGAATCCCTGGCCATGACGCTGACCCGCAAGCCCATGTCTGAGCTGCGTGCCAATGGCGGCTATACGCTGATGGATCAGATCCACCGTGACAAGGCCAACATGGTATGGCTGGCGCGTCTGTCCGATGGCCTGCAATACCATATCTATACCAACAAAAAGGTTGAGTCGGCTGATCTGTCCGGCTTCAAGCTGCGGGGCGTGCCGGTGTACCGCTCCTTCTTCCAGGCCCTGGGCGCCACGCCTTTGCAGGTGGCACCCGGAGAAGTCTTTACGGCACTGGAGCGGGGCGTGGTGGACGGTTATGGCTGGCCCTCTGTCGGTATTTTCGATCTGGGCTGGCAGGAAAAAACCCGTTACCGCGTTGAACCCGGTTTCTACAACGTGGAAGTCAGCCTGTTCATGAATCAGGCGAGTTGGGAAAAGCTCGATCAGCCGCAGCGTGAATTCATGCGCCAGCAGGTGGCCTGGATTGAATCCCTCAACGAGGGTGCCGGTGAAGACGCAAAGGCAGACAAGCAGCACCAGGCCGATGCTGGCATCGAAGCCATCCAGCTGGCGCCGGAGCAGGCCGAGCAATTTGAGGCCCTGTCTCAGAGCGCTGGCTGGCAGGCGGTGGAAGAGCTCAGCCCGCAGTACGCACAACAGCTCAAGGCCAGTTTCGGCAGCTGAGCTAGCAGCCTGTCGGACTTACCACTGATCTACTGCGGAAAGCCGATTTTGGTCATTTTTCGTCCTCTTTTTTGTTAAATAGAACCACTATTTGCCTCAAAAGAGCTCAAAAACTGCCTCAAAACGGACTTTCCCTCGCTACGATCGGCCAAGTCCGACAGGCTGCTAACAGGCCGGGCGGGCAACTGCCCGGGCTGGCCCCCTGAACGGATACGACAATATGGCAATGGAGGCTGAGCTATGCCTGAAACCCGCCTGATGCAGCGTTTTCCGTCCTCCGCCTATCTGGAGCGACGGGCCCGGCAGCGCCTTCCCGGCTTTGTGTTTGATTACCTGCAAGGCGGCAGCGGGCGCCAGAGTGCCTTGCTGCGCAATACCGATGCCTTTGAGCAGATGGAGCTGGCGCCGCGCTACTTTAATGCCGGTGACGGGGCAGATCTGAGTACGTCTCTGTTCGGGCAAGCCTATCGGGTGCCCTTCGGGGTGGCGCCCATTGGTCTGGACGGTCTGGTGTGGCCGGGGGCGGTGGCAGCCCTTGCCCGGGCGGCAAAGGTGGCGGGGTGTCCCATTGCAGCCAGTACCTTCGCCACATCAAGCCTTGAAGAGGTTGCGAGCCTTGCCGGTGACATGGCCTGGTTTCAGCTTTACCCCTTCAGTGACGAGGCGGTGGAACAGAGCCTGATGCAGCGTGCCACCGAGGCCGGCTACAAGGTGCTGCTGGTCACTGTCGATGTGCCGGTGGGCGGGCGCCGCGAGCTGGACATGCACAACGGTCTTGCGCTGCCGCCCAAAGTGGGTGCTCGGACCTTGCTGGATATCATGCGTCGGCCACGGTGGGCGCTCAGCAGTGTCCGCCGGGGTGTACCGGCCTTCCGTAATCTGCAGCCTTATCGGCGCCACTCCGGTGACTATCTGCCGGCCAAGATCGCCGGGCGGGTGCCCTGGGCGCGGCTCAAGGCCTACCGCCAACGCTGGCCCGGTACCCTGGTGGTGAAGGGGGTGCTCAGTGCCGAGGATGCGCTGCGCTGCCGCGATCTGGGGGTGGATGGCATAGTCGTATCGAACCATGGCGGGCGACAACTGGATGCCTGCCCGTCGAGCCTGGCGGTGCTGCCGGCGGTGCGCCAGGCGGTGGGGCCTGATTTCCCGCTGATTCTGGACAGCGGTCTGCGCTCGGGGCTCGATGTGGCAAGGGGCATTGCGGCGGGGGCCGACTTTGCCCTGCTGGGGCGCACCTTCATGTATGGCGTAGCGGCCCTGGGGCCGGCGGGGGCCGATCATGTGATGCGCATGCTGGAGGATGAACTGAACAATGCAATGCAGATGCTCTGCTGCCCGGATATCGCCAGGCTCAGGTACTGGCAGGGCCAGACTTAACAGGGCTGAAAGCGGCTTTTACTAATGTTGATCGTGAGCCCACAGGCTCGCATGATCGGTGCGGGAGAACAGGCCAGATGGCGGAAAGATCGTTCAAGAGTGAAGTGAAGAAATTGCACGCAGGCGAAGGCGAGCTGTTCCACGGCGAGGGCATCCTTGCGGTGACCAAGGCGCTGCTGCAGTCGGGCGTGTCCTATGTCGGGGGCTATCAGGGCTCGCCCATCTCCCATCTGATGGATGTGCTGGCCGATGCGCGGGAAGAAATTCTCGATGACATGGGCATCCACTTCGAGACCAGTGCCAGTGAAGCCACCGCAGCCGCCATGCTGTCGGCGTCGGTGCACTATCCGCTGCGCGGCGCCGTCACCTGGAAGTCGACGGTGGGCACCAACGTGGCCTCCGATGCCCTGGCCAACCTGGCATCCGGCGGCGTGACCGGTGGCGCCGTGATCATTATCGGCGAGGACTATGGCGAAGGCTCTTCCATCATGCAGGAGCGTACCCATGCCTTTGCGATGAAGTCTCATATCTGGCTGCTTGACCCCAGGCCCAACCTGCCGAGCATCGTCGATATGGTAGAAAAGAGCTTTGAGCTGTCCGAAGCCAGCCATACCCCCGTCATGCTGCAGATGCGCATCCGCGCCTGCCACGTGCATGGCCAGTTTGTGGCCAGGGACAACCGCAAGGCCGAGTTCAGCTTGCAGGACGCGCTACAGAATCCCAAGCGGGATCTGAGCCGGGTGGTGCTGCCACCGGCGACCTTCCTGCACGAACGGGAAAAAATTGAAGCGCGCCTGCCGGCGGCCATCGAGTTTATCAAGGCGCAGGAGCTGAACGAGTTCTTTCCCGGCAGCCGCGAGGACGTCGGTATTATTTTGCAGGGCGGCAGCTACAACACAGTGATTCGTGCACTGGAGCACCTGGGGCAGGCGGATGCCTATGGTCAGTCGCAGATCTCGCTCTATGTGATGAACGTGGCTTTTCCGCTGATTGATGACGAGCTGCTGCGCTTTGCGCAAGGCAAGTCTGCGGTGCTGCTGGTGGAGGAGGGTAATCCTGAGTTTATCGAGCATGAGCTGCATACCCTCTTCGCCCGGGCTGGCTGCAAGACGCAGCTGCAGGGCAAGGCGGTGCTGCCACGGGTGGGTGAATACACCACCGATGTGGTGAAGGCCGGTATCCGTAACTTCCTGCAGGCCCAGACCACGGACTTGCTGCAGCACGAAACTGCGCTGTCCTTCGTGCCGGCCCGGTCTCTGTCAGTGGAGACTTTGACCGACGTGGTACCGGCTCGCCCGGCGGGCTTCTGCACCGGTTGTCCGGAGCGTCCGATTTTTTCCGCCATCAAGCTGTTGCAGAAAGAACGCGGCGACTTTCATATCAGCTGTGATATTGGCTGTCATCTGTTCTCGATCCTGCCGCCCTTTAACCTGGGCGCTACCACCATGGGCTATGGCCTTGGCAGCGCCTCGGCCTCGGCCTTCAATGTCAGCTCCGACAAGCCCGCGATTTCGATCATGGGGGATGGTGGCTTCTGGCATAACGGCCTGACCAGTGGTGTCGGCAATGCGGTCTTCAACAAGAGCGATGGCGTCAACCTGATCATCGACAATGCCTACACCGCCGCCACCGGTGGCCAGGATATTCTGTCATCCCGGGCTACCAATACGAACCTGGCGACCAATAACCCGATTTCCCGGGCGGTTGAGGGCGTGGGGGTGAAGTGGGTGCGGACTTTGACCCGCACCTACGATGTGACCGCCATGCTCAAGACGCTGCGCGAGGCGGTCAGCACCAAGGGCCAGGGGCCCAAGGTGATAGTGGCGCAATCCGAATGCATGCTGAATCTGCAGCGGCGGGAAAAGCGCAGCAAGCGCGCCGACCTTAAAGCCGGCAAGCGCGTATCCGAGGCGCGCTTTGCCATCGATGAGCAAACCTGCACCGGTGATCGGGCCTGCATCCGGCTGTCGGGCTGCCCATCGCTGACGGTGAAGGAAAACCCCGATCCCTGGCGCTCAGATCCGGTGACACGCATCGATAACAGTTGTGTCGGATGCGGTCTGTGCGGAGAAAACGTGCACGCCGATATCCTCTGTCCATCCTTTGTGCGGGTGGAAGTGGTGCGCAATGCCGGACGCTGGGAGACCTTCAGACGTCGTCTGTCCCAAAGCGTGATCCGCAGGCTGCAGAAAAGGGCGCAAAGGCGTCATGAAATCTACCAGCTGGATGGAGCTGCCTGATGACAACACTCGATAAACAGCGTTTCAATATTGCCATTACCGCCATGGGCGGGCAGGGCGGCGGTGTGCTGGCCGACTGGATAGTAGGTATGGCGGAGGCGGCGAACTGGCACGCCCAGACCACTTCGGTGCCGGGTGTGGCCCAGCGTACCGGGGCGACCATCTACTATCTTGAGCTGTTCCGGCCGCAGCCGGGCGACGCCGATACAAGGCGCCCTGTGCTGTCGCTTTCACCGGCCAGCGGCGATGTGGACCTGGTGGTCGCGGCTGAGCTGATGGAGGCCGGTCGTGCCATGCAGCGGGGCTTTGTAACGCCGGATCGCACCACGCTGATCGCCTCGTCACACCGGGCCTATGCCGTGGCGGAAAAGGAATCCATGGGCAATGCCATCGCCGACTCTGACTCGGTGCATGTCACGGCGGCGGAAATGGCGCAGCGGTATATTTGCTTCGACATGGCGGCCCTGGCCGAGCAATGCCGCAGTGTTGTGAGTGCGGTGCTGTTTGGCGCCATTCATGGTAGCGCAGTACTGCCTTTTGGACGGGAGGATTTCGAGCAGGCCATACGCCGGGGTGGCGTGGGTGTAGACGCCAGTCTGGCCGCCTTTGCCGCCGGTGCCGCTCAGGCCGAGGCCAACCGCAAGCCGGAAAATCCTGTTGTCCCCAGCCCTCCTGCCGAGGGCTGGCACTACAGGGGGCAGGACGGTGGTATTCGCCAGCTGCTGGCGACCATTGAGCGGGACTTTGCTCCGACATTGCAGCCGTTGTTGCAGGAAGGGGTGCGCAGAATGCTGGATCACAGCGATCTGCGTTACGCCGGGCGCTATATCCAGCGGATGCAGCGGCTGGAGGCCCTGGACGCCGAGGCGGATGCCGGGGGCGAAGCAGTTGGGCGCTGCAGTACCGTTGCAGCCCGCACCCTGGGGCTCTGGATGGCCTATGAAGATACGATCCGGGTGGCGGATATCAAGACGCGCTCGCAGCGTTTTGAACGCCTGTACGATGAGGTGGGCATAGATGCGGACCAGGTCTCCCATTTCACCGAATTCATGCACCCAAGGCTCGAAGAGGTGGCCGAAACGCTGCCCGCGGGCCTAGGACGCTGGGTGTTGCGTACCCGCTGGGCGGGGCGGCTGCTGGAAGTCCTGTTCGCGGGCCCGAAAAAACTCTCGACCCAGGGCCTCTGCGGTTTTGTGTCGCTCTACCTGGTGGCACAACTACGCCCGCTCAGGCGTTTTTCGCTGCGTGATGCTATTGAACAGACGCAGATTGATGCCTGGCTGGAACAGCTGGAAAGGACGCTGGTGGCAGACTATGACCTGGGCTGCGAAGTGGCGGCACTGCCGGAGCTGATCAAGGGCTACAGCAAAACCCGGGAGCGGGGGCTGCGCAGTTTCAGGGCGATTTCGGCTGCGGCCCGGGCGCTCAGTGGTCGTTCCGATGCCAGTGAGATCCTGCGCAACCTCAAGACCGCCGCGCTGCTAAGCGAAGAGGGCTCCGAGCTTGAGGCCGCCTTGCAGCGCCATCAGCTTGGGCATCTGTTCGAGCCGCTGCCGGGCAAACAGCAGGCCAGCGCTGGCTGCGCCTCGCAGTATGTTGATGCGGCGGCCCGATAGGAGACTGCAGAACCTGGTTCCCGGGTGAGGTAAAAACGGATAGGGATTGTGAAGTATCGGGATAGTTCGATGCCTGCACTCTCTGGTTTGATAGCTGTACCTGGCACGCAGGCGTAAGCCCAGTGCCAGACAGCACAGACTGCCCCGTTGCTTGTTCGTGGGCAGACGCTGCCTATAACAACAATGGAGCTCACCATGATCGACTTCAAACCCCTGCTGCTGGCGACCTCGCTGGTGTTATCCGCCGTCACGGCCCAGGCCCAGGACTTCCGTCTCGGGCTGATTACACCGCCACCCCATATCTGGACCCAGGCGGCCAACGATTTCGCCAAAGCGCTGAATGAAAAGTCCGGCGGGGAGCACCGGGTATCGGTTTTCCCGGCGCAGCAACTGGGCAATGAAGCCCAGATGGTGCAACAGCTGCAAACCGGCGCTCTGGATATGGCCTTTCTGACCATCGCTGAAATGTCCAACAGGGTGCCGGACTTTGGTGCCCTCTATGCGCCTTACCTGGTGGACGATATCGATCAGGCTGCGGCCTTGCTGCGCTCCGATGCCGCTGTCGGTCTGCTGGATCAGCTGCCTGCAGGCGCAGGTCTGGTGGGTATCGGCTATGGCATGGCGGGCATGCGTCAGGTGCTCAGTCGCGAAACCGTGGCGAGCCCTGCGGATCTTCAGGGCAAAAAACTGCGCATAACGCCGTTTGAGCCGATCCGCGACTTCTATGCGGCTCTGGGTACAGCGCCGACGCCCCTGCCACTGCCGGCGGTCTACGATGCCCTGGCCAATGGCCAGGTCGATGCCATCGACATGGATTTCGACTCCATCCTGATTCTCAAATTCTATGAACGCGCCGACAACCTGATGATCTCCAACCATATGATGTTTCCGATGGTGGGGGTGGTTTCCGGGCGTCTGTGGCGCTCGCTGGGCGAGGACGACAGGAACCTGATTCGCAGCAGCATGAAGGCGCAGCTGGATTCCGTGATCGCCCGTTTCCAGGCCCAGGAAAAGGATCAGGAAGCGCAGTTACGCGGGCTTGATATCACCATCACCGAGTCGGATCGCAGCACCTTCAGCGAGGCGATCGAAGTTTGGGAGCAAACCTGGTCGGCCAAGGCGCCGGCGCTGGAATCTTTGCGCAAGGCGGCGGCCGATATCAAGGGCAGCTGATTGACGCTGCACACCCAAGCTGCCTCCGGGGCTCTGCGTCGGGGGCATGCAGGAGAATGCCATGTTGCACAAAATTTCGAATAGGGTTGCCCGGATGGAAACCAGGGTGGCCGCGGTACTGGCAGGGGCTGTCACCCTGCTGGTGCTGCTGAATATTGCCAGTCGCTCCCTGGGGCATGCCATCTACTGGGTAGATGAGCTGGCGATTTACTGCATGGTCTGGATGGCCTTTCTGACGACTGCCGTGTTGCTGAAGCGGCGTGAGGGGGTGAGTGTGACCCTGCTGACCGACAGCTGCACGCCTGCGGTGCGCAGGGCGCTGTCGCTGTTCAGCGATCTGGTGATTCTGGTTTTTGCCCTGGTGCTGCTGTGGCTGTGTCTGCGCTGGTATGACCCAGTCGCGCTGGCCCAGTCTGGCTTTGATCTGCAGGCGTTTCAGGCCCAGACCTTCAATTTTATCTATGCCGAAAACACCAGCACCCTGGGGCTGAAAAAGTTCTGGATCTGGCTGGCACTGCCCTTCTTTGCTGTGTCACTGAGCCTGCATGCCCTGAGTAATCTGCTTGAATGTCTGAGCGCGCGACCAGCCCTGGCGGGAGAAGCCGCATGACTTTTGTGATCTTTTCGGTATTGCTGTTCAGCGCCGTCCCCATCGCGCTGGTGCTGGCCCTCACCGCACTCTGGTACATAGCAGTGTCGGGCAACTCGGTGCTGTTTGATTCCTACGCCCAGCAACTCTTTGGCGCCGTCGAAAGCTATGGTCTGCTGGCCATTCCGCTGTTCATGCTGGCGGGCGAGCTGATGAACGAAGGCGGCCTGACCTCACGCCTGGTCAATCTGGCCCGCATACTGGTGGGCGGCTTTCGTGGCGGCCTGGCCTATATCAACCTGGTGGCCAACATGATGATGGCGGCGATCATGGGGTCGGCTGCGTCCCAGATTGCCATCATGTCCCGCGCCATGGTGCCGGCGATGGAAAAAGAGGGGTACGACAAGTCCTATGCCGCCGCCATTACCGCGGCCGGCGGTCTGCTGTCGCCGATTATCCCGCCCTCGATGCTGTTTGTGCTCTTTGGTGTGCTGGCCCAAGTACCCATCGCGGAGATGTTTATTGCCGGCATAGTGCCGGGGCTGATCATGGCCTTGCTGTTCTTTGTCGCCATCAGCCTGATGGGGCTGGTACATAGCTACCCCAAGGGCGAGTGGCCCACGCGACAGCAGGCTCGGCAGTATCTGTTGGCGGGTATTCCGGCCGGGCTGATACCGCTGATCATTATCGGTGGCATTCTCACGGGGCTGGCAACACCCACCGAGTCGGCGGCGCTGGCATCCCTGGGGGCGCTGCTGATTGGCCGATATGTTTATAAAGATCTGCAGTATTCCAGTCTGTTCGACATTCTTAAACGCACGGCCTTCAACTCCGGCATGGTGATCATGCTGATCGCCGTGGCCGGTGTTTTCGGCTGGGTCATCGTGTTTGAAGAGATTCCCCAGAATGCGGCCATCTGGATTGCGGCTCAGACGGCGGACCCCTTCATCTTTTTACTGATGGTGGTAGGCATTCTGCTGCTGGTGGGCATGGTGATCGATGGCATAGCCGCGCTGATTCTGGTGGTGCCCATACTGCTGCCCATCGCCCAGCAGCAGTACGGCATCAGCCCGTACCAGTTTGGCGTGGTGGTCTGCCTGACCCTGGTGCTGGGGTTGCTGACACCTCCAGTGGGTGCCGGGCTCTTTATTGCCTCCAGCATGACCGGCGAGCCGCCCATGCGGATTTTCCGCGCCCTCTGGCCGTTCCTGATCGCGACCCTGCTGACCCTGGTGCTGCTGAGCTGGAAAAGTGAGCTGGTGACCCTGTTGCTGTGACGGCAGGGCTGATAACACAGGGCTGTCAAGCTTAAGGCTGTTTAGCGGTCGATGGGCGGCGACAGCTCACTTTTGGGCGGGAGCTTGAGTTGTGAAGCACCGCAGGTATTAGCCCAGGGACGGGGCTCCTGCGGGTGGGGTACTTCACCCTGGCCTGAATGCGTGACTTAATCCTGAAAGAAGTTCTGAATCAGTCGTGTCATCAGTGCGGGTTTCTCTGACACATGAGAGTGCCAGTGGTCGGTGCTTATAACCGTGCTTGAATATTCGGCTTACGGCTTATTTCTGAAGAAAGCTCTGAATCAAGCGTGTCATCAAGGCCGGCTTTTCAGCATGCGGCCAGTGGCCTGTACCTTCAACGACCTTGTAGCCAGCGGCCGGGAAGAGGCCGAGGATGGCGTCGCGGTGCGCGGCCTGGATGTAGTCCGAGTTGCCGCCCTTGATAAAGAGGGTAGGGCCAGCAAAGGGCGCGCCTGTCGGTGGGGCGCTGATGTTCGGGTAGCCGTGGTGCAATGCCTGCAGATTGAAGCGCCAGTCAAACTGGCCGGCCTCGGTGCGGTACAGGTTGCGCAACAAAAACGCCCGTACCATGGCATCCTCTATGCGGGGGGCGAGCTGTTTTTCGGCGTCGCTTCTGGATTTTACCGTCGACAGGTCGATGGCCTGGAGTCCGCTGAAAACATCGCCGTGGTGGTCGGGGTACTGCACCGGCGCTATGTCCACCACTATGAGTTTTCCAACGCGCTCAGGTGCGCTGAGTGCCAGCTGCATGGCGGCCTTGCCGCCCATGGAATGGCCCAGTACCCGGGCGCTGTCGATACCGAGGCTGTCCATCAGTTCGATCAGGTCCTGCGCCATGGCGGCGTAGGTCATCTCGGGATCATGGGGGGAGCGGCCGTGGTTGCGCAGGTCGATACTGATGACCTGGTACTCACTGGCCAGTGCCTTTGCCTGGCTACCCCAGTTGTCGAGGCTGCCGAACAGGCCGTGCAGGATGAGCAGGGGTTCACCCTGGCCCTGAATCTGATGGTGTAGTTGCATGGATGACTCCGTGCCTCTGGCTCGGCACCAGAGCGGGTTGTACGGGGAATGGCTCTCGCTAGCAGCCTGTCGGACTTAACACTGATCTACTGCGGAAAAGCCGATTCTTTTCGGTAAAGAGGGGTCATTTTTGTTTACTCTTTTAGAACCACTATGCACAAGCTACATCCCTGTAGCTTGCCCTGCGGGCAGCTAACGCTGTGCAAATCGGCTATCCTGCCGATTTGTCGCCTCAAAAGAGCCCAAAAACTGCCTCAAATCGGCCTTTCCCTCGCTACGATCGGTCAAGCCCGGCAGGCTGCCAGGCGGGAGCGCGGTAACGCTACTCGATCAGGCTGGGCCGGATCAGAGAATGTCCAGCAGCTCTACGTCGAAGATCAGGGTCGCGTAGGGCGGGATGCCACCCGGGGAACCCTGGGCACCGTAGGCCAGATTGTAAGGCACGTACAGGCGCCATTTGGCACCCTTGGACATCAGCTGCAGAGCCTGGGTCCAGCCAGCGATAACGCCGCCGACCGGGAATTCAGCCGGCTGGCCGCGGTCGTAGGAGCTGTCGAAGACTTTGCCGTCGATAAAGGTGCCGTGGTAATGAACCTGCACCTTGGAATCGGCTGTCGGGCTGGCGCTAGCGTCGCCGGCGTTAACAACTTCATACTGCAGGCCAGATTCGAGGGTGGTAACACCGTCGCGCTGGCCGTTTTCGCTCAGGAAGGCTTCGCCGACAGCGGAGAATTCCTTGGCTTCGGCTTCTTTCTTCTCGTTCAGGCGACGGTTGATTTCGTTGAAAGCCGCCTGAATGTCGGCAACTTCAACGCGCAATTCCAGGTTGCTGTAAGCATCTTTGATGCCGGTGGCAACAGCGTCCAGATCCAGGCCTTCAAAGCCGCCCTGAGCCAGCTGATCGCCCATCTGACGACCAATGCCGTAGCTCGCGTGTTGTTCCAGTGTTTCCAGTTTCAGTTCAGACATGCATAACCCTGTCGGTTCTGTGATTTTAAAAACGGGCAGGCTACCACAAGCGCCGCTTTATTTCTTGTCGATAAATAGCTGCTCGTCGACAAACAGCAGCGGGTCGACCCTTGTGTTGTTAAGGCTAAGGCTCCAGTGCAGGTGGGCACCGGTGACGCGGCCTGTTTTGCCAACCAGCCCCAGCTGTTCGCCGGCGACCATGCTTTGGCCCGGCGCTACATCGATGCGGCTGAGGTGGCAGTAGAGACTGCTGAGGCCAAAACCGTGATCGACAATAATGGTATTGCCGTTAAAAAAGTAGTTGCCGGTGGCACGCACCACGCCTGGCGCCGGTGCCCGTATAGGCGCCCCTTCGGGGGCGGCGATATCGAGGCCGCTGTGAGGGTTGCGCGGCTGCTGGTTAAAGTAGCGCTTGAGGCCAAAAGGGCTGCTGAAGCGCCCGTCCGCCGGCAATTCGAAATGCAGTACAGGGTCTGATGGCTCTGACCAGTAACTGAAGGCCTCATCCATCTCGGCCTTTTCCTGTGCCCAGCGCTTCAGATCCTCCGGGTCCGGGTCTACATGGCGCTTGTTTTTGACGGTCAAATATTGCGCTTTGTAGGTTTTGTCCTCGATATCGAAGGCCAGGGCCTTGCCGTTGATATCCAGCTGCTGCGAGACGCTGGCATCGGCGTCCAGCGGAATGCCAACGACAGCCAGCCACTGGCCAGGGCCGGCCTGGGGTTGTGGCACCACCAGTACCCGCGCATCCTGGTAATTGACCCGGGGCACGGTGGCGGCCTGGAACGGCACCAGAGCCACGCCGCCCGGTACGCGGGACTCCTGCGGAAGGCGACTGTCGGCGCTGGCGGCGTGAGCGGGCTGCAGGCTGCCGAGCAGCAGCAACACCGGCAACACAAGCTGTTTGGGTACCAGGTTGGAAAGCAGTGCGGGCATCAGCTGTTCTCGTCGGGCATCAGGGTGGCGGTAACCCGGCTGTGCACGCGACCTTTGGCAAGGCGGGTTTCAATCAGGTCGTCAACTGCAAGCAGGCTGGCATCGTCGATGACCTGGCCGCGGCTGTCCTGCACTATGGCGTAGCCACGCTCCAGCGTAGCCAGCGGGCTCACGGCGTTCAATTGGCCGGCCATGGCGGCGCTGCGCAGGCGTTTGTCGTGCAACAGGTAGTGTATCCGGCGCTCGAGCTGCTGGCGCAGGGCAGCCAGGTGCTGGCGCAGCTGGGCGATCTGGCGCTGTGGACGAATCTGGACCAGCCGGGCCTGCTGGCGTTCAAGCCGGGTGCGTTTGTCGCTCAGCAGGCGCAGGGCGGCCTTGCGCAGACGCAGTTCCAGTTCATCCAGACGCTGGGCGCGTTCGCGCAGGCGCTCACCCGGGTGGCGCAGCCGGCGCTGCAGCGCGATCAGGCGTTCCTGGTGCTGCTGCAGCTGTTGTCCGAGGCGTGCCTGCAGGCGTCTGCGTGCCTGGTCGAGGCGCAGCTGCAATTCGCGCTGATCGGGGGTCAGCAGCTCGGCGGCGGCGGAGGGCGTAGGCGCGCGCAGATCGGCGACAAAGTCACTGATCGATATATCGGTTTCATGGCCCACAGCGCTGACGACGGGAATGCTGCAGGCGTGAATGGCGCGGGCCACGCTTTCTTCGTTGAAGGGCCACAGGTCTTCCAGCGAGCCACCGCCGCGGCCAAGAATAATCACGTCACACTGATCGTGGCGCTGGGCCAGCTTGAGCGCCCGAACTATCGCGGGGGCCGCTTCTGCACCCTGTACGGCACTGGGGTAGAGGGTAACGGGCAGGCCCGGGAAGCGGCGCTTCAGCACGCTGAGAATGTCGTGTATGGCGGCGCCCGTGGGGGAGGTGATCACGCCCAGGTGACGTGGGTGCGCGGGCAAGGGCTGCTTGCTGGCCTGGTCAAACAAACCCTCGGCGTCCAGTCGCAGTTTCAGGGCTTCGAATGCCTGCTGCAGCTGGCCGACACCGCTTTCTTCCATGTAGTCGCAGATCAGCTGAAATTCGCCACGGCCCTCATAGAGGGACACCTTGGCCCGTACCATAACTTGGTCCCCATCCCTGGGGCGGTATTTCAGGAACTGGCTGCGGTTGCGGAACAGCGCGCAGCGCACCTGGGCGCGCTCATCCTTGAGGGTGAAGTACCAGTGGCCGGAGCTGGGACGGACAAAATTCGAGATTTCCCCCTGTACCTGAATCATCATGAACGAGCTTTCCAGCAAGGATCGGGCCTGCCGGTTAAGGTCGGAAACGGAGAGGGCGTGGGTCTGGGCTTTTAGGGTCATGGCTGCATTTTAAGGAGGCGTCGAACAAGTCGCAATAGGGTGTATTAGTACCACAGATGGGGTTGTCGACTGTGTCTGTGATAGCTTGTGCGCAGCGGCGGTCGGAGATATCCGCCCGGCCCGAATACATGCTGGTCAGAGGTTAATCGTTTTTGTACATTTGTCGGTGATATCTGTATAATTGCGCGTTTCATTTTTTATGCTCCTTTCACGCTACTATGGGCTGCTGATAATGTTACGAATCGTTGAAGAAGCGCTCACTTTTGATGACGTTCTGTTGATGCCCGGATACTCCGAGGTATTGCCCAAGGATGTGTCCCTCAAGACGCGCCTGACCCGGGGGATCGAGCTGAATATCCCGCTGGCGTCGGCGGCGATGGATACCGTTACCGAAGCGCGTCTGGCGATTACCATGGCGCAGGAAGGCGGCATCGGCATCATCCACAAGAACCTGACCGTTGAGCAGCAGGCTGACGAAGTGCGCCGGGTGAAGAAATTCGAAGCTGGCATCGTCAATAATCCTGTCACCTGCAGCTCCGATATGACCGTGGGCGAGCTGCGTGCACTGTCCGAACGTTTGACCTACTCCGGTTTCCCTGTGGTGGATGACGGTGAGCTGGTGGGTATCGTGACCAGTCGTGATGTGCGTTTCGAGCAGTACCTGGACGCCAAGGTTTCCACCATCATGACGCCCAAAGAGAGCCTGGTAACTGTGAAAGAAGGGGCTGATCCGGACAAGGTTCGCAACCTGCTGCGCAAGCACCGTATCGAACGTATTCTGGTGGTCGACGATGCCTTCAAGCTCAGTGGCATGATGACCGTCAAAGACATGTACAAGGCCAAGGCCTATCCCAATGCCGCCAAGGACTCCCAGGGTCGCCTTATTGTGGGCGCGGCTGTAGGTACCGGTGCCGATACGGCTGACCGCGTTGCTGCGCTGGTTGAGGCTGGTGTCGATGTGATTATCGTAGATACCGCCCATGGGCACTCCCGGGGCGTGATTGATCGCGTGGCCTGGGTCAAGAAGACCTTCCCGCAGGTGCAGGTGATCGGTGGTAACATCGCGACTGCAGCGGCGGCCATCGCCCTGGCGGATGCCGGTGCTGATGGTGTCAAGGTGGGTATTGGTCCTGGCTCCATCTGCACGACCCGTATCGTCTCCGGCATCGGTGTGCCGCAGATTACCGCCGTGGCCAATGTTGCGGCTGTGATGAGCGAGCGCGGCATACCGGTTATTGCCGATGGCGGCGTGCGCTTCTCCGGCGATCTGGCCAAGGCTATAGCGGCTGGAGCTTCCTGTATCATGGTTGGTTCCATGCTGGCTGGTACCGATGAAGCGCCGGGTGAAGTGGAGCTGTTTCAGGGACGGGCGTTCAAGTCCTACCGTGGTATGGGGTCTCTGGGCGCCATGGCGCAAACCTCAGGCTCTTCGGATCGTTATTTCCAGGATGCCTCTGAAGGTGTCGAGAAGCTGGTACCCGAAGGTATTGAAGGCCGTGTGCCCTGCAAGGGCCCGGTGGCGGGTGTTGTGCATCAGTTGATGGGCGGTCTGCGGTCTTCCATGGGCTATACCGGCAGCGCCAATATTGACGTCATGCGCACGGTGCCGCAGTTTGTGCGCATCACCAGTGCCGGCATGAACGAAAGCCATGTACATGATGTAAGCATCACTAAGGAAGCGCCGAACTACCGCATCGGCTAAGCCTTGTAACATCTCCGACAGATGGGGTGGCAACTGACCGCTCCATTTTTTTTTTGCCAGGAGGCTGTCCGATAATGCTGGCCCTAGGGTGGGTATTGTTGGTCGGTCTCCAAGTGCATTAGTTGCCCGGCAACCGGTGGAGACACTGTCGAATGACACAAGATATTCATGCACAACGCATCCTGATCCTGGATTTTGGTTCCCAGTACACCCAGCTGATAGCACGCAGGGTTCGAGAAATCGGTGTGTACAGCGAAATTCATCCCTGGGATATGGACGAAGCGGCCATCCGCGAGTTCGCCCCTGTGGGCATTATTCTCGCCGGCGGTCCTGAATCGGTCACCGAGTATGATTCGCCCCGTGCGCCTCAGGCCGTGTTTGACCTGGGTATTCCGGTGCTGGGTATCTGCTACGGCATGCAGACCATGGCCGAGCAGCTGGGTGGCAAGGTTGAAACTTCCAGCAAGCGCGAATTCGGTTATGCCAAGGTACGCCTTGCCGGTAGCCCGAGCCGTCTGCTCGAAGGTATCGAGGATCACCTGGCCAACAACGGCTCGCTGATCCTGGATGTCTGGATGAGCCACGGTGACAAGGTCACCGAATTGCCGGAAGGCTTTGCGACCATTGCATCTACTGACTCCGCGCCTGTTGCGGCCATGTGCGATCCCAAGCGCAAGCTCTACGGCGTGCAGTTCCACCCTGAGGTGACACACACCAAGCAGGGCGGTCGTATCCTCGAGCGTTTCGTGCGTGAAATCTGCAGCACCGATGGTCTCTGGACGGCGGCGAATATCGTCAGCGACCTGACGGCCAAGGTGCGTGCCCAGGTCGGCAATCAAAAAGTCTTGCTGGGGTTGTCCGGCGGCGTGGACTCGTCAGTCGTCGCGGCACTGCTGCACCAGGCGATCGGCGATCAGCTGACCTGTGTGTTTGTCGATAATGGCCTGCTGCGCAAGAACGAAGGCGATCATGTTATGGACATGTTTGCCCAGAACATGGGTGTGCGCGTGATCCGTGCCAATGCCCAGGAAAAGTTCCTGTCTCGGCTGCTGGGTGAGAATGACCCTGAGAAGAAGCGCAAGTTGATCGGCAACACCTTTATCGAAGTCTTCGATGAAGAAGCTACCACGTTGAAGGATGTTAACTTCCTGGCGCAGGGGACTATCTATCCGGATGTGATCGAGTCCGCGGCCTCCAAAACAGGCAAGGCGCACGTGATCAAGTCGCACCACAACGTGGGCGGCCTGCCGGATGACATGCAGTTTGAGCTGGTTGAGCCGCTGCGCGAACTCTTCAAAGATGAGGTGCGCAAGATTGGTCTGGAGCTGGGCCTGCCCTACGACATGGTCTACCGCCACCCCTTCCCGGGTCCGGGTCTGGGCGTGCGTATTCTGGGTGAAGTCAAAAAGGAATACGCCGACATCCTGCGCGAAGCTGATGCCATCTTTATCGAAGAGCTGCACAACTCTGGCTGGTACCACAAAACCAGTCAGGCCTTTGCAGTATTCCTGCCGGTGAAGTCCGTGGGTGTGGTGGGTGATGGTCGTCGTTACGAATACGTCATCGCGCTGCGCGCCGTGGAAACCATCGATTTCATGACCGCACGCTGGGCGCACCTGCCCTACGAGCTGCTGGAAACCGTATCAAGCCGCGTGATCAACGAGATCCCGCAGGTGTCCCGCGTGACCTATGATGTGTCCAGCAAGCCGCCGGCCACTATCGAGTGGGAATGATCGCTAACTGATTAAGCCAAAAGCCCGCAGTTGCGGGCTTTTTTGTACATGGATGTATTTATCCTGCGTGTGCATGGATGCACAAAAGCAGGGTTTGTACATGGATGTATTTATCCTGCGTGTGCATGGATGCACAAAAGCAGGGTTTGTACATGGATGTATTTATCCTGCGTGTGCATGGATGCACAAAAGCAGGGTTTGTACAGGATGCGCAGGGGCGGCGGCAGGAGAGGGTATGATTGACGAGCAGCGAACGATTGACGAGCGCTGGATGGATGAGGCGCTGCTGATGGCGATGCAGGCCGACGCCGCCGGTGAGGTGCCAGTGGGTGCCGTGGTGGTACTGGATGGCGAGATTATCGGCCGTGGCTGGAACAGGCCTATCAGTGGCCATGATCCTACCGCCCATGCCGAGATCATGGCGCTGCGCGAAGCCGCGGCTGCGATCGGTAATTATCGCCTGGTGGAGGCGGATCTGTACGTCACCATTGAGCCGTGCACCATGTGTACCGGCGCCATAGTGCACGGGCGCATTCGTCGGCTGGTGTTTGGTGCCACCGAGCCCAAATCCGGTGCTGTGGTGAGTAATGGTCAGTTGCTGCAGCAGGCCTGGCTGAATCACGACGTTGTGGTGCAGGGGGGTATAAGGGCGCAGCAGTGCAGCGAGTGCATCAGTGATTTCTTTCGCCGACGCCGGGAGTACAAGAAAGCGTTAAAGCAGGCCCGCAATTCAGCACCTGATGCTACGCAGGACTAGCAGCCCACTGCCACCGAAACATCAGAGCGGTTCTTGTTCCCCCTTATGACGCCGGCGAGCACTGAGGTCCTGCGGCGAATTGGCCCGAAGGGGTGCAACAGGGACTGTTGCGCCTCCGATGAGGTACATGGAGGTACCTTCAGCGGAGCCCGCCGCAGGGGCTCAGAGCGCAGCGAAAAGGCGTCATTGGGGCGGCCTTTCTTTGGTTACTTTCTTTGCGCGTGCAAAGAAAGTAACGCGCCAGCAAGGCGCAACACGAACTCTTAATCCGCTCCAATACCCCAGTTTGCACAGACTCCAACGCAACCTTAATCTCATCGCAACCAGTTCAACCTGGCGGCGACCCGCCGCACGACGGAGCGCCGCCCGGAACAATTCGCTTGGGTAAAGGGTGCGATTCGCTTCGCTCATCAGCACCCTAGGAGGCTGTCCGACAA
>NZ_BCNS01000210.1 GCF_001528745.1 Marinobacterium profundum | reverse complement strand
TCTCGGACAGCCTCCTAGAGGGGCCCTGCAAAAGCCGCTAACTCCCTACCTGGGAATCCCACCAGTAGCGCCTAGCTGCTTTTTCCTAGTTGGGTATCAGAGTGTCGGTGGCAGGGTTTCCAGCAGGGATTCGCGCGGGCTGGGTTCAGTGGGGGTAATGTCACGATTTTGGCGGATACGGTCCAGTTGTTTTTCCCAGCGCAGCAGGTCGATGTATTTCTGGATATTGTTGACGTAGAGCACGGGCTCATAGCCGCGGGCGTACCCCAAGCGCACGGTGCTATAGTATTTTTCCTTGGTTAGCAGGGGCAGGTGTTTGGCGACATCCTCCCAGCTATCGGGGTTCTTGCCAGCGCGCTGGGTAAGGATGCGGGCATCTTCAAGGTGGCCGAAGCCGACGTTGTAGCCGGCGAGGGCCATCCAGGTGTGATCGGGCTCGGGGATGCGGTCGGGAATCTGGTTCTTTACGCTGATCAGGTAATGGGCCCCGCCTATGATGCTCTGGACGGGGTCCGTGCGGTCTTCAACCCCCACTTCCGAGGCCGCGGCATTGGTCAGCATCATGATGCCCCTTACGCCGGTGGGTGAGACTGCCGCCGGATCCCAGTGTGATTCCTGGTAGGCCACCGAGGCGAGCAGGGTCCAGTCGATATCGGTTTCCTGTTCGGCGATGTAAAAGTACTGCTCATATTCCGGCAGGCGCTCGCGCAGGTCTTTCTTGAAAGTCACGGTATCGAAGTAATTGAGAGCGTTGCTGCGCTCGAAGTACTTTTCCCGCAGCTGGCGGATGAGCTCTCGGGTTTCTTCCTTGGCAAAAAAGCTGTTCAGCGCTTCCAGCATGGAGCCGTCCTGTAGCTTGGGCAGCATCCAGGCGACGGGCTGGGGCTGTTCCAGCGCGAAGGCTTTTTCGAGGCCGGGGAAGAACGAGTACTGGCCGTCGAAGCGGATGCTGTCGGCAATGGTGTAATCGATTTCCTGGTTGTGCACCTGTTCCAGCAGGTCGTTAACGCTAAGCGCGTCTGTTTCTTCCCAGTTCAGTTCCGGAAAGTCCTGCTTGTACTGGCGCAGCAGTTCGCTGTGGCTGGAATTGGCAACCACGCGGATCTGCTTGCCAATCAGGTCCTTGATGGAGGTGGGTGCTGGCTTTCCCTGGGTGACGCGATAAATGAGGTTGGCGGCGCTTTCCATGTAGGGCGGTGCGAAGCTGAAGTCCTGCTGGCGCTCGGGGGTGATGGTCAGGCCGGCGGCAGCGAGGTGGGCGCTGCGCTCGCGAACCTGGCGCAGCAGGTCGGAAAAGTTGTCCGGAATCTGTAGTTCCAATCGCACGCCAATCTCGCTGGCGAAGGCCTGGGCGAGCTCATATTCGAAGCCGGAGGGTTCGCCCTTGTCGAGAAAATAGTCGCTGGGGGTGTTGCGGGTCGCCAGGCGCAGCACGCCGCGTTCCTGGATAACTTCCAGTCGCGTCAGGCTGTTATAACTCACAAGTGCCGGAAAACTCAGCAAAACAAGCAGGCTGAGCAGGATAAGGGCATCTTTGCGGCGATGAAGGCTTAGCAACATAGTTCGGGCTTTTCTGGTATCCGTAGGGCTGTTTCGGTAAAATTCAGGGCCTGTTTTTTCTGTAATCCCTGTCCGTCCAGGCATACTTTCAAGAGGCTCGAAAACGACATGCTCGTACTGCGTGGAGCGCCCGCTCTTTCTGCATTCCGTCACGAAAAGCTGCTGTCAGCCCTGCAATCCAAAGTTGCAGCGGTTACGGCGCTCTACGGCGAGTTCATTCACTTTGCCGACCTCAAGCAGGAGCTGGCGGATAGCCAGCGTAATGTACTGGATCGAATCCTGCGTTATGGCCCCAAAGCCGAAGCCGGTGAGCCGCAGGGCGAACTGGTGCTGGTGGTTCCCCGTCCCGGCACCATTTCACCCTGGTCTTCCAAGGCGACCGATATTGCCCGCAACTGCGGACTGTCCGACGTCAAACGCCTCGAGCGTGGTGTGGCGTACTATATTCAGTCATCCCAAGCCCTGGATCAAGCTGATCGTGCGTTGATTCGTGCTGAGCTGCAGGACCGCATGGTCGAAGCTGTGCTGGGCTCGCTGGATGAAGCCGCGCAGCTGTTTGTGGAAGATGTGCCGCAGCCGCTCAGTCGTATCGATATACTTGGCGGTGGGCGTGATGCTCTGGTTCAGGCCAATACGGCCTTGGGCATGGCGTTGGCCGACGACGAGATCGACTACCTGGTCGACAGCTTCAAGAAGCTGGATCGTAATCCGACCGACGTTGAGCTGATGATGTTTGCCCAGGCCAACTCCGAGCATTGCCGTCACAAGATCTTTAATGCTTCCTGGGATATCGACGGTGAAGAGCAGGATCGCTCCTTGTTTGCGATGATCCGCAACACCAACGAACTGGGCGGTGAGGGCGTGCTGTCGGCGTACAAGGATAACGCTGCCGTTATCGTTGGCAGCCGGGCCGGGCGTTTCTATCCGGATGCTGAAAGCCGTGAATATGGCGCCAATCAGGAAGATATCCACATCCTGATCAAGGTCGAAACGCACAACCACCCCACCGCCATTGCGCCCTATTCGGGTGCGGCTACGGGTTCCGGTGGCGAGATTCGTGACGAAGGTGCGACTGGTCGTGGTGGCAAGCCGAAGGCAGGTCTGACCGGTTTCAGTGTTTCTGATCTTAATATCCCTGGCTTTGTGCAGCCCTGGGAGTCTCAGTACGGCAAGCCGGAGCGCATCGTTTCTGCGCTGGATATCATGCTGGAAGGTCCTATCGGTGGTGCGGCCTTCAACAACGAATTTGGCCGCCCGGCCCTGACCGGCTATTTCCGTACCTTTGAGCAGCGCGTTAACGGTGTTGCCGGTGAAGAGGTGCGTGGTTACCACAAGCCCATCATGCTGGCCGGTGGTCTGGGCAATATCCGCGGGGACCATGTCGAAAAAGGCGAGATCCAGACCGGTGCCAAGCTGGTATGTCTTGGCGGGCCGGCCATGCAGATCGGTCTGGGTGGCGGGGCGGCATCGTCCATGTCCTCGGGTACTTCTTCCGAAGATCTGGATTTTGCATCGGTTCAGCGCGGCAATCCCGAGATGGAGCGTCGTTGTCAGGAAGTTATCGATCAGTGCTGGCAGCTGGGTGAGGTTAATCCCATCGCCTTTATCCACGATGTGGGTGCTGGCGGCCTGTCCAATGCGTTCCCCGAGCTGGTAAAGGACGGCGGTCGCGGTGGTGACTTCGGGCTGCGCAATATCAACAGTGACGAGCCTGGCATGACGCCGCTGGCCATCTGGTGCAACGAAGCGCAGGAACGCTATGTGCTGGCGGTGCAGCCGGAAGACATGGCGCGTTTCGAGGCCATCTGTGCCCGTGAGCGCTGCCCCTATGCAGTCGTCGGTGAGGCGACCGAAGAGCACCACCTGACGCTTGGCGATACGCATTTTGACAGCAATCCGGTGGATCTGCCGATGAGCGTGCTGTTCGGCAAACCGCCGAAGATGCATCGCAGCGTGCAGCGCAGCAGCTACGAAGTGGCGGAGTTCTCGACCGATGATCTTGTTCTGGGTGAAGCGGTTGAGCGAGTGCTGCGCCTGCCGGCGGTAGGTTCAAAGTCCTTCCTGATCACTATTGGTGACCGCTCCATTACCGGCCAGGTTGCCCGTGACCAGATGGTCGGTCCCTGGCAGGTGCCGGTGGCTGACTGCGCTGTCACCACTTCGGCCTACGATACCTATGCTGGTGAGGCCATGGCGCTGGGCGAGCGTACACCGCTGGCGCTGGTGGATGGGCCTGCATCCGGTCGGATGGCGATCGGTGAAACTCTGACCAACCTGGCGGCTGCCCGTATTGGCACTATCGGCGAAGTGCGGCTGTCGGCCAACTGGATGTGCGCCGCCGGTCATCCGGGTGAAGACGAAAAACTGTACGACACCGTGCGCGCCGTTGGCATGGAGTTGTGTCCGCAGCTGGGCATTACCGTGCCGGTGGGCAAGGACTCCATGTCCATGCGTACCGTATGGGATGACAATGGCGAGCAGAAGAGCGTCACGGCGCCTTTGTCGCTAATTATTTCCGGCTTTGCACCTGTGCTGGATGCGCGCAAAACCCTGACGCCGCAGCTGCGTACCGACAAGGGTGAAACCGACCTGATCCTGCTGGATCTGGGTAACGGTCAGAACCGCCTTGGATTGTCCGCGCTGGCTCAGGTGTACAACCAGGTGGGTCAGGCTGTACCGGATGTGGATGATGCCGATCAGCTGGCAGCGTTCTTCGCGGCCGTGCAGGAGCTGAACGAGCAGGGTCTGTTGCTGGCGTACCACGATCGTTCTGATGGTGGCCTGCTCGCGACCGTGGCCGAAATGGCTTTTGCCGGTCATACCGGTGTAGATCTGCATCTTGATCTGCTGGCAGCGGATGAATCCGAAATCGCGGCGGCGCTCTTTGCCGAAGAGCTGGGTGCCGTTGTGCAGGTTTCCAGGGTCGATACCGAAACCGTGCTGACGGAACTGAACGCTGCGGGTCTGGGCGATATTGCCAAGGTCGTAGGTTCGCTGAATGATGATGATCAGCTGTGTATCCACTTCGATGACGAAGAAGTGTATAGCGCATCGCGCATCGAACTGCAGCGGGTCTGGTCTGAAACCTCCTACCGCATTCAGGCGCTGCGTGATAACTCTGAATGTGCGCAGCAGGAATTCGATACTCTGCTGGATGCGGCGGATCCGGGTCTGCATGCCGAGCTGAGCTTTGATCAGAACGAAGATGTGGCTGCGCCTTTCATTAATACCGGCGTGCGTCCGCGCATTGCGGTATTGCGCGAGCAGGGTGTTAACGGTCAGGTGGAAATGGCAGCGGCCTTCGACAAAGCCGGTTTTGCCGCGGTCGATGTGCACATGAGTGACATCATTTCCGGGCGTCGTACGCTGGAAGAGTTCAAGGGGCTGGTCGCCTGTGGTGGCTTCTCCTACGGCGACGTTTTGGGTGCCGGTGAGGGCTGGGCCAAGTCGATACTGTTCAATACAGTCGCGCGGGAGCAGTTCGAAGCCTACTTCAATCGCACCGATACCTTTGCACTGGGCATCTGTAACGGCTGTCAGATGCTGTCCAACCTGCATGAGCTGATTCCGGGTGCCGGACTCTGGCCGCACTTTGTGCGTAACATGTCCGAGCAGTTCGAAGCCCGCGTTGCCATGGTAGAAGTGCAGCAGAGCGCCTCCATTCTGTTGCAGGGCATGCAGGGCTCGCGTATGCCAATCGCCATTGCTCACGGCGAAGGCCGTGCGGAGTTCCGTGACGAAGCGCACCTGATCGGCTTGCAGGGTGCGGGAGACATTGCGCTGCGCTATGTGGATAACTATGGCCGCGTGACCGAGCAGTATCCAGCCAACCCCAATGGCTCGCCGGTCGGTATTGGTGGTGTGACCACGGCGGATGGCCGTGTCACCATCATGATGCCGCATCCGGAGCGCGTGTTCCGGGCGGTACAGAATTCCTGGGCGCCGGATGCCTGGGAAGAAGACGGTGCCTGGATGCGCATGTTCCGCAATGCCCGCGTCTGGGTTGGCTAAGCCGCTTTCCGCTCTCGAAACTAAAACGGCAGCCTTCGGGCTGCCGTTTTTATATACAGGGACGTATGTATCCCGCGTGCGCATGGATGCGCAGGAGCGGGGTTTACAGGGACGTATGTATCCCGCGTGCGCATGGATGCGCAGGAGCGGGGTTTACAGGGACGTACTTTATTGTTATTTGCTCCTGCAATAACAATAGTTCCACCATCCCTGGCTGTCTCCTACGGGCGTATGGATGCGCACGACTGCAGGGATGTAGAAGGTAGGGCGACGCAGGATGCCAAAGCCGAGGAGTAGGGTTTATACAGGATGTATGTACCCCGCAGGCGCATGGGCAGTTTTTTGCTCGACGGGAAGGGGGCTGGCGCGAGCTGGAATAAAAGGCACAAAAAAAGCCGGCAGATGCCGGCTTTTTTACAGCTTAAGAAAGATTACATGTCTTTCTTGTCACCGGAGATCTGCACGTCTACACGACGGTCTGCGCGCAGGCAGGCAATCAGAGCAGCGCCGCGGCCGGAGCAGCTGGCGACAGGTGCGGATTCACCCAGGGAGCTGACGCTGATCTTGCTACCGTCTACGCCGGCTGCACGCAGCTCGGAAGCAACGGCATCAGCGCGACGCTGGCCCAGGCGCTGGTTGTAATCGGCGTTGCCGATGAAGTCAGCGTTACCCACCAGGTCTACGTTGTCCAGTTTGGACATGGAACCGATGTAGTTGACGATAGCGCTGATGTCTTCTTCAACCTTGGCGCTGTCGAAGTCGAAGAACAGGCTGAATTTCTTGTCAGCGCTGACCATCATTGGCGCGGCAGGAGCCGGAGCCGGAGCCGGTTCTTCGGCTTTAGCCATGGCCTGGTAGCCATCGCAGCCTTCAACTTTGGCATCTGCTTCGGTGAAGAAGCCGGTGTGCCAGCATTCGCCGAAGCTGTTGCGCCAGATAGTGGCGGAAGAGTCTTCAACGTAGCCTTGGTTAGTAGGGTGCGCCTGGGCGACGGCAGACAGAGTCATAGCCAAAGCGACACCGGCGGAGAGGGCAAACTTTTTCATAGTAAGATTTCCTTGTGCCTGTTGTGGGTGGTCAGTCTATAAAAATAGCCCAAATTCTCTCCCACGGTTCCTGAATGAAGGTTGAATGTAGCCTTCAAAGTCCGTGGTGGCCAGGGGTACTTTTCACAGATGTAGACAGCTACCGGTTACGGTATAGCTAATCGGCAACATACTAACATACAGATTGTGTGTTTATGGTAAAACTTTTTTGTATGGTTTTACTGTCACGCGCGCGTATACGCCTGCCTTTATATAGGGGTCTTCGTTGGCCCAGGCTTGTGCTGCTTCCAGTGAACTGAATTGTGCAATAACCAGGCTCCCGGTAAAACCTGCCGGGCCCGGGTCTTCACTGTCAATTGCCGGGTGTGGACCGGCTACGAGCAGAAGCCCTTCATTTTTAAGCTGTTCGAGGCGGGCGAGGTGTTCGGGCCGCGCCTGTAGTCGTCGCTCCAGGCTGTCGGGTTTATCCTCGGCCATGATTGCGTAAAACATGTTACCGGTACTCCTCTTTTTTGTATGCGTTATTTTGGGGCGTCGCTCTGGATATGCCGGGACATGTAGAAGCCCTGAGCCAGTATAAATACAAAGGTGAGTCCAAGCATACCGAACAGTTTGAAGTTTACCCAGGCTTCTTCGCTTAGCGAGTAAGCCACTGCAAGGTTAACAATGCCCATGCTGATGAAGAATATAACCCAGGCAATGTTGAGGTTGCGCCATACCTGCGCCGGCAGATCAATATTGGCCTCCATGAGGCGCTGCACAACCGTTTTTTTGCCGATAAACTGGCTGCCCAGAAATACGGCGCCAAAGAGCCAGTTAACGACGGTGGGCTTCCACTGAATAAATGTCTTGTCCTGAAAAAGGACGGTGGCGCCGCCCATTAGTACGACCAGCACCAGGGTGACCAGCTGCATCTTCTCGATGCGATGTGTGCGTATCCAGGTGTACAGCATCTGCAGCATGGTGGCCGGGATCAGTACGGCTGTCGCCATAATGATGTCGCCGCTGGTCTTGTAGACGGCAAAGAAGATGATAATGGGCAAAAAATCGAGTAAAAGTTTCATTGGCTTGATGTCTACTGTGTGGAGCCCCAGTATAAAGGCCTGTTCATGACTTATAAACCGGACCCTGTAATGGTATTACCGAAATATGATCTGCATTGCCACACGACGGCTTCCGACGGCGTGCTGAGTCCTGTCGAGCTCGTGGCCAGGGCGGCGGATCAGGGGGTTGAGGTGCTGGCGATCACTGATCATGACAGTGTTGGCGCCCTGCATGAGGCTTCGGTCGCAGCGCAGGCGGCCAATATGCGCCTGTTGTCGGGGGTTGAGCTTACGGCCAGCTGGGGGTCGCGGGTCGTTCATCTGGTGGGTCTTGGTTTTGATCCGGCGGCGCCGTCGCTGCAGCGTTACCTTGAGGATCTGACGGAGCTTCGCACGGATAGAGCCCAGCGTATCGCCAAGAAACTGATTGGCCGTAAATTGCCGGATGTGCTGCCGGCTGTGCTTGAGCTGGCGGGGGATGGGCAGGTAGGTCGGCCGCATTTTGCCATGGCGCTGGTGGCCGCCGGAGTCTGTGAAACCGAGCAAGAGGCGTTTAAAAGCTATCTGGGCACCGGCAAGGTCGGCGATGTGCAGATGGCCTGGCCGGCCATGTCGGTGGCGCTGGATCTGTTGCATGATACCGGGGGGGTGGGCATATTGGCGCACCCAACCAAATATCGACTTACCTTTACCCGGTTGCGCTCCCTGCTGACGGATTTTGTTGCCGCCGGGGGTGACGGTATTGAAGTAAGTTATTCAGGTATAAAGCCGGAGCATCAGCGAGAGTTGCAAAAGATTGCCCGTAAAATGGATCTTATGGTGTCGGCCGGCAGTGATTTTCACCAGCCAGGCAAACCCTGGGTGGAACTTGGCCGCTTTCTGCCGCCGGATCCTGAGTGTCGCCATGTGTTGTCCTCTCTTCTTTAGTCCTCTGTGCTGGGCTACACTGCGCCTTGAGAGGGAATCAGGACAGGCAGGTTAATCGTGAGTCAATTTTTTCAGATACATCAGGAAAATCCTCAGAAGCGTCTGGTGCAGCAGGCGGCCGAGATAATCAGGCAGGGCGGTGTCGTTGTCTATCCCACGGATTGTGCCTATGCCCTGGGGTGTCATTTGGGTGACAAGTCGGCGATGGAGCGCATTCAGCGTATTCGAAAGCTCGATGACAAGCATAACTTTACTCTGGTGTGTCAGGATCTGAGTGAAATCAGTACCTACGCCAAGATGGACAATCAATGCTATCGCCTTATCAAGGCACATACGCCTGGGGCTTACACCTTTATACTGAATGCGACCAGTGAAGTTCCACGTCGGCTGATGCACCCCAAGCGCCGCACTATCGGTATTCGTATTCCGAATAATCCGATAGCGCTGGCACTGATGGAGGCGCTTGGCGAGCCTATTATGAGCACGTCCCTGATATTGCCGGGGGATGTTGAGCCGCTGGCGGATCCTTATGATATCCGTGATTTGCTGCAGCACAGTGTTGATCTGGTCATTGATGGCGGTTATTGCGGCGTTGAAGCTACAACCGTGGTTAATCTGGTGGAGGGTGTGCCGGAGATCGTCCGTCAGGGTGCGGGGCCGGTCGATACTCTTGTCTGAGGCGGTTTTTCGCTGCGGTATCATTTGTTTTTGAGTTACTGGTGCCGCTGTTTTTAGGGTGATTAAATGAAGTGGCATTTTAATTAAGGCCGCTTTGCTTGAAATTAAGAGTTTTAGAACGATAATTGCCTTACCCATCCTCTCTAATTTGCGAGCATCCGGCCCATGTCTGATTTTGTGAAAGTCCTCACCCGTAAAAATTCACTGCGCAAACAGTGCCAGGATCTGTCTGTATCCGATGTGGAAAAACTACTGACGGACCTGAGTGAAATACTTGAGGAGCGCCATGCTGAAGAAGCCCAGGCACAGGTGGCGGAACAGCAGCGCATGAAAAAGATTGCCGAGATTCGCAAACGCATGGATGAGGCGGGTATCGGGCTGGATGACTTGAAAGCCATCAAGGCCTCGGAAGGCCCCAAGCGCAAGGTTGAGGCGAAATATCGGATCAAGGATGCTGGGGGCGCTGTGCATGAGTGGTCTGGGCGTGGTCGTACGCCGGTAGTGTTTAATGAGTACTTTGAAAAGCACGGTGTGACCAAGGAAGATACCCTTATCAAATAAGTTACGTGCTATTATTCGTCCAAGCTCTCCACGACAAACATGGGGAGCTTTTTCGTTTTAAAGGAAGCGTCAAATGTCAGGTGAAAAACTGCAAAAAGTACTGGCGCGCTCCGGATTGGGCTCACGTCGTGAGATGGAGCGTTGGATCGACGAGGGTCGTTTCACCATTGATGGTGCAACGGCAACACTTGGCGATCGTATTGG
This sequence comes from Marinobacterium profundum, assembly GCF_001528745.1. Lineage (GTDB taxonomy): Bacteria > Pseudomonadota > Gammaproteobacteria > Pseudomonadales > Balneatricaceae > Marinobacterium_A > Marinobacterium_A profundum. The sequence goes on along the minus strand of NZ_BCNS01000210.1, from coordinate 88,732 downwards.
GCCTAAGGCTCAGGTTTTGATGAATGGCCGCGAGGTCAAGCTGGTGTTCGAGCGCGAAAGTCAGCGCCGGGTGCTGATTTACAACAAGCCTCTGGGCGAAATATCGACGCGTCACGACCCTGAAGGTCGCAAGACTGTATTCAGTCATCTGCCGCCGCTGAATCAGGGGCGCTGGATAGCGATTGGTCGTCTGGACATTAATACCAGTGGTCTGCTGCTGTTTACCACTGATGGTGATCTGGCTAATGCGATGATGCATCCGTCTGCCGAGATCGACCGTGAATACGCGGTGCGCGTATTGGGTACTGTTGATGAGGCCATGCTGACCCGCCTGAAAGAAGGCGTGTTACTGGAAGACGGCATGGCGCGTTTTACCGACGTGCAGTTCTTTGACGGTGAGGGTGCCAACAAGTGGTATCACTGTGTGGTGATGGAAGGCCGCAACCGTGAAGTACGTCGTCTGTGGGAATCCCAGGGTATTCAGGTCAGTCGCCTCAAGCGCGTGCGCTACGGGCCGCTATTCCTGCCCAGTGATGTTCCGGTAGGCACCTGGAAGGAGTTGGCGCCCAAGGAGATCACCAACCTTGGCAAGATGCTGGAGTTGAAGGAAAAGCGACCGGTTAAGCTTGATACCAAAGAGAAAGAAGTGCTGGAACGTCGTTACAAGCGTCAGCGCAGCCGTCGCGAGGTAGGTGGTCGTCGCAAGCCATCCGGTGAATAAGTGATATGAGTACCCGGTGCGATCCGTTGCGGATCGCACCGCCTTTTACAGAGTTACAGAGTTGCCGCTATACCACTTCTGCTTTATGTCCGGCCTGGTTTTCTCGAAGGGCCAAACCGTTTTACCTTAAAAGTCTCTTCGTATTTTGAACAAGCGGCATTGTGGCTTACTGGGCATCCAGTGACTGGCCGTTGACTGTTTTGCTGTCCGGTCCCATCAGGTACAGATACAGCGGCATGATCTGCTCAGGCGTGGGGTTGGTGTCTGGGTTTTCGGCGGGGTAGGCGCTGGCGCGCATCTGGGTGCGGGTGGCGCCTGGGTTGATGCAGTTAACGCGGGTGTTGCTGGTGTTTTCCAGTTCCTGCGCCAGAATCTGCGCCAGTCCTTCGGTGGCAAACTTTGATACGCCGTAGGCGCCCCAGTAAGCCTTGCCGGTACGGCCAACGCTGGAAGTTGTGAAAACGATGGAGCTATCCTGGCTTTCCTTGAGCAGGGGTATCAGTGCCTGGGTCAGCATAAAGCCTGCATTGACGTTTACCTGCATGACCTGGTTCCACACCACCGGGTCATAGGACTCTATGGGCGTGCGCAGGCCCAGCAGGCTGGCGTTGTGCAGCAGCCCGTCCAGGTGACCGAACTCCTGCTCCAGGGTGTTGGCCAGTTCCTGGTACTCGTGTTCGTTCGCGCTTTCGAGATTTAGGGGCACTATGGCAGGCTGAGGGTGGCCGGCGGCTTCTATTTCGTCGTACACCTGCTCCAGCTTTTCCAGTGTGCGCCCAACCAGCACAACGGTCGCGCCCTGGGCTGCATAGGCGAGGGCGGCGGCGCGGCCAATACCTGCACCTGCGCCAGTGACGAGGATGATGCGATCTTGCAGCAGGTTTTCCGGAGCTTTGTATTCGAACATGAAACTTCCTTCGTGGGCCGGCGGCCGGGTTCAACTCAGGCGATAAAGGGATTGTAGCAGGGGTTTGATTGCATCGGCGTGATCGACGTTGTGATCACTGTGCCAGTCACACGGGTTCTCGTCAGGCCCAATGTAGCCGTAGAGTGCCGCGATGGTGGTGAGTCCTGCTCGGCGCCCTGCGTCTATGTCGCGGATGTGATCGCCGATATAGACGCTGTTCTCCGGGGTGCAATCAAGCTCCTTGCAGGCCAGCCAGATAGACTCCGGATGCGGCTTGCGTTGCTGTACCTGTTCGGGGCAAATAATGCTGCCGGCCCGGTGGTGCAGATCGAGCCGTTGCAGCAGCTTGTGGGTGTAGAGTTCCGGCTTGTTGGTAACAATGCCCCAGGGTATGGCGCAATGCTCAAGCCAGTTGAGCAAGGGCATAATGCCCGCGAAAGGCTCGGTCTTGATGGCCAGATGCTCAAGGTATATATCCAGAAAGCGCTGGCGCAGTGGCGTGACCCGGGGGTGCTGTTCAGGCAGGTTGAAGGCAGTGCAAACCATGGCGGTGGCGCCGTTGGATACCTGCTGTCGCAGCGCCGCGAAATCCAGCGCGCTATGTTGTTCTTCTGCCAGCAGGCGGTTAATCACCCAGATGAAATCCGGTGCTGTGTCGAGCAGGGTGCCGTCCAGGTCGAACAGTACCGCCTGCAGTGGGGTGTCTGGCTGGGGCATATTATTCAGGCTTGCTCGCGGCCATGATGTAGTTCACGTCCACATCATTGGGATCCAGTCTGTACACCTTGGTCAGCGGGTTGTAAGTCATGCCGGTGGCATCATCCAGGCGCAGGCCGGCTTCGCGAATCCAGCGTCCAAGTTCGGATGGGCGGATGAACTTGTTGAAATCATGGGTGCCCTTGGGAACCAGCTTGAGCAGGTGCTCGGCACCGAGGATGGCGAACAGGTAGCTTTTTGGATTCTTGTTCAGTGTCGAGAAGAACAGCTTGCCGCCGGGGCGGGTCAGGCGGGCGCAGGCATTGATAATGGATGCGGGGTCCGGCACGTGCTCCAGCATTTCCAGGCAGGTGATGACATCAAAGCTCTCGGGGGCTTCGTCGGCCAGTTGCTCTACGGTGATCTGGCGGTAGTTGATCATGATGCCGCTTTCCAGGCCGTGCAGTTTGGCGACCTTTAGAGGCGCCTCGCCCATGTCGATGCCCGAAACCTCGGCGCCGCGCTGTGCCATGGATTCTGACAGTATGCCGCCGCCACAGCCTACATCCAGCACGCGCTTGCCAGCCAGGGGCGCGATGCGGTCTATATAGCCCACGCGCAGCGGGTTGATATCGTGCAGCGGCTTGAACTCGCTGTTTCGGTCCCACCAGCGACTCGCCAGTTCTTCGAATTTGGCAATCTCGTCCGGATCGACGTTGCGGTTGTGCGAATCGGTCATGGGGGCTGTTTTCGCTGGCAGTAAAAGGATGGCGATCATTCTAGCATCGGGCTTGAAGTGAATACAGGTCGGGCCCGGCTGCTGTCAACGGGGTCTGACGCAACGCCTTCTTTTAAAGGGAATCTTTGTGTTGCTTTGTGGTATACTCGCCCGGTTAAAAACGCCGGAATACCGGCCCTATCGAGCAGACCGGATCTAAGGAAAGCTGAGACGAATGGGTGATCTAGCCAAAGAGATTCTGCCAGTCAATATCGAGGACGAGCTGAAACAGTCGTACCTGGATTATGCCATGAGCGTGATTGTCGGTCGGGCGTTGCCAGACGTGCGCGACGGCCTCAAGCCTGTGCATCGCAGAGTTCTGTTCGCGATGAGCGAACTGAACAATGACTGGAACAAACCATATAAAAAGTCCGCTCGTGTCGTTGGTGACGTGATCGGTAAATACCACCCCCACGGCGACAGTGCCGTGTACGACACTATAGTGCGAATGGCGCAGAGTTTTTCCATGCGCTATCCGCTGGTCGACGGCCAGGGCAACTTCGGCTCCGTCGATGGTGACTCCGCGGCAGCCATGCGTTACACCGAAATCCGCATGGCCAAGATCTCCCATGATCTGCTGGCGGATCTCGACAAGGAAACCGTCGATTTCGTGCCCAACTATGACGGCACGGAACAGATTCCTGACGTACTGCCGACCCGTGTGCCCAATCTGCTGATAAACGGTTCATCCGGTATCGCAGTGGGCATGGCGACCAATATACCGCCGCACAACCTGTCCGAGGTCGTGCGTGGCTGTATCGCACTGATCGATGACAGCAGTCTGACGGTTGATGACTTGATGGAATATATCCCCGGGCCGGACTTTCCGACCGGCGGTATCATCAATGGTCGTGCGGGTATTCTGGAAGCCTATCGCACGGGTCGCGGTCGCATCTATGTGCGTGCCAAACACCATGTGGAAGAAGATCCCAAGACCCACCGTTCGACGATTATCGTCACCGAAATCCCGTATCAGCTGAACAAGGCTCGACTGATCGAAAAGATCGCCGACCTGGTGAAGGAAAAACGCCTCGAAGGCATTTCCGAGCTGCGGGACGAGTCCGACAAGGACGGCATGCGCATCGTGATCGAATTGCGTCGCGGTGAAGTGCCTGAGGTCGTGGTCAACAACCTGTTTTCACAGACGCAGATGGAAAGCGTCTTTGGTATCAACGTTGTTGCCCTGGTGGATAATCAGCCGAAGATTCTGGATCTCAAGTCACTGATCGAAAACTTCGTTCGCCACAGGCGCGAAGTCGTCACCCGTCGTACGGTGTACCTGCTGCGCAAGGCGCGTGAGCGCGGTCATATCCTTGAGGGGCTGGCGGTTGCGCTGGCCAATATTGACCCGGTTATTGAGCTGATCAAACGCTCGCCGACACCGGCCGAGGCGAAAGAAGGTCTTGTCGCCATGGCATGGGAGCCTGGCAACGTGCTGGAAATGCTCGAGCGTGCCGGCGAAGATGCCTGCCGTCCGGAGGATCTCGAGCCGCAGTTTGGTCTGCGTGAAGGGCGCTATCACCTGTCGCCGGTTCAGGCACAGGCGATACTTGATCTGCGTTTGCACCGCCTGACCGGGCTGGAGCATGAGAAGCTGATCGGTGAATACCGTGAGCTGCTGGAACGCATTGCCGAGTTGCTGGAGATTCTCGGATCCCACACCCGTCTGATGGAAGTCATCCGCGAAGAGCTGGAAGCCGTGCTGGAAGAGTATGGCGATGAGCGTCGCACCGAGATTACGGCATCGCGCCGTGACCTGACGGTAGCGGATCTGATTACCGTCGAAGACATGGTCGTGACCATTTCCCACGGCGGTTATGCCAAGACTCAGCCGCTGACGGACTATCAGGCGCAGCGCCGTGGTGGCCGTGGCAAGTCGGCGACGACGATGAAAGATGAAGACTTCATCGAGCATCTGCTGATCGCCAGTACCCACGATACCATTCTGTGCTTCACCAGCCGTGGCAAGGTGTACTGGTTGCGGGTGTTTGAAATTCCGCAGGCCAGTCGCGCTGCCCGCGGTCGCCCGATCGTGAATATTCTTCCGCTGGAAGAGGGTGAACGTATCACCACCATCCTGCCGGTGAATGAATACCGCGAAGACCGTTTTGTCTTTATGGCGACCGCCAACGGTACCGTGAAGAAAACACCGCTCAACAGTTTCTCCCGTCCGCGTACCAGTGGCCTGATTGCGCTGGGGCTGGATGAGGGCGACACCCTTATCGGTGCTGCCATCACCACCGGTGAAGACGACATTCTTCTCGTGACCAGCGCCGGCAAGGCGATGCGTTTCGAGGAAGATGCCGTTCGCGCCATGGGTCGCTTGGCGCGCGGTGTGCGCGGTGTGCGCATGCAATCGGGCACCTCGGTGATTTCCTTGATCATTCCGCAGCCTGAAGGCAAGGTGCTGACAGCGTCGGCCCGGGGCTTTGGCAAGCGTACTGCCATGGAAGACTTCCCCCGCAAGGGGCGTGGTGGCCAGGGTGTGATTGCGATGCAGTGTACCGATCGCAACGGTGAACTGGCCGGTGCTGTGCAGGTGTTTACCGGCGATGACGTGATGCTAATAAGTAATCGCGGCACCATGGTTCGCACCCGTACCGAAGAGATCTCGGAGCTGAGCCGAAACACCCAGGGCGTGATGCTGATTCGGGTAGCCGAAGATGAAACCCTGGTGGGTCTGGCCCGTATCGAAGAGCCGGAAGAGGTCGAACTGCCAGAAGGCAGTGAGGACCTTGATGGCGAGGCGATTGATGGTGAATCCACAGTCGTGGTCGCTGATCAGGGCAGCGATGCACCAGAGCAGGACCCTGCGCCTGATACCGAGGCGTAATCCCGCGGCGGCCCTTAGGGGCCGCCGTCTTATTATCTGTAACCTTGGATCGAGTGTGAGCGAGAACATGAGTCGCAAATACAATTTCAGTGCTGGCCCAGCGGCGTTGCCGGCAGAAGTCCTGGAACAGGCCCGTGATGAAATGCTCGACTGGCATGGCCAGGGGCTGTCGATCATGGAAATGAGCCATCGCAGCGACGCTTTTGTGTCGGTCGCCGAGCAGGCCGAGCAGGATCTGCGCGACCTGATGTCTATTCCGGACAACTACAAAGTGCTCTTCCTGCAGGGCGGCGCCACCAGTCAGTTTGCCATGGTGCCGCTGAACCTGCTGGGCGACAAGACCAGCGCCGATTATATCAATACCGGTATCTGGTCCAAGAAAGGCATTGCTGAAGCCCGGCGCTATGGCTATGTGCGTATTGCCGGCAGCACCGAATCCGAGCAGTTCACGCGCGTGCCGACCCAGGACGAGCTTGAGCTGGATCCCAATGCTGCCTATGTACACTACACACCGAATGAAACCATCGGTGGTGTCGAGTACAACTATATTCCGGACACCGGATCGGTGCCGCTGGTGGCGGACATGTCTTCCAGCATTCTGTCCCGGGAAATTGATGTCAGCCGTTTCGGCCTCATCTATGCCGGTGCGCAGAAAAACATAGGTCCTGCGGGTCTGACCGTGGTGATCGTGCGCGAAGACCTGCTCGGCAAGGCGGCGGCATCAACGCCCGCCATGTTCGATTATCAGGTGCATGCCGGTGCGGACTCCATGAACAACACGCCGCCGACCTTCGGCTGGTATCTGGCGGGGCTGGTGTTCAAGTGGCTTAAGCGCCAGGGTGGTGTGGCGGCTATCGAAGAGGTGAACCGTCGCAAAGCGGCCAAACTCTATGAATATATAGATAGCAGCAGCTTTTACGCCAACCCCATAGCACCGGACTGCCGTTCCTGGATGAACGTGCCCTTCACCCTGGCGGATGCCGGGCTGGATGGCGTTTTCCTTGAACAGGCTGAAGCTGCGGGGCTGCTTAACCTGCAGGGGCACCGTTCAGTGGGTGGAATGCGGGCGAGTCTTTACAACGCGGTGCCGGAAGCCGCTGTGGATGCCTTGATTGAGTTCATGCAGACATTCGCGCAGCAGCACGCTTAAGTCAGATATGAGAGTGGCATAGCCATGAGTGACCAGGAAACGGAACTGCAGGTTCTGCGTGATCAGATCGATCAGATCGATCAGCAGCTTCAAACGCTGCTTAACCAGCGTGCGGCCTGTGCTCAGAAGGTAGCCGAGGTGAAGCAGAAGTATCAGGGCAGCCGCGATGCGGTGTTCTACAGGCCTGAGCGCGAAGCTCAGGTGCTGCGCCGGGTGATGGAGCGCAACACAGGGCCTTTGCCTGAGCGGGATGTCGCACGCTTGTTTCGTGAGGTGATGTCAGTCTGCCTGGCGCTGGAGCAGCCCATGCGAATCGCTTTTCTGGGACCCGAGGGTACCTTTACCCAGCAGGCGGCGGTGAAGCACTTCGGCCTGTCGGCGATTACTGCCCCTCTGGCGTCGCTGGATGAGGTCTTTCGCGAGGTGGAAGCAGGGACCGCGCACTATGGCGTTGTGCCGATCGAAAACACCAGTGAGGGCATGGTCAATCATACGCTGCACCTGTTTTCGCGCTTTCAGTTGTCGATCGTCGGTGAGGTGGAGCTGAATATCCATCATCACCTGCTGGTAGGTCCCAGTATCGATCGCAATGCCGTCACCCGTATCTATGCCACCCAGACTGCACTGTCCCAGTGCCGTAGCTGGCTGGATGCACACTATCCTTCGGTGGAACGGGTTGCTGTGGCGACCAATGTGGACGCCGCCCGCCAGGCTTCGGTCGAGACCGATGTCGGTCTGGCTGCCGCCATTGGCAGTGAGCTGGCCATCGAACTGTATCCGCTGCAGGTTGCGGTGCGCAATATTGAGGATCAGGCCGAAAGCAGCAGTCGCTTCCTGATTCTCGGTTGCCAGGACGTTGGTCCCAGTGGTCATGATAAAACATCCATTCTTGTATCTGCCCACGACAAACCCGGCGCGCTCTATGATCTGCTGGCGCCGTTTCGCCTGCGTGGCATCAGTCTGACGCGGATCGAAACCCGTACCCTGTCAGGGCCCTGGAATACGGTGTTCTATATTGATTTCGAAGGCCATGTATCCGATGCGCCTGTGCAGGCGCTGTTCAAGGATCTGGAGGCGGAGTCGCTTGAGCTGAAAGTCCTTGGATCTTATCCGCAGGCGGTGCTTTAGCATCCTCGCAGGTGTCACAAGGTTCCTCGGGTCTTACTCGCCGGCGGTGCATTAGCGTCATTGCAGGAATCACAAGATTCCGCGGACTGTGCCCGTGGGCGGCGCTTTAACGTCATTGCAGGAATCACAAGATTCCTCGGATTTTACCCGCAGGCGGTGCTGTAACCGTCATCGCAGGAGTCGCAATATGGGTTGTGATTTTATTGCCCGGGCCACCCCGGGTGTGCAGGGGCTGCAGCCGTACGTCCCTGGCAAGCCGGCACAGGAACTCGAGCGCGAGCTGGGTCTGAGCGACATCATCAAACTGGCCAGCAATGAAAACCCCCTGGGCCCAAGCCCGGTGGCGCTGGCCGCGGCGCAGCACGCGCTGACCGAGTTGCACCTTTATCCCGATGCCAGCGGCTACCGTCTGAAACAGGCGCTACAGCAGCACTATGGCCTTGGTCCTGACTGCATTACCCTGGGCAATGGTTCCAATGATGTGCTGGAGCTGATTGCCCGCACTTTTCTGCGCCCGGGCGATGAGGTGATTTATTCCCAGTATGCGTTTTTGGTCTATCCGATCATCACCCAGGCCAGCAGCGCCACGGCAGTAGTAACCGAGGCGCAGGACTGGGGGCATGATCTGGACGCCATGCTGGCGGCCGTAACCGAACGTACCCGTCTGGTGTTCATCGCCAACCCCAACAATCCTACCGGCACCTGGCTCAGTCAGGCGCAGCTCTGTGCCTTTATGGATGCGCTGCCGGCGTCCGTGGTGCTGGTGCTCGATGAGGCCTATACCGAATACAGTGAAGATCCCGAATTCCCTGATGGCCTTGAGTTGCTGGCACGTTATCCGAACCTGATAGTGACCCGAACCTTCTCCAAGGCCTGGGGGTTGGCGGGGCTGCGGGTCGGTTTTGCCGCCGCCAATTGTGAAATTACGGATCTGCTGAACCGGGTGCGCCAGCCGTTCAACGTTTCGGGGCCAGCGCTGGCCGCGGCCGAAGCCGTACTGCAGGATTCTGACTATCTGATACGCACGCTGGAATGCAACCGTACTGGCATGCGGCAGCTGGTGGAGGGGCTGGAACGCCTGGGGCTGGCGGTGATTCCATCGGCCGGCAACTTTGTTTGTGTCGGACTGGGGCGCCCGGCGGGACCGGTTTATCAGCAGTTGCTGCAGCGCGGAGTCATAGTGCGGCCTGTGGCCAACTATCAGATGCCGGATCATCTGCGCATTAGCATAGGGCTCCAGGCGCAGAATCTGCGTTGTCTACAGGTGCTCGAAGAGGTTTTGTCGGCGTGAAATTTAGCATCGATAACGTGCTGGTTGTTGGCCTGGGGCTGATCGGCGGTTCCCTGGCCAAAGCCCTGAAGCATCGACGTTACTGTAGTCGCGTGGTCGGCTACGACCGTAACCCCGCTGAGCTTGAGGCGGGGCTTGCGCTGGGCGTAATTGACGAGGCGGCGCATGATTTGCGCCAGGCCGTTGCCGCCGCCGACTTGGTGGTGCTGGCGGTACCGGTCAAGGCGACCGATGCGGTGCTGGCAGAAATCAGTTCGGTGCTGCGCCCGCGAACCCTGCTGACCGATGTTGGCAGTACCAAGGGTAATGTGGTGGCGGCGGCCGAGGCGGTATTCGGCAGTTTGCCCGCCACCTTTGTGCCGGGTCACCCGATTGCCGGTTCTGAAAAGAGCGGTGTGGCGGCGGCCGATGCGCATCTGTTCGAGCGTCACAAGGTTATCCTCACGCCAACGACTGCGTCCTCCGCTGAAGCGACTTTGGTGATTGCCCGCATGTGGCAGGCTGTCGGGGCCGAAGTGCTGCAGATGGATGTGGCGCGTCATGATCAGGTGCTGGCAGCGACCAGTCATCTGCCACACCTGCTGGCGTTCTCCCTGGTCGACACCCTGGCCGCAGAAGCGGCCAATACCGATATCTTTCGCTATGCCGCCGGTGGCTTTCGGGATTTTACCCGTATCGCCGCCTCAGACCCCACCATGTGGCATGACATCTGCCTGACCAATGGTGATGCGATACTGGAACAGCTGGATCGCTTTAGTGCCGGTGTTGAAAAACTGCGCCAGGCGATCAGGTCCGCCGATAGCCAGGCGATGCTGGGTATTTTTACCCGCGCCAAGGCATCGCGGGATCATTTCACTCGCATACTGTCCAGCTCCGCCTATTCACAGAATCAACACAGTGGCGCGGTAACTTATCGGGCGCAGCAGGGTGGGGCGCTGGCAGGGCAGGTACGAGTGCCGGGTGACAAGTCGATTTCGCATCGTGCCATCATGCTGGGATCTCTGGCGACGGGGGTTACGCACATAGAGGGTTTTCTTGAAAACGAAGACAGTCTCGCCACGCTGCAGGCATTTCGCGATATGGGGGTGGTGATTGAGGGCCCGCACCAGGGGGCCGTGAAGATCTACGGCGTTGGTCTGCAAGGCCTGCAACCGCCGCCAGGCCCGCTCTATCTTGGGCGCTCAGCCATGTCGATGCGGCTGTTGTGCGGTGTGCTTGCGGGCCAGAGTTTTGATACCGAACTGACGGGCGACGCTTCGCTGTCGAGTTGGCCTATGGAGCAGTTGGTGCGGCCATTGCGCCGGATGGGCGCACAGATAGACACCGCAGAGGCGGGTCTGCCACCGTTGCGGATTCATGGCGGCCAGTCGCTGCAGGGGATTGCGCAGCAGTTGCCGTTGCCTAGTGCCCAGGTTAAGTCGGCGCTGTTACTGGCAGGGCTCTACGCCAGCGGAACCACGGCGGTGATCGAGCCGACTCCGTCCCGCGATCATACCGAACGCATGTTGCAGGGGCTGGGCTGGACGCTGGATCGCACAGTGGGACAGGTGGCGCTGCAGGCGGGTGGTCAGTTACAGGCGGCCCGCATTGATGTGCCGGGCGATATGTCCCTGGCGGCATTCTTTATCGTTGGCGCGGCTATATCGCCGGGCTCGGAATTGCTGCTAGAGCATGTGGGTATTAATCCGACTCGCATTGGCCTGATCGAGATACTGCGCCTGATGGGGGCAGATATTGAATTCGTCAATGCCACTGAGGTGAGCGGTGAGCTGGTTGCGGATATTCGCGTACGCTATCGCCCGTTAAAGGCCATCGAAGTGCCGGGTGTGCTGCTCGCCCGTGCCAGTGACGAGCTGCCACTGCTGATGGCGGCGGCTGCCTGTGCAGACGGCACTACCTGGATTCGGGATATTGGTGAGTTGCGTTACGGGCTGGATACATTGCTGCAGGCCGTGGCGGTGGGGCTGGTTGAGCTGGGGGTTGAAGCTCTGGTGGGTAGTGGCAGTGTTTGTGTCCGGGGCGGCCCCATCGGTGGTGGTGATCTGAATGCTGGGGGCGATTACCGTGTAGCTCTGGCTTTTTCGGTCCTTTCGCTGCGTGCCGGCGAAGAAGTTCATATTACGGAATGTGCCCGTCTTGAGGCTGCGTTCCCCGAATTTGTTGCCCTCGCCTGTCAGGCGGGGTTCAGAATAGGTAAGGAGAGGGACTGATGGTCTCGAAACAATTGAGGGTGCCGGTAATCAGCATCGACGGTCCCAGTGGTTCCGGCAAGGGAACCATCTGCCGCCTGCTGGCACGCCAGCTGGGGTGGCATCTGTTGGACAGTGGTGCCCTGTATCGATTGACGGCGCTGGCAGCCAGGCACCATGGCGTTGCGCTGGACGACGAAGAGGCGCTGGTCGTACTGGCGGCGCATCTGGATGTGAAGTTTGTGCCACGCGGTGAAGAGTCTGAGGTGCAGGTGCTGCTTGAAGGCGAAGAAGTGACCCTGCAGATTCGTACCGAAGAGGCTGGCGCCGATGCATCTCGGGTGGCAGCCAGCGGGCCTGTGCGCGAGGCTTTGCTAGAGCGCCAGCGGGCCTTTCGCGAGGCTCCAGGGCTGATTGCAGATGGGCGGGACATGGGTACTGTGGTGTTTCCCGCGGCTGAGTTGAAAATTTATCTGGATGCCAGTGCGCAAGAGCGTGCACGGCGTCGTTATAACCAGTTGATAAATAAGGGTCTCGGTGCTAGCCTTGAAACGATATTGGTTGATATTCAAGCACGTGACGACCGCGATATGAACCGCGCAGTGGCGCCGCTGAAACCCGCGACCGACGCGGTGATTCTGGACTCAACCCAGATGAGTATCGATGAGGTTTTGAAGGTGGTTATGGATCAGGCCAGACATAAGGGTTTGACTTGGTAAGCTTCTGTTTTGTGAGGATGGGGCGGTAATGAGCGAAAGTTTTGCCGAACTTTTTGAGGAAAGCCTCAAAGACCTGAAGATGGCGCCTGGCTCCATCGTCACGGGAACAGTAGTCGCGATCGAAAATGACTTTGTCATGGTGCATGCGGGCCTCAAGTCTGAAGGCTTTATTCCCCGAGAGCAGTTTTTCAATGAGCAGGGTGAGTTGGACATTGCTGTAGGCGATACCGTGCAGGTGTCACTTGAAGCGGTTGAAGACGGCTTTGGCGCCACCATGCTGTCCCGCGAGAAGGCCAAACGTGCCGAAAGCTGGAATTTGCTGGAGCAGGCGTTCGAGAACGACGAGGTTGTCAAAGGCATGATCGTCGGCAAGGTACGCGGTGGTTTTACCGTGGATCTGGACGCTGTGCAGGCCTTTCTGCCGGGCTCGCTGGTCGATATTCGTCCCATTCGCGATACGGCCCACCTTGAAGGTGTGGAGCTTGAATTCAAGCTGGTGAAACTTGATGCCAAGCGCAACAACATAGTGGTATCCCGTCGTGCGGTACTACAGGCCTCCTACAATGAGGAACGCGACAAGTTGCTGTCGCAGCTCAAGGAAGGCGTTGTTATCAAGGGTATCGTCAAGAACCTGACCGACTACGGCGCCTTTATAGACCTGGGAGGTCTGGATGGGCTGCTGCACATTACCGATATCGCCTGGAAACGGGTGAAGCATCCGAGCGAAGTGCTGCAGGTCGGCGATGAAATCGACGTCAAGGTGCTGCGATTTGATACTGAACGCAATCGTGTATCCCTGGGGCTGAAGCAGCTGAGTCAGGATCCCTGGCTGACGCTGATGGATGGCCATGCGGTTGGTAGTCGTTCGAGCGCCCGGGTCACCAATGTCGCCGATTACGGCTGCTTTGCGGAGATCGAGGCGGGCGTTGAAGGTCTGGTGCATGTGTCCGAAATGGACTGGACGAACAAGAACGTGCATCCCTCCAAGGTGGTGCAGGTGGGCGATGAAATCGAAGTCATGGTGCTTGATATTGACACCGAGCGACGCCGTATCTCACTGGGCATGAAACAGTGCCGCGACAACCCATGGCAGGCCTTTTCCAGTCGTTACAGCAAGGGCGATACCCTGAGCGGCAAAATTCGCTCCATTACCGATTTTGGCGTCTTTATCGGCCTGGATGGTGGTATTGATGGCCTGGTGCATCTGTCCGACCTGTCCTGGGATCTGCCGGGCGAGCAGGTCGCCAAAACCCTCAGCAAGGGTGACGATCTGACCGCAGTGCTCTTGTCGATCGATACCGAGCGCGAACGCATTGCGCTGGGCGTCAAGCAGCTGGCAGGGGATCCGTTTGGGGACTTTGCAGCGCAGTTCGGCAAGGGCGCGCTTGTGACCGGAACTGTGACTGAGGTTGATGCCAGGCAGGTTAGCCTGCAGCTGGCAGACGGTATCACTGGTGTGTTGCGCTCCTCCGAGGTGTCGGCTGAACATGGCACGGCCCATTTCAAGCTGGGTGACAAGGTGGAAGCCTCTGTTATCAATGTGGATAGGCGTAACCGCAGCATCCAGTTGTCGCAGAAAAAACGTGATGCCAAGGTCGATCAACAGGCACTCAAGGCGGTTCAGGAGCAACCGGTGGTATCCGCCGGCCCGATGACCATTGGTGACCTGATCAAGGCACAAATGAACAAGTCGGATAGTTGATCTGCAGGGAGAGCTTGGCTCTCCCTGTTTGTATCACCGGTGTATGGCGGCAAAGCGCCAGTGGAATGAAGGCTTGCCAAATAGCCTGAATCTTTAGGGAGAGTTGTCATGACCAAGTCAGAGTTGATTGAACGACTGATAGATCGTCATAATCAGCTATCTGTAAAGGACGTCGAGCTTGCCGTCAAAACGATGCTGGATCATATGACCGAGGCGCTGGCGCATGGTGACAGGATCGAGATTCGCGGCTTTGGCAGTTTTTCGTTACACTACCGCGCACCACGGGTGGGACGTAATCCCAAGACCGGTGAGTCGGTGCCATTGACGGCCAAGCATGTGCCACATTTCAAACCTGGCAAGGAACTGCGGGAGCAAGTTAATGACAGTCTGTCTGAATACTAGAGTTTGTCTACTCTGTCTGTTGGAGGCTTGATCCAGTGCGCTGGTTGAAAACGCTATTACTCGTTGTTTTGTGTCTCGTTATCCTGTTCGTCGGGATACTCTTCACTATCCATAATACCGACAAGGTTTCGATTGACCTGATCCTGGTGCAGTTGCCCCAGGCCAGTCTGTCGCTCTGGCTGATTGCTGCCTTTGTTTGCGGCGGCATTCTCGGGGTATTGCTTAGCAGTGTTGCTGTGCTGGGTCTCAAAACCCGGCTGCGCTCGGCTCGCAAGCGCCTGGCGGTGGCACAGCATGACCTGGAACAGCAGCGTACCCTCGTGGCCAAAGACAGCGTTTGATGGCTCTATAGGGCAGAACCAAACACAGGCGACTTGAATCGCCTGTGTTTGTCTCTGCAGTGCTTTTGGCTCGCCTCTGCTATTCCCTCCCTGTTTGATATTCTCTCTGTTGGTCGCCTGTATTGACGCTTGTGTGCTCGTTCCGAGACGCGCATCTGTTTGTGTACAATGGGGCCTGCAAACTGCACTTTTGGCTGTATAATAGGCGCCGCGCGGCACTCTATGGCCGCTGCATACCAGCCTGATGGCAGAGTGAAAGCTAACACGAGGGTTTCATGGCAATGGATTCAAAACAGGTACTGGTCGCGCTGGATTATCCCGATCAGGCCCAGGCCGTCGCAATGGCGCAACGACTCGATCCGGCGCAGTGTCGGCTTAAGGTGGGTAAAGAGCTATTTACACGTAGCGGGCCGGCGATTGTGGAAACACTGCAAAGCCGTGGTTTTGATGTGTTTCTCGACCTCAAGTTTCACGATATACCCAATACCACCGCCAAGGCGGTGCGTGCGGCGGCCGAGCTTGGCGTCTGGATGGTGAACGTTCATGCATCCGGCGGGCGCCGCATGATGGAAGCTGCGCGCAATGAAATTGACCGCGTTGCCGGCAGCAAGACCTTGCTGATTGCCGTTACCGTGCTGACCAGCATGGAGCGGCAGGATCTCTGCGATATTGGTATCGATGTCGAACCACTGGAACAGGTAAAGCGACTGGCGCTGCTCACCGAGCGCAGTGGTTTGGATGGCGTGGTCTGTTCGGCCCAGGAAGTGGCACCGCTGCGGAGCCTGATCGGTGCCGACTTCAAACTGGTAACCCCGGGTATAAGGCCGGCCAATGCGGAGGCTGGTGATCAGCGCCGAATCATGACGCCGGGTCAGGCAGTACAGGCGGGTAGTGATTATCTTGTTATTGGGCGACCTATTACCCAGGCGGCAGACCCGCTGGCGGTACTTGCAAACATCCAGCAGGAGCTGGCTCAGATCCGCGGCTAAGTGGCGCAAATTTGACCTCTATGCTATCCCTATTTAACAGCCTAACAGGTAGGTTGGCTGTTAAATAAATAACAAGGAGGTTCATATGAACACTCATACTTTGCGTGAACATCTGCAAGCTCTGGTGCTGACTCTCTGTCTTGCACTGCTGCCGGCCTTTGCAGTACAGGCCGAATCCCTTGATATCAATACGGCGAGCGCCGATCAGCTGTCCAGTGTGATGATTGGTGTCGGGCCTGCGAAGGCAAAAGCGATAGTGGACTACCGCGAAAGCAATGGTCCCTTTGGCAGCATTGATGAGCTCAGTGCGGTAAAAGGGATAGGCGCATCAACGGTGGAGAAAAACCGCGAATTAATCAGCGTGACGTCGGCGCCTGCCAAGTAGCGCTTTTCGCCTTTCAAAAGAAACGGCAGCCTTAGGGCTGCCGTTTTTATATACAGAGATTTATGTATCCCGCGAGCATGCGGGTGTGAAGGGGTTGAAGTCTGGCCCGACAGCATGCGCGGGCTTTACAGAATAAAGGCCAGTGTCAGCGGGATAATCACCAGGCTGGCAATATTGCTCAACAGGACAATGGAGGCGACCTGTTGCGGTTCCTGGTTATAGCGTTCGGCCACCAGGTAGTTCAGCAGTGCCGGGGGCAGGGCGCCGAACAAAATCAGATAGCGAAACTGGGTTTCATCCAGTTGCATGACCTGCTGAGTTGCCAGTGCCATCAGAATACCACTGAGCGGACACAGGATTGCGCCTATGACACCGATGCGCGAATTCGACAAATCAATACTCAGCATGCGCACGCCGAGGGAAAACAGCATCAGTGGGATGGCGATTTGCCCCAGCATGTCGATAAAGGTTTTGATATAGACAGGAAGCACCCAACCGGTGCTGCTAATTACCAGGCCCGCAATGGCGGCGAGGATCATGGGGATGCGCAGCATCGATAGCGGATGCGTGCGTGGGTTGAGCATGTACATGCCGAGGGTGAAGTGCAGCGTGTTTTCAACCAGAAAAAGTACCACGGCTGCGGGCAGTGCGTAGTCCCCAAAGGCCAGCACGGCCAGTGGAATTCCGAGATTACCGCTGTTGTTGAACATCATGGGAGGGAGAAATGTCTTGGGATGAATGCCGATCAGGCGGCAAAAGGGTGCCAGGAGGAGTCCGGAGCCAATGACCACGCAGACAGCTGCGATTGCCAGGGGCTGGTAGAGCGCCAGATCAAAGGACTGGTCCGCCATAACGGACAGAATAAGGGCGGGCGTGAACACATCCATATTGACTCGGTTGGCCACCGACATGTCGGTGTGAATGCGCCGGGCATAGAAATAGCCCACGGTGACTATGGCGACAAGCGGGAAGACGACCTGGAAAATACGTTCCAGCAGCAGGAGAGAAGCGTCGTCCATTGATATTTTTCCCTGTGGAGTAAAAGGCGGTGGCACCGGTCGACGCAGGTCGCTTCGGTATGGGGGCAGGCGGCATCGCATCAGGCGGTGCAGTAAACGCGATCTAGCAGCCTGTCGGACTTACCACTGATCTACTGCGGAAAAGCCGATTTTGGTCATTTTTCGTCCTCTTTTTCGTTAAATAGAACCACTATTTGCCTCAAAAGAGCTCAAAAACTGCCTCAAAACGGACTTTCCCTCGCTACGATCGGCCAAGTCCGACAGGCGTGCTAGGCACGCCGTACCCGGGCTACAGATTGTAGCCTGAGTGCGACATGGTACTGTCCCTGTTTTGCCTGAATCAAGCCTGTTGAATAGACGGAGTTGTCTCTTGGGCCGCAGGCGCCTTGGCGTGGGAGCACTCATCCAGCAGATAGACAATCGAGTGGTAATCAATACCGCTGTGATGCGTCAGGCCTATCTCGCAGGTACGACTGGTGGAGACACCCTGCTGGCAGCCTTCTACAGCTTGGTTGAGGGTGCGCAGTGCCGAGGCATTCAGTGCGGGGGTGGTGAAGCCCTTGTCGCCGGCAAAGCCGCAGCAGCCTATGTTCTCAGGTATTACCAGTTTGCTGGTGCACTGGCCGACGATGCGCTTGAGTGCCTCGGTCTGCCCCATGCGGCTTGCGCTGCAGGTGACGTGCAAAGCAACGGGTTCGCTGCGAGGGTTGAACTCAAGGCGCGGAAGCAGAAACTGGTCGATAAAGTCCACGCTGTCGAACAGGCGGATACGGCTGTCCAGTGATTCCTTCAGTCGCAGGCTGCAGGGGCTGGTGTCCGAGTAGACGGGCAGGGCGCCGTTCTCGCTGGCGGCGAGCAGCATGTCGGCGGTTTGGCGGCGTTTGAAGTCGGCGGCCTCGAACATGCCCTTGGACTGAAACGGCATGCCACAGCACTGCCCCTCCAGTCCCTGTGGATAAATTACCTCATAGCCGGCTTTGCGCAGCAGGGCTTCAGTCACCTGGGCCAGAGAGCGGCTGTCGGCGCTGCTCCTGGCGGGCCCCATGGTTCGGCTGGCACAGCTGGGCAGATAGACCACTCTGGGTCTGTCGCTATTGTGCCTTTCGGCCTTGCTGTGAATTTTGGCAGCGGGCCTTGGCATGGCATCGGTCCAGAGCGGAATGCGCTCGCCACTAAGCTTGCGCAGGGTGCCGGTGATAGTTTTCATGGCCTTGCCGCCGACCAGGCCGTGGGCGCCATCTGCGACGCGAAAGGCGGCTTTGCTGGTGCGGTTGAGGCCAGCGTAATGTTCGGCCAGCCACTGGGCGAGGCGAGTCTGGTTTTCGTTGTCGCGGCTGCGTATAGAGCGGGTCAGGTCGCCGGTATTAATGCCCACAGGACAACTGGTGGAGCAGAGGCCGCAGCCTGCACAGGTATCGGTTCCCTGGTAGCGATACTCCTCGCGCATGAGGGCAAGGCGCTCGGGGTCTTCGTTACTGGCTTCCAGGCGTGCAATTTCACGCCAGATAACGATGCGCTGGCGCGGCGTCAGGGTGAGGTCCCGGGACGGGCAGCTTGCCTCGCAGAAACCGCATTCGATACATTTATCGATGATCGTATCGGCCGCGGGCATAGGTTTAAGGTTGGCCAGGTGGACTCGTGGATCCCGGTTCAGCAGCACGCCAGGGTTCAGAATGTTGAGCGGGTCGAGCAGCTCCTTGAGTTGCCACATCAGCTGATAGGCATCCTTGCCCCATTCGAGCTCCACGTAGGGCGCCATATTGCGTCCGGTGCCGTGCTCCGCCTTGAGCGAGCCGTCGTAGCGCCCAACCACCATCTGTGCGACATCGTCCATCAGGCCTTCATAGCGCCTCAGGGCATCAGGGGTGTCGAAAGCCTGGGTGAAGACAAAGTGCAGGTTACCCTCAAGCGCGTGGCCGAAAATAAGCGCATCGGGGTAGTCCCACTTTTGGAAGATTAGGTGCAAGTCAGCCACGGCGTCCGCCAGCCGCGCTACCGGGAAGGCGACATCCTCGATAATAACGGTCGTGCCGGTTTCACGTACCGCGCCTACAGCTGGGAATAGCCCCTTGCGGATGGCCCAGTACTGCGCGCATTCGGCTGTGTCAGTGCTGAAGCGTGCCGGCTCTAGTGTGGGCAGGTGCTCGATGGCAGCGCAAATGGCACTGACCTGTTGCGTCAGCAGCTCAGGGTTGGCGGCGCGGGTCTCAATCAGCAGGGCGGTGGCACCATCTGGTAGCTGCTTTATAAAGCCCGGCATGCCGGGCTTGTTCTGGACAGAGCGCAGGCCGGCCCTGTCGATCAGTTCCACCGCAGCTACGGGCGTGGGTTTTAAAAGGGCTACGGCCTCGCAGCAGCTTTGCAGCTGTTCAAAGAAAATCAGCGCTGAGGCCTTGTGGGGATGATCATCGACGGTGTTGTAGGTGATCTCGGCCATAAAGCCCAGGGTGCCTTCGGAGCCGATCATCAGGTGCTGCAGAACTTCGATCGGATCCTGGTGCTCGGTGAGGGCGTTGAGTGCGTAGCCGGTGGTATTTTTAAGACGGTACTTGTGCGCAATGCGCTGGCTCAGTGTTACGTTTTCCCGCGTCTGACGAGCCAGCCCGTCGAGGGTTTCCAGCAGTATCCGGTGGCTCTTGCGAAAGGCCGTTATGGATTCGGGTTTTGCCGTGTCGAGTAATGTGCCATCGGCCAGAATCAGGCGCATGCTGGCCAGGGTGTTGAAGCTGTTCTGTGCGGTGCCGCAGCACATGCCGCTGGCGTTATTGGCGGCGATGCCGCCGATCATGGCGCTGTTAATGGATGCAGGGTCAGGGCCTATCTTCTTGTTAAAGGGCGCCAGATAGCGGTTGGCGTGGCCGCCGATTACCCCAGGCTGCAGGCTGATGGCCAGAGCATGATCGTGCAGTCGATGACCCCTCCAGCCGTCACCCAGCTGCACCAGCACAGAGTCGGTCACGGCCTGGCCAGACAAGCTGGTACCGGCTGCCCTGAAAGTGAGGGGTATCAGCTGCGCGCCCGCCAGGCGTATCAACCGGATAACTTCCTGCTCGGACTCAACCCGCACCACTATCTGGGGCACGAGACGATAGAAGCTTGCATCGGTGCCATAGGCCAGAGTGCGCAGCGGGTCTGTGATTAGTCGCGTTTGCGGGATAAAGGCCGCAACTTCCTGCAGGAATGCGGAGTAAGCCGGTTTCATCAGTCGATAGCCTCGCCTGGGCGGCGTGGCCGCGCAGGATATTATTCAGAAGGGTGAAAAATAAAAGTGGTACCGGAATTCAGTTATACGGGCTGCCAGCGCACTCGCGAGTCTGCGATAAACACCAGTACCTGGCTCCAGCTAATGGTGCGCGTAACAGGCTGAACCAGGGCGTCGTTGTGAGTACAGGGGGTGTTTTTGTGAATCGCCGGGAACGACCTTCGAGTTCAGGGTAAGGGCTGAAGCTGATTGTTTTTGTTGGAATTCGGTATTTTTGCATAGAGTTGGGTAACGTATTTCTATAATTGGTAAGACCAATTTACCTTGAATGTGTTGTTACTGTATTTTTTATGTACAGTGATTGTCAACTTTTTCATCACTACTAAGTATGCTTTAGGCGGAGGTGTTGATAAGAGAGACTTGATAGGGTAGAAAACTGGTATTACCAATTTTTGTTCTAGCCTGTGCTGATTCGGCAAATTACAACTATAGGTGCGTTGTGAATAATCGCCGTAACATAACGGCTTTATTGGGGTTTTATCATGGTGTTGGTGCAGCGGGGAGTGGATTAAGGTGGCCTATCAGCGGGTAAAGCAGCCCAAAATTTCCGATGTCATCGTGCAGCAGATGGAGGAAATGATTCTCGAAGGTACGCTTAAGCCGGGTCAGAAGCTGCTGCCGGAGCGGGAGCTGGCGAAGCAGTTCGATGTTTCTCGCCCATCGCTGCGCGAAGCGGTGCAGAAAATGGCGGCTCGAGGTCTGCTGGTAAGCCGTCAGGGGGGCGGTACCTATGTTTGCGAAGATCTGGGTGCTTCCTTCTCCGACCCGCTGCTAGAACTGTTCAAGACGCATCCGGAGGCGCAGTACGACTTGCTGGAGTTTCGTCATGCCCTTGAAGGTGTTTCGGCTTACTATGCTGCGCTGCGCAGCACCGCCGCCGATCGGGAAGAGATCAAGACGCGCTATGAAGAGTTGCAGCGTTTTCACCTTAGCAAGGAGTTCAGCAAGGAGGTGGACGCCGATGTTGAGTTCCATCTTGCCATCGCTGCGGCGACTCACAACATGGTTTTGTTGCACATGATGCGGGCGCTCTTCAGTCTGTTGCGCCAGCACATCACCGACAATCTGCTGAACATTTATCCCAGGCCGGGCTATCGGGAAAAAATCCATGACCAGCACCGAGCGCTGATGACTGCTATCCTTGCCGGTGAGCCGGACAATGCGCGCAAGGCCGCCCATCATCATATCGCCTATGTTGAAGAGGCATTGCTGGAAGGGGAGCGGGAAAATACCCGCCAGGAACGTGCGCTGCGCCGGGCCAATGCCGGAGTTTGATGTTATGTTTGAGACGCAATGTCGCAACTACAGGGACCTTGACGTGTAATGCGGGCTTACAATGGAGTCCGTAGTCACAGGAAGCCTGCCAGGGCTGAGGGAGCATGGATTATAGTTTGGTATTATTACTACAAAAAGTTAGCCTGAAGACGGTTTTCTTGCCATCAATATCCGAGATGTGCATAATAATGGCGCCATTATGTAGTAATACTACAAGATAATAAGAACGAGAAGATGGTAGGGCGCGGGAAAGCCTGAATAACAGGCTGTTCCGTCTTAACGCTTAAGTGGGATTGACTGCTCGAATAAGAATGAGTGGAGAAAGCAAAGTGCAAGAATTCGTTGAAGATATTGATCCGATAGAAACCCATGAATGGTTGGATGCACTGGAGTCAGTTGCCAAAAGCGACGGCGATGATCGTGCACGGTTTATTCTTAAACAACTGGGGCGCAAGGCCGTTGATATCGGCGTAGGTAGCGCCGGTGCCACTACGACCCCATACCGCAACACTATCGCCCCGAAAGACGAAAGTCGGATGCCGGGCGATTTGTTTGTTGAGCGTCGCATCCGTTCCTTTATACGCTGGAACGCGATGGCGATGGTCATGCGCGCCAACGACAACAAGGAAGGCCTGGGTGGTCACATCTCGAGCTTCTCGTCGTCCGCCACGCTATACGATATTGGCTTTAACTACTTTTTCCGCGGTAACGAAGGCGAGCAGGATGCCGACATGGTGTTCTTCCAGGGGCATATTTCCCCCGGTATTTACGCTCGCGCCTATCTTGAAGGTCGTTTGACCGAAGAGCAGCTCGACAACTTCCGTCGTGAAGTGGACGGCAATGGCCTGTCTTCTTACCCTCACCCCTGGCTGATGCCGGACTTCTGGCAGTTCCCGACCGTATCCATGGGTCTGGGGCCGATTCAGGCAATCTATCAGGCGCACGTCATGCGCTACCTGTCTGCCCGCAGCCTGATCAATCGCGGCGACCGCAAGATCTGGGCATTCCTGGGCGACGGTGAGTGTGATGAACCGGAAACCCTGGGCGCCATCTCCCTGGCCGGCCGTGAGCACCTGGAAAACCTGATCTTCGTTATCAACTGCAACCTGCAGCGCCTTGATGGGCCTGTACGCGGTAATGGCAAGATCGTGCAGGAACTCGAAGGTATCTTCCGCGGCGCTGGCTGGAACGTGGTCAAGTGCCTGTGGGGCCGCCACTGGGATCCGCTGCTGGAGAAAGACACGACGGGTCTGCTGCAAAAACGCATGGACGAAGTCTGTGACGGTGAATTGCAGAACTACAAGGCCAATGGCGGTGCTTACACCCGCGAGCATTTCTTCGGCAAATACCCGGAACTGCTTGAAATGGTGAAGGACATGTCCGATCAGGACATCATGAACCTGAACCGTGGCGGACATGACCCGTACAAGGTTTATGCCGCTTACCAGGCAGCCTATCAGCACAAGGGTCAGCCTACTGTTATCCTGGCGCAAACCGTCAAGGGTTACGGTACAGGCACTTCCGGCGAAGCCAAGAACGACACTCACTCGATCAAAAAAGTGGCTGTCGACGACCTGAAGGACTTCCGCGACCGTTTCAACATTCCGTTGACCGATGAGCAGCTGTCTGAAGTTCCGTACTACCGTCCGTCGCCGGATTCGCCGGAAATGAAGTACATGTTCGAGCGTCGCAAGCAGCTCGGCGGCTTCTACCCGACTCGCCGCACCGAGTTTGACGTACTGGAAACGCCGGCACTGGACGCATTTGCCAGCCAGCTAAAATCCAGTGGTGAGCGTGAGCTCTCGACCCAGATGGGCCTGAACCGTGTCTTGAACGTGCTGGTCAAGGACAAGCAGATTGGCAACCGTATAGTGCCGATCGTTCCGGACGAAGCCCGTACCTTTGGTATGGAAGGCATGTTCCGTCAGCTGGGTATCTACACCTCGGCCGGCCAGCGTTATGTACCGCATGACTCTGACCAGATCATGTTCTACAAGGAATCCAAGACCGGTCAGGTGCTGGAAGAGGGTATCAACGAAGCCGGCGCATTCTCTGCCTGGCTGGCCTGTGCCACCTCCTACAGTAACAACAACTGCCCGATGGTGCCGTTCTACATCTTCTACTCGATGTTCGGTTTCCAGCGCGTCATGGATCTGATCTGGGCGGCCGGCGATAGCCAGGCGCGCGGTTTCCTGATCGGTGCTACTTCCGGTCGTACCACCCTGAACGGCGAAGGCCTGCAGCACCAGGATGGCCACAGCCATCTGATGGCGCAGATGATCCCGAACTGCGTCAGCTACGATCCGACCTACGCCTATGAAGTAACCGTCATCGTGCAGGACGGCCTGGAGCGTATGTACAAGAAGCAGGAAAACCGCTTCTACTACATCACCACGATGAACGAAAACTACACGCATCCGGAAATGCCGGTGGGGGCAGAGGAAGCCATCATCAAGGGCATGTACCTGCTTGAAGAAGGCAAAAGTGCCGACCTCAAGGTACAGCTTATGGGCTGTGGTACCATCCTGCGTGAAGTGCGTGAAGCCGCGATAATCCTGCGTGAAGAGTACGGTATTGAAGCCGATGTCTGGAGCACCACCTCGATCAATGAACTGCGCCGCGAGGCACAGGAAGTCGATCGCTGGAACATGATGCACCCGACGGACGAGCCGCGCGTGCCTTACGTGACCGAGTGTCTGAAGGACCGTCAGGGTCCGGTTATCGCCTCGACCGACTACATGCGCATGTTCGCCGATCAGCTGCGTGAATTTATCCCGCACCGCTACAAAGTGCTGGGTACCGATGGTTTCGGCCGTTCCGATACGCGCACCAAGCTGCGTGAGTTCTTCGAAGTTAACCGTTACTACGTCGTTCTGGCTGCGCTCAAGGCGCTGCAGGAAGAAGGCAAGGTGCCTGCAACCGATGTTGCCAAGGCGATGCAGAAGTTCAATCTGAACCCGGAAAAACCGGCGCCCTGGACCGTTTAAGGCTCCTGTGAACTTCGTAACGGTTGAGAATTAGTAGAGGACATTATCGTGAGCACAATCACAATTAGCGTTCCAGACCTCAGTGGCGCCTCGGATGTCGATGTCGTTGAGGTACTGGTCAAGGCGGGCGATGTTATCGCCGAGGGCGACAGCCTGATTGCCGTTGAGACCGACAAGGCCTCGATGGAAGTACCATCTACCCATGGTGGTACAGTCAAGGAAGTGATTATCAAGGAAGGCGGTACCTGCAACGAAGGTGACCAGATTCTGATTCTGGAAACTGGCGCGGCAGCGGCCCCCGAAGCTCCCGCAACAGCAGCTCCGGCTCCTGCTGCAGCAGCACCTGCTCCAGCTCCCGCGGCGGCACCTGCCGCTGCTCCGGCAGCGGCAAGCATTGAAGAAGTCAGGGTACCGGATCTCAGTGGTGCCTCTGATGTCGATGTGGTTGAAGTGCTGGTCAAGGCCGGTGATGTGATTGCCGAGGGCGACAGCCTGATCGCGGTCGAAACCGACAAGGCGTCGATGGAAGTGCCGGCCCCGATGGGTGGCACGGTCAAGGAAGTAAAAATTGTCGCCGGCGGCACCTGTAATGAAGGTGATCTGATCCTGACGCTGGAAGTTGCAGGCAGTGCAGCACCGGCACCTCAGGCTCCGGTCGCTGCTGCGCCCGCAGCAGCCCCTGCACCTGTTGCGGCAGCTCCGGCAGCTCCGGCTGCTGCCGGTGGTATCGAAGAGGTTCGCGTACCGGATCTCAGCGGTGCGACCGATGTTGACGTGGTTGAAGTGCTGGTCAAGGTGGGTGATGTCATTGCCGAGGGCGACAGCCTGATCGCAGTGGAAACCGACAAGGCCTCAATGGAAGTACCGGCGCCCAAGGGTGGTACCGTCAAGTCCGTTAGCATCAGTGCTGGTGGCACCTGCAATGAAGGCGACCTGATCATTACGCTGGAAGTGGCCGGTAGTGCTGCTGTGGCGGCACCTGTTGCTGCGGCCGCTCCGGCTCCGGCTCCCGCAGCTGCTCCTGCGGCGGCACCGGCACCTGCTGCGCCTGTCAAGGCAGCGGGTACAGCTGTTAATCAGGCACTGGAACAGAAGAATCGTGCCGTGCACGCAGGCCCGGCTGTTCGTGCCCTGGCCCGCGAGTTCGGGGTCGATCTGTCGCTGGTGACGGGTAGCGGTCGTCGTGGTCGTGTCGTCAAGGAAGACGTGCAGAACTACGTCAAGGTATCGCTCAAGGCGCTGGCTGAGAAGCCTGCTGCTAATGCGGGTGTAGCCACGGGCTCTGGTATTCCAGCCGTCCCTGCAATCGACTTCAGCCAGTTTGGCGAGATTGAACTGCAGAAGATGAGCAAGATTGCCAAGGTGACGGCGGCGAACATGACTCGCTGCTGGCTCAATGTGCCGCACGTGACTCAGTTCGACAAGTCCGACATCACCGAACTGGAAGCCTTCCGCAAGGAAATGAAGGATGCAGCGCTGAAAGAGGGTGTTAAGCTCACGCCGCTGCCATTCATCATCAAGGCTGTGGCTCAGGCGCTGAAGGAGAATCCCAAGTTCAACGCCTCACTGCATGCCGATGGCGAGCACATAGTGCTGAAGAAATACATCAACGTCGGTTTGGCGGTGGATACGCCGAACGGCCTGATGGTGCCGGTGATCAAGGATGCGGACAAGAAGTCCATCTACGAGCTGTCCCGTGAAGCAAACGAACTGGCTGGCAAGGCCAAGGATCGCAAGCTGAAACCCAACGAGATGCAGGGCTGCTGCTTTACCATCTCGAGCCTGGGTGGCATTGGTGGTACTGGCTTTACGCCAATAGTGCCGGCGCCGGAAGTTGGCATCTTGGGTGTATCCAAGGCCGACATAGAGCCGCGCTGGAATGGCAAGGAGTTTGAGCCACGCCTGATGCTGCCACTGTGTCTGTCCTATGACCACCGGGCGATTAATGGCGGGGATGCAGGACGCTTCCTTACCTATCTGAACAGTCTGCTGAGCGATATCCGTCGCTTGGTGCTGTAGCACTTTGGAAAGACCCACTTCCAAAACCTTAGCGTCAGGGCCCTGTTTGGGGTCCTGATTTTTTACCGGCTTGCGTTAATGCCGTGCAAGGCGCAGGACGAGGGTGTGACAAGTCTGCAAACTGATGTAATACCGTGATGTGCAGGCTCGATCTAATTGAGTCATGTAATAAAAAGGCCACTCAACTGAGTGGCCTTTTTTGTATCTGCATTGGGCCTCTTCGGGCCCAACGCTTTAGTAAATTAGCTCCGTCCCGATGACATTCTGCAATGAATAGAGGCTCAGCCATCCCTCATTTTGCGACGCGCTTGCCGTGCAGGTCATTATGGCTGAGGTTATCCCAGAGAACGGGCTTAAGGGCAGGGCGGCGTTAGTGATATAGTGCGGCTTCAAGGACGGGAGCGCGGGCGCTTCTGCCGCATGGGCTGAGTCAAGGGTTGGCAGATGAAGGTACTCATCACCGGGGTTGCAGGTTTTATCGGGTTTCATGTGGCCCAGCGCCTGTTGTCTGAGGGCTGCGAAGTCATGGGGCTGGATAGTCTGAATGACTACTATGACCCTGCGCTGAAGAAAGCGCGTCTTGCGCTCCTGACGCCAGAGGCAGGTTTTCGCTTTGTTGGTGTGGATCTGGCGGATAGGACGGCAATGGCGGTGCTCTTTGCGGATCAGCGTTTTGATCGGGTTATTCACCTTGCCGCCCAGGCCGGGGTGCGTTATTCGCTGGAAAATCCCCATGCGTATGTGGATGCCAACCTTTCGGGGATGCTGAACGTACTCGAAGGCTGTCGGGCGCAGCAGGTGGCACATCTGGTTTATGCCTCGTCGAGCTCAGTCTACGGGCTCAATACCCAGGTTCCCTTTGTCGAGTCGGATGCGGTTGATCATCCGGTGTCGCTGTACGCCGCTACCAAAAAATCCGGCGAGCTGCTGGCCCATTCCTATTCCCATCTCTATGGTCTTCCCGCCACCGGGTTGCGCTTCTTTACGGTCTACGGTCCCTGGGGTCGTCCGGATATGGCGCCGATCAAGTTCGCCCGGGCTATCTGTGCAGGCGAGGTGATTGATGTCTACAACCAGGGGGATATGAGCCGAGATTTCACCTACATCGATGATATTGTTGAGGGGGTGGTGCAGGTACTGGATCAGATTCCCGCAGCGCAGCCTGGCTGGACGCCGGAGCGGGGCGGTCGCGGTCAGAGTTCGGCGCCCTATCGCATCTTCAATATAGGTGCGGGTCAGCCGGTGGGGCTGCTGGATTTTATCCAGACGCTGGAGCTTGCTCTGGGCATGGAGGCCCGCAAGAATTTCATGCCGATGCAACCAGGCGATGTGGCGCGCACCTGGGCTTCAACTGAAGCGTTGTACCTTCAGACTGGATTTAGTCCTGCGGTGGGGCTGGAAGAGGGTGTCGGCAAGTTCGTCGACTGGTACCGGAGCTATTATGGTCCATCGGTCTGAGGGGATTAAGGCCGAATAAAAGGCTGTTGCGAGGCTTGCGCGCCGCCTAACCCTTCAGGGTGTCAGGGTGTCAGGGTGTCAGGGTGTCAGGGTGCCAGGGTGTGCGTGCTGGCTGATGCCCTCTTGATGGGGTGCACCGCCCTGAACCCCGGTGCGAGCCGGTTGCGCAAGCAGCCATGGCGGTTTCCCCCATCCTACGATTTCTTCATTTTCCCCTGCTATCCGCGAAGAAACAAAAAAAGGGGCAGCGTGCTTGGCACGCTGCCCCTTTTTCCAGGTTGGATCAGGCCTGATCCAGCTCGTCGAGCTGTTGTTTGAGAAACTCACGCAGCGCAGGGCCTGTGTGCGGGCTTTGCAGGCCGAACACCATGTTGGCTTGCAGGTAGCCCAGCTTGTTGCCGCAGTCATAGGATTTGCCTTCCATATGGTAGGCTTCCATTGGCGTTTCCTTGAGCAGTGCGGCCATGGCGTCGGTCAGCTGGACTTCACCGCCAGCACCGCGAGGGGTGGTTTTGAGCAGCTGCATAATGCGCGCTGGCAGTATATAGCGGCCCACGATCGCGAGGTTTGATGGTGCCGTGCCCGGGGCCGGCTTTTCCACCATGCCCTGAATCGGGTGCGCATCACCGCCCTGCAGGACAGCACCCGCGCAGTCGACAATACCGTAGCGTTCGGCGTGTTCGTGCGGCACCGGCTCCACCATAATCTGCGGGTGTTCGTTGCGGCTGAACGCGGCCATCATGCCTGCCATGTCGACGTGGCCGCTATCGGCGGTGCGGTTGTTGATCAGCACATCCGGCAACATCACCGCGAAGGGTTCGTCACCGATAATACCGGCGGCGCAGAGTACCGCGTGGCCAAGGCCCTGGGCGCTGGGCTGACGCACCGAGATAATTTCCACGTCAGGCGGCTGGATGTTGCGCACAGACGCCAGTTCTGCAATCTTGCCCTTTATCTCCAGTTGGGCTTCGAGCTCGTAGTGGGCATCGAAGTGATTTTCAATGGCTTCCTTGCCGGAGCGCGTCACCAGAATAATCTTGGTGATGCCTGCAGCGACGGCTTCTTCCACCACGCGCTGGATGACGGGCTTGTCGCCAACCGGCAGCATTTCCTTGGGAATTGCCTTGCTTGCAGGCAAAACACGCGTGCCGAGTCCGGCAACGGGAATTATGGCTTTGGTCACTTTTCGCATCGGTGATGGGGCTCCTTGGGTTTCATTTTCCTGGAACACCGGATGACACAGCGTCAGCCAGTGTGTTTGCTTTTAGCGGGCGATTTCAGGCGCGGGTCATAAACTTCCCGGTTTCCGTATTGATCTTGATCTTCTCGCCCTGCTTGATGTATTCCGGTACCTGCAGCTCAAGCCCGTTGGTCATTATGGCGGGTTTGGTGCGCCCTGTGGCGCTTGCGGCTTGCATGCCGGGCACGCACTCGGCCACTTCCATGATAACGGTGGCGGGCAGTTCGATAGTGACGATCTCACCTTCGATCAGCAGTGCGATTATGCCTTCAAGGCCGTCACTGAGAAACGGCAGCTGGCTCTCGATACTGCTGCCGTTGAGATAATACTGGCTGTAGTCTTCGGTATCCATGAAAGTAAAGTGGTCGCCTTCACGGTACAGATAAGAGACCTTGCGCCGTTCCAGCGAGACGTTCTTGACCGTGTCATCACCGGTGAAGGTGACTTCGTGCTTGCCGCCCTCTGGCAGCAGGTTGAAGCGAACCTTGTAGAGGGTGCTGGCGCCACGGGAGGTGGGGTTGCGCACATCGACATGCTGCACCACATAGACATGTCCATTGAGCTCGACGACATGGCCCCGCTTGAGTTCGGATGCTTTGGGCATCGGATAAAACCTCGTGATCACAATATTGGGAGCCTGGCTGACCGCTTTGGGGCGGACAGTTTTCTACAGACTCCGGGGTTGGCATTTTAGGAGAAAACTACAGCGCCTTGATACTGATTTAAACGCAGGCACATGATTTCCCTTCAAGCCTCAAGGCGCTGCACATCCACTGCGACCCGGGGGGCCTGGGGTTTGCCACCATCAAACAGTACGCCGCGCAGTGGAGCTACATCGGAGTAGTCCCGGCCCCAAGCCGTAGTGATGTGCTGCTCGGCCGGCATGTTGTCATTGGTGGGATCGAATTCGAACCAGCCTTCTTCCGGTGAGTAGAGCGAGAACCAGGCGTGGGAGGCGTCTGAACCCACCATCTTCACCTGTCCCGGCGGCGGCAGGGTTTCGAGATAACCGCTGACATAGCGCGCCGGGTAACCCAGCGCCCGCAGGCAGCCAATGGCCAGATGAGCAAAGTCCTGGCAGACGCCCCTGCGGTGCTCCAGCACATCGGACAGTGGCGTGGCCACCGTAGTGAAGTTTGGGTCATAGGTGAAGTCGGTGAAGATGCGATGCGTCAAATCACGGGCTGCCGAGAGCAGAGGACGGTCAGGGGTAAAGGATGGCGCCGCATAGTCGCGCAGTGCATCCATGGCCTTGATCATGGGCGAGTCGAGCACGAACTCGCGCGCCATCAGGGTGGGCTTGGTCTGGTTGCTCTTCAGTGCCTCCAGTGCCTGAGCGCAGGTACTGCCCATATCCAGGTTGAGCTCCGGGCTGGCGCGGCTCTCATCAATGCGAATATCGCTGGTGATCTCGACCGACAGCTTGCGATGGGGCACTTCGATAGAGAAGTGCACTATGTTGTTGCCGAAGTAGTCCTTGCGCTTGCGGCTGTAGGCAGGCATGGGGCTTATCTGCAGCTTGCTGCTCAGACAGTTCTGGTAGCTGGTGTTGCGTGGCTGCAGATGGGCCAAGTTGTAGCACAGACTGACCGGTTGCTGGTATTCGTATTCGGTCAGATGTCTTATGCGGTAAATCATAGTTCGCCATTCCATCCGGTGTTCACCAGCTGCTGAGGGCCGCCGGTGTGATCGAAGAAGTCTTCACTTACCGCTACGGCGGTTTCGTTCAGGCGCTGCTGTACCTGCTGTAGCAGTTTGTCGAGCTGGACACGGCTTTGCAGTTTTTCATCCACCACGGCCAGCTCGCGCATGTCGGCCAGGCGCACCGCCGCCGAGATTTCCAGTACCAGCCGCTGATTGCGCGGCAGTTCCGGCCCTTTGCCACGATTGGGCAGTTCGCTCAGATCCTTGAACAGCTTGTCGAGCTGATAGATCAGGGAACGCGGGTTACTGCGATCAATCAGCAGCAGTCCCAGGCCACTGACAATATTGGTTTCCGCCCGGAAGCGGCGGCGGTAGGTGTTCAGGGCCTCGGTCGAGAGCAGTGCCGATTCCAGCGCCAGTGGCTCGCTGGGGTCGACATTGACCGGCACCAGCAGATGGCGCAGCAGCGAGGCTACTTGCTGGGCCTTTTCAAGTCGGCGGCCGATCTGCAGGAAGCGCCAGCCCAGGCCGCGGAACATGCTGTCCTGATAGAGACCGCTCAAAGCCAGCAGGGCAGATATCAGCGGATCCAGGGTTTCTTCAGGCGCTGAAGCCATTCCGCGAGCGACGGCGTCTTCCAGACCGTTCAGCTCATCGCGTATATCGTTGATGATGCGCTGAATATCGGCCGAAAGCAGTTCCTTGACCTCCTCGGCACAATTGAGCATGGCAATCAGTGACGCCTTGACGCTGCCGGTACGCTTTCCGTCGCTGATCACCGACAGTAGTTCCGGCTCAGGCTTGCGCAGCAGGTCCAGGTTGTCCCGGGTGAAGCCCGGCAAGGTCAATGTGACCTCGGAGACGGCCCGCAGCAGTAGCCGTTCCGCTCCTTTGGGCAGAATCACGGCGCTGTTGAGCTGGACGAATACGGTGCGCAGTACGCGGATCGCGGCATCTGCGCGCTCGGAATAGCGGCCCATCCAGAACAGATTTTCCACCATACGACTTGGCAGGGTGGTGTACTGATGAATATGACTGAGGCTTTCGCCGCCAGGGCCGGTCTGCAGCGTCAGCTGTTTTTCCGGTTCCGATGCCAATACCCATGTGTCCTTGCTGAGGGAACCGAGCTGGTTCGATATCAGGCGACTGTCGTTAGCGATGCCCACCCGGGTCATGCCGCCTGGCATCACCGAGTAGGAGCCTTCGCCAGCGACCGAGAAGCTGCGCAACACCGAGGGTCGCGAGTGCATGGCGCCCTTGTGCCAGCTGGGTGCCGAGGACGGCGCCGCGTATTCCTGCGCTGTATAGTGCAGTGGATTAAGCCGGATACGCTCGACTAATTCCTGGCGCTCACTGGCGGGCAGGTCACAGCCAAAAATGCTGAACTCGCCGGCGCGACGGGCGCAGCGCTTGATGACCAGCTTGTCGATATTGGCGAGCACATGGGCAAGATCGCCGGCATCGCCGCACCAGTATGTCTTGACCGAGGCCAGCTGCAGTTCGTGACCCAGGAAAAACTGGCTGATTTGCGGCATGTATTTCAGCAGTGCGGTGTTTTCCAGTACGCCACTGCCCATGGGGTTGGCTACCACGACCCGGCCTGAGCGTACCACTTCCAGCAGCCCCGGCACGCCGAGGCGCGAATCGCTCTTGAGCTCGACCGGGTCGCAGAAGTTGTCGTCGACCCGGCGCAGTATGACATCCACCCGTGTGAGGCCATCAAGGGACTTCATCCAGACGTAGCCATTGCGCACCGTCAGGTCGCCGCCCTGTACCAGGGGGTAGCCGAGGTAGTTGGCCAGGTAGGTGTGTTCGAAGTAAGTCTCGCTGTAAGCACCTGGTGTCAGTATGACGATGCTGGGCAGCTCGCCACCGGCCAGATT
Source organism: Marinobacterium profundum (assembly GCF_001528745.1). Classification (GTDB taxonomy): domain Bacteria; phylum Pseudomonadota; class Gammaproteobacteria; order Pseudomonadales; family Balneatricaceae; genus Marinobacterium_A; species Marinobacterium_A profundum. The sequence goes on along the minus strand of NZ_BCNS01000210.1, from coordinate 55,714 downwards.
GGCTGGAGGGGCAAGGCGGGTCAGGGTGTGGCGCAAGGTGGTAAAGAACAGCGACAGCCGGTGTACGTGGCTGTCACGGAACAGGCTTGGGAAAACACGGCGCATGACGGTGCGGTTTTCCAGTGCATAGCCTGCGCCGCTTGGGGTTTGGGTTCGGTCACCGATAATGACCATGTTGCCGTCGGCGCCGCGCACCATATCGGCGCTGTGCAGAATCAGCTGGTGGTCGCCCTGCAGCTTGATGTCCTGACAGGGGCGCAGAAAGCCGCCGTGACTGTATATGAGCTCTGCCGGCAAAATGCCGCAGCGCACCAGTTCACGGGGGCCGTAGATATCCTTAAGTAGCAGGTCGAGCAGCTCAGCGCGCTCGCTCAGGCCGGTTTCGATCTGGTTCCATTCCTCGCTGGCAATAAGCAGCGGAACCGGGTCCAGTCCCCAGGTATGACTGGTCAGGGATGCACTGGACAGCGTGTAGGTGGCGCCGTCATCCCGCAGAATGCGTTCGGCCTTGCGCTGGCGATCATTCAGGGCATCGGAGCCCAGAACATTCAGACTGTTCAGTAAGTACTCCCAGTGGCTGCGAATGCTGCCATCGGGAGCGTAAACCTCATCCATGAGCCCCGCCGGACGCGGGTAAACCAGGGCATTGCCCTGGTCTGATTGTTGCTGTTGGGAAAAGCTCATTCGGCGTGAACCTGTCTCGTCGAGAGGTGTTATCAGGAAGGTTCAGCATAGTATACCCGAGACCGGGGCCACGCCGTGCTCCAGTTAAGGTTGACGGCGCAAATCCAGGGTATGCGGATACTCGTTGGTGGGCTCTTCCGGTGGTGGTGCCATCGGATGCGGTGCTTTCTGGTGAGGAAAGAAATCGCGAATGGCATCAAATTGCGACAGTGGCTCCTGGGGCCCAGGGGTATGACCGAACTCCCAGAAACGGTTGACGCGTCGGGCTTCGGCTTCAAAGCCGTTGACCGGGAAGCTGTCGTAGCTGCGCCCGCCTGGATGGCGCACATGGTAGGTGCAGCCGCCGATGGACTGGCCATTCCAGGTATCGATCAAATCGAACACCAGGGGCGCATGTACGCCTATGGTGGGGTGCAGTGCCGAAGGTGGCTGCCAGGCACGGTAGCGCACGCCGGCGACATACTCGCCCTTGCGGCCGGTATTGCGCAGCGGTACGCGACGACCATTGCAGGCCAGTACGTAGCGGCCTTCCGTCAGACCGCTGACTTTTACCTGCAGACGCTCCAGCGATGAGTCGACGTAGCGGGACGTGCCAAAGCTGCTGATTTCCTCTCCCAGTACGTGCCAAGGTTCGATGGCCCAGCGCAGTTCCAGCTTGATATCGTCGATATTCACGCGGCCGTAGTGCGGGTAGCGGAACTCTTCAAAGGGTGCCAGCCAGGAGAGCTGGAAGGGGCAGCCATGCTGTTGCAAATCCTTCACCACGTCCTGTACATCGGCCCAAGTGTAGTGCGGAAGCATGAAACGGTCGTGCAGCTCTGTGCCCCAGCGTACCAGCGGCTTGTGGTACGGTTCCTTCCAGAAACGCACCAGCAGGGCACGAATCAGCAGTGCCTGCACCAGTGCCATGCGCGGATGGGGTGGCATTTCAAAGCCGCGGAACTCGAGAATGCCCAGGCGTCCGGTGGCGCTGCCGGGGGCATAGAGCTTGTCGATGCAGAACTCCGAGCGATGGGTGTTGCCCGTGATATCGACCAGCAGGTTGCGCATCAGGCGATCGATCAGCCAGGGCTGGTCGACCAGTCCTTCTGGCATCTGCTGGAAAGCAATCTCGAGTTCATACAGTGCCTCGTCGCGACCCTCGTCGACCCGGGGCGCCTGGCTGGTGGGGCCGATAAACATGCCGGAAAACAGGTACGACAGGCTGGGGTGGTGCTGCCAGTAGGTCACCAGGCTGCGCAGAATGTCGGGCCTGCGCAGTAGCGGGCTGTCTTGGGGTGTGGCACCGCCCAGGGTAATATGGTTGCCGCCGCCGGTGCCGCTGTGGCGCCCATCGACCATAAAGGACTCTGTGCCAAGGCGGGACTGATGCGCCTCCTCGTAGAGGGTGATCATGTTGTCGGTCAGTTCACGCCAGTTATTGGCCGGGTGAATATTGACCTCGATCACGCCTGGATCCGGTGTGACCAGAAGGCGCAGCAGGCGGGCGTCTTTGGGGGGTTCATAGCCTTCGAGTACAACCGGCAGGTCCAGTTCGGCGGCGGTGCGCTCAATGGCACTGATCAGCAGAACATAGGATTCCAGCGCCTTGATCGGCGGCAGGAACAGGTGCAGGCGACCGTTCCGTGCTTCAATGCACAGCGCTGTGTGCAGCACCTTGCTGGCGGCTATTGGGTCCCTGGCGCTGGCGGAGTCCGCGGTGGTCTTCATGCTGGACTGGGCATTGCCTGCGGTAAAGCGGTTGATGTCGTAGACAGTGCTTTTCAGTGGCGGATGTTCGGCAAAGGGATCGGGGTCGGCTTCAACCTCGCGCTCTTCCTTGCTAACCCAGGGCAGGGAGTTGAGTGGCAGACGAAAGCCCAGCGGCGCATCACCCGGGATCAGCACCAGGGCGCCGCGTCGCATTTCCCAGCGGCTACTGCGCCAGCGCTCGCCCAGGTCATCCCGGCCCAGCGGCAGCACATAGCCACTGGGGGTATTCAGGCCCCGTTGCAGCAGTCTGGCAAGGCGCATGCGTTCGAGGCCGTCCGACAGCTTGGCCTTGAGTGGGTCCAGGTTGGCTGGCAGCTGCTGCTCCTTGTCGAGGTAATAGAGCGCATCCTCGAAGGCCGGGTGTATGTACTTGTCTGATACCTCAAGGTTGGCGCACAGGCGGCCGATAAAGCGTTCGGCATCTTTCAGCTTGTGTCCCAGGTCCTGATCGACCCGTGCCAGCAGTTTGGGGTTGTGCCACAGCGGTTCGCCATCCTGGCGCCAGAAGCAACCGAGCGCCCAGCGCGGCGTTTCTTCGCCCGGGTACCATTTACCCTGGCCGTAATGCAGCACGGCGCCGGGTGCGAAACGGTCGCGCAGACGCAGCAGCAGCGTTTTGGCCAGGCGCAGCTTGTCGGCGCCAAGGGCTTCGGTGTTCCACTGGGCGGACTCCATGTCGTCGATGGAGACGAAGGTCGGTTCGCCGCCCATGGTCAGGCGGACGTCCAGTGCATCCAGATCGGCGTCTACGGCCTCGCCCAGGGCCTGGATTTCCTGCCACTGGTGTTCGGCATAGGGCTTGGTTACCCGAGGGTCTTCATGGATGCGGTAGACCTTGTTGCTGTACTCGAACTCGACCTCGCACTCGTCCATGGCACCGCTGATGGGGGCGGCTGAGGCCGGGTCCGGGGTGCAGGCCAGGGGAATATGGCCTTCGCCGGTCATCAGGCCCGAGGTGGGGTCCAGTCCGATCCAGCCGGCGCCCGGGATATAGACTTCGCACCAGGCGTGCAGGTCGGTAAAGTCGGCTTCAGGGCCGCTGGGGCCGTCGAGGGATTTTACGTCCGAGCTGAGCTGAATCAGGTAGCCGGAGGCAAAACGCGCCGCCAGCCCGAGGCTGCGCAGGATTTGTACCATCAGCCAGGCGCTGTCACGGCATGAGCCTTTTTTAAGCTCCAGGGTTTCCTGGCAACTCTGAATGCCGGCTTCAAAACGCAGGCCGTAGCCAATGTCCTGCTGCAGGCGCTGATTCAGTGACACCATGAAGTCGTTGATCGGCATCTTCTCGCGCGACACAGAGGCAACCCATGCCTGCAGCAGCGGGCTGTCGGGCTCGGTGCATTCGAGGTAGGGCGCCAGTTCCTTCTGCTGGCTTTCGTCGTACTTGAACGGAAAATGCTCGGCATATTTTTCGACGAAAAAGTCGAACGGGTTGATCACCGTCATATCGGCGATGACTTCAACTTCGATGCACAGTTCAGTGGTCTTTTCCGGGAAAACCAGTCGGGCCAGGAAGTTGCCGAACGGATCCTGCTGCCAGTTTATAAAGTGGTTTTCGGGTGTGACCTTGAGCGAGTAGCTGTGAATCTGGGTTCTTGAGTGGGCCGCAGGTCGCAGGCGCAACACGTGGGGCGCCAGGTTTACATGACGGTCAAACTTGTACCGCGTCATGTGGTGTATCTTGGTCCGAATAGTCATCTTGACCCCTAGTCGTGAGCAAACCAGTTGCTTGCAATATTGTTGTGGGCCTCGGCCAGCACTAATTGCTGGTCGTTCAGGTAGTCACGAAAATCGGGGCTCAGGCAAAAGCCGTCCCTGATATCGTGTTTCGGCAGCTGTGGCTTAATGGATGTGTAGCGCTTGCCGGCGGTAGGCAGCCTGGCAGTGGCGGAGCTTATCTGGTCGAGGCAGAAGCTCACGGAGCGCGGGAAGTGTTCATCTGCGAGTAGAAAGTGCGCCACATCGGTGCCGTTGACCGCTGTGCGCATGGTGCGGCGGTAGGCCATATAGGCGCTGCCGGAACGCAGTACATTGCCCCATACGATCTGCGACAGGTTGGTGGTCTCGTTGTCTTCGGACAGCTGGAGTACGGCGGCGCCGGCGTCCAGCAGACGGGTGGTCATGTCGGCACGTTCCAGGTTGCAGCCCAGGCGCATGAAATGCCAGGCCGCATCACGGCTCATGGTGCCGAGCAGCAGGCCATTAATGCCCTGGCAGCCCTCAATGATGCCGTTAAGGAAGGCATGGCGACCGTTGCGGTTGATACCCTGCTGAATATTGTTGCGGGCGAACAGCAGCAGTTCGTTAACCAGTTCCCAGGCTTCGGCCGGCAGTACATCGCGGGCGGTGCGGATGTTTTCGCGCAGCATGGTCAGGGACGACAGCATGGAGCTGGGGTTGGTGTCGTCGGCGAGGGTGAATTTCACCACATTGCGCTCGTCCTGTACCTTGTAGCGTTCAAAAAACAGCTCGGTACCGCTGTTGATGATGACCAGATTAAACCAGCCGATATTGACGCTGCGGGGCAGGTCGAACAGCAGGTTGTCGTAGACGCTGACCAGTCGCGCCGTATTTTCGACACGCTCAAGATAGCGCGCCGCCCAGTAAATTCTCTCAGCTACACGGGACAGCATCATTTGGCCTCCGTATCAACGATCCAGGTGTCCTTGCTACCGCCACCCTGGGATGAATTCACCACCAGAGAGCCCTTTTTCATGGCCACACGGGTGAGTCCGCCGGTGGTCACATAGACGTCCTTGCCCTGCAGGATGAAGGGGCGAAGATCCAAATGGCGTGGCTCCAGCTTGTTGTTGTCCACCAGGGTGGGCGCGGTCGAGAGCGCCAGGGTGGGCTGGGCGATATAGTTGCGCGGGTTGGACTTGATCAGTTCGGCAAATTTGGCCTGATCCTTCTTGGTGGAATGGGGGCCAACCAGCATGCCATAGCCGCCGGATTCGTTAGCCGGCTTGACCACCAGTTTGTCGAGGTTTGCCAGTACGTATTCGCGCTGCTCGGCGTCTTCGCACAGGAAGGTTTCAACGTTGCGCAGCAGAGGCTCTTCCTTGAGGTAATACTTGATGAGCTCGGGTACATAGGCATAGATGACCTTGTCATCGGCAACCCCTGCACCTGGCGCATTGGCCAGCGCCACGTTGCCGGCTTTCCAGGCGCGCATGAGACCAGGCACGCCCAGTACCGAATCCTTGTCAAAAACTTCGGGGTCCAGGAATAGGTCGTCAATACGGCGGTAGATCACATCGACCCGGGTCAGGCCGTCGATGGTACGCATGAACACGAGGTCGTCTTCGCTGACCACCAGGTCGCTGCCTTCCACCAGTTCTGCGCCCATTTGCTGGGCCAGAAAAGCGTGTTCAAAATAGGCAGAGTTAAAGATGCCGGGGGTCAGGACCACAATTTCGGGTTGCTTTACCTTGCGTGGAGACAGGGCCGCCAGAGTGTCGAACAGGTGTGCCGGGTAGTCATCGATCGGCATGATATTGTCGTTTTCGAACAGTTCTGGCAGTACCCGCTTGGTGATAGCGCGGTTCTCGAGCATGTAGGAGACGCCGGACGGCACGCGCAGGTTGTCTTCGAGCACATAGAATTCGCCGTCGCCATCACGCACCAGGTCAGTGCCGCAGATATGGGCCCAAACGCCATGGGGCGGCGACACGCCGACACACTCGGGGCGAAAGTTGACGGAGTTCTCGATCAGGTGGCGTGGAATGATGCCATCGTTGATAACATTCTGATCGTGATAAAGATCGTTGATGAACATGTTCAGTGCCCGCAGACGCTGTTTCAGTCCGGCAGCGGTCTTGTCCCACTGCTTGAGAGAGATGGTGCGAGGAATAAGGTCAAAGGGCCAGGCCCTGTCGATATTTCCTTCCTCGGTATAAACAGTAAAACTGACCCCCATTTCCTGAATGGTCGCCTCAGCCATAAGGCGGCGCTTCTCAAGTTCTTCTTCGTCGAGGCTGGCCAGATAATTGGCAAGTTTGCGAGCTGGTGCTCTGGCGTTGCCGGGGGAACTGATCAATTCGTCGAAGAAACCACCGCTGTCGTACTGCTTCCAATCGATACTCATGGCTTATGCCTTCTGCTGATCCCTGTTGCATTTCAACTCCCCAAAATGGGGCATTTTTCGATCCATTAACGGGCATGGTGCACTGATATGGTGATGCCTGACCGGGAGGGCTGTCGAAAAGTCGCATCTTGCTACTCTAATACCGTTCATACAGCAATTTGCAGGCCAGAATGCAGGCTGCAGAGACGGATAAGCGAGTGACTCAGCCGCTACAGTGTAGCAGTGGCCGGCTTGGGCGTGCGAGAGTCCGCAAGAAAAGTTGCTGCAAATTCAGCGTGCTGCGCATGATTTTCGAGTCGACGTGAGTGTTATGCCTGGGTGGCCCCCGTAAGGGTGTCGATGGACCTGGATGCTATGCAGGGGTTATAGGAAGCGGTTGCGAAAAGGGTGTCTGAAAAATAGGTAATGGTGGCTAGTGCGCGAAACAGGAGCATTTGGTGGCTGCTGCTTTGGCCTGTCAGAAAAGTCGGCCAGGTGAGTCTGTTGCGTGAGTATTACGGTATGGCAGGGAGAAAACAGGCGTCCCGTAAAGCTTTGCAAAGGGACTATAAAAAGAGGGTAGTAAAGCGGCTGCGGATAAGAACGGTGTTGCTATGGATACTGCTTAATTTAATGAAAAGGTGTCTGAGAAAGGAAAGCGCCGGTGTAATAAAAGAGACTGAGTCAGATTTGGTCGGGGTAACAGGATTTGAACCTACGACCCCTGCCTCCCGAAGACAGTGCTCTACCAGGCTGAGCTATACCCCGACGTATCTGGCTTATCTAGCGCAGCCGTAGCTGCAATGGTCCTAAGACCCAACTGCACGCAGTTGTTAAAGCGGGAAAGTTTGGTCGGGATAACAGGATTTGAACCTACGACCCCTGCCTCCCGAAGACAGTGCTCTACCAGGCTGAGCTATATCCCGAACCAGTGCCCTCAGCAGGCCTTTGGGCAGGCTGCTGTGAACAGGGCGAAATTATAATCTGGGCTCGGATGATGTCAAGGCTGTTTTATAAAACAAGCGCTTAGGCATCAGTTGCGTATTATTGCATTTCAACTTCGCCGAGGCGGTTGGCGGTTTCCGGGCAGGCCAGGCGATCGGTGGCGACCAGTACATTGGCCAGATGATCATAGGCCAGGCGCTGCTGTTTGATGATCTGCTCGGCTTCGGTGAGGGCTTCCTCGACGCTGATCTGTCCGCTGCGATGGTCCTGACTGACCGTGAGGCTGCGTTTGTCGTTGGCGACGATACGCTTGTAGGTATTTTTGGCTTCAATGTTGAGGCGAAAACAGGCGGCATAGATGCCGTCCTTGAGGTCTTGTTCACTTGCAGGCTCTTCGGCTCGGCCGCTGGCGGCGCTGAGCAACAGCAGGACGAAAAGCGGGAAAGTCCTTTTCATTCAGTAACTCCGGTAGGCAACTTGGCAATGGCGCAGTCAGTATAGCGTAGCCCTGGCGTTGATCGTGCATAGTTCTAAGGCTGATCTTGTATCGTCCTTAGTATGATAAATCTGCAGGCGGGCTGAGTTCTGAGTCTCCCGCTTTGTTGGCAAAGTGCGCCTGAGGAGGGGCTGTTACACTGTGGTGGTGAATCTTCAGAAAGTGCTTGGCTGCGGTATTTGCCCAACTGAAAGGAGTGGAGGAATTGCGTATGTCATCAGGGAATCTGGCGCTGGGGCGCAGTGTTGCGGGTAAGGATGTTGAGTTGCCGCTGATTATGGCGAACCGCCATGGCTTGATCGCAGGTGCTACCGGTACCGGCAAGACTGTCAGTTTGCAGACCATGGCGGAAGGCTTTGCCCGCAGCGGTGTGCCGGTTTTCATGACGGACGTAAAGGGAGACCTGTCGGGGCTGGCCGCAGAGGGGCGTGGGCACCCGAAGATCGCCGAACGAGTGGCGCTGCTGGGGCTTGATGATTATCGTCCAAGGTCGGCGCCTGTGGTGTTTTGGGATCTGCTGGGGGTCAAGGGGCATCCGGTGCGTACGACGGTGTCGGATATGGGGCCGCTGTTGCTGAGTCACCTGCTGGAGCTCAACGAGACCCAGTCCGGCGTGCTCTATGCCTGTTTTCGCATTGCTGACGACGAAGGGCTTTTGCTGCTGGATCTGAAAGACCTGCAGGCGATGCTGGCCTGGATGGGCGAGAATCGCAGCGCGCTGGGCAGTCGCTACGGCAATATCGCCAGCGCCAGTATAGGGGCTATTCAACGTCGCCTGCTGATGCTGGAGTCCGAGGGCGCGGCGCAGTTCTTTGGCGAGCCCGCGCTGCAGATGGCGGACCTGATGCAGCGGGATTTCTCAGGTAATGGCGTGATCAGCGTGCTGGATGCAACGGCATTGATGACAAGGCCAAGACTCTACTCCACTTTTTTACTCTGGCTGCTATCAGAGCTGTTCGAGCAGTTGCCGGAAGTCGGCGACAAGGCTGAGCCCAGGCTGGTGTTTTTCTTTGATGAGGCGCATTTGCTGTTTGATCGCGCCCCCCGTGCGCTGCTTGACAAGGTTGAGCAGGTGGTGCGGCTGATACGCTCCAAGGGTGTCGGCATCTATTTTGTCAGTCAGAGCCCGGGTGATATACCCCAGGATATTCTGGGTCAGCTGGGGCACCGGGTGCAGCACGCGCTGCGTGCCTTCACGCCCAAGGATCGCAAGGTGGTGAAGGCGGCGGCCCAGACGTTCCGTGCCGCCGCCGGGGTGGATACGGAAAAGCTTATTACGTCGCTGGGGGTGGGTGAGGCACTGGTGTCGGTGCTGGATGTATCCGGTGTGCCAACGGAGGTGGCGCATACGCTGATGCGCCCGCCAGAGTCACGCCTGGGTCCGCTGGAAGATGCGGAACGGGCGCAGTTGCTGTCGCGTTCGCCAATGGGTGAGCGTTACGACCAGATGGTTGATCGGGAGTCGGCCTTCGAACTATTAAAGGCGCGCAGTGAAAAGGCACTGCAACACGAAGTTGAGACACAGGGCGATGCGTCTGCGGAGGAAAAAAAGCCGCGCAGTCAGACTGGGCGGGCCAGCAGTGGTCTGTTTGGCAGTCTGGCGAAAAGTGCCATGCGTGCCATCGGGACTCAGCTTGGGCGCCAGATCGTGCGCGGGTTGCTGGGTTCTATTCTGGGCGGGCGTCGCTAAGGCGCTATTGGTGCAAGGCGTGATGCGCGTTTCTGGGTGTTTGTCATGCTGCTCTTGTTCCAAGGTCGCGATTGCCAATGCCGGTGTAGCTAGGTAAAGTGCCGGCACTTTTTGATCGACGAACAGATGGCAGAGGTTGGGGCCGGTATGACTCCTTTAGGACGCTACAAGCAAGATCTAGAGCGGGATGATTTTTCCTATGATCCGGCGCAGGAGTTGGCGGTAAAGCATCTGCAGCGCCTGTTTGATGACCTGGTTGCGGCGCCGCCGCCAAAGCCAGGCCTGATGCAGCGACTGACCAGTGGCTGGAAGAAAGAGCCGAAGGAGCCGCTGCGCGGGCTCTATTTTTGGGGGGGCGTCGGCCGGGGTAAGACCTACCTGATGGACACCTTTTATGACAGTCTGCCGTTTGAGCAGAAAACACGCACCCATTTTCATCGCTTCATGCAACGGGTGCATCAGGATCTCAAAACCCTGGCTGGGGAAAAGAACCCGCTGGTCGAGTTGGCAAGGCGCTATGCGCAGGAAACGCGCATCATCTGCTTCGATGAGTTCTTTGTCTCCGATATTGCCGATGCCATGATTCTGAGCAGTCTGCTTGAGCAATTATTCGCCAATGGCGTATCGCTGGTAGCGACCTCCAATATAGTGCCCGATGGCCTCTATAAGGATGGTTTGCAGCGCGCGCGCTTTATGCCAGCCATCGCGTTGCTGAACAGATTCACTGAAGTGGTCAACGTGGACGGCGGTATCGACTACCGGCTGCGGGCGCTGGAGCAGGCTGAGCTCTATCACTCGCCACTGGATGCAAAGGCCGATGAAAGTCTTAATGCCAGCTTCGAAGCACTGGCACCGGATCTGGTTGAGGTTGTGGAAGGTGAGGTGCTGCAGATCAATGGCCGCGGCATTCGTTCGCGCCGCTGCTGTGAGGATGTGGTCTGGTTTGATTTTTCTGATCTATGTCAGGGGCCGCGCTCGCAGAATGACTATATAGAGCTGGCCAAGCTCTACCATGCGGTGCTGGTGTCCAATGTGCCGCAACTTGGGCGCAGTAATGATGATGCGGCGCGCCGCTTTATCAATATGGTGGATGAATTCTACGACAGTGGCGTCAAGCTGATTCTGTCGGCGGCGGCACCAATCCATGGGATCTATACGGAAGGGCGTCTGGAATTCGAAATTCAGCGTACCCAGAGTCGTCTGCTGGAAATGCAGTCCCACGAGTACCTGGCGCGGGCGCACAGGGCCTGACAAAAATATGCGGGTTCGGATGGGGAAACTGCTTTTTTGCTATCGCATTTGCAGTGCGACTTGTCTATAATTCGCGCCACCTATTTCTATGGGTTGTTACTGTTGTGGTCGGGATGCTCTCGAACACAACCAAGAATTATAAGTCAGTTCGGTGGCGCATCTGAAATGTGTGGCGAGAACTGAGTTAAATAAAGGCAATATACAGATGAAGACTTTTGTTGCTAAACCAGCCGAAGTAAAACGCGACTGGTACGTTGTTGACGCTGAGGGTAAAACCCTGGGTCGTCTGGCTACTGAGATTGCACGTCGCCTGCGCGGCAAGCATAAGCCGGAATTCACTCCTCACGTTGATACCGGCGATTACATCGTTGTCGTTAACGCTGAGAAAATCGGTGTTACCGGTAATAAGCGTAAAGACAAGATCTACTACCGTCACACCGGTTACCCGGGCGGTCTGCGCGAAGCTTCTTTCCAGACAATGATCGACTCTCACCCGGAGCGGGTTCTTGAGATCGCGGTCAAGGGTATGCTGCCCAAGGGCCCGCTGGGCCGTGCCATGAATAGCAAGCTGAAAGTTTACGCTGGCACCGAACATCCGCATCAGGCTCAGCAGCCCAAAGAACTGAACATTTAAGGGAAGGCAGACTATGTCCACTACTCAGTATTACGGTACCGGCCGTCGTAAAACCTCTACTGCTCGCGTCTTCCTGCGTCCGGGTACAGGTGTTATTACTATCAATGACCGCACGATCGAAAACTACTTCGGTCGCGAAACTGCGCGCATGATCGTGCGTCAGCCGCTGGAATTGACTGACTCTGTCGAAAAATTCGACGTTTTCGTTACTGTTGCCGGTGGCGGTGGTTTCGGACAGGCAGGCGCTATCCGTCACGGTATCACCCGTGCGCTGATGGTCTATGATGAAACTCTGCGTCCATCACTGCGTAGCGCTGGTTTTGTAACCCGCGACTCCCGTATGGTTGAGCGTAAGAAAGTCGGCCTGCGCAAAGCACGTAAGCGTCCTCAGTTCTCCAAGCGTTAATTCGCTTTCGGCTTCGGTCGAAGACTGTGGCAAGAAAAACGCTCAAGCCTTTTTGGCTTGGGCGTTTTTTTGTTTGGGTTAGGTCAAAAGTCGTATGGATGTCAGAGTATTGGTCCACCAATGTCCTTGTAAGCGAAGGGTATTTTCATTACCATTTGGGCCATTTTAAAAATCCGCTATTTGATGATTTTTAGTTGAGCGATCGGGTTATTTGCGTTCTTGCTGGGCGTTTAGTAGCAGATCGAACAAGGGGAGAGAGAGTTAATGAGTAATGACGGCGTGAACAAGGGGCGGCGTCGACTCCTGGTCGGCGCGACCTCTGCGGTAGGGGCTGTCGGTGCAGCGGGGGTTGCTGTTCCCTTCGTGGCCTCATGGATGCCCAGTGCCAAGGCACGCTCCGCGGGTGCTCCGGTAACGGTCGATGTGAGCAAACTGGAGCCGGGTCAGCAGATGGTCGTCAAGTGGCGTGGCAAGCCGGTCTGGCTGGTCAAGCGCAACGAAAAGACGCTGAGTGATCTGGCAGGTCTTGATAGTCGTCTGACGGACCCCAAGTCAGAAGTGCCACAGCAGCCGGAGTACATTCCGCATGATTCTAGCCGCTCCCTGCGCCCGGATATTTCGGTGCTGGTGGGTATCTGCACGCACCTGGGCTGTTCTCCGACTTACCGTCCGGAAATCGCGCCTGAAGATTTGGGTCCTGACTGGGTCGGCGGCTTCTACTGCCCTTGCCACGGTTCGCGCTTCGATCTATCCGGTCGCGTACTGAAAGGCTCTCCGGCGCCCTCGAATCTGGTTATTCCTCCGCATAATTACCCGGAAGAAAATATCCTCGTCGTCGGTGTGGATCAGGAGACTGCATAATGGCTAATCCGAACAAGAGCAAGGCCGAAGGCGGTCTGATGCGCTGGATCGACGATCGTTTTCCGGCGACGCAGATGTGGGAAGATCACCTTTCCAAATACTATGCGCCTAAGAACTTCAATTTCTGGTATTTCTTCGGTTCGCTGGCGATGCTGGTTCTGGTTAACCAGATCCTTACCGGTATCTGGCTGACCATGAGCTACAACCCGTCCGCAGAGGGTGCTTTTGCCTCTGTTGAATACATCATGCGCGACGTCGAATATGGCTGGCTGCTGCGCTACATGCACTCCACCGGCGCCTCGGCTTTCTTCCTGGTGGTGTATCTGCACATGTTCCGCGGCATCCTGTACGGCTCCTACCGCAAGCCGCGCGAGCTGGTGTGGCTGTTCGGCATGGCCATCTACCTGGCGCTGATGGCGGAAGCCTTCATGGGTTATTTGCTGCCCTGGGGCCAGATGTCCTACTGGGGTGCTCAGGTTATCGTATCCCTGTTCTCTGCCGTGCCCTTTATCGGTGAAGACCTGTCGTTGTGGATTCGTGGTGACTATCTGATATCGGGTATTACCCTGACGCGCTTCTTCTCGCTGCATGTCATTGCCCTGCCGATAGTGTTGCTGGCGCTGGTGGTGCTGCACATCATCGCGCTGCACGAAGTGGGTTCCAATAACCCTGATGGTATCGAGATCAAGGCTAACAAGGATGAAAATGGCGTGCCGCTTGACGGTATCCCGTTCCACCCTTACTACACCGTCAAGGATATTGTTGGTGTGGTCGTGTTCCTGTTCGTGTTCAGCATCGTGGTCTTCTTCTTCCCTGAAGGGGGCGGCTACTTTATTGAAGCGCCAAACTTTGAGCCTGCGAACTCGCTGAAAACGCCTGAGCACATAGCGCCGGTGTGGTATTTCACGCCTTTCTACGCCATGTTGCGTGCCATTCCGCCCATTGCCGGCTCCCAGTTCCCGGGTGTTGTCGTCATGGGTGGTGCTATAGCTGTTCTGTTCGTATTGCCCTGGCTGGACCGTAGCCCGGTCAAGTCCATGCGTTACAAGGGCATGATCAGCAAGGTAGCGCTGGTGATCTTCGCGGTCAGCTTCGTGATTCTGGGTTACCTGGGTGTGGTTGCGTCCAACCCGACCCGTACGCTGGTTTCCCAGGTCTGTACTGCGCTGTATTTCGCGTATTTCTTTCTGATGCCGATCTACACCAGGATGGAGAGCACTAAACCGGTTCCGGAAAGGGTTACAGGCTAATGAAAAAGTATCTGATTGCATTGGTGATGGTGCTGCTGCCGGTATCGGTACAGGCCTCGGTCGGGGGTGTTCAGCTCGACTCTATCGACGTGGACCTCGAGAACAAGGCCTCTTTGCAGCGCGGTATGGGCACTTTCGTAAACCGTTGCCTGGGCTGCCACTCGGCGGACTACCAGCGTTACGAGCGTGCCGCCATTGATCTTGAGATCCCAACCGAGCTGGCAGAGCAATACCTGCTGCTGGGAGATCAGAAAGTTGGCGAGCAGATGAGAATCGCCATGGACAAGGGTGATGCGGCGAACTGGTTTGGCAGCCCGCCGCCAGATCTGTCTCTGGAAGCGCGCCTGCGTGGTCCGGACTGGATCTACACTTACCTGCGCAGCTTCTACCAGGATGAGACGCGCCCCTGGGGTGTGAACAACGTGGTCTTCAAGGACGTGGGCATGCCCAACGTGCTGCAGGATCTGCAGGGTCTGCAGGTCAATCACTGCACGGCGGAAGAGTTTGCTCACGCAGCGTCCGGCGAGATCGATCCTCTGACCAACACTCGCATGTCCAAGTGTCTGACGGTTGCGGACAGTGGTAGCCAGACAGTCGAAGAGTTCGACAAGACGGTTTACGACCTGACCAACTTCCTGACCTATATGGGTGAGCCGTACCGTCTTGAATCCGAGCGTATCGGCACCAAGGTGCTTATCTTCCTGTTTATTTTCTTCCTGTTCGCATTTGCGCTGAAGAAAGAGTACTGGAAAGACGTACACTAAGGTCCTTGTGTTCGAGTATTGATCGTATGCGGCCTGAAGGATCGGGCCGCATTTATTTTTTTAAATGAATACTGACGGGGATTATCCGATGGGCGTAGTGGCTAAGCGTTCTTCCATGACCTTCTTTTCCAATGGTGCAGACCATTACAGCCACCGCGTGCGTATCGTGCTGGCGGAAAAAGGGGTTGCAGTCGATATCGTCGACTGCGCCGAAAATGACTTGCCCGAGGATTTGTCGTCACTGAACCCTTACAACAGCCTGCCGACCCTACTGGATCGTGAGCTGGTGTTGTATGAGCCGAATGTGATGATGGAATATCTCGATGAGCGTTTTCCACATCCGCCGCTGTTGCCGGTTTATCCGGTGGCTCGTGCCGAAAGTCGTTTGTACATGTACCGCATCCAGCACGACTGGTGTGGTTTGGCAGATACTATTCTGGCAGGCAAGGCTGATGCGTCCGAAATTGAGCGTTGCCGCAAGGAATTGCGTGACGGTCTGGTCGCCATTTCTCCGATTTTCGGAGAAAAGGACTTCTTCATGCATGAGGAATTCTCCCTGGTAGACTGCTGTCTGGCACCGCTCTTGTGGCGTTTGCCCGCCATGGGTATCGAACTGCCGGAAGCGCAGTGCAAGATGTTGGTACGTTACATGAAGCGTATTTTTGAGCGTGAAGCTTTCCAGGAAAGTCTGTCGGAAGCTGAGCGTGAGATGCGCGACTAGCAGCCTTTGGGTTGCAGCGCTGAATCAAGGGATGGAGGCGACTCTGTCCCTTTTTTATGGGTGATGCTCCGTGGGTTGTGGCTGCCGATAAGGTCGCAATGTAGCTGATGGAAAGGCGGCAAGGTCCGTTATGTTGAATTACAGAATGCAGGGTGTCGCAACAGGGATAGGCGGCTGAACTGTGGAGGTGAAGTTATGAACCCTAGTCGTCCCTATATTGCTCGAGGTCTGTATGAATGGATTCTCGACAATGACTGCACACCCCACCTGGTGGTGGATGCAGAGGCGCCCCATGTAGTGGTGCCGCGCCAGTTTGTGCAGGATGGGCAGATTGTGCTGAATGTATTGCCCTCAGCTGTGCGTGATTTTTTTATGGGGGAGAACGAGATTTCGTTTAACGCCCGTTTTAGTGGCGTGCCTATGCAGGTGCGGGTGCCTTACGCGGCGCTTATGGCTATCTTCGCCAAGGAGAACGCCATGGGTATGGGGTTTGGCATGGAGCCTGGTGCTGACTATTACGAACGCCTGCAGCCAGTGGATGGCGAAGAGTCGGCGGATGGGGAGGCGGATAAAGATGCTGGCAAGGCCAAAGGGCCTGTGTTGGCGGGCGTGCCCAAGAGGCCAAAGCCCGGGCGTCCGAGTCTCAAGGTCGTGAAATAGTTGCTGCAGAAGGGAGTCTGTATTTCGCCTGTGGGCGACATACTTTCTTTGCTCGTGCAAAGAAAGTATGCAAAGAAAAACACAGCCCCGATGAAGTCTTTTTGCTGCGCTCTGAGATTATTCTGCGGGCGCCGCTAGTGCTAATCGGCGTTGATAGAGTCCCTGTATCAACCTTGTCAGGCCTGATCGCACAATGACCTCAGTGCTCGCCGGCTTCATAAGGGGGAGCAAAAACCGCTCTGATATCGCTGATGCTGGATTGCCACCGTACCGGGCCGCCAGCGGGTAGGATGGGTGAAGTGCGCATTGTACAAGGCTTGTCATTGCTCAAAGCCCAGTGCGCGCCGTAACCCATCGTCGGTCGAATGGGTGGCATGGGGATGCCAGTGCTCGCCGGTATATGGCCATGGATGGGCGGTAGCCAGGAAATGCAGGAGCAATATTCTGCTCATCAGGGGAACAAGAGCCGCTCTGGTGTTTCGGACAGGCAGCGCGTGGCGCGGCCTGTCCAGTTGTCTTAGATGTATTCAAACGCCTTGACGATTTTCTGCACGCCGGTAATGGTTCGCACCAGGCGCACTGCTATGTCGGCTTCCTTCTGGCTTACCAGGCCCATCAGAAATACCGTGCTGTTTTCTGTAACGACTTTGATGCGGCGGCCGTTGATGTTGCGTTCTGCCAGTAGCTGCAGTTTGACGCGGCTGGTCAGGTAGGCGTCATTGCTGCGCACTATGCCGGACGTTGGGCCGGCAATCTCCAGTTCGTTGTGTACTTTGCGCACTTCGCGAATCTGGCTGGCAATGCGTTCGGCTTCATCGCGGGTGGCGGCGCTGGGAACCTGGCCGGTGAGCAGTACCAGGCCGTTATAGCTGGTGGCGCCGACGTGGGCGTTGCGCAGGCCGACCGAACCCTTGTTGATATTGACCAGAGTCTTGGTTTCGATGACTTCGTCTTCCAGGTAATTACCCAGAGTGCGGTGCCCCTTGTCTTCCTTGATAGGCTCTTCCCTTGTGGCGCTAATCAGGGAGGAGCAACCAGACAGGGCGACAATGCTGGCGAGGCTGGTGGCAATTAACAGTGTTTTCATCGGTTTCAGGCTCCAAACAGTTGGTAGTCGATCAGATCGCACAGGCAGTGCAGCACCAGTAGATGGGCGTCATGTATCAGTACATCGTCATCGGCTGGAACGCAGATTTCGATTTCATCCGGGCGTAAAAGTGCCGTGGTATTGCCGCCATCGTAGCCGGTCAGTGCGATAACGCTCATATCCCGGTCGTGGGCGGCCTGAATGGCCTGGACCAGGTTGCTGGCTCGGCCGTGGGTCGAGACCACCAGCAGGATGTCGCCAGGTTGGCCCAGGGCGCGAATCTGCTTGGAGTAAATGTCGCTAAAGCCGCTGTCTTCACTGATGGCGGTCAGGGTGGCGCTGTCGGCCGACAGAGCAAGCGCAGGCAGTCCCGGGCGCTCATGGCGGTAACGGTTCAGCAGCAAGGCGCAAAAGTGCTGCACCAGCGCGGCTGAGCCGCCGTTGCCGACGCACAGGATTTTGTTTTCATTTACCAGGCAATGCAGCAGTTGCTCGCCAGCGCTGGCGATCATGGGTGTGTAGTGTTCGATGGTATGGGCATTGATATCCATCGAACTGTGAAACTGGCTGACAATGCGGTCTTCGAGTTCCATTCAGCGGTGTTTCCGATCTCAGGGCCTGAAGGCGTCTTTATACCATAGCGGGGTGGCCGTCGGTGAATCTGATTCGAGTGCAATCACATCAAAGCGGCAGGGCTGGGTGGCCCGCTGGGGGTATTGGCTCAGGTAATGGTTAGCGGTAAGGATAATTTTATGCTGTTTGCGGGCATCGACCGAGGCTGCTGCGCTGCTCAGGCTGCTGCGACCGCGCTTGCGCACTTCAACGAAGACCAGGCAGTCGGCGTGCAGCATAATAAGGTCGATTTCTCCCAGGCGGCAGTGGTAGTTGCGCGTCAGCAGCGCCAGGCCCTGCTGTTCCAGCCAGTGCAGGGCCTGGTCTTCGGCAAGCTGTCCGCTGGCGCGCCTGTCCATCAGTTGCTCACGGGTGTCAGCAGCTTGGGGACGCCATTGTCGAACCGGGCCCATGGCAGATCCCTGGCGATGCGTGAACCTGAGACCAGGTGTAGCTCTCCGGTTTCGCCGCTGATGCGTGCCTGTGGGCTTGCCCGCAGTTGCTCCAGGTAAGGGTGCAGCGTGAAGGCGTCGGCGCCCAATGCGTAGAGGCGACCAAAGCGTGTGTCGGTATCATCGCGCTGCTGGCTCATTGCCAGTTTCAGTGTGCTGGGTGGGCCTATCACCCAGGGCAGGTCGCAAAAGAGGATGCCGTTAAGGTCAATATCGCTGATGCTGTTGGGGCTGCCGTTATACAGGTGCGACGTGGCATAGACCGGCAGGTTGGCGGCGTAATTGAAGGCCAGCAAGGGTTTGATCTGGCGGGCATCGATTGGCAGGGCGCTGAGGAAGAGGGCGTCAGCATCGTTGCGCGGCTGAGGTTCGGACTCGATGCGATTGCCGGTGACTGAGCGTATGCGTTTGGCGCGGGCCTCGCTGATATCTGTTTTCAGCAGAGCTCTGACCTGGCCGGCCAGGCTGGCCTGCTCGGCGAAGGTCACGGCGTCGACGACCTGGCCACCGAGGCTCTCGAATTCGCGGATAAAGGCCTGGCCTACACGGGAGCCCCAGTCAGTTTCAGGAATCATTACCAGCATCTGGCGGCGGCCGTCCTGCCAGGCGCGCTGGGCGGCTGCCTGTGCTTCATCCTCGGCGGCAAGTCCCAGCTGATAAAGGTTTGTCGGCGCTGCTATGTCGGTATTGTTCAGTGCCAGCACAGGTATGGGCAGTTCGGTGGCGAGGGCGATCTGGCTCACATAGTTCTTGTCGAGCGGGCCGACCACCAGATCCAATTGCATGGTGCGGGCCAGATTCAGCAGTTGCTCGGGCGTATTGACCAGAGTTGAATCCAGCAGTTGTATTTCCGGCACCGGCTGGCCTTCGCGCTGAGCCTGATAATAGGCGGCCATGAAGCCGTCGCTGATGGCGCTGGCTGCCTTGGAGAGTGAGCCGCTCTGGGGTAGCAGCAGTCCTATGCGTCGGGTCGGGGTAATGCTGGAGTCGAACAGCACGGCTACGGCTTGGGGTGGCAGTTGCAGTGCTGGGTGGGACTGCCACAGGGTGCGCCATGTCGCCAGGCTATTGTACTGCCCGGCCAGATCGGTGCTGGTGCGCAGGTTAATGGCCAGTTCGTACCAGCCCTGCTCGTAATAGGAGGCGTCGCCGCTCGCGGCCAGGCGCTCAAGGCTGGTGCTGGGTAACTCGCCCAGTAACGTCCAGATGCGTTCGTGCAGTTGCTGGCGCAGGGCAGGGTCCTGGCGCAGTTGCGCCACCTTGATCAGTTCTTTCAGTTCGCCCGGGTTGTCTTGTTGCTGCTGGTAGGCTTGTGCTCTCAGCTCGCCCAGTTCAATGGCCTGGGCGGTGGGCAGGGGTTCGCTGCTGGGCATTTCAGCCAGGTAGAGCAGGGCCTGGCTGCTGTTTTGTCGTTCCAGTGCGGTGCCTGCCTTGAGCTTGGCAATATCAAAGCGCAGGATCGGCGGCAGCAGTGCGGTGTCGATGCGCTCCAGAATGGCAATGGCCTGATCGCGCTGGTCTATATCGATCAGTTTGCGGGCGGCTTGAGCACGTAATTCGGCCGAGCGGATAGGCTGGGCGCGGTTGGCTTCATCGAGCAGGGCTGCGATAGCGTTTTGCTCGCGTTCGATAGCGTTGGCGGCGGGTGCGGGTGTCCTTGATGTCGGCGTACTGCAGCCAACAAGCAATAGGGCCAGCACGCTGGCGGTCAGAGACAGGCGCAGCGGATTCATCATATACTCTGTCACCCCAAAAGACGGATGGATTCAATATGTCGGAAGCGGTTTTGTATGTTGTCGCAACACCTATAGGCAATCTCGCAGATATGACTGCGCGTGCAATTGAGGTGCTGCAGACAGTGACACTGATCGCGGCGGAAGATACCCGTCACAGTGCACGTTTGATGGCGCACTTTAACATTAAAACTCCCATGATTTCAGTGCATGATCACAACGAACGTCAGCGAATTGAGCGAATTATTGAGCGACTGGCTGCTGGTGAAAGTATTGCGCTGATTTCCGATGCCGGTACGCCGCTGATTTCTGACCCCGGTTTCGTGCTGGTGCGGGCGGTGCGCGAGGCGCAGTTCAGGGTCGTACCAGTGCCAGGCTGCAGTGCGCTGGTCACGGCGCTCTGTGCTGCAGGCTTGCCGTCTGATCGTTTTGTGTTCGAAGGTTTTCTTCCGGCCAAGAGCCTGGCGCGGCGCCAGCGCCTGGATGCGCTGGCCCGGGAGGAGCGCACACTTATCTTCTACGAGTCGACTCACCGTATTCTTGCGTCCCTGGAAGACATGCAGGCCTGCTTTGGGGCTGGGCGCATGGTGGTGGCTGCGCGTGAGCTGACCAAAACCTTTGAAACCATAAAGGGTGCGCCTGTATCCGAGCTGCTTGATTGGATGCGTCAGGATGCCAATCAGCAAAGAGGCGAGTTCGTGGTGCTGGTTCAGGGCGCGCCCACGGCGGCCGAAGATGAGGTCAACATCGAGGCCATGCGGGTGCTTGATGTGTTGCTGGAAGAGCTGCCGATCAAGCAGGCTGCGGCGCTGGCGGCGAAGCTGACGGGCCTGAAAAAGAACTTCCTTTACCAGGCGGCACTGGCGCGACGCGACGCCTGATTGGGGTTAAGCAAAAAAAGGCCGGGTATCCTGGCTTGCGCTTTGTGTGGATACTGGTATTCTTGCGCCCGGATGAGTTCGCCGGACAGTCGTCGCTGCGCTTGCGCAGGGGAGGAAAGTCCGGGCTCCATAGGGCGGAGTGCCAGATAACGTCTGGGCGGCGCAAGCCGACGGCCAGTGCAACAGAGAGTAGACCGCCTAAGCGTGGAGCTCTTCGGAGCTGCATGACGGTAAGGGTGAAAGGGTGCGGTAAGAGCGCACCGCGTGGGTGGCAACATTCCACGGCACGGTAAACCCCACTCGGAGCAAGACCAAATAGGGACCCACTAGGCGCGGCCCGCGCTGGGTCCGGGTAGGTCGCTAAAGGTGTATGGTGACATGCATCGTAGATGAATGACTGTCCTCGACAGAACCCGGCTTACAGGCGAACTCATCCAACTAATTTTTTCATGCAGTAGCTGTATTCCGCGCGTCCGATTTTTCCGCGTTTTTGTTCTAATTGGCTGATTCCTATATCAGTTATTTCCCAGCCACCCTCGACGCTCAGTCAGTGGCCTCAAATTAGCTAATGCGTTCGCTTATCTTCATGGAAGGTGCCACTGCGGCTGCCTTGCATTGCCTGTGGTTAGTTCCTACTATAGTGTGCGCAAGTGGGGTAAAGTGGGTAGATGTGGGGAGTTGTGGGAATTCTGTGGTGAAAGATGGTTTGAACCGAGGCTGAAAGCTCCATGTTTCGAGGCGTAAATCCAATCAATCTCGATGCCAAGGGCCGTATGGCTATTCCGGCACGCTACCGCCAGCAGATTCAGGCGGGGTGCGAAGGTTGTCTGGTGGCCACTATTGATACCGAAGAGCGTTGTCTGTTGCTCTACCCACTGCCCGAATGGGAGCAGATTCAGCAAAAAATCGAGGCCTTGTCGAGTTTTAATCCGGTCACGCGGCGTATTCAGCGACTTTTGATTGGTCATGCCACGGATCTGGAGATGGATGGCAGTGGCCGTTTGCTGCTGACAGCGCCGTTGCGCGAATACGCGGGGCTCGACAAAAAGGTGATATTGCTGGGGCAGGGTCGCAAGTTTGAGATCTGGAGCGAGGATCTCTGGAATCAGACCCGCGAGCAGTATCTGAAAGATGTAGAGGGTGGTATGGCGCTGCCAGATGAGTTGCAGACGCTGTCACTGTAGGCCAAATGATTACAGCACAAAGGTTGTCGAGCGCGAATGATACAGGATTTCAGTCATACCACCGTATTGCTGCGCGAGGCGGTTGAAGCCCTAGTGCAGGACCCGGATGCCTTCTATATAGACGGCACCTTTGGTCGAGGCGGTCACAGCGGGCTGATTCTGGAGCAGTTGCAGTCCAAGGGGCGCGTGCTGGCGATCGACAAAGACCCCGAGGCGATCACCTACGCAGCTGAGCGTTTTGGCGATGAGTCCCGCTTTGAAATCGAGCGCGGTTCCTTTGCGGATATGGATCAGTACGTGCGTGCGCGCCAGCTGGCCGGCAAGGTCGGCGGCATCTTGCTGGATCTGGGCGTGAGCTCGCCACAGCTGGATGATGCCTCGCGCGGTTTCAGCTTTCTGAATGAAGGTCCGCTGGATATGCGGATGAATCCGGATGTCGGTCTGAGCGCGGCGCAGTGGATCGCGACGGCCAGTGAAAAGGAAATGGCAGATGTGATCTTTACCTACGGTGAAGAGCGCTTTGCCCGACGCATGGCGCGCGCCGTTGTAGCAGCGCGCCAAGAGGTGCAGATCACCACCACGGCGCAGTTGGCCAAGATTATCGCGGAAGCGAACCCTGCCTGGGAGAAGGGGAAACATCCGGCGACGCGAGCCTTTCAGGCTATCCGGATTCATATAAACCGGGAACTGGAAGACCTTGAGCGTTGCCTGGACCAGGCACTGGATTTGCTGTCGATAGGAGGTCGCCTGGTGGTGATCAGCTTTCATTCGCTGGAAGATCGCATCGTTAAACGCTTCATTCGCAAACATGTGAAGGGTGACGAGCATCTGCCCCGTGGCATTCCTGTGACCCAGGACATGCTGCAACAGCGTCTCAAATCCGCGGGCAAGGCGATCAAGGCCAGCCCTGGGGAAGTTCAGCAGAACCCTCGTGCGCGCAGCGCGGTCATGCGAGTCGCGGTGCGTATCAAATGAAAGTGCCCGCCATGGAGTGGCGCCCGTTCCGGATGCTGCAGTGGCTGCAGGGCTGGAAATCGGCCGACGCCGCAGCGACAGATACCAAGTCTGTCCCTGCGGCGTCCTTGCGTCTGTTCAGTGCCGCAGAGCTGACACGTCCGGCGATGGTGCTGCTGGTGCTGGTGGTGTTACTGGTTGGCAGTGCCATGGCGGTAATTTTCAGTGCTTATCAATACCGTATTCTGTTTAACCAGCATCAAAACCTGATTGCCAACTGGGATGAACTCCAGGTCGAGTGGGGTCAACTGGTGCTGGAAGAAAGTGCCTGGGCGGCGAATAACCGCATTGAACAGGTTGCGAGTAAGCGTCTTGCCATGCTGGTGCCTGAGCCCGGCATGATTGAGATCGTGCGTCATGAACGCTGATTCGGTCAAGGTTGAAAATCAGGCGGCCAAAAGCTGGCGCCTGTTACTGCTGTTTGCCCTGCTGGCGATCATCGCCTCGGGCATCCTGTTTAAGCTGTTTTCCCTCTATGGTCAGGATCAGGCCTTTTTGCAGAGTCAGGGCGATGCCCGCACTCTGCGCACCATGCTGATTCCTGCGCACCGTGGTCAGATTACCGACCGTAACGGCGAGCCCCTGGCGGTGAGCGCGCCTGTAGCGACTATCTGGGCCGACCCTGGCAAAGCCGATTTGAATCACCCATCCCTGGGACGTCTGGCGCAGTTGCTGGAGATGGATCGTACCGAGCTGCTTGATCGTCTCAACGAATTCAAGTCACGTCAGTTTATCTATCTGCGGCGACAGGTTTCACCAGAGCTGTCCCAGCAGGTCGCGGCGCTGCGGGTGCCCGGTATTCATGTGGATCGGGAATACAAACGCTACTATCCGGCGGCCGAGGTCACCAGTCACCTGGTGGGCTTTACCAATGTTGATGGTGAGGGGCAGGAGGGCATGGAGCTCGCCTACAACGACTGGCTGCGCGGTGACCCTGGCAGCAAGCTGGTACTCAAGGATCGGCTGGGTCGCACCATCAAGCACATTCGTTCGGTGGAGGAGTCCGATCCTGGCCGCAATTTGCAGTTGAGTATCGATCTTCGGCTGCAGTATCTGGCCTACCGTGAGCTTAAGGCTGCGGTGCAGGTGCACAAGGCTGATGGCGCGGCGGTGGTGGTGCTTAATGCCCATACAGGCGAAGTGCTGGCCATGGTGAATCAGCCGTCCTACAACCCGAATGATCGCAGCAAACTGAGCAGCGGTGCCTTGCGCAACCGCGCTCTGACCGACCTGTTCGAGCCAGGCTCACCAATGAAGTCGCTCACAGTGGCGGCCGCTCTGATGAGCGGCCAGTACAAGCCAGACACTCCGGTGGATGTGTCGCCCGGCTACATCCGCTTAAAGGGACACACCATTCGGGATCACCGTAATTACGGCACCCTGGATCTGACCGGCATTATTACCAAGTCCAGCAACGTTGGCGTGACCAAGCTGGCCCTCAGTATGCACGGCGATGCAGTACGCAATCTGATGACCAACGTGGGTCTTGGGCAGGTGCCGGGCACGGGCTTCCCGGGCGAACAGTCGGGCTCTGTGCCCTATGTGTCGGAAAAACAGGTCGTCGAGCGCGCCACCATGTCCTACGGCTACGGGCTCTCTGTGACACCGCTGCAGCTGGCTCATGCTTATATTCCCTTCGCCAGCAACGGCATGATTCGTCCCGTTTCCCTGCTCAAACAGAGCGAACCCGCGCCCATGGTGCGGGTAATGCCGGAACAGGTGGCGCGGGATGTGCTGGGGATGATGGAAACGGTGACCAACAGTGGTGGCACTGGAACTCGTGCACGGGTTCCGGGTTACCGCATTGCCGGCAAAACAGGTACGACCCACAAGATTGGCGCCGGTGGCTATATCGCCGATCAGTATGTCTCGGTCTTTGCCGGTGTGGCGCCGGTGGAGAACCCGGAACTGGTGATGGTGGTCATGGTGGATAACCCCAAGGGGCAGGAATATTTCGGTGGCGAGGTGGCAGCGCCGGTGTTTTCGCGGATAGCGGCCGGTGCGTTGCGGCTGCTGAATGTGGCGCCGGATGACTGGCCGCAGACAGATAGCAAGCGGGTGGCGATGAAATAACATGACTCCAATCGCGCAAGTTACATTGCAACAGCTCCTGCCAGAGGCGGTTAACACCCCTCTGGCTTCGCTCGTTCTCGGGGGGCTGTCCCAGGACAGCCGTACGCTGCAGGCCGGTGAGCTGTTTCTCGCCCGCCCGGGTTTGAGGCACCGGGGTGTTGATTTCATTCCCGCAGCCGTCGCCCGTGGCGCCGTGGCGGTGCTGGTGGATGAAACCGAGTCGGCGATGATCGCGCAGACCGATTTCGGCGTGCCGGTGCTGGCCATCCCGCAACTGGCGTGGCGCATAGGTCCCATGGCGTCGCTTTTTTACGGTGAGCCGAGTCGCGCCATGCAGATGATTGGCGTGACCGGGACCAACGGCAAAACCTCCTGCAGTCACTACATTACCCAGGCGCTGAACCTTGCCGGGCGGCGCGCGGCGCTGATAGGTACCGTGGGGAATGGTTTTATCGGTGCCCTGGCAAGTGCTAGTCATACCACGCCCGACCCCATCGCATTGCAGCGCCTGCTGGCGGATTTTCGCCGCCAGGGCGCAGATGCGGTGGTGATGGAGGTATCGTCCCACGCGCTGGATCAGGGGCGCGTCCAGGGCATCGCTTTCGATGTGGCGGCATTCAGCAACCTGAGTCGCGATCACCTGGATTACCACGGTTCCATGGAGGCCTACGGCGCCGCCAAGGCGCGCCTGTTCGATGCCATGGAGGTGCCTTTGCTGGCCATCAATGCCGATGATGCTTTCGGCCGCAGCTTGCTGCAGCGTTCTTTTGCCGATGCGCGTGAGGTGCTGGCCTTTGGTACTGGCACCGATGTGGATATTTATCCTGTCAGCAGTCAGCTCAACAGCAACGGCATGCAGCTGCGACTGCATACTCAGCTGGGTGATATGGATATACAGAATCGCCTGCTGGGGCACTTTAATCTGAGTAACCTGCTGCTCAGCGCTGCGGTACTGCAGTTGGCGGGGCTTGGTCGTGATCAGCTGCAACATGGCCTTAATGGCCTGACGCCCGTCTGTGGTCGCATGGAATGTTTCGGCGGCGGTGAACTGCCGCTGGTTGTGGTCGATTACGCCCATACGCCGGATGCACTGGAAAAGGCGCTGCAGGCGCTGTCCGATCATGTTGAAGGTCAGCTCTGGTGTCTGTTTGGCTGCGGTGGTGACCGCGACACCGGCAAGCGCGCTCAGATGGGCACTATTGCCGCACGCCTGGCGGATCGCGTGGTGGTCACCAGCGATAATCCGCGCAGCGAAGACCCGGTTCTTATCATCGGCATGATTCAGGAGGGCATCGACAGCGCCACGGTTTGCGAGGTGGAGCCTGACCGTGCCCGGGCGATCCAGCAGACCCTGAGCCGTGCCGGCACTGGCGACATAGTGCTGATTGCGGGCAAGGGACATGAGGATTATCAGGAAGTTAAAGGCCAGCGTCGTCCGTTCAGTGATCAACTGATCGCGCAGCAGGCGCTGGATATGCGCAAACAGGGGGCGCTGTCATGATCGGATGTTTCAGTCTTGCCGAGCTGAGGCCGGTACTGGATGGGCGTCTTGAAGGCGATGCGGGAGCCATCAGCATTAGCCGCGTCAGCACGGATACGCGTCGGATTCAGCCGGGGGATCTGTTTGTGGCACTGCGCGGTGAGAATTTTGATGCCCATGATTTTGTCGCCCAGGCTCAGAGCCTGGGCGCTGTAGCGGCGGTGGTCGAACGCCTGCTGCCACTGGCGATGCCGCAGCTAGTTGTCGCCGATACACGACTCGCGCTCGGTGCAATTGCGCAATACAATCGCACCTTTTTTGCAGGCCCCCTGATCGCAGTCACGGGCAGCAGCGGTAAAACTTCTGTTAAGGAAATGCTTGCTACCATACTGGCCGGCGCAGGCCCTACGCTGGCAACCCGTGGCAACCTGAACAACGAAATCGGCGTGCCGCTGACGCTGTTCGAGCTGGAACAGCAGCACCGTTATGCCGTAATCGAGATGGGCGCCAGTGGCCCTGGCGAGATCGACTACGTATCGGGGCTGGCCAGGCCCGATGTGGCGGTGCTTAACAATGCCTTTGGCGCGCACCTCGAGGGCTTTGGTTCGCTGGAGGGGGTCGTGCGGGCCAAGGGCGAGATCTTCAATGGTCTCAACGCCGGTGGCACAGCGGTGGTCAACGCCGATGATCCACATGCGGATACCTGGCTGCGACAGCTGGAGCAGCGCCGGGTATTGAGTTTTGGACTTGAGCGCAGTGATGTGGATGTGACGGCCAGGGACTTGTATTACCAGCCCAACGGCTGTTACGGCTTTGAACTGGTTGTCGGTGAGCAGCGCGCTGCGGTGCATCTGCGGGTGCTGGGGCGTCACAACGTCGCAAACGCTCTGGCAGCAACGGCCGCGGCCTTCGCAGCGGGTCTGGAGTTAAAGCTGATTGTGCAGGGGCTTGAGCGTTTCGAAGCGGTCGCAGGGCGTATGAAACCGCTTGCGGGCGTGGCGGGCTGCCGGCTGATTGATGACAGCTATAACGCCAATCCCGCGTCGGTCAAGGCTGCCATAGATGTGCTGGCGAGCCTGCCGGGTGAGCGGGTGCTGGTGCTCGGTGACATGGCGGAGCTCGGCGCTGATGCTGCCCAGCAGCATGGCGAGGTGGGAGCCTATGCGGCGGCGGCCGGAATTGAGCGCTTCTATGCCACAGGGCCTTTGTGTAGTCACGCGGTTGCGGCCTATTGCGCTAAGGGCGGTAGCGATGGACAGAATTTTGATAACAGAGCCGAGTTAATCGGCGCACTTAATACACTGGCGCACGCGCAGCTGACCCTGCTGGTCAAGGGGTCGCGCAGCGCCGCTATGGATCAGGTCGTATCCGGCCTGACGCAAGGGGAATCTCACTAGATGCTGGTTATTTTTGCCGAATTTATGACGCAGTATTTTAAAGGCTTTGCTGTGTTTCAATACATTACGCTGCGCGGCATTCTGGGTGTGCTGACGGCACTGGGGATCTCGCTGTTCGCAGGTCCGCGCCTGATCAGACTGCTGAAAAATCGCCAGATCGGTCAGTCCGTACGCAATGACGGTCCCCAGTCCCACCTCAGCAAAGCCGGCACCCCGACCATGGGTGGTGGCCTGATATTGCTGGCGATCGGTATCAGCACCTTTCTGTGGAGCGACCTGGGCAATCGCTATGTCTGGATACTGATGGGCGTGACCTTCATTTTTGGCGCCGTTGGCTGGGTCGATGACTGGCGCAAGGTAGTGGAGAAAAACTCCCGTGGCCTGCCTGCGCGCTGGAAGTATTTCTGGCAGTCCGTCGGCGGCCTGGGGGCTGCCATTGCACTCTATAGCACGGCTCCGGGTGTGGCCGAAACCACTCTGATCGTGCCCTTTTTCAAGGAAGTGGCGCTGGACCTCGGCATCTTCTTTGTCGTCTTTACCTATTTCGTGATTGTTGGCACCTCCAATGCTGTCAACCTCACCGATGGTCTGGACGGGCTGGCCATTATGCCCACGGTCATGGTGGCCGGTGCGCTGGCGGTTTTTGCCTATCTGACCGGCCACAGCCAGTTCGCCAGTTATCTGAATATCCCCTATATCGCCGGTGCCGGTGAGGTGATTATTTTCTGCGGTGCCATCGTCGGCGCGGGCCTGGGCTTTCTCTGGTTCAATACCTATCCGGCTCAGGTATTTATGGGCGATGTGGGTGCTCTGGCCCTGGGGGCTGCGCTGGGCACCGTGGCCGTAATCGTGCGCCAGGAACTGGTGCTGGTGATCATGGGCGGCGTTTTCGTGATGGAAACCGTATCAGTGATCCTGCAGGTGGCCTCGTTTAAGCTGACTGGCCGGCGCATCTTTCGTATGGCGCCGATTCATCATCACTTTGAATTGAAGGGCTGGCCTGAGCCACGGGTGATAGTGCGCTTCTGGATCATTACAGTGGTACTGGTATTGGTCGGCCTGGCGACGTTGAAGATCAGGTAAAGGTAAAAAGGACGAGGGGCGAGGTGCGAGGTGCGAGGTGCGAGGAGAAAGGTGCTAGCTAAAAGGTGCAAGGTAAAAGGTGCAAGGTAAAAGGTGGTGAGTTGGTATCACCGATGATGCGGTTATTGATGGTTGTGCAACAGGGAATGAGAGATAGATGAGTTTGATTTCGAGTGATCGGCTAACAGTGGTGATCGGTCTGGGCAAGACCGGGCTCTCCTGTGCGCGGCATCTGCAGCGCCTTGGCCGTCGCTTTGCCGTGGTGGATACCCGCCAGGCGCCGCCGGGACTCGAAGAGCTGCGTGCATTTGCGCCCGATGTAGACGTGCACTGCGGCGAGCTGGACGGCGACTTTCTGGCGCGGGCCGATGAGCTGGTGCTGAGCCCGGGTGTGGCCCAGAGTCATCCGGCGATTCGCCAGGCGGTGGCTGCCGGTGTGCGCCTGACCGGTGACATCGACCTGTTCTGCCGTGCCATAAGCGCGCCTGTGATCGCTATCACTGGCTCCAACGCCAAGAGCACCGTCACGACCCTGGTGGGAGAAATGGCGGCGGCGGCGGGTATTGATGTGGGTGTCGGCGGCAACCTGGGAACCCCTGTGCTGGACATGCTGGCCGGCGGCGAACAAGCACTCTACGTGCTGGAGTTGTCGAGCTTTCAGCTGGAAACAACGTCTGACCTGCGTGCCGAAGTCGCTACTGTGCTGAATATCAGTCCCGATCACCTGGATCGCTACGACAGTGTGCAGGACTATTACCGCGCCAAGCATCGCATCTTTCGCGGTGCCCGCAAGGTGGTGGAAAACAAGGATGATCCGCTGACCCATCCGCTGCTGCCCAAGGGTGTGGAAACCTGGCTGTACCATCTTGGCGTGCCTGATCTGAAGCGCTTTGGCTTGCTGCAGGACGCAGCCGGGCAGGACTGGCTGGCGCTGGGCCGCGAGCGGCTGCTGGCGGTCAGCGAGCTGCGTATCCGCGGTACCCATAATGTCAGCAATGCGCTGGCGGCGCTGGCCATTGGCCATGCTGCTGGCCTGCCGATGGCGGCCATGCTGCAGGCACTGCGCACCTTTGGGGGTCTCGAACACCGTTGCGAGTGGGTTGCCGATGTCGCCGATGTCGCCTACGTCAACGACTCCAAAGGCACCAATGTCGGCGCTACTGTTGCTGCGCTGAACGGGCTGGGGCCGACCCTGGCGGCGGGCGCAGGTATAGTGCTGATCGCCGGTGGTGATGGCAAGGGCGCCGAGTTTGCCGAGCTGGATGCACCGCTCAATCGTTATGCCCGGGCGCTGGTATTGATCGGTCGCGATGCACCGCGCATTGATGCCGCTATCAACACCGTTGCGCGTGTCTATGCCCAGTCCATGGATGATGCGGTTCAGCAGGCCGCTAGCCTGGCCCAGCCCGGCGACATAGTGCTGCTGTCGCCAGCCTGTGCCAGCTTTGACATGTTCAGCGGCTATCCGGCACGCGGCCATAGCTTCGTCGCTGCAGTGAGGGCCCTGGCATGATCAAAAAGTACTGGCAGGCATTGCAGCCGCAGCAGCAGGGGACGTTACCGTTCGACCCCTGGCTGCTGCTGGCCGCTGTCAGCCTGGTACTGACCGGTTTTGTGATGATCACCTCGGCGTCCATGGACGTGGCGGCAGAGCGCTTTGGCGGGGCTTTTTTCTTCAGTATCCGCCACGGCATTTTCATGATCATGGGGCTGGTGCTGGCGCTGGTGGTGTCGCGCATCCCGCTGGCATTCTGGCACCGGCTGGGGCCTGTGCTGCTGCTGGTGGCGCTCGTGTTGCTGGTACTGGTGCTGATTCCCGGCTTGGGTCGCGAAGTAAACGGCAGTCGACGCTGGATTGGTCTGGGTCCGATCAATCTGCAGGCGTCGGAAATCGCCAAGTTCTGTATGGTGCTCTACCTCAGTGGTTATCTGGTACGGCGTCTGACCGAGGTACGCAGTAGCTGGACCGGTGTGGCCAAGCCCGCGCTGCCACTGGGTATCCTGGTGTTCCTGCTGATTATGGAACCCGATTACGGTGCGGCTGTGGTGCTGATGGGCACTGTCATGGGCATGATATTTCTGGGTGGCATGCGATTTGGGCAGTTTTTGATGGTTACCTGCGGCGCCATTGCCCTGATCGGTGTGCTGGCCATCGCCCAGCCGTACCGCATGGAGCGCCTGAAGTCCTTCCAGGACCCCTGGTCCGACCCTTTTGGTGCCGGCTATCAGCTGTCCCAGGCCCAGATCGCTTTTGGTCGCGGTGACCTGTTTGGCACTGGCCTTGGCAGCAGTGTGCAGAAGCTGTTTTACCTGCCCGAAGCCCATACCGATTTTGTATTTTCGGTACTGGCGGAAGAGTTTGGTCTGATGGGCGCGCTGCTGGTGATCAGTCTTTATGTCGTGCTGGTAACGCGGGTCTTCCTGATCGGGCGCCAGGCGGAGAAACAGAAAGAGTTTTTCATGGCCTACGCCGCCTACGGTTTTGGCTTTATCTTCGCAGGCCAGGCGCTGATCAATATAGGCGTGAATGTCGGTGCCTTGCCCACCAAGGGGCTGACACTGCCGTTGCTGAGCTACGGCGGCAGCAGTTTGCTGGTGTGCTGCGCCATGATTGCCATAGTGCAGCGAATTGATTTTGAACTTAAAACCAAGCGTCTGGCGGCCGGGGCGCCGCGGTCGCGCAGGCGTCGTCGTGTTGGTACGGATGCGCAAGTAACGGAGTCTGCGACATGACGGCCTGGCAGGGTAAGAAAGTGTTGGTTATGGCCGGCGGTACGGGTGGTCATGTATTTCCGGCGCTGGCCACGGCGCGGGAGCTGCAGCGTGAAGGTGTGCAGGTGGAATGGCTCGGAACAAGACGGGGCATTGAGTCCGATCTGGTGCCGGCGGCCGGCATTGAGCTGCACTACATCGATGTGGCCGGCCTGCGTGGCAAGGGTCGATTGAGCCTTGCGCTGGCGCCTTTGCGCCTGGCGCGGGCGCTGTGGCAGGCCTGGTGTTTGCTGCGCCGCTACCAGCCGGACCTGGTGCTGGGCATGGGCGGCTTTGCCGCAGGCCCCGGCGGGCTGGCCGCTCGCTTGCAGGGGCGCCCGCTGGTGATACACGAACAGAACGCCACGGCAGGCATGACCAATCGCATTCTGTCGCGCATGGCAACACGGGTGCTTGAAGCCTTCGGTGGGGCTTTCGGTGCCGGCCGCGACGTCACCCTGACCGGCAACCCGGTGCGCGGTGCCATTCTTGAACTGGCACCGCCGGAAGAGCGCATGCAGGGGCGTACCGGGCCGCTACGCCTGCTGGTGGTCGGCGGCAGTCTGGGGGCGCGCGCCATTAACGACTTGCTGCCCAAGGTGCTTGCATCCCTGGCGCCGGAGCAACGACCGCTGGTGCGGCATCAAACGGGCAGGAAACTGCTGGATGAGACCCAGGCGCTCTATCGGGACTGCGGTGTTGAGGCCGAGGTCGTACCTTTTATCGATCGCATGGATGAGGCCTATGGCTGGGCCGATCTGGTACTGTGCCGCGCCGGGGCCTTGACGGTGAGCGAGTTGTCTATCGCTGGCGTTGCTGCGGTGCTGGTGCCTTTCCCGTTCGCGGTGGATGACCATCAGACAGGCAATGCCGCTTACCTGGCGGGTCCGGGGGCTGCGCGACTGATTCAGCAGCGCGATCTGGATGAGAGCGCGCTTAAAGCCCTGCTTGAAGAGCTTGGCAGTCGGGAAACCCTGCTTGGCATGGCGAAGATTGCGCGGGCGCAGGGTCGGCCTGAGGCCAGCCGCGATGTGGCGCGCATCTGCCTGGAAACCATGAAATGAACAAGATACACAAAAGCCTGACAGTGTTTGAAAGTGAGTAACCAGATGCACAAGAGTCCGACAGTATTTGAAGTACCCGAGTCTGTGGTGCGGTTCTGTCAGGACATCGAGAAGTGAGTCATTTAATGCGCAAAAGCCTGACAGTGTTTGAAAGTGAGTAACCAGATGCACAAGAGTCCGACAGTGTTTGAAGTACCCGAAATGCGGCGTATCCGCAGCATCCACTTTGTCGGTATCGGCGGTGTGGGCATGTGTGGCATTGCCGAAGTGCTGCTGAACCAGGGCTATGCCGTCACTGGTTCCGATATTCGGCCGTCTGCCACGACGCAGCGGCTCGAATCCCTGGGCGCGGGGGTCTTTATCGGCCATGCCGCAGAACATGTTGAACTGGCCGACGTGGTGGTGACATCTACCGCGGTGAACGAGCAGAACCCCGAAGTCATAGCGGCGCGCGAACGCCGGGTGCCGGTGATTCCCCGTGCCGAAATGCTGGCAGAGCTGATGCGCTATCGCCATGGCATCGCCGTGGCCGGCACCCATGGCAAGACTACCACCACCAGCCTGATTGCCTCGGTGCTGGCCGAAGGCGGATTGGATCCGACCTTTGTTATAGGTGGCCGTCTTAACAGTGCTGGCACCAATGCCAAGATGGGCGGAAGCCGCTATCTGGTGGCCGAAGCCGACGAAAGCGATGCGTCCTTTTTGCATCTGCAGCCCATGGTGGCCATTGTCACCAATATCGACGCCGACCACATGGATACCTATGAAGGCGACTTCAATCGACTGAAAAAAACCTTTGTCGATTTTCTGCATAACCTGCCGTTCTACGGACTGGCGGTGGTGTGCACGGATGACGAGGTGGTGCGCGACATCATTCCCGAAATCGGTCGGCCCATGCTGACCTACGGTTTCAATGACGATGCCGACTATCGCGCCTTCGATGTACGTCAGAATGGCATGTGCACGCGCTTTCGCGTCCAGCGTCCGGAAGGTCATGCCGAGCTTGAAATCAGCCTGAATATGCCGGGCCGGCACAATGTGCTGAACGCACTGGCGACTATCGCCGTGGCGACAGACGAGGGTATCGGTGATGCCGCCATCTGCCGGGCGCTGGAGCAGTTCGAGGGTGTTGGTCGTCGTTTTCAGGTTCTGGGCGATGTGCCGGTCAATGGTGGAAGTGCCATGCTGGTGGATGACTACGGTCACCACCCGCGCGAAGTGCAGGCCACCATCCGCGCCGTGCGTGACGGCTGGCCGGACCGCAGACTGGTAATGATCTATCAGCCGCACCGCTACAGCCGTACACGGGATCTGTATGAAGACTTTGTGCAGGTGTTAACCGAGGTCGACACCCTGTTGCTGATGGAAGTTTACGCCGCCGGCGAAGAACCCGTGCCCGGTGCCGACAGCCGTAGCCTGTGCCGCAGCATCCGCCAGCGCGGCCGCGTCGATCCGGTATATATCGAAAACAGCGAGCAGGTGGCCGAGGTGCTGCGCGATATTCTGCGTCCCGGCGATCTGTTGCTGACCCAGGGTGCTGGCAACATCACCGCCCTGGCGCATGAACTCAAATCACTGAGCCTGACCCATGACTGACGGGGGAAACACTATGGCAAACGCTGCCGATTTTCAGATTTCCGCCGCCGAGGCCGCAGAGCTTGGGCGGGTGGCGGTCATCATGGGAGGCAACTCAGCTGAGCGTGCGGTGTCGCTGAAAAGCGGCGCCGCGGTGCTGGCTGCTCTGGGTCGCGCCGGCGTCGATGCCTTTGGTATCGATCTATACGGCGAAAGTCAGGATTTCTGTCCCGTGACCCAGCTGCAGGCCCAGCCCATTGATCGGGCCTTTCTGATTCTGCACGGGCGCGGCGGCGAAGATGGCGTGATCCAGGGCGTGCTGGAAATGCTCGGCATTGCCTATACCGGCAGTGGCGTTGAAGCTTCGGCGCTGGGCATGGACAAGCTGCGCAGCAAGCAGCTGTTTGTTGGTGCGGGTTTGCCGACGGCACCCTTTGCGGTGCTGTCCTCGGCCCAGATGCTGGATGAGGCCGAAAGTCGCCTCGGCTACCCGGTGATGGTGAAGCCGGCCCACGAAGGTTCGAGTCTTGGCATGAGCAAGGTGCGTGACCGGGCGCAGTTTGAAAGCGCCCTGGGCGAAGCGCTGCGTTACGACAACAGTGTTATCGCCGAACAGTGGCTGACCGGCGCGGAGTTCACGGTGGCAGTGCTGGAGGGTGCTGCGCTGCCGGTGATCCGTCTCGAAACGCCGCACGAGTTTTATGACTACGACGCCAAGTATCAGGCTAATGACACCCGTTACCTGTTTGAACACGGTCTGGATGAGGTTCAGAGCAAGGCTCTGGCCGCGCTGGCCTGCGAGGCTTTCGCGGTGATCGGTTGTCGCGGCTGGGGCCGCATCGACGTGATGCAGGATGCAGCGGGTCAGTTTCATCTGCTAGAGGTGAACACGGCTCCTGGCATGACCGATCATAGCCTGGTACCCATGGCGGCACAGCGGGCTGGTATCTGTTTTGAGGAGCTGGTGGTGCGGATACTGCGGGGCGCTGAGTGACAGCGATGATGCAGGGGCGGCAGGCATCGCACAGTGCGGTGCCGGATGCTCAGGTGCTCCGGGTGTCTGCCGGTGCCAAGCGCGGACTGCTGCGATCGATACTGGTGCTGGTGTCGCTGGTGATCTTTGCCGGTCTGTGCACGGCGCTGGCGCAGCAGGTGTGGCGCTGGCTGGACAAGCCGGTAACCGAGGTGCGGGTGCTAGGCGATGCGCGTCATCTGAACAAGACGGAGCTGGCTCAGCGTCTGGCGGCGGGGCTGAATGCACCGCTGCTGCAGCTGGATCTTTCCCGGCTGCAGGAGCGGCTGCTGGAGGAGCCCTGGGTGCGCGGTGCCAAAGTGCGACGTGACTGGCCGCCAGCGATAGAGGTGCGTATTGACGAGGAAGTGCCGGTGGCGCGCTGGGGTGACAAGGGGCTGCTGAATCACGAGGGCGATATTTTCTGGCCCGAGCTGAAACCGGAGTACGTGTCACTGCCGCGACTCAACGGGCCCGCCAGCGATACTGGTCGGGTGATGGCACAGTTTCATGACCTTAACCGCATGTTCCAGAGCGCCGGGCTGAAGCTCAGTGGTCTGTCGCTGGAGGCGCGGGGCGCCTGGACGCTGGAGCTGGACAACGGCATGCGGGTGGTGGTCGGCCGTGAACGGGTGACCGAGCGGTTGGCACGATTTATTCAGATCTACCGTCAGGGGCTTGCGGAGCACGCGACGCAGATCGAACAGGTAGATATTCGGTAT
The DNA here is from genome assembly GCF_001528745.1 of Marinobacterium profundum. Lineage (GTDB taxonomy): Bacteria > Pseudomonadota > Gammaproteobacteria > Pseudomonadales > Balneatricaceae > Marinobacterium_A > Marinobacterium_A profundum. The sequence goes on along the minus strand of NZ_BCNS01000210.1, from coordinate 19,414 downwards.
ACCAACGGTGTGGCGGTCAAATGGCGGCCCAAACCGGATACAGACGAAAAAGCGGGTTAGAACTATGTCCGACAGCAACATGATCGTGGTGCTCGATATTGGCACCTCCAAGGTGGTTTGCCTGGTGGGCGAAGTCGGCCCGGAAGGGCGCATTGAAATTATCGGTGTCGGCTCCCAGCCCTCCCGCGGTCTCAAGCGTGGCGTGGTGGTTAACATTGAATCCACCGTCAGCTCTATCCAGCGGGCGGTAGAAGAAGCGGAACTGATGGCCGGCTGCAAGGTTCACTCGGTGACCGTAGGGATTGCAGGCAGCCATATCAGCAGCATGAACTCCCACGGCATAGTCGCGGTCAAGGATCGGGAAGTGACCGAACACGACCTGGAGCGGGTGATTGATGCGGCGCGGGCGGTGGCGATTCCGGCGGATCAGAAGATCCTGCATATTCTGCCTCAGGAGTACCTGATCGATAACCAGGAAGGCATTCGCGAGCCGTTGGGCATGTCCGGCGTGCGGCTGGAAGCGCGGGTGCATCTGGTCAGCGGCGCCATCAATGCGGTGCAGAATATCGAGAAGTGTATCCGTCGCTGCGGGCTTGAAGTTGACCATGTGGTACTCGAACAGCTCGCCTCGAGCTATGCGGTGCTAACCGACGACGAGAAGGAACTGGGTGTCTGCATGGTGGACATCGGCGGTGGTACCACGGATATCGCCATCTTTATCGGCGGCGCCATACGGCATACCGCAGTGATTCCGATTGCCGGTGATCAGGTGACCAATGACATCGCCATGGCACTGCGTACCCCGACGCCGCACGCCGAGCAGATCAAGATCAAGTACGCCTGCGCCCTGGCCCAGCTGGCGGGCGTGAATGAAACCATCAAGGTGCCAAGCGTGGGGGATCGCCCGGCACGGGATCTGTCCCGTCAGGCGCTGGCAGAGGTGGTGGAGCCGCGTTATGACGAGCTTTTTTCGCTGATTCAGAGCGAGCTGCGTCGCAGCGGTTTTGAAGATCTGGTGGCGGCAGGCCTGGTGCTGACAGGCGGTAGCGCCAAGATGGAAGGTGCAGTGGAGCTGGCGGAGGAAATTTTCCATATGCCGGTACGTCTGGCAGTACCCAGTGGAGTTTTCGGTATGGAGGACGTGCTGAAAAACCCGATTTACGCCACGGGCACCGGCCTGTTGCACTATGCCCGTCAGGAACACCAGTACCAGGCGCCGACCAACAAGTTACCGGCATTGTCGGCCCGCAGTTCCATGCAGGAACTGCCGGCGCGGCGTCGCCAGATGCAGATACCCGAACTGCCGAGCGTGGGTTCGGTGCTGGGTCGCATGAAAACATGGTTTCAGGGAAATTTTTGAGGCGCCAGGCGGCCTCGATTGGACAATTTATTAGTATTTGACGGTGCCGGAATGTAGTAGGCAGGCGCTATAACGGAGGAAGGGGATATGTTTGAATTACTCGATAACGTACCACAAAGCGCAATAATCAAGGTTGTTGGTGTGGGCGGTGGCGGCGGTAATGCCGTTCACCACATGCTGAACAGCGACGTTGAAGGTGTTGAGTTTATCTGTGCCAATACTGATGCCCAGGCGTTAAGCAACTCTGCTGCGCGCTCGGTACTGCAGATTGGCAATGAACTGACCAAGGGGCTGGGCGCCGGAGCCAATCCGGATGTCGGCCGTCAGGCTGCCATCGAAGACCGCGAGCGGATCGCCGAAATGATTCGTGGCGCCGACATGGTGTTTATTACCGCCGGCATGGGCGGTGGTACAGGCACAGGTGCGGCGCCAATCGTTGCCGAAGTGGCGCGTGAACTGGGCATTTTGACCGTGGCGGTCGTGACCAAGCCGTTCCCGTTCGAAGGCAAAAAGCGCATGAAGATTGCTGAAGATGGCATTCGTGAACTGCGTGATTCGGTGGACTCCCTGATCATCATTCCCAATGAGAAGCTGATGCAGGTGCTGGGTCGCAACTGCAGCCTGCTGAACGCCTTCAACACGGCGAATGATGTCTTAAAGGGCGCTGTGCAGGGTATTGCAGATCTGATTACCCGCCCCGGCATGATCAACGTCGATTTCGCCGACGTGCGCACTGTTATGTCCGAAATGGGTATGGCGATGATGGGTACGGGTATTGCCCGCGGTGAGGACCGTGCAACCCTGGCAGCGGAAGCTGCCATCAAGAGCCCGTTGCTGGAAGATGTGGACCTCAAGGGTGCCAGCGGCATTCTGGTCAATATCACCGCGGGTCTGGATCTGAGCCTGGGTGAATTTACCGAAGTGGGTAACATCGTTGAGGAATACGCTTCCGATAACGCCACCATAGTGGTGGGTACTGTTATAGATCCGGAAATGAAGGACGACCTCAAGGTTACCGTGGTTGCGACCGGGCTGGACAAGCGTCCCGAAGAAATTCGGGTAGTTAGCAGCAACAGTAACTACAAGCCCGATGGCGCCCTGGATATGCGCGAAATCGAGCTGCCGACAGTACTGCGTCGCAAGCGCCAGGAAGCCATGCTGGATGAGCCCACTGTGCCGACCGATGCCGAGTCGCCCCGTGGATCGCTGCGCCAGGGTGGCAATAATGCGCAGTCTGAATATGGCGCGCTGGATATCCCGACCTTTCTGCGCCGCCAGGCAGACTGATGCGGGCTACCGGGGTGAGTAAATGGGGTGGGCGTGCCGGGCCATGCCGGCCGGCGCTGGTTTGCCTCGTTCAACTCACCTTTGTTACTATTCGCCGCCTCTGCGGGCGGAACCGGGTGTGGCTACAAGCATGATCAGACAGCGTACTTTGAAGACCAGCATCAAGGCGACGGGGATCGGGCTGCACACCGGGGAGAAGGTGTACCTGACGCTCAAACCTGCCGCGGTGGATACCGGCATCCTGTTCCGCCGTGTCGACCTGGATCCTGTGGTCGAAATCGAGGCCCGTGCGGACCTGGTGGTGGATACCACGCTGTCGAGTAACCTGTCCTTTGGCGGCGCGCGGGTTGCGACCGTCGAGCACCTGATGTCGGCTCTGGCAGGCCTGGGTATCGATAACGCCTGTGTTGAGCTGAGTTCGGAAGAAGTGCCGATCATGGATGGCAGTGCCGCGCCCTTCGTGTTCCTGATTCAGTCCGCCGGTATTGTGGAGCAGGATGCGCCCAAGCAGTTTATCCGTATCAAGCGCGAGATCAGTTTTAGCGCCGACGACAAGGTAGCCACTTTCAAACCCTTTGATGGCTTCAAGGTCGGTTTTACCATCGAATTCGACCACCCGGCCTTCAGCGATCGTAACATGGAGGCCTGTCTGGATTTTTCCACGACCAGTTTTGTGCGCGAGGTGAGCCGGGCCCGTACTTTCGGTTTTATGCGCGATATCGAGTACCTGCGCTCGAAGAATCTGGCCTTGGGTGGCAGCTTCGACAATGCGATAGTGGTGGATGATCACCGTATTCTAAATAGCGAAGGCCTGCGCTATGACGATGAATTCGTCAAACACAAGATTCTGGATGCGGTGGGTGATCTGTATCTGCTGGGCAAGAGTCTGATAGGTGAATTTGTGGGCCACAAATCGGGTCACTATCTGAATAACATGCTGGTGCGCAAGTTGCTGGAAAATCAGGATGCCTGGGAAATCGTCACCTTTGAGGACGACGACGCCCAGGCGCCGATCGCCTACGCCAAGGCGGCGCAGGCGGTCTGATCAGGGCGGTTTTTACATCGGGCTGCACTCAGTCAGGCCGGGCTTTTGCCCGGCCTGACTGCTTTCAGACGGCGGCTTTTCTGCACTGCCGCAAAATAATTACGTTTAAAATTCTACTCGGCGCCCCAATATGGGTAGAATGTCGAGTCGTTTTTCGTGGCACGCGCGTAAAAGTCTTTGTATTCAACTGGTTGAAATTCGGATTATGCTGACATCACTATTGAAGAAGGTTTTCGGGAGCAAGAACGACCGGGAACTCAAGCGTATGGGCAAGACCGTCGAACAGATCAACGCTTTTGAGCCCGAAATGGAACCGCTCAGCGACGAGGCCCTGCGGGACCTGACCGTCGTTTTTCGTCAGCGGCTGGAGCAGGGCGAAAGCCTGGAGCAGATACTGCCGCAGGCATTTGCCGTGGTGCGGGAAGTTTCGAAGCGTACCCTCGGCCTGCGTCACTTCGACGTGCAGATGGTTGGTGGTGTTGCGCTGCATGAGGGCAAGGTGGCCGAAATGCGCACCGGTGAGGGCAAGACGCTGGTGGCAACCCTGGCGGTGTACCTCAATGCGCTCAGTGGCAAAGGCGTGCACGTGGTTACGGTCAACGATTATCTGGCGCGGCGTGATGCCGACTGGATGCGTCCGCTGTATGAGGGGCTCGGTCTGAGTGTTGGTGTGGTGATGTCGGGGCAGGATCAGCAGACCAAGCGCGATGCCTACGCGTGTGACATTACCTATGGCACCAACAACGAATTCGGCTTTGACTACCTGCGCGACAACATGGCCTTCAGTCTGGCCGACAAGGCGCAGCGCGACTTCAACTTCGCCGTGGTCGATGAAGTCGACTCCATCCTGATCGACGAAGCCCGTACCCCGCTGATTATTTCCGGCCCTGCCGAAGACAGCTCGGCAATGTACCGTACGATCAATACCCTGATACCCGAGCTTAAGCGCTTCGAAGGCGAGATCGATCCCAAGGACGATACTCAGGTCATCAATGAACACTTTGTCGTTGATGAAAAGAATCGCACGGTTGAGATGACTGAAGCCGGTCATCAGCTGGTGGAAGACATTCTTGTCAGCAACAAGCTGCTGGGTGAAGGCGAGAGCCTCTACGCACCTGGCAACCTGAGCTTGCTGCACCATGTGCTGGCAGCACTGCGAGCGCACAACCTGTTCCAGCGCGATATCGATTACATAGTGCAGGACAATCAGGTGGTGATCGTCGACGAGCACACCGGCCGCATCATGCCCGGGCGACGCTGGTCCGAGGGCCTGCACCAGGCGGTTGAGGCCAAGGAAGGCGTTCAGGTTCAGCTTGAAAGCCAGACCCTGGCATCCACGACCTTCCAGAATTATTTCCGCCTGTACGGCAAACTGTCCGGCATGACCGGCACCGCCGATACCGAAGCCTTCGAGCTGAATCAGATTTATGGTCTGGATGTGGTTGTAATTCCGACCAATCGCGCTGTGTCGCGTCTGGATCAGAACGATATCGTCTTCCTGACCATGGAAGAAAAGTACGAAGCCATCATCGAGGAAATCAAGTCCTGCCAGGAAAAGGGCCAGCCAGTGCTGGTGGGTACGGCCTCGATCGAGTCCTCCGAACTGATCTCGGCCCTGCTTAACAAGCAGAACCTAAAGCACAGCGTACTTAACGCCAAAAACCACGTTATGGAGGCGGGCATCATCGCCGATGCCGGTCGCCCTGGTGCTGTGACTATCGCCACCAACATGGCCGGTCGTGGTACAGATATCATGCTCGGTGGCAAGCTGGATGCGGAAATCGCCGGTCTGGACAATCCGACAGAGGAAGAGCTGGCGGCGGTCAAGGTTGCATGGCAGGCGCGTCACGACCAGGTGGTTGCGGCCGGTGGTCTGCATATTCTGGGTACTGAGCGGCATGAATCGCGCCGTATCGATAACCAGCTGCGTGGCCGTGCCGGTCGCCAGGGTGATCCGGGTTCGTCGCGCTTCTTCCTGTCACTGGAAGATGACCTGATGCGCATCTTCGCCTCCGAGCGCGTGCGTCAGTTCATGTTGGCACTGGGCATGGAGCGCGGTGAGGCAATCGAGCACAAGATGGTCAGTAATGCCATCGAGAAGGCGCAGCGCAAGGTGGAAGGCCGCAACTTCGATATCCGCAAATCGCTGCTGGAATATGACGATGTGGCGAATGATCAGCGCAGCGTGGTTTACCGTCAGCGCAACGAACTGATGGCCAGTGATGATATCTCCGATATCGTGGCCGAGGTACGGGCTGAAGTGGTTGAGGGTGCCATCAGCGAATATATAGCACCGCAAAGCCTGGCTGAGCAGTGGGATGTCGAGGGGCTGGAGAAGTCCCTGCAAGCCGAGTTCGCCGTGGCGCTGCCGTTGCAGCAGTGGCTGGATGAAGACGATGGTTTGCACGAAGACGGCCTGCGCGAGAAAATCATGACCGCCGTCAGCGAAAGCTATGCGCAGAAGGAAGCTCTGGTCGGTGCCGAGGGTATGCGTACCTTCGAGAAGCAGGTCATGCTGCAGGTACTGGATACGCTGTGGAAAGAGCATTTGCAGACTATGGATCAGCTGCGGCAAGGCATACATCTGCGCGGTTACGCCCAGAAGAACCCCAAACAGGAGTACAAGCGCGAAGCCTTCCAGCTGTTCACGGAGCTGCTTGAGCATATCAAGCGCGACCTGATCAAGGTGCTGAGTCATGTACAGGTGCGTCAGCCTGAAGAAGTGGATGTGGTTGAACAACAGCGTCGCGAACAGGCACAGAACCAGCAGATGAACTATCAGCACGCTTCGAGCAACGCCATGCAGGAAGATGCACCGCAGCCGGCCGACACGGGTGAAGCAGATGCTGAGGTAGAAGATCCTGCCCAGGTTGAAACCTTTGTACGCGAAGCGCCCAAGGTTGGGCGCAATGATCCCTGCCCCTGTGGTTCAGGCAAAAAATTCAAGCAGTGTCACGGTCAATTGAGCTAAGCACCCGCAGGCAGTGCCGGTAGAAAAAGGTTTCCGGTACTGCCTGTCTGGCGTCTATTGAGGATTAGGTGGTTATGGCTGTAGGTCCCGGAACTTTACCCCCATTGCATCCCGTTAAGGGCATGCGTATTGGCATCGCTTCGGCGGGCATCAAGAAACCCGGCCGCAAGGATCTGGTACTGATGGAGCTGTGCGAGGGCGCCACTGTCGCAGGTGTCTTTACCCTTAATGCCTTTTGCGCAGCACCGGTGCAGATCGCCAAGCGCCATCTTGCTAGTGCTCCGCGCTATCTGCTGACCAATACCGGCAATGCCAATGCCGGTACTGGCAGCGAAGGCATGCGGGATGCAACCCGCTGCTGTGAAGCACTGGCACAGCTGGTATCTCTGCCGATCGAGCGTATTCTGCCGTTTTCCACCGGTGTGATTGGCGAAAAGCTGCCGGTCGAGAAGATCGAGAAAGCGTTGCCGGCAGCCCTGGCGGCACTGGATGAAAATGGTTGGGAAGATGCTGCAAGCGGTATCATGACCACTGATACCCGTCCCAAGGCAGCCTCGAGCCAGTTCGAATTTGGTGGCAAGACCGTAACCCTGACCGGTATATCCAAGGGTGCCGGCATGATTATGCCGAACATGGCCACCATGCTGGCTTATATAGGGACTGATGCCGCCGTTGCCGCGCCACTGCTGCAGCGCATCCTTGGCGTTGCGGCGGACAAATCGTTTAACCGCATCACCATTGATGGTGATACTTCGACCAATGACAGCTGCATGCTGGTCGCGACCGGTCAGAGTGGCGTGGTGGTCGATGAGCAAAATTCTGATCTTTTGGCACAGTTCACCGCAGCAGTAGAGTCAGTTCTGCTGGAGTTGTCCCATGCCATAGTGCGTGATGGCGAGGGTGCGACCAAGTTTGTCACTGTGCAGGTGGAAGGTGCGCGTAGCAGCGCCGAAGCGCTGCAGACCGCCTATACCATTGCCCATTCGCCGCTGGTGAAAACAGCACTTTTTGCCAGCGACCCTAACTGGGGTCGCATTCTGGCGGCCGTCGGTCGTGCAGGTATCGAAAACCTTGATCTGGATGCGCTGCGCCTCTACTTGGGCGATGTCTGCATCGTCGAGAATGGTGGCCGCTCTCCGGGCTATACCGAAGCTGCCGGGCAGCGTGTCATGCAGCAGGAAAATATCCTGATTCGCGTGCTGCTGGCTCGTGGCGAGGCGACGGAAACTGTCTGGACTACGGACTTTTCTGAAGAATACGTGCGCATCAATGCGGACTACCGTAGCTAACTGACCAACCCGCGTCAGCGTGCCTGTCCTGGGTACTCTGGCGGGGGTAGATATCGAAGGCCCCCTGCATGAGCAAAACAGAACCACGTCTGATTCACGTCGCTGCGGCGGTGATTCTGGATGGGGATCAGCGTATCCTGCTGGCCCGGCGACCCGACGACAAACATCAGGGCGGGCTCTGGGAGTTCCCTGGTGGCAAGGTTGAGGCAGGGGAGCCGGTACGTGATGCGCTGGGTCGCGAGCTGCACGAGGAGCTCGGTATTCAAGTACTCAGCGCCCGGCCGTTGATTCAGATACCGCACCACTATGCTGATAAGTCAGTGCTGCTTGATGTCTTTGTGGTGGATCAGTTTGACGGTGAGGCTCATGGTCGCGAAGGTCAGCCGGTGCGCTGGGTCTGTGCAGAGCAGTTGTCCGACTACCGTTTTCCGGCTGCTAACAGGCCCATAGTCGCGGCTGCCCGGCTGCCGACGCGCATGCTGATTACCGGTGTTGCAGCGGATACTGCCGACTATCTGGCTCGTACTGAGCAGGCGCTGGCCCGCGGGCTGCGCTGGATTATGCTGCGGGCGCCTGAACTGGCGGAGGCGGATTTCTGTGAGCTGTATCGGCAGCTGCTGCCGCTCTGTGATGCCGCAGGGGCTACGCTTGGCGTAAATTGCGATCTGGCGCTGGCTAATCGCCTTGGTGCCAAGGCGTTGCATCTGAACCGCCATCGTCTGGTGCAATTGGGTGGGCGTGAAGAATTTCAGGGTCAGTGGCTCAGTACGTCCTGTCACGATGCCACAGAACTTGCGCGTGCCGCTGAGCTACAGCTGGATTTTGTTACCCTGTCACCAGTGGCGCGCACGAGCTCGCACCCCGACACCCAGCCGCTGGGCTGGCAGGGCTTTGCCGATCTGTGTGGCGAGGCGACCTTGCCGGTCTATGCATTGGGCGGAATGGGCGAGGGCGATCTACATGATGCCTGGGCACAGGGCGCTCAGGGCGTGGCGGCTATCAGCGAATGGTGGGGCTGACGTCAGCTGCACGCCGGCGAGTGCTAAGTCAGATTTAGTGACGTGTCGGTGTATGCGGGCGCTCGTCATCGTCCATACCGGTGCTGTAGTCGTCTTCCGATGGCGCGGTGGGGATGCGGTATTCTTCATTGGCCCAAGTGCCAAGATCAATCAGCTTGCAACGTTCGCTGCAAAACGGCCGGAAACTGTTTTCGGGGCTCCAGACACTGGGCTTGCCGCATTGCGGGCATTTGATGGTCTTTGTCTTGCTGCTGGTTTTTGGCTGGCTAATTGTCATGAATCTCTCGCGTCTTGCGCGCGCTGCAGCAAGGTTCGGTGGAGTTGCAGTGTGGCGGCGCGCAGGGATTGAAGGTTGCCTGAATTGTCGATGATGCTGTCGGCTCTGGCAAGCCTGGTTTTGCGGTCCATTTGCGCCGCCATAATGCGCCTAATCTGATCCGTGCTGTTCCGGTCCCGCTCGGTGGCGCGCTGCAGCTGGATTTCTTCCGGAACGTCCACCACTACTATGTAATCCACTAGTTTGTGCTGATCTGTTTCCAGCAACAGTGGCGACATCAGCAGGCTATAGGCTGATGTCGCGGCCTGAAGCGATGCCTGTATGCGCTGGCGAATCAGTGGATGAAGCAGGGTTTCGAGCCAGAGGCGTGCATCCGGTGTGGCAAAGACGATTTGGCGCAAGGCGGCGCGATTCAGCGCGCCATCGGACTGCAGTATCTCAGCGCCAAACCGCTTGGCGATCTGCGCCAGAGCTGGCTCCCCAGGTGCAACTACATCCCGCGCTACCTGGTCGGCATCAACCGCGACAATACCCTGCTCCTGAATCAGCCTGGCGACAGCGCTTTTACCGCTGCCAATGCCGCCGGTCAGGCCTGCAACAAACATGACTGGTGCTTCCTGTTGTGCTCAGTGGTGTTCATTGCTTAGAACCTGAACAGTTGCAGATAGGCTTCGGTGATCGGGCGGCCCCAGATAATTGCAATCCAGCCAGCAATCGCGAGGTAGGGCCCAAAGGGCAGGGGGTTGGCAATCTGGTGCTTGCGCAGCAGCATCAGCACCATGGCCAGCAGTATTCCCACCACTGAGGACACCAGGATGATCAATGGCAACTGCTCTATGCCGCACCAGGCACCCAGTGCCGCCAGCAGCTTGAAGTCGCCATAGCCCATGCCTTCCTTGCCGGTCATGAGCTTGAACAGCCAGTAGATGGACCAGAGTGAGAGGTAGCCGATCACGGCGCCCCAGAGGGCCGACTCAAGCGTTGTGAAGAGTGTAAAGCTGTTAAGGATCAGCCCCAGCCAGATCAGGGGCAGTGTGATGCGATCCGGCAGTAGTTGGTGATCAATATCGATAAAGGTCAGGGCGATCAGCGCCCAGCTCAGTGCGACCAGGCTGAAACCGACGGAATTATAGCCAAAGTGGGAGATCACAAAGGTGCTGATCAGGGCAGTCAGCAGTTCGACCACAGGATAGCGTACCGAGATCGGTGCTGAGCAGGCAGAGCATTTGCCCAGCAGTGCCATATAGCTGATCAGCGGGATATTCTCATACCAGCGGATACGATGCTGGCAGTGGGGGCAGCGAGACGCCGGTGTCGCCAGGTTGAAACTGCTTCCGTTTGCATCCTCCTCGTTGTATTCGTCGCCTGCCGCCATGGCCTGCCATTCGTGTTCCATCATCAGGGGCAGTCGATGGATAACGACATTGAGGAAGCTGCCGACCAGCAGTGAAAATACGAAGGCGAACGTGGTACCGAGAAGCGTAAGTCCCCCCAGTCCCTGTGTATCGAATAACTCAATGTGCATAAATGGATTCTGATCGGCCCGCAGTGACTGGCATCAGATGCAGGCACGGCGGGAGAGTTTCGGGTTTACGGTTAAGCTCTAGCAAAACCTGGCTTATTATTAACCGACAACATTACCCAGCTGGAATATGGGCAGATACATCGCGATAACCAGGCCACCCACCAGGACGCCAAGCACCGCCATTATCATTGGTTCCATCAGGCTTGAAAGCGAGTCTACCGCATTATCGACTTCCTGCTCGTAAAAAGCTGCGACCTTGTCGAGCATAGCCTCAAGGGAGCCTGCCTCTTCACCAATACCGATCATCTGAATGGCCATGTTGGGGAAAATATCGGTCATTTGTACGGCGTTCATCAGGGATTGGCCGGTGGAAACACCATTACGGATCTGGATGACGGCGTTGCGGTAAACCACGTTACCTACGGCGCCTGCGGCGGAATCGAGTGCCTCAACCAGGGGTACACCGGCTGCGAAGGTCGTTGCCAGTGTGCGAGCGAAGCGGGCAATGGCAGCCTTGTGAAGTATTGATCCAAGTACCGGGATTTTAAGTACAGATCGACCGACAAAATCTCGAAACTTTTCTGATTTTCGGTGAACACTTTGGATAAGAAAGCCAGCTACAGCTACCGCGAGCATAACCGCAAACCACCACTTTTGCACGACGTCGGAGAGGTTGACGACAAAACGGGTAAAAACGGGGAGGTCAGCACCAAAGCTGGAGAACACGCTTTCAAAAACAGGAACAACTTTAACCAGCAGTATGGCGGTAACGATAATGCCAATCACTACAACTGCGATTGGATAGGTCATGGCTTTTCGAATCTTGGCTTTAAGGGCTTCAACTTTCTCCTTGTAGGTAGCAATGCGATCCAGCATCGCATCCAGGGCGCCGGACTGTTCCCCTGCTTTGACCAGGTTGCAGTAGAGATCATCAAAAAATATCGGGAACTTGGATAGTGCGGCGGAGAAATCCGAGCCGCCGCTGACATCGTTGCGAATGTCATAGAGCATCTTTTTCATTTTGTCTTTTTCGGAGCCGCCGGCAACGATTTCAAGACTCTGTATCAAAGGCACACCAGACCTTAGCATGGTCGCTATCTGGCGTGTAAAGAATGCGATATCCAGCGTTTTGATGGCTTTGCTGCGATTGCTGAAAAGCGAAATACTTTCTTTAGCCACCTTTTTCGGTTTTATGCCCTGGCTACGCAACTGAGCGCGAGCGGTGGCGACATTGGCAGCATCGAGCTTGCCCTTCGTTAGGTTTCCGCTCTTGTCTCGCCCCTGCCAGACAAATGTCTGCAGCTTGACTTCTTTCGTGGCCATGGTAATCCCTGTATTAACTTAGGCTCAGGTAACGATAACCCGGTTCATTTCTTCCAGGCTGGTAAGCCCTTTGGCAACTTTGATTAGCCCGGACAGTCGCAGGGTACGAAAACCCTGGCTCTGTGCCACACGGAGAATATCGAGTGAATTGCCGTTGTTCATGATGGCGTTGGCAATTTCGGTACTCATCTGCATCATTTCGTAAATCCCGACTCGGCCTTTGTAGCCCCGGTTGCATTTGGAACAGCCCTCGGGGTTGGCTTCAAATAGTGTAATTTTTTCCAGTTGCTCGGCGGTAAAACCCTCTTCCAGCAGGGCGGCTTGGGGAATATCCGCCGGTCGCTTGCAGGATTCACAGAGTCGCCGCGCCAGGCGCTGGGCAATGATGAGAGAGACTGAAGTCGCGATGTTGAAGGCAGGTACGCCCATGTTACGCAGACGTGTCAGGGTTTCGGGCGCGCTGTTGGTGTGCAAGGTAGAGAGTACCATGTGACCGGTTTGGGCTGCCTTGATGCCGATCTCCGCCGTTTCGAGGTCGCGAATCTCACCCACCATGACCACATCGGGATCCTGGCGCAAAAAGGCACGCAGCGCTTCGGCAAAGGTGAGGCCAACTTTGGTGTTTACATGCACCTGGTTGACGCCTTCCATATTGATCTCCACCGGATCTTCGGCGGTGGAGATGTTGCGCTCTTCGTCATTGAGAATATTCAGGCCGGTGTAGAGAGTCACCGTCTTGCCACTGCCGGTGGGGCCTGTGACCAGGATCATGCCCTGGGGTTTGGATAGCGTTGCCTGGAAAATTTCCTTCTGGTCAGGGTCGAAACCCAATGCATCGACGCCCATCTTGGCGCTGGCGGGATCCAGAATACGCAGGACGATCTTTTCCCCCCACAGGGTCGGCAGGCTGTTGACGCGAAAGTCGATGGAGCGCTTGGCTGAAATTTTCATCTTGATGCGGCCATCCTGGGGCATACGGCGCTCGGAAATATCCATGCGGGACATGACCTTAAGGCGTGCTGCCAGGCGCGGTGCCAGATTGGCCGGTGGTTTGGCAACTTCCTGCAGGATGCCATCAATGCGGCTGCGGATACGGTAGTTTTTTTCGTAGGGCTCAAAGTGAATGTCGGAGGCGCCATTCTTGATGGCATCCAGCAAAATCTTGTTAACAAAGCGTACGATGGGGGCGTCGTTGGCTGCTTCTTCTGCCGTTTCGGCAACATCGGCTTCCGGGCCGTCACCCACATCAAGATGATCAAGATCGGTATCACTAATGTCATCCAGCGCGCTGTGCTGGTTGTCGAGAAAGGCATCAATCAGCCGGCGCAATTTGTCTTCTTCGACAATCACGCCCTCGGTTGTAGTACCTGTATGAAATTTAATCTCATCCAGCGCCTGAATATTGGTGGGGTCGGCGATGGCAATAAAAAGCCGATTTTCCCGTTTCATCAGCGGCAGCGCATGATGCTTGCTAATGAGAGCTTCGGACACCAGGCCCTGGGGCAGAGCTTCACGGGTGATGACATCGAGATCAAGCAGTGGCAAACCGAATTCATCGGATGCGGCGCAGGCCGCCCTGTGGGCGCTCACCAAGCGCTGTTCTATTATATGGCTGATAAAGGGCTTTTGCGCGGCCCGTGCCTGAGCAAGCGCGTCTACTGCCACTTCGGCGGAAAAAACACCGTCATTAACCAGTCGCTTGGCGAGACCGCTGAGAGGTTGAAAAGCGTTCACCTTGACTCCCTAGAACCTGCTGGTTAGCTGACCAGTTCATTATTAAACACGAACAGAATGTAACATAGCACTTGCGTGACTCTTTGAAAATGCAGACTATACTTGTTCCAAGATTACTGTACTGTAACAGATATGATACGGTCTGATGGTAGGTTGTCGGTGATCTGGGGCTTGGAAACGCTCAAGATAGCTCGGGTCAAAGCAATAGCTCAGGTTATTGTGATGCTTGAGTCAATCTGGATGGGTCGTGTAACCGATTGACCGGGGTATAGGTAGTGCCTTTGGTCGTGGCTATCGATCAAAATGGAAAACTCGCTGGAGATAAGCACAATGAAAAAATCGTTCAAAAAAGTGCAGAAGGGTTTTACCCTGATTGAATTGATGATCGTGGTAGCGATCATTGGGATACTCGCAGCCATAGCGTTGCCTGCATATCAGGATTATACTATCCGTTCCAAGGCTGCTAACGCAGTTGCATCATTAGCTGGTCAGAAGATCAAAGTGGCAGAGAGCTACAACACTGACGGTATATTTAGTTGTGACAATAATGGGGTTTCGATTCCGAATTGTGTGATTGATGGTACTGTTTCTAGTGGCGTTGCACTGGTTGGTGAAGATAGAACTACGGGTAATGTCACTGCTACATTGGTTCCTGATGCTACTACGACCGATGGCGAGATTATCTGGGACTGCACAATTTCTGCTACTTCGGGTGCTACGCCTGTTCTAACTATTACAACTGCTCATGCACCTACAGGCTGTGAGATTTAATTCCTAATTTGATAAAGATTGGCCTGTTGAGCACTGGGGTGTTATCCCAGCCTAAAACCCCGGAATGATCCGGGGTTTTTTGATCTTTATGATATTGTAGACTCTTGTATGAATCTGCTTTGGAGCTTTGGTATAGTAGTTAGTATCGTGGCTAGATAAGCCTTTTCGCGTATATTTAGCGATATTTTTGATCGTGGCTACTTGAGCATTGACAGTACCCCTTCCCATAGCCTAATTCGCAAAAAGTCTTTCGGAAGTCTTACTTGACCCTTAGATACTCCTGTATCAGTCTTTTTTTACTCGCACCCTCTCGCTCTTGTCCACCAAGGTATAATGTATTCCTTGTCAAATTCAGTTCAGAATCAGTCGTTATGAAAAGAGTAATATTGCTTGTCCTTATTGCGTTATCTGTCGGGGTAACCCTGTACCTTAACCGGCAGGCTGAACCCGTGGCTGAGTCCGTTCGCCTTATGTTGGAAGCGCAACTGGCCAAGGATCCTCGCTTTCCTGCCCGTCCAGTCTGGTGGCAAGACGGTGCCATACTGGCGGTGGGCATGATGCCTGAAACTCAGTCGCAGGATGCAGCTGCGCAGGATGTGTGCAAGTTGCTGCATGCTCAGGGGATAACCGGTACGGCAGTTGAAATTTATGACCTGCAAAAAATACAGCAGAGTGATAATTGGGCCCTGATTGGCAGGGCTTCGTGCAAGCCGTCGCCAGAGTGATTTTCAAGTTCGAGTGATAACTGATGGTTGCTCGAACATTGCTGCGGTGGATATCGGGCACGCCGGTCTAGATGAACGGTGCTGTAATTGATCTAAGTCGATATAAGTAAAAATGAGGGCCTGCTTTTAACAGGCCCTTTTTTGTATGTTGAAATTATCAAATGCGGTGTGCCTAGTTTAAAGTGTCGGCGGTTTAAACTAGCCGCAGCGACAGATCAATTGCCTGGCAATGCTTGGTCAGGGCGCCGATAGAGATGTAATCCACGCCCGTTGCGGCGATGGTGTAGAGGGTCTCTTCGCTAATGCCGCCTGATGCTTCCAGTTTGGCTTTGCCTGCGGTGGTTTTTACCGCGGTGCACATGTCGTCCAGACTGAAGTTATCCAGCATCACTATATCGGCGCCGGCGTTTAGTGCTTCTTCGAGCTGCGCCAGGGTTTCCACTTCCAGTTCAACCAGTTTGCCCGGTTCATTCTGCTTCGCGGTCTGAATGGCGGCGGAGATGCCGCCACAGGCCAAAATATGATTTTCCTTGATCAGGAAGGCGTCATAAAGACCGATACGGTGGTTAAAGCAGCCGCCGCAGGTCACGGCGTATTTCTGCGCTTTGCGCAGGCCTGGAAGGGTCTTGCGGGTATCCAGTAGGCGCACGCCTGTGTCTTTCACTAGGTCTGCATAGTGGCGGCTGATGGTGGCGGTACCAGACAGGGTCTGCAGGAAATTCAGTGCTGCACGCTCGGCGGTGAGCAGGGAGCGGGCCGCGCCCCTGGCTTCAAACAGCAGTTGGTTGGCCTCAACGCTTTCACCATCGCGCACATGCCAGATGAGTTGCACCGCTGGATCAACCTGGCGAAATACTTCATCAACCCAGTCGGTGCCACAGATAACGGCATTCTGTCGCGTAATTACACGGGCGTGGCCAGATTGAGTTGCCGGTATCAGGCAGGCGGTGATATCGCCATCGCCGATATCTTCGGCCAGGGCCAGGGCAACGCTTTGATGGATAGTGTTTTTCAGGTCTTGTTGGGTCAGCATAGGTGTTTGATCTGCAACAGCAATGAAAAGGCGAGTGATGCTAAGCTAGCAGCCTGTCAGACTTGCCACTGATCTACTGTGAAAAAGCCGATACTCTCCGGTAAAGAGAGGGCATTTTTGTACTCTTTTATCGCTCCACTATTCACAAGCTAGATCCCTGTAGCTTGTCCGGTGGGCAGGTAGCGCTGTCTAAATCGACTATCCTGTCGATTTATCGCCTCAAAAGAGCTCAAAAACTGCCGCAAATCGGTCTTTCCCTCGTTACGATCGGCCAAGCCCGATAGACTGCTAGGCAGAATTTTAGCCCAATCCAGATGATGCTAATAGGGGTAATTGATGGCGACTGCGCAGCCGCGGCCTACAGGGCTGCTTTCGAATGCACGTTTTGTGGCGAGCCCGAATCACAATGCGCGCCCTGCAGGCGCCGTAGTGTCGCTGCTGGTCATACACAATATAAGTCTGCCGCCGGGGCAGTTTGGAACAGGCTGTGTTGAGCAGTTTTTCTGTAACCAGCTCGACTGGCAGGCTCATCCGTACTTTAAAAGTATTGAGGGGCTGGAGGTGTCAGCGCATTGTCTGATCGAGCGCAGCGGTGCCCTGATCCAGTTTGTGTCGTTACATCAGCGTGCCTGGCATGCCGGGCGATCCAGCTTTGAAGGCCTGGAGAACTGTAATGACTTTTCTATCGGTATCGAGCTGGAGGGCACCGACGATCAGCCCTACAGCGATGCCCAGTATGAATCTCTGGTGCAGGTCACTCTGCAGTTGCAGCAAAATTTTTTGCAGCTTACGAACGCACGCATTGTCGGGCACTGCGATATAGCGCCCGGGCGCAAGACAGATCCAGGGCCTGCATTTGACTGGGTTCGTTTTCGGACGCAATTGCTGGACGCTCAGTCGGTGATAGGGGAACTTCGATGAAGTTTCTGGCACTGCTGTGCGCGTTATTCCTCAGCCGGTTGTTGTTCCGGCCTCATAGCCAGCCTTATCAGCCGGCCGCAGGTTCCACTCGGGATAGGGTAATTGTCTGGCTGTTCCTGTCTCTGTGTCTTGAGGCGCTGTTATTTTTCAGTCTGGAGTTTGCCTATGGTCTGCCGGTACTGCTGCTGGAAACAGCGTTACTGAGCTACTGGCTGGGGCGTTCGACGCCTGGCAACCTGTTGCAGGAGTATGCAGCCCTCTGGGCTCGGGGCGAGTTCAGAGCAGCTTCTGCCCATGCCGCAGAGCAAATCCGTTTTCACGAGCATACAGGGTCTGAGCGGCCGCTGCGTCTGCATTACCGTATTTGTCAGTGTTACCTGCAGCAGCTGTTACTTACGCTTTTTGTGCCGCTATTCTGGTTCTGGCTGGGGGGCATTCCCGGGCTATTGCTGGCCGTGCTGGTGCAGCCTCAGCTCGAAACGATCAGGCCTGCCTCACTCGCTTACTGGGTGCAGTGGCTGCCGGTTCGGCTGCTGGGTTTCAGTTTCTTCGTGGTGGGCAGTGGCAATGGAGCCTGGTTTGCACTGTCGCACTTGTCCCACAGACGCAATGATATTCTATGGCTGTTCCGGGTTGGTCTGGGTGCCGTTGGCGATTACGCGGGCAGCCGCGATCTTGCCGGCAGCCTGGCGCAGCGCGGTTCCGAAGAAATGGACGCGCTGCAGCGCTTGATAGCCCGTGCTCTGGTGCTTTGGGTGTTGGTAATTGCAGCGCTTGCCATGGCCGGGCTCGAAATCAGGCTGTATTGAGAATTGTTTTCATTTATCATTTGCGGGTAAAAATTGTAGTGCCTTGTTTTTCGGCGGTGTTTGACATGCCGGCGAGCCTTGAGCCTGTTTGAAACCCGAACCAATATGGATTTGCATGAGTCAGTTGCTGGAAGTTGAATCGGTCAGTTGTGCCTATCAGGACAACGTCGTGGTCAAGGACCTTTCCTTCGAGGTGGCTGCCGGCGAGATCGCCTGTCTGCTAGGCCCCAGTGGCTGTGGCAAAACGACGGTGTTGCGGGCGCTGGCAGGTTTTAATCGTCTGCGTACGGGCTGTATTCGTATTGACGGTGTGTCGGTTTCTACAGCGGACCATGTGCTGGAGCCGGAAAAGCGTCAGATGGGTATGGTGTTTCAGGACTACGCACTCTTTCCGCATCTCAATGTGCTTGAAAATATCAGTTTTGGGCTGGTATCGGCTTCGCGCATGGAAAAGGCGCGCATCGTCGCCGAAGTGCTCGAACTGGTGCAGTTGCCGGACTTGTCCAGGCGCTACCCCCATGAACTGTCGGGTGGGCAGCAGCAGCGTGTTGCTCTGGCCCGGGCCCTGGCGCCGCGGCCGCAACTGCTGCTGATGGATGAGCCTTTTTCGAATCTCGATACGGAGCTGCGCAAGCAGCTGTCGCTGGAGGTACGCAATATTTTGAAGCATCAAAATATTGCGGCTATCGTAGTGACTCACGATCAGGAAGAGGCCTTTGCCATTAGCGATCAACTGGGCATTCTTGCGGGCGGCGAGCTGCAGCAGTGGGGGCGCGCCGAAACGCTGTACTATGAGCCGGTGAATCCATTGGTGGCGGGTTTCGTTGGCAAGGGTAGCCTGTTTGACGGCGTATGCGAGAGCGCCACCTGCGTGCGTACAGAGCTTGGGCTGCTGGAGTTCGCAGAACCCTTCTGCTCACCCCATGGCAGCGCGGTACAGCTGTTTGTCCGCCCGGCGGACATAAGGCCGGCATCGGAAGGCACAGTGCAGGCGCGGGTGCTGACGCGGGAGTTTCTGGGGGGGATGACTCTGTATACGCTGGAATTGCCGAATGGGCGCCGGGTCGAATCCGAGGTGCGTGAAAAAATGGACTATGAGGTGGACGAGCAGATACATCTACAAGTTTCAGTGCACCGCCCGATTGCCTTTTTTGACTTGTGATAGTTGGTCTTTAATCGGGCGCCAGAGTCCAATGGGCTAGTGTAGTGTTGCACTCTTGGTGGCGCTTTAGAACGCGCTCATTTTTTCGCCAGCCAAGGCGTGAGGCGGAGTCATAGTGGGGCTACGGCGACAACGAACAACGCAGGATGGCGGAAAAAGGGGC
>NZ_BCNS01000209.1 GCF_001528745.1 Marinobacterium profundum | reverse complement strand
AGCGTGAAACACTACACTAGCAGCCTGTCGGACTTACCACTGATCTACTGCGGAAAAGCCGATTCTGGTCATTTTTCGTCCTCTTTTTTACTCGTCGCAGGCTTCTCGGTCTGCGACCCCGCTAAAGCGGTTCTTTCCACTTCGTTTCAAGTGTTAGATAGAACCACTATTTGCCTCAAAAGAGCTCAAAAACTGCCTCAAAACGGACTTTCCCTCGCTACGATCGGCCAAGTCCGACAGGCTGCTACCAGCATACTTACTTGCTACTTGCTACTTGCTACTTGCTACTTGCTACTTGCTACTCTGGTTTTACGCCTCGCTTTGGCGTCGACTGGCCGTGATGGAGCGGCTCAGCAGTATCACCGGTAAAACGCCTACCAGTACGATCAGCAGCGCCGCAAGGGCGCTGCGCTCAAGCATTTCGTCGGACGCAAACTGATAGACAAAGGTTGCCAGCGTATCGTAGTTGAACGGGCGCAGAATCAGCGTTGCCGGCAGCTCCTTCATGCAATCCACAAACACCACCAGCAACGCCGTCATCAGGCCGCCGCGGATCAGTGGCAGGTGTACCTTCAGCAATGTTCCCGAAGCACTCTGGCCCAGCGAGCGGGCCGCCATGTCCATGGACGGGGTGACCTTGCTGAGTGAGCTGTCCACAGCGCCGTTGGATACCGCCAGAAAGCGCACTACATAGGCAAAAATAATGGCAAAAGTCGTGCCGCTGAGCAGCAGGCCTGTGGATATATCAAAGGTGCGGCGCATAAAGTCATCGACAGCGTTATCAAAGGCCGCCAGCGGGATAATCACGCCCAGTGCCAGTACAGCACCCGGCATGGCGTAGCCCAGGCTGGAGAAGCGCACGGCGAACAGCAGGGCGCGCCTTTCGCTGTATAGGCGCTTGGCGTAGGCCAGCACCACGGCCAGCACAATCGACAGCACGGCGGCGCTTAGCGAGAGGGTAAAGCTGTGGCTGGCATAGCTGAGAAAATCCTCAGACCAGAGCTGGTCGAGGTAGCCGCTGGCATACCAGCTCAGCAGGGCGAAGGGCACGATAAAGCCACAGAATACCGGCAGCAGGCAGAATATGCTGGCGGCCATTGCACCGGCGCCCTGAAGGCGGGTGGGCTTCAATGTGCTGAAGCGGTCTGCACTGTGAAACTGGCGCTGCTGGGCTCGCGCCATGCGCTCCAGGGTGATCAGTATCACCACGAACACCAGCATC
This sequence comes from Marinobacterium profundum, assembly GCF_001528745.1. Lineage (GTDB taxonomy): Bacteria > Pseudomonadota > Gammaproteobacteria > Pseudomonadales > Balneatricaceae > Marinobacterium_A > Marinobacterium_A profundum. The sequence goes on along the minus strand of NZ_BCNS01000209.1, from coordinate 9,587 downwards.
AGGCTGGCGATCTGTGCCGCTCCACCCAGGTTGTACATGTTCAGCCAGGTATCGTAGATACCAGCGGTCAGGCTCTTGACGGCAAAGTAGTCCACGGTGCCAAAGTCATTGATGGTTTCCATGGCCACCAGGGATACGCCCACGGCGATTGCCGGACGAGCGATGGGCAGGGATACGCGGTAAAAGCTTTGCCAGGCGTTGCAGCCCAGCAATCGGCTGGCATCGCGCAGGCTGACGGATTGCTCCAGAAAAGCTGCACGGGTCAGCAGGTAAATATAGGGGTAGAGCACCAAGGAGAGCATCAGGATAGCGCCGCCGAGGCTGCGTATTTCGGGAAACCAGTAGTCCCGTGCGCTTTCCCAGCCGAACAGTGCCCGCAGTGCGCCCTGCACAGGGCCTGCAAATTCAAGCAGGTCGGTATAAACATAGGCGATGACGTAGGCGGGTACGGCAAAGGGCAGCAGTAGCGCCCACTCAAATAAACGCTTGCCGGGGAAGCTGTACATGGTGACCAGCCAGGCGCTGCCAACGCCTGCGAGAATGGACAGCAGGGCGACCCCGGCGATTAGCTCCAGAGTGGTGATGACGTAGATCGGCAGCACCGTGCTGGCCAGATGTGTCCAGATGTTTTCATCCGGGAAAAGTGCCAGATAGAAAATCGCCAGCACCGGCAACGCCACCATGAGCGCAATACCCCAAGCCGCCGAATACCATCCCGCCAGGCGCGGGCGGGGCTGGCGGGTGGGGCTGTACGTCATGCTGGCGGTGGCGGCTTTCATCGATAATTTTCCTGCGTCAGAAACGGCAAAAAACGACAGCCGGGCAGGCTATCGTTTTCGTTTGCTAATGTCGAGCAGGGCCGCCCGTGGGGCGCTCCTGCGTGACGCTGCCGAATCAGTTGTCAAAACCGACCTTATCGACCAGGCGGGATGCGACTGCGCGCAGCGGGCCCAGCTTATTCAGATCTATCTCGTCGGCCTTGAAGTTACCCATGTATTCTTCGATCAGGGCAGAGTTGGGTGTGCCGGGACGTACCGGGAACTCGGAATTCACATCGGCATAAATCGTCTGTGCCTTCTCGCCGGCCAGGAACTCGATCAGCTTGATGGCATTTTCGCGGTTCGGTGCATGCTGGGTAACAGCGGCTCCGGAGATGTTCATGTGCGCGCCACGATCATCCTGGTTCGGGAATACCAGATTAACGGACTGAGCCCATTCTTTCTGTTCCGGCTGCTCTTCGTTGGTCAGCATTTTGCCGAAGTAGTAAGAGTTGCCCAGCGCCAGATCACAGACGCCTTCCTTCACCGCTTTCACCTGGGCACGGTCGTTACCCTGGGGCTTGCGTGCCAGGTTGGCCTTGAGGCCTTCGAGCCACTGCTCGGCGTAGGCTTCGTCGTGGTGTTCAATAACAGAGGCGATCAGCGACAGATTGTAGGTGTGCTTGCCGCTACGGGTGCAGATACGGCCTTTCCATTTTGGGTCAGCCAGCTCTTCGTAGGTCTTGATTTCACCTTCCTGCACGCGATCTTTGGATGCATAAATAAGGCGCGAACGGGCCGTCAGGCCAAACCAGCGACCTTCAGGGTCACGGTAGTGCTGTGGAATGCTTGCGTTCAGTACGTCGCTTTCTACGGCACTGACAAGGCCTCTTTCAGTGGCGTCGTACAGTGGGCCAACTTCTGCCGTCAGTAATAGGTCGGCCGGGGAGTTGCGACCTTCATGCTCCAGACGCTCCAGCAGGCCCTTGTCCGCGGTGACCAGATTGACCTGTATGCCGGTTTCCTTGCTGAACTCTTCCAGCAGCGGCTGAATCAGGAATGCCTGGCGGTAAGAGTAGATATTAACTTCGTTGGCGGCCTGAGCGACAGACGCAGTGCTGGCCAGGGTCAGCGTAGCGGCGGCAAGGAGTGTGCGGGAGCTTTTCATGCGGGTACTCACTTTGTCCGAAGAATTTATGTAAAAGATAATGCGAACAATTCTTAATAATATTTCGATGCCTGTCAAGAGGGATGAGTATTATTCTCACTTGGAGGTCGATCTCGGACGCGGGTCTGTCTGCGAAGCAGCAAGTACGTCGTTGGGCGCACCTTTATGCAGCTTGGTGTTAAAGCGGCGGGAATAGCCGAGCGAGCAGTACCGGAACGGCGGTTTCGACGCGCAGAATACGCGGCCCAATATGGATGGGGGCAAGTCCTGCCTCTTGCAGCTTTTCAACCTCATAGCGGATAAATCCACCCTCTGGACCTACGGCGAGGGTTGTGGGGATCTGTTCGGCGGGTGGGCACTCAGAGGCCTCGTAAGGGTGAGCTACCAGTGCGCGGGTGTTGATGGCGATGGCTGGCAGTTCGTCCTCTACAAAGGGTTTGAAGCGCTTGTGCAGCGAAACTTCGGGCATTTGGGTGTCGCCGGCCTGTTCGAGCCCCAGCAGTAGTTGTTCCCTTATCGCATCGTCACCCAGAAGCGGGCTGGACCAGTAACTCTTGTCGACCCGGTAGGAGTTGATCAGACAGAGCTTTTTTACCCCCATGGTGGCGATGGTCTGCAGTGTGCGTTTGAGCATTTTGGGTCTTGGCAGCGCCAGGATCAGCGTCAGTGGCAACGCAGGCGGCGTTGTCTCTTCAAGGCAGGTTTCCAGCTCGATGCTCTGGTCATTGACGTTCAGCACGCGGGCGCGCCCGATTGCGCCGTTGAGCAGACCCACTTTCAGTGTTTCTCCGACCTCAGGTTGCTGCACCGCGCGTATATGGGCATAGCGCCGGTCGCTCAGGCGCACTCGGGCAGGGGCGATAAAGTCGTCTTCAAACAGCAGAATCAGATTCATGGGGGTAAAAAGTACCAGGCTCAAGGTGCTTAAGGGCGCGCATTGTAGCAGAAGCCCAGTCGGTCGTCGGAAGTCCGCCGGGTGTTCGATTGGCTAAAAACTCAGCTATTTGTCATGGATCCGTAAACTTTTGCAGGTAATGTCCCTCGCTTGCAGCAAATGAAGTTGATTTGGCCGGTGGGTTGGTATTATTGTCGTTTTACTTAGGGACGAGCTAAGCGATAGACACTAAAACTATAAGTCGCCTTATAAAAAAGGAAATTGACACTATGGGGATGCGTAAATGAGCAAAAAAATAGCGTTTGTTACCGGCGGTACCGGTGGTCTGGGTACGCCTATTTGTCGTTCATTGGTTGATCAGGGCTTTACGGTCGTTGCAGGCTACAACAGCGGCGGCAAGCACGAGAAAGCCCTGGCGTGGCAGGAAGTGCAGCGCAAGGATGGTTATGAAATCATGGTCGCCTATGGTGACGTGACCAACGCCGAATCCTGCGTGAAGTGTATTGCTAATGTGGAGGAGCAAACTGGCGGTACCATTGACGTGCTGGTTAACAATGCGGGTATTACCCGTGATGGCCAGTTCAAGAAAATGTCCTGGGAGCAGTGGGACGAAGTCATGTCCGCCAACCTGGACTCCATGTTCCACATGACCCGCGTCGTGATCAACGGCATGCTGGACAAGGGCTGGGGCCGTGTTATCAACATATCCTCGGTAAATGCCCAGAAAGGGCAGTTCGGTCAGTGCAACTACTCGGCTGCCAAGGCCGGTATCCATGGTTTCACCAAGGCGCTGGCTCAGGAAGTAGCGCGCAAGGGTGTCACGGTTAACACTGTATCTCCTGGTTATATCAAGACTGCCATGGTGGCAGCGATTGCGCAGGATGTTCAGGACAAGATTACCGCGACCATCCCAGTGGGCCGTTTCGGTACGCCGGAAGAGATCGGCCGCCTGGTGGCTTTTGTCGCCGACGAGCAGTCCGGTTACATTACAGGTGCAGATCTGTCGATGAACGGCGGCTTGCACATGTCCTGATACAGGACGCGCCAGGGTTCTGGTTTCGACCAGAGCCTTTGGCTCAAACACAAAAATCCCGCTGCGCGCGGGATTTTTTGTGTCTTGCCTTTTTGGGGTTAGCCGCTTAAAGCAGCCCTTCCAGCGGGCTGTAAAAGCGCTGTACCAGGTCTGGGTGACGCCGAGCCATAGGTACGCAGCGCCACTCGTATTCCAGCCGTTGCAGGTCCGCTGTGGTGACAGCTTCACTTTGCTGTGCCAGTGCCTGCTGCAGACGCTGCATCTGGTATTCCAGTCGCAGGGCCTGATCGTCTTCGGGAGAGGGGAGTCCCAGAGATATTTCCAGCTGAATACAGAGCTGGCGCAGGCGCAGGCCGGCGGCTTCGGTCAGCTCTGGCAGCAGCTCGGGTTCTTGCTGTACCTGTTGGGCCAGGGAAAAACGCTGTTCGATCAATTCGACATAGTCGGTGCAGCAGTTGTCCTGGGTTTCCCAGCGAGCCAGTAGCTGATCCAATACTGCGGGGTCTGTCGCCTGCGCCAGTACCAGCTCCTCAAGTTCATCGCACAGCTCAATGCGCTGGCGCAGCGCTGTATAGGCGCTGGTATCCAGCTGTGCCAGATCGGCGCGCTGGCGCTCAAGTTGCTGGCGGGCATCGTCAAAGCGGCGCAGATAGGGCAGGCTGAAGTCTTCCTCCAGTTCGCAGAATTGGGCGATGCTCTTAGGCAGCAATTGCTCGAGCTGCGCACGGCTGCACGGCGTTTCCAGTAGCTGCTCCAGCTGATGGCAAATCTGTTCTGCGATTTCACGCTGTTCGACACGCAGCTTGCGGTCGCGCTGCTGGCTGTCGCCCAGACGCGAAAACAGGGTGTCGCAGTGGGCACGAAAATGCTTCCACAGTCGCTGTTCCTGGCTGCGGAAGGTTTTGCCCGCATCCTTCCATTGCTGCTGCAGTTGTTTGGCCTGCTGAGCGGCCTGCTGCGGGTCTTCGGCGTCGCACAGTGCCTCGACCTGTTCGACTAGATCGCGCTTGAATTCGAGGCAGCTGTGATAGTGATCGTGCAGTGGACCATCGAGTTGTTGCAGCAACTGATTGAAGCGCTCCTGCGCCTGCTTGCCGGGGCCGCGATCAACGGGGGAGTAATGCTTCCATTCGTCCTTGGCGGCGCGGCTGATGGTATCGATGGCGCTCCAGTCAGCTTGTTCCCAGTCGATGCTGGTGATGTAGCCTTCCAGCTGATCGCAGATCACGCCGCGCTGCACCAGGTTCTGGCGCCGACGTTCGCCCTGGGCCTGGAAGTAGGCTTCGCAGGGTGCATAAGCCAGGTCCGAAGCCTTCTTGAATCGGCGCCAGATCGCCTGGGCGTGGAAGGGGTCTGTGCTGTCGAGCAGCTTCCATTGCTGCTGCAGGCGGCGGATGGATTCGGCCAGCTCTGTGACTTCAAGCTCACTGTCGATCAGGGCCTCAATGTCGGCGCACAGTTGCTCTTTCTTAGGCGTTACGGCGTAGCCCTGCCAGTCCTTGAGCTCCAGCAGTTGGGCTTGCAGTTGCTTAAATCGAAGATCCAGTGAGGCGGCAGTGTTGCCGTTCAGCATCTCCAGTGCCTGGGCGGCACGGTCATGGCACTTGCCCGCCTGTTTGACGTGTCCGTCTTTTATGGCCTGTTCAAGCTTGTCGAGATGCTTGTTCAGGTCTTGTGCCAGTTCCTGTTCCTGCTCCTGCAGCGCCTTGTGGCGTGCCTCAATGGCCACTAGTCGCAGCTGTGCCTGTTTTAGTGTCTCTGGCTGTGGCAGTGCCTGGGGCCAGTTTATTTTCTGCAGCAGATTGTTTATGCGCTGTTGCTGTTTACGCAGCACGCCAGGGTTAGCGTCTTCAACCGGTTGCGATAGCAGGCGTTGCAGGTCGGTCTGGCTCTGCTGCAGAGCTGTGGCGCTGCCTGCTGTGTTCTTGATGCGGTTTAGGATTTTGCCGGGCGCCTGCGCGTCACCGGAGCGCTCTGAATGGTTCAGGGCGTCCCATTGCTGTTGCCAGGTGTCCAGTTTGGTATCCAGGGCTGCCGTGTCCAGGCGGGTGTCAGCCAGGGCTTCGCGGCTGCCCTGCTCGATCGCTTCGAGCTGTTGCAGCAACTGGGTGCAGCTTTCCCTGTAGGCGGTCAGGTCGCGCTGTTGCTGTGCCTTGGCATCCGCCTCGGCCTGTACAATGGCGGCACGTTCACGGCAGCACAGCAGGGCTTGTTGAAAGCGGTTTTCAAGTGCGTCATCGCAGCTATCAAGTTTGTTCCATTCCTGGCTCAGGGCATCGATGCGTGCCCCGTAGAGCGGCATCAATTCGCCTTCCGCCAGTTGTTCCATGCGTTCGACGCGCTCGAGCCTGTCGGTTTGCAAGGCATCCTGGGCACGAGTTTGGTCGCGCAGTTGCTGCAGCTTGTCCCGGGTGAGGCGGTATACCGCCTTGTCGCGCTGGCGCATCTGTCGGCTGACGCGCTCAAGTGTGGCTTCGCTTTGCAGGCGTTCGGCGGCCAGGCGTCGCATTTGCGCGCTCTGGGCATTCAGCGTCAGTACCTCAAGATTGCTTTCATCGCGCACGCGCAGCACGGCAGCTTGCTGTAGTGCTGCCTGGCCCGTGTGCAGTGCTATATGGGTCAGCAGATCCTGATCCTGGATATCCTCAATGCAGGCCAGCTGCTGTTCCGGCGACAGGGTGCTGGCGTCACTGGCTACCAGTTTGCACAGGCGATCGGTGGCGACGTGCCGGATGGCGGGGTCCTGCTCGCCGGCCATGACGCGCAATAGCAGTTCTGGCTTTTGTAGTCGAGCCACCGCAGCCTTGCGCACGTCAGGGCTCTGATCCGTCTGAGCCAGCCTGGCGAGTATATCCAGTTGGTCTGGATGTTCCGTCAACAGAGTGCTGATTGCACGTATCCGTACGTCCGCCTTGTTGCTTTGCCACTTGGGCCTGAAAAACTTCGCAAACATTGGTAGGGGGGTCCCGGCATAAGGGTTGGGCAGCATGATCTCGTTATGCTGCAGCGCGAAAGCTAGCTATTCTAAGACGCCATGGATGGCAGCGGAAGAGTTGACATGCGTGCAAAAGGGTCAAATGCAGGAACCGAGCCCCAATAGTGTTGTCATCCTGGCGTTAAACTGTCGGCCCAGGCAGGAAATTGGCCTCTCCATCAACATAGTACCAGCGGCCCTTGCCGTCACGCCTGAAACGGGATCGCTCGTGCAGCCGTCCGGGCTCTTGTGCACTGATGTAAAGCGCTTCAAATTCCACCGTGCCAGTACTGTCCTGTTCGCCTCCGGCCTGCACATTAATAATTCGCAGGCCTGTCCAACGCGTGGATCTGAACTGTCTTTTAAGTAGACCGCGCTCGCCCGGCTGGCGCCGCTCCGGTGCCAGGGTATCGATCAGGTAGGATGCGAGCCCCAGTGCGAAGGCACTGTAGCGTGAGCGCATCAATTTTTCTGCGGTTGAAGCCGGTTTCTTGCCGCTAATGGCGGGTTCACAGCAATCGCGATACAGTCTGCCGCTCTGGCAGGGGCAGGGCATCTGGGCCGGTAGCTCGGTGGCTATGGCGGAGGCAGTTTTCTTCTTCGACATTGTTATCCACTGGGTTGGCGGTCATCGCTGCAGTCGTCGGGTACTGAAATGGATCGACGCCGCCCGAGCTGTTAGGCTTTAATACAGACGGTTGCAGGGCGCTGGCCCCATAGTCTAAACAGGATCCGATGTGGCGTCTGCCGTCGGGTTGATCATTTTTATCAGGGAAGCTATCGATTCGATGTCTGTCTCCGCCACGCCGACTTTCTTCTGGCACGATTATGAAACCTTCGGCGCCGATCCCAAGCGCGATCGCCCGGCCCAGTTTGCCGGCATACGTACCGATATGGATCTGAACATTATCGAAGAACCGGTGATGTTTTTCTGTAAACCGGCGGATGATTTTCTGCCCAACCCCGAAGCCTGCCTGATCACCGGCATTACGCCGCAGCAGGCGCTGGTGGACGGAGTCTGTGAGGCCGAGTTCATCGCCAGGGTTCACGCTGAAATGTCCCGCCCGGGTACTTGTGGTGTGGGTTACAACAGCATCCGCTTCGACGACGAGGTAACGCGCTACACCCTGTACCGCAACTTCTACGATCCTTATGCAAGGGAGTGGCAGAACGACTGCTCGCGCTGGGACATTATCGACATGCTGCGCCTGACGCGGGCCTTGCGCCCCGAAGGCATCGAGTGGCCGAGCTATGACGACGGTACGCCGAGTCTGCGCCTAGAAGATCTGACCCGTGCCAACAGCATTGATCATGGAAATGCTCACGATGCGCTGTCCGACGTCTATGCCACTATCGCCATGGCGAAGCTCGTGCGCGAGCGTCAGCCCAAACTGTATAACTATGCCCTGAAAAATCGCGGCAAGCGTTCGGTGCAGGCGCTGCTTGACGTGGCTACACACAAGCCGGTGCTGCATGTGTCGTCGCGTTATCCTGTGGAGTGGGGCAACTGCGCTATAGTCGCACCGCTGGCGGGACATCCGGTTAATCGCAATAGCGTGATTGTGTGGGATTTGCGGGTGGATCCGACGCCACTGCTGAGCTTGCCGGCGACCGAGATTCGCCGCCTGATGTACACCCGCAGCGACGATCTTGAGCCAGGAGCGCCCCGTATCGCGCTCAAGCAGATACATATCAACAAGTGTCCCATTGTCGCCCCCGCCGGCATGTTAACGGCGGTCGAGGCCAAGCGACTGCAGATTGACGGTGATAGCTGTCGCACGCACTTGCAGATTCTGCGCAGCTTTGATGGTCTGCAGGTCACTCTGGCAGAGGTATTCGGTGAGAACGACTTCGATGCGCCGTCCGACCCTGATCAGATGCTCTATAGCGGCGGTTTCTTTGGCGAGGCGGATAAAGCCGCCATGGCACGGATTCGCGCCTGCGACCCCCAGGAGCTTGGCGCGCTGGAGTTGGCGTTTCAGGACCCGCGGCTGGAGGAAATGCTGTTGCGCTACAAGGCGCGTAATTTCCCCGCCAGCCTCAGTGATGATGAACGGCTGCACTGGGAAGAGTATCGTCACCGCAAACTGCTTGAAGACAACAGTGACGGCTACCTGGGGATGAAGGCATTTTATGAGCAGCTGAATACGCTGTATCAGGCGCCTGAGCGCACCGACAATCAGCGCCGCATCCTGGAAGAGCTGAATATCTATGCCGAAGCCATCTATCCGATGGAAGGCGTGGACGGATGAGAGCCCTGGTGCTGGGCCTCGGTTTGCTGAGTCTGCTGGCGCCGCCGCTCTGGGGCGACGAAGTGCTGCCCTATGCACTGACCGCGCCACAGGGATATTCGGCAGGATCTGTGAAGGGGCAAAGCGTTTATGACAACAAGGCGCGCGGCAGTCTAGATAGCGAAGTCATGCCTGAAGTCCAGCCGGCGAACTCTGGGTCCGGCCTGCCGGCGCCCCATATAGTGCCCTACGCCAAAGTGCCCGAAGCCACCGAAGTGTTGATTGGGCCCGTAAAAAGACCCGCACCGCCAAGCGGTGAAGACCTCGTTTTCGAGCAGATCAAAGCTGAGCCGAGCACGCCTTATCTTGAGGCGGCGGAGCAGCTGCCAGACTGACCCTAAAAGCTTCAGGGCATAGCAGGGCAAGGTGCTTGGCGATGGCGACAAACCCCATCGCCGCCACTCTTATTATTAACCCGGCGGGTTAATACATGAAGCAGGGACGCTTCATCATTGGCCGCAGGCCAAT
>NZ_BCNS01000208.1 GCF_001528745.1 Marinobacterium profundum | reverse complement strand
TCTGGCGTGACGGACAAATAGGAAGGGAACCTATTTGTCCACCGGGTTAATAGTCACGAGCCACTTTTCAGATAACCGCTATGCGCAATCAGGCGCCCGGCACATAGGCATCCGCGGCCTTGAGTGCGCTGATTGCGGTATCGGCGCGTTTGTTGGTTTCCAGGGTCTCGAATTCGGTGCGAATGCTCTTGCCAAAGCTTCTCACCAGCAGGCTGCGTTCGGAAAGCGTGGCGAACTGGCGCTGCAGATCCGCAACGCTGAGGGCTTCTATGGCGGCGGCGAGTTGCTCGCGGCTGTTAAAACCCAGTTCTCCCCGATCGAGCTCCTGCCAGTAGCGGCCACTGCGCTGGCTCAGGCTGGTTTCCTTTTGCAGCAAACGCGACAGGGCGCTGGCTTTCACTTCGTCCAGGGAGACGGCATCGAGCTGGCTGAACAGTGGCTGGATATCGTCCAGGAACTGCCCCATCTTTTGCTCCAGTGTCAATGGGTCTGCGACCGGTGACTGCACCACCAGGGCGAGTCCAGGTACATTCAGCAGCGACATTGAACTTGCGAAAACGACATAGCCCAGTTGCTGTTCGGTACGCAGTTCGTTGTAGAACGGCGACGACAACATCTCTCCCAGCAGCATATAGGCGGCGCGAGTACCTAAGTCGGTATCTTGTCCCTGCAGATAAAGGGTGACGGCGGAATCTTCGTGCTCCAGCTTCAGCGTCTGTACCAGCGCCTCCAGAGGATTTAGCTGTACGACGTCGATGCTGGCGGGCTCCGCCAGTTCTGCGTTGCGGCGCAGTACCTGGTTGGCGGTTTGCGCCATGGCGAGGGCTTCATCGGCCTGACGGTTGCCGTGGGACAGTACCCGCAGGCGGGTGCTGGCCAGCAAGCGGGGGACGAAGTTCTGTAACTGCGTGCGCGTAACTGACTGCAGTGCCGTGAGTTTTTGCTCACTGGACCACTGTGGCAGCAACAGGTTGTAAAGTTCCCCGGTGGTTTGGCTATAGGGTGTGTCGTTGCGCTCGTTGGCCAACTCCTGGGCGTACTGGCGACGGATTAGCTCAAAGCGGTCGGTATCCAGTTGCGGCTTGACCATGGCCTGTAGCAAGGCATCAAGCAATACCGGCTGGCGCTCGTTGTAGCCGGATACCCGCACGCTGATACCTTTCATATGCGGATACAGGTTTACCGAGAGTCCTGCCAGCGCTGCGTCGTAGAGGGTTTCGTTGAGTTGGTCGTTCACCATGCGGGTATAGAGCGCTGTCAGTACGGCGCCGGTGGCATCGGCATTGGCGGGCTGTGACAGCAGCGAGAAGTAAAAGTCGGCCTTGGGGATACGAAATTCACTGTCTTGCTGGTGCCACAGTTCCAGTCCTGACTGGGACAGTAACGCCTGGGGTCGGTTGCTGGCAGCTAGTGCCAGGGGCTTAAGCTCCAGATCCTGTGCCAGATAGGGATTGAGCGCACGGATGCTCAGCCTGTCGTCGCCCGCAGGATTGCGGCGCCACTGTGACAGCTGGGCATCGGCCAGCGGCGTAATGCGATAGCCAGTCTGGTACCAGGGGTCAATCTGGTCAGTGTCCAGATCCTGTGCCTTTAGCGTAAGCTGCATGTTGTCCGGGCGCACCTGTGCCAGAAAGCGGCGGATCAGCTCGGCGTCGAAGTCGGCAAATACATAACCTGCATCCAGTATGTGTGCGGCCGGGTATTCCTGCAGTCCGCGGGCGAGCTGGCGCACATAGTGCACGGGGGAGCTGGGTTCGACAAAACGAAAGCGGGTGGCGTTGAGCTGTCGCTCTTCGGCAAAGAGCTGCTCGTCGATACCGCTCTGGCGCAGCAGGCGTATGTAGCTGAAAAAGAGCGCTGTTACCTCTTCGTAGTGCTCAAAGCCCTGCTCGGTGAGATCAATATTGACCGCCAGTGATGAGGCGTTGGGCAGGTCCATGCCCTGGGACGCGCCCAGCTCATTGGCCCAGCCCCGGGCCTTTAAGGCCGATAGCAGGCTGCCCTGGCCTTCATAGCCGATCAGGCTCGACAGGTAGTACAGCGGCTTTTGCGCCCAGTAGTCCTTGGCCGGCGGCAGCGGAAAGCTCAGGCTGAGCTCGCGGGTATCATCCAGGGTGCGGATATCCAGCTTTGCCGGGAGGGTACCGGGCGTATAGAGCGGTGCCATGTCGCGAAAGGGAGCGGCATCAAAATTCTTTACGTCGGCAAAGCGGGCCTCGATCAGTGCGCGCAGTTCTGTGACGGGTTCGCGGCCCAGCACCACCAGTGTCATCAGATTGGCGGAGTAGTAACGCAGGTAGAAGTCGAGCAGATCCTGGCGCAACGCGCCGGGTTCGTCGTTGGACAGGGTATCCAGGTTGCCGACATTGAACTGGCTAAAGCTGTGCTGCGGGTTGGTCAGGCGCTTGTAGGTACTCCAGATGCGCCGGCCGTCATCACGCAGGCCGCTCTGGTATTCGGAGTTGACGGCATTGCGCTCGCGGTCGACGTAGGTTTCATCGAACAGCGGTGCGATAAAGAACTGCGAGAAACGATCCAGCGCCGGTGCCAGGTTCTCGGCGCTGACATCGAAGAAATAGTTGGTGTTCTCATAGGATGTATAGGCGTTGTGACTGCCGCCACTGGCGCGGATAAATGCCTGGTAGGCGCCGGCCTCGGGGTACTTTTCGGTGCCCAGAAACAGCATGTGTTCCAGAAAATGCGCCAGCCCCATGCGTGCTTTGGGGTCGGCATTGGAGCCGACATCCACATCCAGCGAGGCAGCGGCCTTGTCGGTGTCGGGGTCTGATATCACCAGCACCTTGAGCTGGTTGTCCAGGGTGAAGTTCAGGTAGTCGCGGGTGTCGTTGGGGCTGACGCTGATTTGGCTCTGGGCCAGCGCCGGCAGACTGAACAACCAGAAAAATAGCAATAGCAGGGGGGCGGCGAAGTTCGTTTGTCTCATGGTGTCTCTGGATCCTTGGGTGCCGGCAACAGGGTCAACATACTACTGAGGCTGCATATGACTTGTCACTCAGAGTTGTGAGCCTTGTGACTGTACCCGGTGTGCAAAGTTCGCTTGCATCTGCCTCAAGCTGCCAGGGCGGCAACACCCGCTGATTCTGTGGGCAGGTCGACACCGCGCGTGGCAGCAACGGGCTACAGTCGATACAATCAGGCATCTATCTGGCCTTTCGATCACGCAAGGGAATTCCATGAACCGTGAGAAAGTGATTTTTGCCTTCTTTATTGTGCTGGCGCTGACCCTGAACTTCGGTTTTTTTGTCGGTGATACGAGTAATCCCAATCACCACAATGTATACGAGCTCTATGCCGCCCTGGTGATCAGCCTGATCTGCACGGTGCTGAAGTTTGGCGACCGGACCCATGTTGGTGCCATGATGCTGGCGACCAGCCTGGTGGCGGATCTGCAGCTGGTGGCCGCGGCGGTTATCTGGGGTTATGCCGCCCAGGTGGGCGGGGGTGTCGACGAGATGATTCTGGCCAGTGTGGTCTCGCTGTCGGGCGGTGCGCTCATGGCCAATATTCTGTCGGTGGTGCTGCTGGTGGTCGAGACAGTGATGGTTCGGCGCTGACAGGCGCGCCGCGATGAACGATGTCATTTATATACTGCTGCGCCGACTGCGGGCGCCGCTGATTACGCTTATTGTGGTCTATGCGTTGTCGGTGCTGGGGCTGGTGCTGATCCCGGGAGAGGATGATCAGGGGCAGCCCTGGCGCATGGATTTTTTCCATGCTTTCTACTTTGTTTCCTTTATGGGGTCGACCATCGGTTTTGGCGAGGTGCCTTACCCCTTTACCGATGGTCAGCGCTTCTGGACCCTGGCCTGCATCTACGCCACTGTCGTCGCCTGGTTGTATAGCATTGGTACCCTGCTGACGTTGCTGCAGGAGCCGGCCTTCGGACGCCTGATGCGCAGGCGGTCTTTCGTTAATGAGGTGCGCCGGTTACGGGAACCGTTTTATCTGATCTGCGGTTACGGTGTTACCGGCTCTCTGGTGGTGAAAAAGCTGGCGGCGCGGGAGATTCGCACCGTGGTGCTGGATCTGAAACAGGAGCGTATCGACGGCCTGGAGATGGACGGTCTGTCGATTCGGGTGCCACGCCTGTGTGCTGATGCCTCTTTGCCCGATGTGCTGCACGATGCCGGGTTGCGGCATCGTCACTGCATCGGTGTACTGGCGCTGACCAATGAGGACCAGACGAACCTGGCCATTGCCATTGCCAGTAAGGTGCTGGTGCCCGAACGGATGGTGATTAGCCGCACTGAATCCGATGTAACCACCGCCAATCTCGACTCCTTTGGCACCGACCTGGTGGTGGATCCGTTTCGCTCCTATGCCGAATATCTGGTGCTGACAACCCACGCCCCCTATACCCATCTGGTGTATGACTGGCTGCTCAACCCCTTGCACCGCCATATGGCGACGGTTAACAAACGCAGGGAAGGGCGCTGGATTATCTGCGGTTATGGCCGTTTTGGTCGCGCACTTTGTGGAGCTTTCCGCAAGGCCGGTGTCGAGTTGACGCTGATCGATGAGGGCAGTGAGAATTTGGTACCGCCAATGCACCGGGTGCGAGGTATAGGCACCGAGGCCGTGACGCTGCAGGATGCAGGTATCAGTGATGCCGTGGGTTTAGTGGCGGGCACCTTTCACGATGCGGATAACCTTTCGATCATCATGACGGCACGGGCGCTGAACCCGAAGCTGATCACGGTGGTGCGACAGAATCTGGGCGAGAACGATCTGGTATTTCAGCATTCCCACGCGGATTTTGTGATGGAGCCCGGTCGGATTATCGCCAACCGCATTCTGGCGCAGATCAAAACGCCGTTGTTACCGGTATTTATCGAACGCATGCTGCGCGAGCACGATGATGTCTGGGCCCATGTGTTGCTCAATCGCATGAGTCATGTGGTGGGGGACCGGGAGCTGGATAGTTGGGGTATCCGGCTGTGTCCGGAAGAAACCCCAGCACTGCTGATGTGCCAGCCCGAGCAGACGCTGAAACTGCGCACCCTGATGAAGGATCCGCGGGATCGTACCCGCAGCCTGGCCTGTCTGGCGCTGATGCATAGGCGTGGTGCCGAGGTGCGTTTGCTGCCGGGCGAGCTGTGGGAGTTGCAGGAAGGTGATGAAATTTTGTTTTGTGGCTTGAGCGAAGCACTGCATCAAATGGAGTGGACAGTGAATAATTACAACCTGTTGCAATACCTGCTGACGGGGCGGGAAAACAGCGATACCTTGCTGTCGCGCCTGCTGAACCTGGGAGGCAGGCGCTGATGGCTCATCTGTTACTGGTGTTCACCGTGCTGTTCTGGGTTGGAAACTCGGTCATGGCGCGGGCGATTCATCTGGAATTCCCGCCGGTAAGCCTGGCTGCCTCGCGCTGGACCCTGGCCATGCTGATTCTGCTGCCCTTTGTGCTGCCGCGCATCAGGCGCGAATGGCCGGTGATCCGTGCCAATTGGCCCATCATACTGCTGCTCTCGATACTGGGCGTTTCCTGCTTCAATACCCTGATCTATACCGGCCTGCAGACCACGACTGCGACCAACACCACCCTGATGCACTCGATGATTCCTGTGCTGATTCTGATTATCAGTCG
The DNA here is from genome assembly GCF_001528745.1 of Marinobacterium profundum. Classification (GTDB taxonomy): domain Bacteria; phylum Pseudomonadota; class Gammaproteobacteria; order Pseudomonadales; family Balneatricaceae; genus Marinobacterium_A; species Marinobacterium_A profundum. Next base: position 47,236 of record NZ_BCNS01000208.1, on the reverse strand, counting down.
GGTCTTTCTGCGCCACGCCGTCAGCGGGCGCCAGTGGGTGGGGGTCTCGTTATCGATGTGCGGCGTGCTGGTGCTGCTGAGTCAGGCCAATCTCGAGACCCTGTTGAGTCTTGAATTTAACCGCGGTGACCTCTGGATATTTGCCGCCGTGGCCGACTGGGCGCTCTACTCGGTGCTGCTGCGCTACAAGCCGGCTGAGCTCAGTGGCATGGCTTTTCTGGGGATTACCATCACTATTGGGGCGCTGATGCTCTGGTTGCCGGCGCTGCTGGAGTTGAGCCAGGGGCGTATGCCAGAGCTTTCGCTGCATACAGGGTCGACGGTGCTCTACATGGCCATATTTCCGTCAATTCTTGCTTATATGTGCTGGAATCGCGGTGTTGCGGAACTTGGGGCCCCGGTGGCGGGTCTGTTTATCCATCTTATGCCGCTGTTTGGGCTGCTGATGTCGGTAATCTTTCTTGGAGAGCAGGTTCAGGCTTTTCATTTTATCGGCATAGCCCTAATATTCGGGGGCATTTTTCTAGCCGTGGTTACTGATACACTGCGTAACCTGCGACCGACCAAAACAAAGGAGCCTTCATGCAAAAGCTGATGACCATCATGTTTGCCGTTTTTCTGAGTTTTACCCTGCTGACGCCAGAGGCCGACGCGGGCAAGCGCTTTGGCGGCGGTAGCAGCATTGGCAAGAGCTTCTTTACGTCCAAGAAAACCACAACGCCGACTGCTACTACTCCAACCACGCAGCAGAAAGCGGTTGCGCCTGGGGCTGCACCGCGCAAGGCGGGTTTTGGCGGCATGCTCGGCGGCCTGCTGGCCGGTGGCTTGCTGGCCTCCCTGTTCATGGGTGGTGCCTTTGAAGGCATGCAGATGATGGACTTCCTGCTTATCGCGCTGCTGGCCTTTGCGGCCTTCAAGCTGTTTGGCATGTTCCGGCGCCAGAACGCACCGGCCTATGCCGGCGCGGGTGGCGCGCCTGTACAGGAGCGTGCAGCGACTTCCTACAGCGAGCCGATGGCGCGTACCAGTGCCCAGGAAGGGCCCGCAGCTGCGCCGGCCGGCGGTTTTGGTGCGGCTCTTGGCAGCACTGAAATTGAAACGCCGCAGTGGTTCAATCGCGATGCTTTCGTCGCGGGTGCCCAGAAACACTTCAGCCATCTGCAAAAATGCTGGGATGAGCAGAACTGGGATGAGATCCGCAGCTACGTGTCTCCCGAACTCTTCGCCGAACTGCAGGCCGAACGCGGCAAGCTGGGCGCGCAGAACACCGAGGTGGTGTCTGTGATGGCGGAGCTGGCGGGCTTTATCGACAACAAGGATCACGTGGTGGCCAGCATCAACTTCTATGGCTGGCTGAAGGAAGAATCCGATCAGACCACCGAGTTCAGTGAAGTCTGGCACCTGCAGCGTGACATGTCGGTTGAAAATGCTGACTGGGTTATCGTCGGTATCGATCAGCCGGAAGCCTAGTAAGTTTGTTGCTATAGGGCTAATTTGCTGTTTTTTCAGGTAAATTGGCAAATGGGGTTGCGCATCAGTGGGGCCCTCTATACTATACGCCCCACGTTGATGCGGGGTGGAGCAGTCTGGTAGCTCGTCGGGCTCATAACCCGAAGGTCATAGGTTCAAATCCTGTCCCCGCTACCATATTTAGAGATCGATAATCATCGGTTATCAATCTTGCGAAAAAGGCCTGGAGTCGAAAGATTTCGGGCCTTTTTCGTTTCAGAGCGGTGAGCAGCAAGAGCGTAACGCGTCGGGCTCGCTCTTTATAACTGCAGCGAAGGTCTTAGGTTCAAAGCCTGTCCCCGCTACCACATTCAAGAGTTGGTAATCGAAAGTTATCGGTTCTGCAAAAAAGGCCTGAAGTTGAAAAGCTTCAGGCCTTTTTTGTTATTTGTCGTTAGTAGAGGAGCAAAGAAGACGTCGGGCTCGCTCTTTATAACTGCAGCGAAGGTCACAGGTTCAAATCCTGTCCCCGCTACCACATTCAAGAGTTGGTAATCGAAAGTTATCAGTTCTGCAAAAAAGGCCTGAAGTTGAAAAGCTTCAGGCCTTTTTTGTTATTTGTCGTTAGTAGAGGAGCAAAGAAGACGCCGGGCTCGCTCTTTATAACTGCAGCGAAGGTCACAGGTTCAAAGCCTGTCCGCGCTACCCTATTTAGAGAGAAGGCTGGAGTCGAAAGATTGCAGCCTTTTTTTGCTTTTGAGCAGTGAGGGCATAAAGCGTCGGGCTCGCCCTTCACCGCTGCAGCGAAGGTCGCAGGTTGAAGACTGGTTCTGCTGCCTTGGTTTAGGGGAGAATCTCGTCGGGGCAGGTCGCGACCGTTTTTCGTTTAAAATCATGAAATTGTTGGTTTTGAGGGATTCCTTCGAATTAAAGAGGGCTACGGTTGGATAAGGGGTTGCGCTTGCGGTTGGGCCTCTATACTATACGCCCACGTTGATGCGGGGTGGAGCAGTCTGGTAGCTCGTCGGGCTCATAACCCGAAGGTCATAGGTTCAAATCCTGTCCCCGCTACCATATTTAGAGAGAAGGCTGGAGTCGAAAGATTCCAGCCTTTTTTCGTTTTTGAGCAGTGAGGGCATAAAGCGTCGGTCTCGCTCTTCATAACTGCAGCGAAGGTCATAGGTTCAAATCCTGTCCCCGCTACCATATTTAAAAGTCAGATAGCAAATCGTTATTTGTCTTGAGAAAGGCCTGAATTCGAGAGGATTCAGGCCTTTTTTGTTTTCCAGAAAAAGCCAAAAGCCAAAAGCCAAAAGCCAAGCGTCGGGCTCGCTCTTCATAACTGCAGCGAAGGTCACAGGTTCAAATCCTGTCCCCGCTACCATATTTAGAGAGAAGGCTGGAGTCGAAAGATTCCAGCCTTTTTTCGTTCAAATCGACGTTTGGGTTAGTTTGCCGGCACAGCTTTTTGGGAGAATTGGTCGGGCTCGCTCTTTATGACCCCGGGCGAAGGTCACAGGTGCAAATCCTGTCCCCACGGCCGTATTTAGAGATCGATAATTATGGGTTATCGGTCTGGCGAAAAAGGCCTGAAGTCGAAACACTTCAGGTTTTTTTCGTGCTGATGCGTAAAACCGGTTTTCTTGTGCGCTGCGGCGCAGGAAGGCTTCGTTCTCCATCACTATCGCGGGCGCTGGGCTGGTAAGATAGGCGGCTGATAAGTGCATAGCTGAGGGTATCACTGCTGTCATACAGTACCGGGCCGGCAAGGGTGCATTGAACATAGCCCCATGCTGAGTGGCCAGGGTGTCGAAGCGCTTTTTTCAGGTGGCTGATTGATTATGGTTGGTGATCTGCCTGAACTATGCCCCAGCGTGCAGCTGTGCTCTAACGTATTGAGAAAGAACGAGAACTCTAATGAAAGACAAGCCCGCATACATCCTCCGGGTATCCTGCCCCGGCCGCGTCGGAATCGTTGCCGCCATTGGCAACTTCATGGCGGATCGTGGTTGCTTTATCAAGGAACTGCATCAGTACGATGACCTGAACACGGGGCGATTTTTTTCGACCATCGAGTTCGTTTTCGAAGGTAGTCAGAAGCCCAGTGTTAATCAGGTGAAAGCGGCGTTCGAGGTTACGGCACTGCGCTTTGATATGGAGTGGGAAATCCATGACGCCACCGAGCCTGCCAAGGTGCTGATCATGGTCTCCAAATATGACCATTGCCTGCGCGACCTGCTGTACCGCCGTGCCACCGGCGAGCTGAATATTGAGATTACGGCGGTAGTGTCCAATCACGAAGATCTGCGTTACATGGCAGAGCGCGAGGGCATCCCCTTTGTGTACCTGCCCGTAACCAAGGCCAACAAGGTCGAGCAGGAAGCCGCTTTGTTGCAGCTGGTTGAAGATACTGGCACCGAGCTGGTGGTACTGGCGCGCTATATGCAGGTGTTGACCGATACGCTCTGCACGGCACTGGCCGGGCGCTGCATCAATATCCACCACTCCTTTCTGCCGGGCTTCAAGGGCGCCAAACCCTATTACCAGGCCTATGAGCGCGGCGTGAAGCTGATCGGTGCCACGGCGCATTATGTAACGGGGGACCTGGACGAAGGCCCGATTATCGAGCAGATGGTGGAGCGTGTCGACCATGGCCATGACCCGCAGCACTTGACTCAGGTCGGCCGCGATATGGAAGCCCAGACACTGGCCCGCGCAGTGAAGTATCATGTGCGCCGCCGCGTGTTTCAGAACGGACTGCGCACCGTCGTTTTTTAGAACAGAAGCCGGGTGGCAGCGGGCCTTAGCGGACCCACAGCTACCTGCAGCATAAGGGGACAACAGATGAGCGAACTCGCACAGCATCAGCAACTGGCCACCTCTCAGGCAGCCGTGATTGACGGCAAGGCTTTTGCCGCCCAGGTACGGGGTCAGGTGAAAATCGGGGCAGAGGCTTTCAGCGCTTTAACGGGGCGTCGGCCTGGCCTTGCGGTTGTGCTGGTGGGTTCAGATGCTGCCAGCCAGGTATATGTGCGGACCAAGGTGCGCCAGGCCGCAGAAGCCGGTATTGAGTCCTTTGCGCATCTGCTGGATGTCACCACGACCCAGGCACAGTTGCTGGCCCTGATCGACTCACTGAATGCGGACGAATCCGTCGACGGCATTCTGGTGCAGTTGCCGCTGCCCGCCGGGCTGGACGAGGCGGCGGTGATAGAGGCGATTGATCCTGCCAAGGATGTGGATGGGTTCCATCCCGTTAATGTCGGGCGTCTGAGTGCTGGTCAGCCGTCACTGGTGCCCTGTACGCCACTGGGCTGCCTGTTGCTGCTGCAGGACCGTCTCGGTGATCTGTCCGGTCTCAAGGCGGTGGTGGTGGGGCGCTCCAATATAGTCGGCAAACCCATGGGCCAACTGCTGCTTAATGCCAACTGCACGGTAACGATTGTTCATTCACGCAGCCGTGATCTGGCTGCTGAGTGTCGCCAGGCAGATATTCTGGTGGTGGCGGTGGGGCGCCCCGGCATGATTACGGCGGATCACATCAAGCCCGGCGCCACTGTGCTGGATGTGGGCATCAATCGGCTGCTCGACGAGTCTGGCAGTTCCCGCCTGGTCGGCGATGTTGATTTTGCTGCCGTCAGCGCCCTAGCAGGTGCCCTGACGCCGGTGCCGGGCGGCATTGGGCCCATGACGGTGGCCTGTTTGCTGCGCAATACTCTGACGGCGGCGCAGCTGCGCCGCGCCTGAGAGCAGCACACCTTTGCATAAACCCTGAGCGCCAGTGCATAGCCACAGGCGTGCAGGGGTTGCTGGCATATCCTGCTCGGCACTATAGTCAGGGTTGTCACTGGGCTGTTTACAGGCTCGGTCCTGCGGGATTTTGCTGATGAAAACGCTGGAAGTCGATTTTGTCACTGAGTGGCTCGGTCGAGCCTATTTTCACGACCTCTCAACCTTTGGTGCGCTGTCCGAGGCGGCGGTGCGCTTTTTGCTCTGCGGTGGGCGTTTGCTGCAGTTGCAACAGGGGGATCTGCTGTACCGTGCCGGTGATCCTGCGGCCGAGTTTTATGTGGTGCTGCACGGCGATCTGAGCTTCTACAAGCAGTCCGAGGGGCAGGATGTACTGACGCGGCATTTTCAGCGCGGCGAGCTGCTGGGCTTCGATGGCATGATTGGGTTGCACGCCCGTTCAGGTACCGCGGTGGCAGGCGAGGAAGTGGTGGTGCTGGAGGTCGGCAGCGCGCTGTTTTTCGACCTGCATACGCTTTTCCCCGCCGACTTTGGCCTCATGATGATCAACTTGTCGCGCGAACTGTCGCGGGAGATCGCGCTGCTGGAGAATGTGATTGGGCAGAGCATTGGCTGGCAGTCCCCGCAGGATGAGGCAACCTCCAGTGACTGACCCTGCCGGGCTCCTGTGACGGGACCTGAGCTCAACTCCCTGATGAATCCCCTGACTCATGCTGCTACTTATTACAGAGCCTGCGCGCCGCAGCGGGTATGATGGCTGACTTCAGACTCTTTTCACCCATCAGCAGGGCCGCGCCATGAAACATCGCTCCTATCATCCGGAGGCGGACGATTCCAGCATCAATCTGCAAACCCTCAAGGCGCTGATACCCTATCTGCTGGAATACCGTAGCCGCATTCTGCTGGCGCTGGGCTGTCTGGTGGCGGCCAAGGTCGCCAGCGTCGGCATGCCCTTTATTCTCAAGCATATAGTGGATGCCATGGATGCCGGTGCCGGCACCCTGGTGGCACTGCCCCTGGGGTTGCTGCTGGCCTATGGCTCGGTGCGGTTTGTCAATGTGCTCTTTGGCGAGATCCGCGACACCCTGTTCGGTCGCGTAACCGAGCGGGCCATGCGTCGTATTGGGCTGGCGGTATTCAACCATCTGCATGCGCTGGAGCTGGATTTTCACCTTAATCGCAGCACCGGCGGTTTGTCGAGGGATATAGAACGCGGCGTGTCCGGCGTCAGTTTCCTGATGCGTTTCATGGTGTTCAACATAGTGCCGACACTGCTGGAAATTGCCCTGGTGATCGGTTTGCTGTTTTACAACTATTCGGCCTGGTTCGCGGTGATCACGCTGGTGGCTGTGGTGGCCTATGTGGCCTATTCGGTGGTCGCCACTGACTGGCGTACCGGTTATGTGCGGGCCGCCAACAAGGCTGACTCACAAAGCAATTCGCGGGCCGTGGACAGCCTGCTGAACTACGAAACGGTCAAATACTTCACCAACGAGAGCTATGAAGCCGGCCGTTACGACAGTGATCTGGAAGAGTGGGAAGTGGCCAGGCGCAAGAACCGCCTGACGCTCTTTGCCCTAAATGGGGGTCAGGCGCTGATTATTGGCCTGGCAATGACCGCCATGATGGTGCTGGCCGGGCGCAATGTGGTGGCGGGCAACATGACGCTGGGCGACTTTGTACTGATCAATGCCTTCATGATGCAGCTGTTTATGCCGCTGAATTTTCTGGGCTTTGTCTATCGGGAAATGAAAGGTTCCCTGGCCAACATCGAGCGCATGTTTGCCCTGATGCGCCGCACGCCTGCGGTCATGGATGCGGCCGATGCCAAAACACTGCAGATCAGCCGCGGCGAGATTGAGTTTCGCGGTGTCGACTTTGGTTATGGCCCAGACCGGCAGATACTCAATGGCATCAACCTGCGCGTGCGGCCGCGACAGAAGGTGGCGGTGGTGGGGGCCAGCGGCTCCGGCAAGTCTACCCTGGTAAAGCTGTTGTTCCGTTTTTACGACGTGGGCACCGGGGCTGTGCTGATCGACGGTCAGGATATCCGCTCGGTGAGCCAGGACTCGCTGCGCCGCGCCATCGGTATAGTGCCGCAGGATACGGTGCTGTTTAACGCTTCTATCTATGAAAACATTCGCTATGGCCGTATTGATGCTACCGAAGCGGAGGTGAAAGAGGCCATTCGGCTGGCGCATCTGGATGATTTTATCGCCCGTCTGCCCAACGGGCACGACACCCTGGTAGGAGAGCGCGGACTCAAGCTCAGTGGCGGTGAAAAGCAGCGCGTCGCCATCGCCCGCACCATTCTCAAGCGCCCGCCTATTCTGGTGTTCGATGAGGCGACCTCATCCCTGGATAGCCGTTCGGAGCGCAGTATTCTGCAGGCCATTCGCGAGGTCTCCCGTGGTCAGACCAGTCTGGTGATAGCCCATCGCCTGTCCACCATTGTTGATGCGGATCATATTGTAGTCATGCAGGAGGGGCGCATCGTTGAGCAGGGCAGCCACGAAGCACTGCTGGCGCAAGGCGGCAGCTATGCGCACCTGTGGCAGATTCAGCAGCAAAAACAGCATGAACCCGCCGGTGACGAGGTTGCGGGCTAGTTAAGCCCTTGTGCTCAGTGCCTGCCAGGCCTGGTAGGTGCTCAGAAAGATGCGCCCGCTCAGGTGCTGCAGGAAGTCGCTGTTGCGCAGAGCATCCGTCACAGGCCCTTTTACCTCGCTCAGGTGCAACTCAATGCCTGCGTCCTGCAGGCGGGCGTTAATGGCCTCCAGTGCTTCCAGTGCCGAGGCATCTATATGATTGACCGCAGGACACATCAAAATCAGGTGTCGCAGTGATTTCTGCGCCGCCATCTGGGCGTAGATGCGGTCTTCCAGAAAGCGGGTATTGGCAAAATAGAGCCCTTCATCGATGCGCAGAATACAGAGCGAAGGGTCAGTTTCAACCTGGTGGCGCTCTACGTTGCGAAAGTGCTCGCTGTCGGGGACTCGGCCGACAATGGCGCTGTGGGGGCGGCTGGTGCGGTGCAGATAGAGCAGCAGTGACAGCACAACGCCGATGATAACCCCCGAGGTCACGCCTGTGATCAAGGTTGCCAGCAGTGTCGCCAGCAGAGCCAGTCCATCGTGACGCGAATAGCGCCAGGTGCGCGGGAGGGCGCCAAGGTCCACCAGGCTGAGCACGGCCACCATGATGGTGGCGGCCAGTACGCTCAGTGGCAGGAAGTAAATCAGTGGCGTCAGAAAGAGTGTCGCCAGCGCAATTCCGACCGCGGTAAAGGCACCCGCGGCAGGGGTGGCGGCACCGGCATCGAAATTTACCACGGAGCGGGAAAAACCGCCGGTCACCGGGAAGCCGCCGGACAGCGACGAGGCGATATTGCAGGCTCCAAGGCCGATCAGTTCCTGGTCTGGATCAATACGCTGACGGCGTTTGGCGGCCAGGGTTTGCGCCACCGAGACCGACTCCACAAAGCCGATGGTACTGATCAGCAGTGCCGGCACCCACAGCTGCTCAAGCAGCGTCAGCGATATGGAGGGAACGGTCAGGGCGGGCAGACCAGCAGGCACAGCTCCAAGAATTCGCAGTCCCTGGGTATCCAGGTTTAGCCAGGCGGTCAGGGCCGTCGCGCTTATCACGGTGATTATAGGGCCGGCTTTGGCAATAAGGTCGGCAAGCTGCAGCGGGCATCCGAGGCGCAGCAGTGCGGGTTTGAGCCAGCGGCGTACCAGCAGCAGAAACATCACGCAACCGGCCCCAAGCGTAAGCGTTATACCGTGAATACTGTGGCGGTTTTGCCACAGGCTTTGCAGCAGTTCCCACAAGTTGTGCCCCGAGGCTTCAACCCCCAGCAGATGCTGTAACTGGCTGGCGGCGATAATCAGGCCAGAGGCTGAAATAAACCCCGATATCACCGGATGACTCAGGAAGTTGGCGACAAACCCGAGTCGTAACAGCCCCATGGTCAGCAGCATCAGGCCGCTAATCAGTGCCAGCAGGATGGCCGCGTTGAGGTAGCCGATACTGCCCTGCAGTGCGATTTGTCCCACTACGGCGGCGGTCATCAGGGAGACCACGGCTACGGGGCCCACGGCCAGGGTGCGGCTGGTGCCAAAGAGGGCATAGGCGATCAGTGGCAGTATGCTGGCGTAAAGGCCGGCTTCGGCAGGCAGGCCTGCCAGCAGGGCGTAGGCCAGTGACTGCGGGATTAGCATGATGGTGACGATGACGGCCGCCAGCAGATCAGCCGCAAGGTCAGTGCGTTTGTAGCCGGGCAGCCATTGCAGTATGGGAAAGTAACGTTGCATGGCGCACCGGGTACCTTGCTGACAGGGGGGCATCAGTTTAGCGGATATTCAATTTAGCGATAGGCTTATTCTTATTTTGAATATAGGTGGCGACAGAGACATGGGCCTGGATGGATCTGCTACAGGCCCATCCGGCAGGGGCTCAGCTTTCCGGGAACAGGCTGTCGCCCAGAGTATCGATAGCATTCTGGGCTTTTTGCAGGGTGATTTCGTTGCACAGGTCTCGGCTTGGTGCCTGATCTGCACGAATAAAAACATGCTCGCGAGTTTCGCCGTCCACTGTCTTGCGAATCAGGCCGCCGACGCCAAATTGGCCACCCAGGTTGCGCGGCTGCAGAAAAATTTCATATCCCTTGTATTCAATGGGCTCGCCGAGGCTTTCGGCTTTCTCGCCCTGGCCGCTGTCGCCCGCCCCCAGTATCCTTTTCAGTAATGTCCCCAGGCCCATCGGGTTCTCCCGTTTCGTGTTTGATGATGTGTGTGCAGTCCGGTGCCCTTTCAGGGGGCGTTTCAGTGCTGCAGCGATGGACAGACGGTAGCCTCTGGTGGGAACAGGAGCAAGGGAATTTAGCCGCCTCAGCGCCTTAGTTCATCGTCGCGGTAATGGGAGTCGGTCCAGCAGCGCGGCAGGCTTTCACCGGAGAGGAAAATCAGATCGCTCTTGTTGAAGTCCTCCGGATCCTGGGCTTCCTCGCCATGATTGTAGCGCCCGGAAATGGATGGGGAGAACGGGTTAAAAAGGTCTGCCAGGGCGAGTATCTCCACCATGTGCCCCGTGGATTTCTGTTTCAGGAACATAACGCACGCCTCCTGCTAATACCGATTGTTGAGCCTGGATTCCCGTTGCTATCGCTCATACGTAGCCTATTGGCTTGAGTGGGAGCCTGCGCCAGAGCCTTTAACACAGCATAGGTGATGTTGATTTGGCGCGCAGTCTATCCCCTGCCAAGTGTTGCGTTCTTGGGTTTGAGTACCGGTATAGCTATCTGGGATAGCGAGAAATTTTTATCAAAGATCCTGGTTCTTCATGCAGCTGTTTCATGTTAATGGGGCTGCAGACACTGATACTGCGCCGGCTTTCAGGCCTTTCCTTTATCTTTAAGCGGTTGAAAAAAAAGCTTTAGTGGTCTTCCTGACGGTGTGGCTTGGCGTCCGTGCCGGCTGTCAAATCGGATTTTTGTCGGCAAAACATTATTGTTAACGATAATGTTATTTATCTTGTGTATTAAATTGTTTTTTTGTAAAACTACATAGGCACCTCAACCAGACGAGAGAGCGACGATGCATATTCGCGTAATAAATCCTAATACGACGGCGAGCATGACCGAGAAGATCGGTGAAGCCGCACAGCATATAGCGGCTCCCGGTACCCGGGTCGTTGCAACCAATCCGCGCAGTGGTCCTGCGTCGATCGAGAGTCATTTCGATGAGGCTATCAGCGCTGTAGGCGTGCTGGAGGAAATACGTGCTGGCGAACTCGAGCAGGCGGATGCTTACATTATCGCCTGCTTTGGCGACCCTGGGCTGCTGGCGGCGCGTGAGCTGACACGGGCGCCGGTGATCGGAATTGCGGAGGCCGCGTTTCACATGGCCACGCTGATAAGCACCCGCTTTTCCATCGTCACGACCCTGGGCCGCACCGGCATCATCGCCGAACACCTGCTGCAGTCTTACGGCTTTGCCCATCACTGCCGGCGAGTACGGGCGGCGGAGATTCCGGTGCTGGACCTGGAAGACGGCGGCAATGCTGCACTGGATCGCATCATCGAGGAATGTCTGCGTGCGAAGGCAGAAGACAACATAGGTGCCATCGTGCTGGGTTGTGGTGGCATGGCGGACCTGCGCCAGCAGATAAGTCAGGAAGTCGGGCTGCCGATCGTCGAGGGAGTCACTGCGGCCATGAAACTGGCGGAATCGCTGGTCAGCCTGGGGCTGGGTACAAGTAAACACGGGGATCTCGCTTTCCCGCGGCCCAAGGCTTTTAGCGGCCAGTTCGAGTATCTGTCTGAGTCTGGGCGCTGAGCTTTTGGTGAAAACAGCTTAGTGACAACAGCTATCGAGACAAGCTGTAAAAAGGCGATTGAGTAAACCGGAGTCGTGTTGGGTGCGCCAAGACAAGCGTCCAGCCGAAATATAATAACAATACGGGCCCAAGGCCTGTTGTATGAGGAAGCATCATGCAAAATGAACAAGTATTAACGGGGGCCGCTTCGGCGCATGAGCCCGTCCAGAGCAAAGCCGCAGGCGAGGAATCACTGGCGCCCCAGGAAACACGCATCATGGGGCGGCTGTCCTATCTGCTGGCCTGGTTCGGTGGCTGTGTCTCCATCGGTACCTTTGCGATGGGTTCCAGCATCGTCGGTACGCTCAACCTGTTGCAGGCCTGTGCGGCCATTGCCATCGGCTGTTTCGTCATCGGTATCGCCCTGGCATTCAACGGCGCCGCTGGTTACAAGTACGGTATTCCCTTTATGGTGCAGGCGCGCAGTGCCTTTGGCTTTGCCGGTACCCGCTTCCCTGGGCTGGTGAGGGCAGTGCCGGCCATTGTCTGGTACGGCTTTCAGAGCTGGATCGGCGCCGGTGCCATTAACGCCGTTTCGGCCAGTCTGTTTGGCTTCGATAATCTGGTGTTTTACTTTGTAGTATTCCAGTTTCTGCAGATCGGTCTGTCGATGCTTGGTTTCCAGGGCATCAAGTGGCTGGAAAACTTCGGCAGTGTCTTCATCCTGGCGTCGCTGGTCTACATGTTCTACAGCGTCATTGACCGCTACGGCGATGAAATTACCACCAATCTGGTGAATATCGAGGGTACCTGGGGCATGCCGTTCTGGGGTGCCACCATGCTGTTTCTGGGTATCTACAGCACCATGATGCTGAACGTGAGTGACTATTCACGCGAGCTCAAAAAGGGCAGTGGCCCGGGTTTGCTAGCCACCTTGTATGCCATGTCTATTCTGCCCTGCACCCTGTTCATGGGCCTGATCGGGCTGATGGTCTCTGGTGCCACCGGTGTATCCGATCCGATTCAAGTGTTTGCCAGTGCGGTGGATAACCAGGCGCTGCTGATCACCACCTTGCTGTTTATTGCCTTTGCCCAGGTCACCACCAACGTGCTGAACAACGTGGTACCGCCGACTTACATCCTGATGGATGTGTTCAAGCTGAAGTTTCGCACCGCCACTATTCTGGTGGGTCTGGCGGCCTTTGGTACCTTCCCCTGGGAATTGGTGAAGGAAGAGTCTTCTGCGGGTCTGCAAACCTTTGTTCAGACTTACTCCGCTTTTCTGGGGCCGATCTTCGCGGTTATGGTAGTGGACTACTTCATCCTGCGTCGTCGCACTCTGGATATTTCGAAGCTATATGACGAGAAGGGTCCTTACCGGGGTGTGAACTATGCTGCCATCATTGCGTCGCTCGTCGGTGCCGTGATCGCACTCTGGTTCTCATCCATTTCCTGGTATGCCAGCCTGATTCCAGCCGGTGTCACCTACTACCTGTTGATGAATAACTGGGCGGCCTGTGCACGTTTTCGTGACTGATGGCAGCGGGCCTGTACGCTGGGCCTGACTGAGTATTCCTGCATAATGCGAAACGCCGGCCCCAGGGCCGGCGTTTCGCCGTTTACGTTATGCAGTGTTGCGTACTGTTAAGACGCAGCTAAGCCTGTTTCGCCATCATGGCTTCGCGGACTTTTTTCTGGGCCGCCAGCACCGTCAGGCTGTGTTCCCGCGCAGCAGCACGCTGCATCCAGTTGGCCAGTTCAGGTTCCTGCGCCAGAATGTCCCAGTCGTACACGGGTTTGATGATGGCGAGTACCAGGCCCATGATATGCAGCAGGGCAATGTCGGCAAGGCTGAATTCAGTGCCTGCAACCCAGGGCTCAAAGCGAGCAATGCGCTTGAGGGCTGTCAGATTCTTCTCAAGCGCGGGTCGCACCTCATCAAAGGCTTGTTGTGGCAGTGGGGCGCCGAAGATCACGTGCCCCAGCAGTCGGCGCGCAGGTCCATCGAGATACAGCTCGGCGTACTTGATGATTTCGCGGGTCTTGGCACGCTGATAGGCATCGCCCGGCAGCAGGCTAGGGGTTGGGTGAGTTTCTTCCAGATACTCGATAATGGCTAGCGACTCAGATAAAAAGCCCTCGGGTGTTTCGAGGCAGGGAATCTTGCCCATCGGGCTCTTGGTCAGAAAGCTCGCGTCCTGCGATGGAGGTGCCGTGATTTCTTCGAAGGCGATGCCTTTTTCCAGCATGGCCTGCTTGACGATGTTGTAGTAGTTGCTGAGCGCAACGCCGTGAAGTTTTAGCATGGGTTACAGGTCCTTCCTGGTCGATTGGTCTGAAGTTGCCCGGGAGCATTAGACAGACAGTGCAGAGGGTGACTCGTTCCCTGTGCGCAGCTCGCTACAAATAGCTCCACAGCAAGGCTGTCCGGTCATCATCATGGACCCGATTGGAAAAACTGGCCAGTCCGCAATGATTGATGAGCTTTAGTGAAAGCCTCTGTGTCGGTATCTCGAGACGTCTGGCATCTGCAGGCGGGTGGCTTTAAAATGCGCGCCTTCATGTTTTGTTCAGTGTTGTTGTTGTTAAATAGGCGCTATTGAGAGACAGGGCAGCAGTTTTTATTTGATTATATTGCTACCTGTTTCATTTAAATGAGAGCCATTCAAATTGGTGCTTGTTTAAAATGTGAAGGTTGTTGCGACAAGACTCAGTTGCAGATTTTAAAACTGTTTAAACTATTGAGGCGGCTGTTAATTCAACGCTTTCACTAAGCTCTTCCATTTTTTTGTTTCGCATAACTCTGGATATCCCGAAGGAGATTCCCATGAAAAAGTCTCTGTTTGCCATAGTGCTTGTATCGCTGCTGCCCGTTATGGCAATGGCCGGCAACAACCTGACCGTTGACTCTGCCATCGGTGGTGCCCTGGGTGGCGCAGTAGGCGGTGCTCTGGGGGCTGAAGTAGGTGGTCGTGATGGCGCCATTATTGGCGCCGGTGTCGGAGCGGCTGTGGGTACCTCGATCAATACCCAGGGGCATCGCAGTGATTATCGTGAAACCAGTTATGAGCGTCGTGAAGTCTATTACTATGACGACGATGATCACGATCATAAGCACAAGAAATACAAAAAACACAAAAAACATCATAACGACGGGCACTTTTGCCCGCCGGGGCAGCACAAAAAAGGTCACTGTTAACTGACCAAATAAAAAAGCCGGAAGGGGAAACCTTTCCGGCTTTTTTATTGTGCAAGTGTGGCTGTGATTCTTTGTTTCCCTCGCACCTCGCACCTCGCACCTTTTCCAGGCTTGCGGTTGTCAGGTGGTCAGCTCTTCGAGCAGGGCTTCGAGCTCGGCAACCTTGGCCTTGAGTTCGAGGACCTCCTGTTCCAGCTGCTCAATGCGGCCGCTGCCTTCTGGCTCGTGGGCAGCTCTTGGCTCCGACAGGGGAGGCGGTGCCTTCTGGCCCGGCTCAATATCGCCATTGAACAGATGGGCATAGCGCGATTCCCGCTTGCCGGGTTCCCGTGCAAGCTTGACGATAAAGGGGCCATCGTCCCGGGTCATGAGCTTGTAAAGTACCTTCTCGACCTTGAGTACATCATCAAAACTACACAGTCGGTTGGTGCGAGTACGCAGTTCGCCAGGGGTTTGGGGGCCGCGCAGGAACATGACGCAGAGGATGCCGAGTTCCTGTTCGCTGAACTGAAGTACGCCGAATTCGGTATTGCAGAAGCGGTGCTTGTATTTCTGTACCCGGCTACCGAAGCCGGATTCTTCCTTGACCATGCGCAGCTGGGTCAGTTCATCCAGGGTTTGCTGCACAGTGCCTTCATCCAGGTCTAGCACCGGGTCACGGTTGCTTTTCTGGTTGCAGGCCATGGTGAGGGCGTTCAGTGACAGCGGATACTGATCCGGTGTGGTGATCTCCTTCTCGATCAGCGCGCCTATGACTCGGGTCTGGTAGAGCGACAGATTCAGGTCCATGGGTACTCCTTATTCAACCGCAGACAGATAGTGCTTGAGAGTAAAGTTAAACGGGAACTTTGACCAGCCTTGCGCGGGAGCCATGTGACTAAGGTTGCGGGCTGCTATGGTTTTGGCAGCAGGTTTTTTCCCGAAATTCGGCTAAGGCGGGAGTACAGCATGGACAATGCCTTTCTAGGTCGGCTGCAAAGCCGACTGGATACACTCAGCGATGCGGGCTTTTTCAAGACCGAGCGAGTTATCGACAGTGCGCAGTCTCCCCTGATCCGCCTGGCCGGCGGTGATCAGGTACTTAATTTCTGTGCCAATAATTATCTGGGGCTCGCGAATGATGAGCGCCTGGTGGAGGCCGCGGTGCAGGGGCTGGAACACCAGGGTTTTGGCATGGCCTCGGTGCGCTTTATCTGTGGTACCCAGCAGCCGCACAAGGACCTGGAAGCCGCGCTGTCGGCATTCCTGGGTACCGACGACTGCATTCTCTATTCCAGCTGTTTCGATGCCAATGGCGGCCTGTTCGAGACACTGCTAGAGGCCGAGGATGCAGTGATCTCCGATGAGCTGAATCATGCGTCCATTATCGACGGGGTACGTTTGTGCAAGGCGAGTCGTTACCGCTATCGCAACAATGACATGGCTGATCTGGAAGCCCAGTTGCAGGCAGCCGATGCCGCGGGCGCGCGCTTCAAGCTAATCGCCACCGACGGGGTCTTTTCCATGGACGGGGTGGTCGCCGATCTGCGCGGTATCTGTGATCTGGCTGAGCGTTATGGTGCCCAGGTGATGGTGGATGATTCCCATGCGGTGGGCTTTGTCGGCAAGGGTGGGCGCGGCACTGTGGAGCATTGTGGCGTTGAGGGACGGGTCGATATCATTACCGGCACTCTGGGCAAGGCGCTCGGGGGCGCTTCCGGTGGCTTTACCGCCGGGCGGCGCGAAATAGTCGCGCTGCTGCGTCAACTGTCGCGGCCCTACCTGTTTTCCAACAGTCTGGCACCCAGCATCGTCAGCGCATCGTTGCGGGTGCTGCAACTGCTCCAAAGCGCCGAGGGCGCAGCCCTGCGAGCCCAATTGCAGCGCAATACGGCACGCTTTCGCGCAGGTCTGCAGGCAGCGGGCTTTACCCTTGCTGGCGCCGGCCATCCGATTATCCCCGTCATGCTGGGGGATGCTGCCCTGGCGGCGCGTATGGCCGACGCACTCTTGCAGGAGGGTGTCTATGTGATCGGCTTTAGCTTCCCGGTGGTTCCCAAAGGCAAGGCGCGCATTCGGACCCAGATGAGCGCCGCCCATACCGATACCCAGATCGATGCCGCCATAGGCGCTTTTGCCCGGGTGGGGCAGGCGCTGGGGGTGCTGTCATGAGGATACAGCCATGAGGACTCAGTCATGAAAGCGCTGGCCAAACTGCAGGCAGGCCCTGGGCTGAGCCTGATTCGAACGCGCATGCCCAAGGTCGGGCACAACGATGTGATGATCAAAATCCGCAAGACGGCTATCTGCGGCACCGACATGCATATCTGGAACTGGGACGACTGGGCGCAAAAGACGATTCCAGTGCCCATGCATGTAGGGCATGAATATGTGGGAAAGATCGTCAAAATCGGCCAGGAGGTGCGCGGCTTCGAGATCGGTGACCGGGTGTCGGGGGAGGGGCATATAACCTGCGGTGCCTGTCGCAACTGTCGTGCCGGCAGGCGGCACCTGTGTCGAAATTCGGTGGGAGTGGGGGTGAATCGCGAGGGTGCCTTTGCCGAGTATCTGGTCATTCCCGCTTTCAATGCGTTTCGTATTCCGCCCGATGTGTCGGATGATCTGGCGGCGATATTCGATCCGTTTGGCAATGCGACCCATACGGCGCTGAGCTTTAATCTGGTGGGGGAGGATGTGCTGATCACCGGCGCGGGCCCCATTGGTATTATGGCGGTGGCTATTGCCCGCCATGTGGGAGCGCGTACGGTGGTAATCACCGATGTAAACGATTACCGCTTAGGGCTGGCGACGCAGATGGGGGCGACCCGCGCGGTGAATGTGCAGCGCCAGTCACTGACTGATGTGATGCAGGATCTGCATATGCTGGAGGGCTTTGATGTCGGGCTGGAGATGTCCGGCGTGCCAGCGGCGTTCACCGACATGCTGGCGCACATGAACCACGGCGGCAAGATCGCCCTGCTGGGCATCCCTCCGGGCAATACCGCGATTGACTGGAACCAGGTGATTTTCAAGGGGCTGGAGATAAAGGGTATCTACGGGCGTGAAATGTTTGAAACCTGGTACAAGATGGTGGCCATGCTGCAAAGTGGACTCAACCTGGCGCCGGTCATTACCCATCACTTCAAGGTGGATGAGTTCGAGGCGGGCTTTGCCGCCATGCAGTCGGGCCTGAGCGGCAAGGTAATTCTCGACTGGACCGCCTGAGGGAAGTCCGCGTCTGCGCGCCGCATTGTGGCGTTCAGACGAGGGCTGCGATACTGTGCAGCACTTGCCGTCCAAGAGATGGCCCCTGAAACGAACACGCTGGAGACTCAAGCAATGTTGAGCCTTAAACGGGCACTGCTGGTGCTGTGGATATTAATGCTGGGTGGCTGTGCCGCAGTACAGTCTGATTTCGAAAAGCCGCAGGTTTCGGTCACTTCCTTCAGGTCCTTGCCCTCCGAAGGCATGGCGCCGCGTTTTCTGATCGGGCTGCATATTATCAATCCCAACCGGGAGGCGATCAGTCTGCAGGGCATCAGTTACCAGGTGTCGCTGGAAGGGCGCAAGCTGCTCAACGGCGTGGCCAATGATCTGCCCGAGGTGCCGGCCTACGGTGAGGCGGACTTCAGTGTGACTGCTACGGCGGATCTGCTGAACGGCTTCAGGCTGCTGACCGATCTGCTGCAGTCCAGGCGTGACAGTGTGAACTATGAGTTGAATGCGCGGCTTGATCTGGGCGGCTACCTGCCCTACGTCAATGTGGTGGAAAGCGGGAAGTTGAACTTGGGCACGCTCTGATGGGCGTGGGTCAAGATGTGTGCGGGGTCTGATCAGAGGCTCTTGCTGGAGGCTCTTGCAGGCAGTTGGCTAAGGCAAAGTGTTAAAGCAGTGCCGGGTGGGCCCTGAGGGCTCCACCCGGCAGAGTGCGACAAGTCTTACTTGGCGGCTTCGTAAGCGGCGGCGGCCTCAACGATAGCAGCACGCGCGGCATCGGCATTCGCCCAGCCTTCAACCTTGACCCATTTGCCTTTTTCGAGAGTTTTGTAGTTCTCGAAGAAGTGGGATATCTGATCCAGCAACAGCTTGGGCAGGTCTTCAACGTCCTTGACGTCGTTGTAGGCCTGGCTCAGCTTTTCGTGGGGCACGGCGATGAGCTTGGCATCTTCGCCAGCTTCGTCGGTCATGTTCAGCACACCCACAGGGCGGCAGCGAATCACGGAGCCCGTGATGACCGGGTGCGGGGTCAGAACCAGCACGTCCAGCGCATCGCCATCATCGGCCAGGGTGTTGTTGATGTAGCCATAGTTGGCCGGGTAAAACATGGGGGCAGCCATGAAGCGGTCAACGAAGACGGCATCGGCATCCTTGTCGATCTCATATTTGACCGGGGAACTTTGGGCCGGAATTTCGATGATCACGTACAGATCGTTCGGCAGGTCTTTACCGGCAGGCACTTTAGCAAAGCTCATGCGTATCTTCCTGTTAGCAGTTTAAAGGTCGGGACTGAATGCAGTGGGGGATTATAGTCACAGACGGCCGTTCAGTTATATTCGACTTATGGCCGTCTGGTTCTGTGCATCCGGATAAATTATTTGTCCGTGCGGTGATAGCTCAGCAGAGCTTCCACTTCGTCACTTGAGCCCAGGGCGATGGAGACGCGTTCGTGTATCTCTTTTGGCTGGACGTCAAGGATCGGAGCGTAACAGGTGCTGGCAATGCCACCGGCCTGTTCTATCAGCAAGCTCATGGGGTTGCCTTCGTACATCAGGCGCAGCTTGCCGGGCTTGGCCGGTTCACGCGCGTCCCAGGGATAGCTGAAAATGCCGCCGCGAGTCAGTACACGATGCACTTCGGCCACCATGGAGGCGATCCAGCGCATGTTGTAGTTCTTGTTGCGAGGGCCGTCGCTGCCCAGTAGCAGGTCGCCGATGTAGTTCTGCATGGCCGGTTCCCAGTGACGCTGATTCGACATGTTGATGGCGAACTCGCGGGTCGTCGGCGGAATTTTGACGTTTTCACGGGTAAGGATGAAATCGCCCGTGTGGGCCAGGGTGAAGAAGTTCACGCCCTGGCCTGTGGTCATCGCCAGTACGGCGGAGGGACCGTAAAGTACGTAGCCTGCGGCTACCTGGCGGCGGCCGCTCTGCAGGTAGGTTTTGTGCAGTGCAGGGTCTTCACCGGGGGCCATTTCCAGCACCGAGAAGATGGTGCCGACCGAAACATCGATGTCGATATTGGACGAACCGTCCAGCGGGTCGAAGGTCACCAGGAAGCGGCCATTCGGGTTGCCGGGAACAGGATCGTCTTCCTCTTCCGACGCCAGGCCAGCCACCAGAGGGTTGTCCAGCAGGAGCTGTTTCAGTACATCGTTGGCGATGACATCGAGCTTCTTCTGGGTTTCGCCCTGCACATTGGTATTGTCGGTGGTGCCCAATACGCCGGCCAGCTCACCTTCACGTAGCTGCAGTGCAATTTCCTTGCATGCGACCATCAGCGTGTTGATCAATTCGACCAGTTGTTCGTCAGTCTTCTGGTGTTTCAGGAACTGGCTCAGGAGCTGCATCTTTATGCTTAAACCTTTAGGGTTCTGGAAGGGGGTTTCGGCGCAAAATTATACGGGACTTGGTGGCCATTTGCATGGTTCGGCGGCAAATTTATGCAGATTTAAACGGGTGCGAGCCAGGCCGTAAAACGGGTATCATGCCCCAATTCGATGTTGAACAGGATTCTGTTGCGTGCATATCCATATACTGGGCATTTGCGGCACCTTCATGGGGTCGCTGGCCATTCTGGCCAAGGAACTGGGGCACCGCGTCACGGGCTCCGACGCCAACGTTTATCCGCCCATGAGCACTCAGCTGGAGCAGCAGGGGATCGAGCTGACCCAGGGGTTTGACCCGCTGCAGCTTGAGCCTGCGCCCGATATGGTCATTGTTGGCAATGCCATGTCCCGCGGCAACCCCTGTGTCGAGTATGTGCTCGATCGCGGGCTGCGCTATCAGTCGGGTCCGCAGTGGCTGTCGGAGAACCTGTTGCACGAGCGCTGGGTGCTGGCGGTGGCTGGAACCCACGGCAAGACCACCACGGCCACCATGCTTGCCTGGGTGCTGGAGCACACCGGCATGGCACCGGGCTTTCTGATCGGTGGAGTGCCGAAGGACTTTCCGGTTTCGGCACGCCTAGGGGATTCACCCTTTTTCGTTATCGAAGCTGATGAGTACGACACGGCTTTTTTCGACAAGCGTTCCAAGTTTGTGCATTACCATCCGCGCACGCTGATCCTGAACAATCTTGAATACGATCATGCCGACATTTTTCCCGATCTGGCGGCTATTCAGCGCCAGTTTCATCATCTTGTGCGCATAGTGCCGGGAAATGGCCAGCTGGTGGTGCCCCGGGATCAGCCTGCACTGGACGCGGTTCTCGAGATGGGCTGCTGGTCTGAACTGGTACGCACCGGTGTCGCCGGCGATCCTGATGATGGCGTCAATGGCGGTGATAACACTGATGCGGCCTGGCAGGCGCGCCTGCTGAACGAGGACGGCAGCCGGTTCGAAGTCTGGTTTCAGGGCAAGTGCCAGGGCATCGTCGACTGGGCGCATACCGGCCGGCATAACGTCAGCAATGGCCTGGCGGCGCTGGTGGCGGCGCGCCATGTGGGCGTACGGCCGCAGCACGGCATTGAGGCGCTGTGCCGTTTTGGCGGCGTAAAAAGGCGCATGGAGCTGGTGGGCGAGGTCGGCGGGGTCTGTGTGTACGATGACTTTGCCCACCATCCCACTGCCATCGAAACCACCCTGGCGGGCCTGCGTGCTCGAGTCGGCGAGGCGCCGATCATCGCCGTGGTGGAGCCGCGTTCCAATACCATGCGGCTTGGCGCCCATAGAGCAGCACTCGCGCACTCGATTGCGGCCGCAAGTCAGGTGTACTGGTATCAGCCGCAGGGGCTGGACTGGTCCCTCGATGAGGTGGTGGCGCAGTCGCCGGTGCCAGCGAGTCTGGCACGGGACACTGCGGCCTTGATCGAGGAGCTGGTGCGCCAGGCACGCAGCGGCAGCCATATCCTGGTCATGAGCAATGGCGGCTTTGAGGGTATTCATCTGCGTCTGGTGCAGGCGCTGCGTGAACGGGAGGCCTTGGCATGAGTCAGAGCGATCCGCGCCGCGTCACCCTGGCCATTACCGGAGCCTCAGGGGCTCAGTACGGTCTGCGGCTGCTGCAGTGTCTGGTGGCGGCGGATATTCAGGTCATGCTGATGATTTCCAAGGCAGCCCAGGTGGTGATTGCCACCGAAACCGACCTGGCGTTGCCGGGCCGGCCAGACGAGCAGCAGACCTTTCTGAGTCAGCTCTATGGTGCCAAAGCGGATCAGATTCGGGTGTTCGGGCGCGAACAGTGGATGGCGCCAGTGGCGTCGGGTTCAGGCGCGCCTTCGTCCATGGTGGTCTGTCCCTGCAGCACCGGCTGTCTGTCCGCCATTGCCACCGGTGCCAGCAACAACCTGATCGAACGTGCCGCCGATGTTGCCCTCAAGGAGCGACGTCAGCTGATACTGGTTCCCCGCGAGGCACCCTATTCGGAAATTCACCTGGAGCACATGCTCAAACTTACCCGCATGGGTGTGGTGGTGGTGCCTGCAAGTCCAGGTTTCTACCATAGGCCGCAGTCGGTGGAGGATATGGTGGACTTCATCGTCGCCCGTATTCTCAATCAGCTGGGGGTTGAGCAGGCGTTGTTGCCGCGCTGGGGTGAAGGGTTGCTCTCTTCCTGAGTCTGTTTGCGATAATGAAATGTAACAGTGTCGCGGGTAGAATGCCGGCTGTCGTATCGTCAGGCTGTTGTGCCTGCCCTTAATTTTCCGGGTCTGTGTTCGCTGTGTTTGTTGGCCAGGGCCTGTGCCTCAAAAGTTTGTGTTCAAGAAGGTCGTAATGAGCAAGATACTCGCACTGGATACCTCCACCGACGCCTGTTCCGTTGCCCTTTGGCAAGACGGTGAAGTGGTGGAAGATTTTCGCGTAGTGCCGCGCAAGCATATACAGCTGCTGCTGCCCATGACGGATGCGCTGCTGAGTGAGGCGGGCTTGAGTGCCCGTGATCTGGATGCGGTTGCCTTTGGCCGTGGGCCGGGCTCCTTTACCGGTATTCGTATCGCCACGGGCATTGCCCAGGGGCTGGCGTTCGCCGCGGATATACCTGTATTGCCCATCTCCACACTGGCTGCCATGGCGCTGGAACAGGGGCGCTTGCTGGGGGCTGAGCGGGTGATTGCAGCCCTGGATGCGCGCATGAACGAAATTTACTGGTGCGCCTTTCGGCTGGAAAACGGTCTGCCCGAAGCCATGCTGGATGAGCAGGTCTGTGCCGCTGACGAACTGCGGCTGATGGAAGAGGCGCGCTGGGAGGGTGTCGGCCCCGGTTTTAATTACCTGGCGGACATGAGTGCTGCGGTGCAGGCGGTTATTACCGCGCCTGTGCTGGATGTGTACCCAAGGGCCAGTTCGATGCTGCCGATTGCAGCACGGGATCTGGCCTGTGGGCGAGGGCTGGCACCCGAGGATGGTCTGCCAGTGTATATTCGTGAAGGTGGCTGGAAGAAAAAGGAACAGCAGTAAGCATGGATATTTACCAGGCCATTATATTGGCCGTGATTCAGGGATTGACCGAATTTTTACCGATCTCGAGCTCTGCCCATCTTATCCTTCCATCGCAGCTGTTTGGCTGGCCAGATCAGGGGCTGGCCTTCGATGTAGGCGTGCATGTCGGCACCCTGGTGGCGGTAATGTTCTATTTCCGTACTGATCTGGTGCGTTTGCTAAGTGCCTGGTTGCGCTCTCTTGCCGGCACCCGATCGGCGGACTCGGCCTTGGCCTGGTATCTGTTGCTGGCAACGCTGCCGGCGGTATTTGCGGGCTTTTTCCTCAGCAATATGATCGAACACCTTGCTCGCTCTATTCTGGTGATTGCCGGCACCACGCTGGTTTTTGGTGCCTTGTTAGGCTGGGCGGACAGCCGGCGCCGGGAAGTGCGTACACTGGGGAATCTGGGCGTGAGTGATGCGATCTGGATCGGTCTGGCCCAGGCCATGGCGCTGATGCCGGGTACATCGCGCTCCGGTATTACCATGACAGCGGGTCTTATGCTGGGATTTGAACGTGATGCGGCGGCACGATTTTCCTTCCTGCTGTCCATTCCGATTATCGTGGGTGCCGGTGTTTTCAAGGGCATCGATCTGGCGCAGTCTGGCACAGCGGCCAGTTGGGAGCTGGTGGGCCTGGGTGCGGTGCTGGCGGCACTCAGTGCCTGGGCCTGTATCTGGCTGTTTTTGAGCTGGCTGAACCGTATAGGCATGCTGCCCTTTGTTATTTACCGGATGCTACTGGGTGTCGCCTTGCTGGCGGTGTATTTCGTCGGTTGAAACGCTTTGGCGGGGCGCTGGCGTTTATTTCCGTTGCGGTATTGGCGATACTGAGCCCCTTAATATGCGGGGTGATATGAATGCAGATAGGCTCCAGTTTTCGCCTGCCGGCACCCAGGGCTGCGCGCAAGCGTCGTCAGGCGGATCGCAGCACTGTGGCCGAGCCGCAGGGCCCGGTGCGCGAAGGGGAATGGGAGCCGCGCCTGGCGAGCGAAAGAGCGGGGCGTCGGCGCGATGCCGAGACTGACGCACGCTTTGCTTCGCTGGATTACCACAGTCAGCGCGCCCTGCTGGCCTATGACGCTACCCAGTCGAGCAGCGCCTCAGGCCTGGCCGACGCCGCCTTTGTTGATGTGCTTATCTGATCATCAGTCTCCGCCCTTTTTTATTCGCAGCGCATGCCAAAGCTGCCACTGAACAGACCCCTCATGACAGAATCCGCCAGTCTTGCCGTTGAGTACGTTCATCCTGATCATCTTTCCCGTGCGCGGGCGCTGTCTGAGCAGCTGGGACTGGATTTGCTCTGTGGCGCAGATCTTGGCCGCTGTGACTATGAGTCGCTGCTGCGTGTCACTGCGCAAGGACTGCAGTTACAGCCCACTGGGCGCAAGGCGCCGGGCCCTGTATGGGTGGATTTTGTCGGCGGCGCCGTGGCCCATCGTCGGCTGCAGGGCGGTGGCTCTGGCCAGCTTATTGCCAAGGCTGTGGGCGTGCGCCAGGGTGTGCGGCCCAGGGTGGCGGATGTGACCGCGGGTCTTGGGCGCGACAGCTTTGTGCTGGCGAGTCTAGGCTGTGAGGTGCAGTTGATTGAGCGGGTGCCGGTGATTCAGCTGCTGCTGGCCGATGGCCTGGGTCGGGCCTGGCAGGATCCGGAGGTGGCGGAAATTGTCGCCCGCATGCAGCTGATCGAGACGGACAGCATTGCCTGGCTGGCCGAGCAGGCAGGGCGTGAAGACAGACCCCAGGTGGTGTATGTGGATCCGATGTTTCCACACTCGGACAAAAGCGCTCTGGTGAAAAAGGAAATGCGCCTGTTCCGCGATCTGGTGGGCGATGATGCGGATGCCGGTCTGCTGCTGGAGGCGGCGTTGGCCGCTGCAGCCAACCGGGTGGTGGTGAAACGCCCGCGCAAGGCGCCGGTGATTCCGGGCCCGGCGCCCAGTGTGCAGCTGGCGGGCAAGTCGAGTCGTTACGATATTTATGCGCTGAAAAAGCTGGTCTAGAGCACTTTCATCTTACCTCGACCCATTGCGATGGTTGAGACGAGATTAAGATGACCGTGTTGGAGTCTGTGCAGGCTGGGGTGTCGGAGCGGCTTGGTGGCTCATGTTGCGCCTTGCTGGCGCGGTACTGTCTTTGCTCGTGCAAAGACAGTAACCAAAGAAAGCACGCCCCAATGACGCCTTTTCGCTGCGCTCTGAGATCATTCGGCGGGCTGCGCTGAAGGTACATCCATGTACCTCATCGCAGGCGCATCAGTCCCTGCTGCGCCCCTTCGGGCCTATTCGTCGAATGACCTCAGTGCTCGCCGGCTTCATAAGGGGGAGCAAGAGCACGCTCATCTTACCTCGACCCATATTCGGACACCTCTAAGTAAGACAGCATTCAAAGCAACCTCGATCGACAGATAAGTGTTTCGTGAAAATGCTTTAGCAGGCTTCAGTCGTCCAGCTGCTGGTCGATGAAGTTCAGCCTGCGCTCTGTCAGCAGGCTCCGTGCCTGTTGCATCAGGCCATCAAGTGATACCCGTGGCTGAATTTGACTCCCCTTGAGTTGCAGAATCTCCCGGTCCAATAACTGCTCCACAAATCCGTTCAGTACCCGCTTGTCGGCATACTCCGCCGAATCAAAGCCGAACTCGCGTTGCAGCTTTGTCGCCAGTCGCAGAGACCTGTCCATCAGTTCGTCCAGCTCCAGCGCCTTGTAGCGCTGCAGTATTCTGCACAGCAGGTAGTAGCGCAGCAGCACGGGCTCGGCATTGCGCATCAGACACAGGGCTGTGTCGCTGTCACTGGCGTGCAGTTGTTTGCCCTCAGGTGTCAGCAAGCCCTGATCCAGCAGACTCTGGCGCAGTTGCACCGCCACGGCGCTGAAGTCCGGCTCGGGCCAGGGCAGGAAGAGCTCGGCCTGCAGGTAGGGATACAGCACTCGCAGCATGCGGGTAATCAGCTGCGGCATCGGCTTGGCGCTGCGCCTTACCAGCAGCAGGAGCAATCCTGGCAGCACGAACAGGTGCATCATATTGTTGCGATAAAAGGTCATTTCCCGCCCCTGGGCAGGCTCCAGTAGTACCTGGTTGCCGGACTGTTCGAGCTGTTTGCGGTCGCGGGCGCGGGCTATCCAGTGGGTTGGGGTTTCGGGCGGTACGCTTGCCGGGGCGTTCGGGAGCCGCTGAGCAAGCTGGCGCAGCTGGTCGCATTGCAGGGCCAGGCTGTCGCTATCCAGGATCAGCTGGGGTTGGCCCAGCATGACGGTCGCCAGCACTCCCGTCTCGGTCAGTACTGAAGCCTGGTTGATGCGTTCCAGTAGCAGGCGGCCAATAGCGTTGGCCTGGGGGCGGGTGGGCATATGGGGGTTGACCGCATCTGCCAGTGTTATGGGCTCGCCGATACTGACAGACACGCGGCCGAAGCGCTGGCGCAGCACCTGCCAGGCGCTTTGCAAGCTGTTGAAAGTGCCGGGATGGCGGCTGCTAGCACCGCTCAGCTCGCGCTGATAGCTATGGGCTTCGACCACCCGGTCATAGCCGATCCAGACGGGTACCAGTGCGACAGGGCGCTCAGGGCTTGCACACCAGGCATCCAGCGTCATGTTCAGCAGTCCTGTGCGGGCGGGCAGCAGGCGACCGGTGCGGCTGCGGCCGCCCTCGATAAAGTACTCCAGGGCATGGCCATGGCGCGACATCAGAGCCATGTACTGCTGGTAGAGCGCGCGGTAAAGGCCATCGTTCTGAAAGCTGCGGCGCATAAAGATGGCGCCACCACGTTTGAGTATCGGGCCTATGATCGGGATATCCAGATTGTCGCCGGCGGCGACGTGGGGCAGCATCAGGCCGTGGCGGTACAGCGCCCAGGACAGTAACAGGTAGTCCATGTGGCTGCGGTGGCAGGGCAGATATACCAGCTGATGGTCCAGGGCGTGTTCGCGCAGCCGATCGAGTCCGAGAATTTCAACATCGTCGTAGAGCCGGCGCCAGGTGGCATTGAGCAGTGGATGCAGCAGCCTTGCGGTGACCGGGCTGAAGTTGGCCGCAATGCGCTGCAGTTCGCGTGCAGCATAGCGACTAGCCTGGTGCAGGTTCTCGCGCTTTTCCCGGGCGCGCGTTGCGATGGCCTGCTGTACGCCTGGGTGGTGCAGGATCATGCTCATGAGTGTGCGGCGATGAGACAGATCGGGGCCGACTACAGCACGGCGCCGGGTGCGAAAGTGCTGCAACAGCAACAGGCTGGCTTTGCGCGTCAGGGCTCTGGCGTCGGGGGCGTTGCTGGTCAGATCCTGCAGCTGCAAGGGTGGGTCTATGTGAATCAGTGTCTGGCGGCCGTTGACCAGCAGCTGCATCAGGCGCCCGATGCGCCCGCCCTGATCCCAGGCCTCGGCGTACAGCAGATTGAGCCAGGAGGTTTCGCGGATTGGCAGGCGGCCGTGAAAGATGGACACCGGGATCAGTTCAACCTTGTATTGCGGATCTTGCAGGCTCAGCTGGCAGAGTTCGTCCAGATACTGTTTCAGTACTTGCTGGCCGCCGCTGCGGGCAAAAATGATCTGCTCGGTCTTAATGTCCACGCCTGCGCGGCGAGCCTGCTCGAGCAGCAGCTGCACATGGCTCCAGCGCTCGCTTTCCAGCACATAGCGCACCCGCGGACCGCCGTGCAGGTGGGTGCTTCCCAGGGTGGTCGCGGTAACGATCCAGGACAGTAGCGGGCGGCCGACCAGCTCGAGCAGCTTCATATCAGTAGTGCGGTGGCGGCGGTTCGTCGGCCATATCATCGGCCGATGCCGGTGCCAGCTGCTTGACCTGGCCGCTGAGGGCTTTGACCATGCTGGTAAGGCGCTGAATCTCGATATCCTGGCGTGCCACTATCGCGTTTAGCGTATCGAGGGTATCTTCCTGAAAGGCGATCCGGGACTCCAGATCGTCCAGTCTTGGTGTGTCGCTCATGTGCAATCGGTCCCGTGCAGGCGTGAAGGTTGCAGTCTATTCAGCCAGTATTCTACAGAGAATAGTCTATTAAAAGGCTTAAGCTGTTGAAAAAATACGCAAAATTCGCTATATGTTGCGATCGTCCCCCGTTCCGTTGGTGTGGGCGGGTTTATATTGATGTAAATGTATTAATACAAGAGATGACTATAAATGAGTGGTAATCAACTGATACGCGGTCTTGTTGTCAGTGCTTTAGCTGCAGTATTGATTCCGATTTTGTTGGCCGCTGTTGCCAACGTAGATGTAGCGCTGAGTGTTCCGGTACTGGCGGTAGTCTTTGCGGTTGTTCTGGCGGCTTCCCTGGCGTCGGGATGGGGTGTGAAATCCCAGACCCAGGCTACTGAAATGGAGTTGGGTGAAGAGGAGTATGATGACGAAAACGATGCCCGTGAAACCGGTCAGGTAAAGTGGTTCAACGTGTCCAAGGGTTTTGGCTTTATCACCCGTGAGAATGGCGACGATGTATTCGTGCATTTTCGAAACATTCGCGGTCGTGGACACCGTTCGCTGACAGAAGGTCAGCAGGTTCGCTTCAATGTACGTGAAAGCGACAAGGGTTTGCAGGCGGAAGACGTTTCAGTCGCCCGTACCTGATCCCAGGGGGAGCTCAGTGCTCCCCTGTTAATTTCTCCAGCTGCGCAATAATGCCGTCTGCCTGACGGTAACCTGTACTGAGCCAGTGCAGTTCCTCGCCTTTTTGCAGCAGTAGCGTCGGAAATCCCTGTACGCCCAAACTCCCCTTGATTGCCAGGTGTTGCTGCAGCATGCCCTGGGTCATTTCGTCGCCCAGATACTGGCCGAAAAGCTCGCCATCCAGCCCGATCTGTTGCGCCATTTCTGTCAGCACTTCTCTGTCGGACGGATTCTTCGCCTGCAGGTAATAGCCCCGCTGAATCGTATCGATCATGGTTTCCTGCGCACTCGGCTGAATGCGTGTGGCGGCAATCACCGCACGACAGGCGTCGTAGGTGGCGCGGCGCGGCTTGTTCAGGGTCCAGAAATCGTGATTGAAGGCGGTGCCCGTACGGTCTTCTATCTGCTGCCAGGTGGCCTGAATCTGGTGAGCCAGGCCTGCGTCCATCGGGTCGGTGTTGTCCGGTGCCAGCCCGCCCATGATGAAACTGACCTGCAGGTCGGGGAAGCGGCTGCGAACCGCCTGCAGCTCGGGGGCGAATGCCCAGCACCAGCTGCACATGGGGTCCATGATATAAATCAGAGCATTCATCAGAACAGCGTCTCCTGTTGTTGCACGGTTTGCACCCAGGGTATCAGTCCCTGGGCATCGGGGCATTCTGTGGCCAGTTCCCGGGCAAAATGCTCGGCCAGCAGAGGTGATTCACGGTTGTCCGGCGTATGAAAGAACAGATAGGGTTGGCGACCTTCATTCAGCCAGCTCGCGACCTTGCCAACCCAGGGCGCGAGCCAGGGGTCGGCGCTGCGATAATCCAGCGGGCTGATAAAGCGTACCATCGGCGTCTGCCCGGTGGCGATGACATGCAGCGGTACTCGTGGCTTCTTTTGCAATGCGTCCTGTGTCGCGGCATCGTCCCGCGGCAGTGCAAAGAGCGCCCGGGTATCGAACAGGGTACGGTTGATGCCTCGTTCGATCAGCAGGCGGTTGAGCGCACGTTCCGCATCGCCCTTGGCGAAAAAGTCGGGGTGCCGCACTTCCAGGGTGTAGCTGAAACCTTCCGGCAGCTGCGTGATAAATTGCCTCAGGGTATCGAGGCCGTCAGGCCCAAAGCGTGCCGGTAGCTGAATGAACAGCTGACCGAGCTTTTCCTGCAGCGGGCTGATGCAGTCAATAAAGCCGCGCAGTTCGTCCTGGCAGTGACGCAGTTGCAGGTGATGGCTGATTTGCTGCGGCAGTTTGAGGCAAAACCGGAAATGCTCAGGTGTTTCCTGTCGCCAGCGCTCAATGGTGGTGGCGTTGGGCAGCGCATAGAAGGTGGAGTTGCCCTCTACCGAGGAAAAGTGCGAGGCGTAGCGTTGCAGGGTCGACTGTGCGGTCGGGCCACTCAGGGCGCTGCTGCCCCAGTCTGAATGGTTCCACTGGGGCAGGCCTATGTAATAGCGTTTGGGCACCTGAAGATCCGCTCGTCCGCTCTGGTTGGAAGACCTGAGTATACCGAGGTTGCGAGCGGGCGTGGCTGTTACCGCGCCCTGTCAGGTGCTATAAAAAGTATTTTGTTTCAGAGGGTTGCGCTATTCGGAAAAGGCGCGTAATATTCGCTCCACGTTGATGCGGGGTGGAGCAGTCTGGTAGCTCGTCGGGCTCATAACCCGAAGGTCATAGGTTCAAATCCTGTCCCCGCTACCATATTTTTAAGTCAGTAATTAGTATTATTGGCTTTACAAAAAAGGCTCGAAGTTGATGAAACTTCGAGCCTTTTTTGTATTTGTACAGAAAAAATAAAAGCGTCGGGCTCGCTCTTTATAACTGCAGCGAAGGTCATAGGTTCAAATCCTGTCCCCGCTACCATATTTTTAAGTCAGTAATTAGTATTATTGGCTTTACAAAAAAGGCTCGAAGTTGATGAAACTTCGAGCCTTTTTTGTGTTTGTACAGAAAAAATAAAAGCGTCGGGCTCGCTCTTTATAACTGCAGCGAAGGTCATAGGTTCAAATCCTGTCCCCGCTACCATTTTTAAGAAAAAAGGCTGAAGTCGAAAGATTTCAGCCCTTTTTCGTTTTGAACCGTAAGCCGTAAGCCGTAAGCCGTAAGAGCGTAAAGCGTCGGGCTCGCTCTCTATAACTGCAGCGAAGGTCACAGGTTCAAATCCTGTCCCCACTACCTCATTTAGAGACCGGTAATTGTTGATCATCGGTTTCGCAAAAAAAGGCCTGGCATCGAAAAATTTCGGGCCATTTTTGTATGATTTCCGATCTGTAGAAGAGCAAAGCAGGCGTCGGTTTCGTTCCTCTGTACCGCAACGACGCAGTGCTACTGGCAGGTGCTATACCGAAGTGCAAAGGGGGTGGGGTCCTGTTGGACGGAAGGGCCTCTGCATACCTGCAATTGGACAGTCGGGCCTTTGCTCGGTCAGCAGCCAGGGTCACCGAAGGCGCGATGATCGCGGCGTCGCAGACCGCCGCCCGCTTGGCCAGGTTTTCCTGTGCATGTGTCTCTGCGGTCTGCGCTTCGACGGGAGGCTGGATGTGCGGAAATACAGTCTCGGTCGCACTGCCGACACTGTCTCTGCGATACGTTAAGTCAGAGCCTCGATCGTGCTGGGGTCGATTAGCAGAAGAGCATCAGTAGCCCAGCCGTTCCGGCAGCCAGGTGACCACGCCTGGAACCAGCATGCACAGCAGCAGGAGGGCATACATCGCCGCGATGAAGGGCCAGCTTTCGCGCACGAGATCGCCCATCTTGACCCCTGTGATACCGCAGACCACGAAGAGGATCACACCAACCGGTGGCGTCAGCATGCCGATAACCAGATTCAGCACGAAGAGAAACCCAAAGTGCAGAGGGTCGATCCCGTATTGCAGCGCGATTGGATGAAACAGCGGCACCAGCATGATGTAGGCTGCGTTGGATTCAAGGAACATGCCGACCACCAGCAGCGTGACTGCGATCAGGCAGAGAAAGGCGAAAGGGCTATCGGTGATGCCCTGAAGCAGTCCTGCGAGCTTGAACGGCAGCATGTCGATGGTGAAGAGGAACGTCACAGTTGAAGCAAAGGCGATCATGGCCCCGACAAGGGCCGAGGTCTTGGCTGCCGTCAGCAGGACTTCGGGCAGGTCGGCGAGCTTAAGTTGCCGTGTGACAAAGAAGCCAAGAAACAGCGCGTAGCAGACGCCGATGGCCGCGCCCTCCGTCGGAGTAAACGCGCCGGCGATGATACCGCCGATGACGAGGATCGGCATCAGGAATACCAGGAAGGAACGGCGCAATTCGCGCAGGATGTTGCGCAGGGTGACCGGGTTACCTGACAGCGGATAGTCTCGCTTCCAGGCGATAAGCCAGCACAGTGCCATGAAGGTGAAGAACAGAATCAGGCCCGGGAGCACCCCGGCCATGAACAGCCCGCCGACCGAGACGCTTGACCCGGCCATGAAGGCATAAACGATCATCGCGCCCGACGGCGGAATGATCGGTCCCAGGTTGGAAGCCGCAGCAACGATGCCGGTGGAAAACCCCAGTCCGTATTGCTTTTTCAGCGACGGCACCAGGGTTGAGGATAGGGCTGAGGCATCAGCCACTGCTGCCCCCGACACAGACGCGAGGCCCGCGCCCGAGATGATCGCCACCTGTGCCAGGCCGCCGCGCATTCGCCCGATGAAGGCGTTGGCGAAGTCGACCAGCCGGGTCATGATCCCGCCCTTAAGCATCAGCTCGCCCGCGATCATGAACAGCGGGATCGACATCAGTGGAAAGGAATTAACCGCATTCATAAGCCGGGGCGGCAGGACCAGCAGATCAAACCCGGCAAGCCATAGCCCGGCGAGAGCCGAGACACCCAGAGAAAAAGCCAGTGGCATCCCCAGAAAGGCACATACAAGGAAGGCTCCGATGACGAACAGGCTCATGAAGCAGGCTCCGACGGAAAAAGGGCCATCTGGGCAAGATGCAGGGCGCAATGCAGCGCGCCAATGATGACCGGAAAGAAGAAGATGCTTGAGGTCAGGTTGATGGCGCCCAGTCGTTCAGACCAGGTGGCCAGCGCCACGACGATAGATGTCCAGAACATCACCAGCATCATCGCGGCGGCGATAGCGTTAGTAGCGCGGGCGACGAGCGACCGCAGGCCTGAGGGAAAGCGCTTGACCAGCAGTTCGATGCCCACATGGGTGCCGTCACGAATGCCTAGCGGGATAGCGAGAAAAATTGTCCATACAAAGGCGATTCGCGAGACTTCGTCCGCCCAGTCGAAGGAGCCGTTGAATACGTAGCGCATGACCACCTGCGCCGACACGACAGCAACCATCGCTGCCGCGCCGAGGATCACCAGGTAACGCGCGCCTGTATCGGCGCGCGTCAGGATCAAGGTTAAGATGCGATCCACCCCCATCGGATCACATACCAAGCTTGGCAGTTTCTGCGTCCAGCAGAGTGACGAGAGCCGGGTCGAGACGGGCCTTGGTGTCAGCTGCGACGCCAGCGGTTTCTTCGCGCAGAGCCGCTGCCAGTTCGGGTGACACTTCGTTATAGGTCATGCCCTTTCCGATCAGCGTATCAAGGCCTGCAGCGTCCTGTTCGGCCGCCAAAGTGCGCTGATAGGCGATGGCGGTATCCATGGCTTCACGTACCATGGACTGGGTGTTGGCATCGAGTCCATCGAACCATTTCTTGTTCGACACGACCGAGATGAAGTCGAAGAAATGCCCCGTGTTGGACACGTATTTCTGCACTTCCGCGTAGCCCGCCACGTTGATGATGGCAAAGGGGTTTTCCTGGCCGTCAATCACGCCCTGTTCCAGCGCCGAGTACAGCTCCTTCACGTCCATCGCTACAGGGTTGGCGCCCAGAGCGCGGAAGGTGGCAAGGTGGGTTTCATTTGGCTGAAGGCGGACCTTGAGGCCTTCGATATCTTTGACGGACACAATCGGGTGGTCATTGTTGGTCAGCTGGCGAAAGCCAAGTTCCATGTAGCCCATGGAGGTCATGCCCTCAGCGGACATTTTCTGGTCCAGTGCGGCGCCGACCGGGCCGTCAACCACCGCAAAGGCGGTGTCGCGGTTCGGAAACTGGAATGGCAGGCCGATCACTTCCAGCTCGGGCACGGTGCGGGTCAGGTAGGCTGTGCCGACCCACATTAGCTCAATGGCGCCAATCTTGACGGCCTGCACGTTTTCGGCTGCGCCACCAAGCTGTTGGGCGGGGAATATGTTGACGTCGATTTCACCTTTTGACAGTCGCTCGAGCTCTTCCTCGAACTTCACCATGGCGAGGGACGAGGAATGTTCGCTGGCGAAGTTACCGGCAACGCGGATGACATCCTGAGCCTGGGCCGAGGCGGCGGTCAGGGCAATGACAGAGGTGGCGAGAAGTGTTTTGATGAAGGTCATGGGCGTTTACTCCAGTCTATCGATGAATTTGAAAAAGTCAGTTTCGATTGTTTCTGCGCAGGGTCCGAAAGTCCGGGCCGCTCTGGCGTGGATCACCGAGGCGATCTCGGCCAGAGTGGTGGTATGTGCTTCGAGCCGTGTCGCGCCGAGGCGGCATTCCAAAATGGCAAACAGCACCTGTAGATCAGCAACGCGGTGCAAGGCGATGATGAACGGATACCCGAAGCGCCCGCGATATTCGGCATTGAGCCGGGCAAGGCGCGCCACGTCATCTGACGCAAGATTCAGCAGGCCGAGGCGACTCTGTTCACCCGTGGAGGCTGCGGTCATGCAGCCCTCCAGCGCCTCGCGTCCTGCCAGCTCAGGATGAGCCTTGAAGAGCTCAATGCGCCGCGGCGCGCCGGCGGCGAGAATCGTCTCTACGAGCGCCTCTGCCACTGCTTCGCCGCTTTCAAAAGGGCGGTCGTCAATGGTCGCCTCGCCGACCCAGGCGGACCGTTCGACCAGAGGCGCGATCATCGCGACTGCGACTGCGCGGGGGGCGGTATTTAGAACTTCGAGGGGGTTTGGCATCGATTCGGTGGCTCGGAGTTTTGCTGCGTTGACCTCAGTTAGCCAGAGATCTGCATTGTAATCCATGACATTATCAGCAATCATCCGTTCGCATAATTAGTATGGACGCATCATGGCTCTTCACCTTACCCCACGCGGATTGCACTACGTGGTTGCTGTGGCCGAACACGGTTCTATCCAGGCCGCGTCCAGGGCCATAGGCATCGCCGCCTCTGCGATCGACCGCCAGATCAAGATTCTGGAAGAACGATTGGGAGTCCTGCTGTTTGATCGGATGACGACCGGCATGTCACTGTCGCCAGCGGGCGAGATGTTCGTTGTCCTGGCGCGGCGCTGGAAAGCCGACGAGAACCGGATCTTGTCTGACGTAAAACAGATGCAGGGCCTCGACATGGGCCATATCCGGGTTGTAGTAATGGACAGCCTGGTCAACGGGCTGGTGCCGCAGTTCCTGTCGAAGATGGCAGAACGCTATCCGCGTGTTCGCATCGATGTCGATGTAGTAACACCGGATGGCGCCGTGACAGCCTTGGAAGAAGGGCATTGCGATATCGCCCTTGCTTTCAACTTGCGGCCGCAACGGGACGTGCATGTCCTTTGGTCAGCTGACTTGCCGCTTTATTGTATTGCCAGTCCGGATCACCCATTGACCAGCAGCACTAAGGTGGCGTTGAAGGATGTACGCGATCATTCGATCGTGGTGCAGAGCCGCGCACTGCCGATCCGACGGATCCTTGAAGCACGGCACTCGTCGATGTTCTCGGACGGCCCGCGTCTGGTGGTCACTAATTCCCTGCAGCTGCTGAAGTATCTTGTGGTTGCTGGAAGTCACATTGCATTGACGTCGGAAATGGATGCTGCACCAGAACTTCTGGAGGGTCGAGTGGTTGCGATTGCAGTGACCGGCATCAACATGCCTTCTCAGAATATTAGCGTCGCCATTAATTCCCATCGCACTTTGCCGAGGATCGCGATGGTTGTCGCCGACATTCTGGCGCAAGAGGCAAAAACGATGCTGGAGGCGGTGCGCGCTCGGTCCTGATGTTCAGTTGCTGTAGCCTGAACTCAGCAAAGTCTCTGACGTTTC
Source organism: Marinobacterium profundum (assembly GCF_001528745.1). Lineage (GTDB taxonomy): Bacteria > Pseudomonadota > Gammaproteobacteria > Pseudomonadales > Balneatricaceae > Marinobacterium_A > Marinobacterium_A profundum. The sequence continues at coordinate 11,247 of NZ_BCNS01000208.1, read as the reverse complement.
TGCATGATATCGGTTGTTGCTGAAGGGCAAGCGAAAGGCCGCAATGCACAAGCTGGACCGTGGCGAGCTAACAACAGGTCAGCGGCCGATTTGGGCCCAGACTGAACCCATCGCAATCTGATTCAATGAACGATCCGAGCTTCTCGGGTTTTTGCGAACCAGTGTCCAAGTGGTATCCCCGCTAGCCTACTTAGAGATCGCTAATCTGTGGTTTGCAGTTTTGCGAAAAAGGCCTGAAGTTGAAAGACTTACGGCCATTGCGTGGTTATTGGAAAGGCAAAGCAGGCGTCGGTTTGGGTCCTCTGAATCGCAACGAAGTGGTGCTACGAGGGGGATCTATACCGAAGTGCTGAGGGAGCGGGCGCTACGTTGGTGTAGCCGGGCGTGGCATTCGGCGAGTATGGCCAGGGCGATGCTTTCGGGCAGTTCGGCGCCTATGTCGAGTCCTGCGGGGCCGGCGACTGGGGTGGCGAGCTGGGCTTCGTTCAAGTTCGCGGCCTGCAGTACCTGGTCACGGCGGTGGTGCGGGCCCAGCAGGGCGCAGTAGTGCAGCGGCGTGCTGTTGAGTGCTGCCAGGGCGGCGGCATCAAGGCCTATGTTGTGTGTCATCAGTACAGCGGCATCGACCTTCTCGGTACGGGCATAGTCGGCGAGGCCGTCGACGGACGTCTGGATGATGCGATTGGCTGTGGGAAAGTGTTCACGCCTGCCATTGGCGGGGCGCGGGTCCCACAGGCTTGTGTGCCAGCCCAGCTGGTGCGCCATGGCGACCAGGGGGCGAGCATCAAGGCCGCCGCCTGCGATCAGCAGGTGGGGGGCGGGGCGGATCCGTGTTACCAGCCACTGTTGCTCGGCTTCCATGATCAGGCGGGATGCCGGGGTCATGGTTTCGCTGGACGCGTCTGTGGCAATAAAGCGGCTTTCTGTCTGGCCGGCGGCATCGGGAATGCGCTGGTACAGATAGCCGCCGGTGCGGTTAGCGAGCGCCTGGTGCAGGGTATCGAGCTGCAGGTACTGCTGCTGCGCCTGAATGGGTTGCAGCAGAATATGCACGGTGCCGCCGCAGCCGATGCCCAGCTGATACGACAAATCGTCCTCGTCACTGCCGTCGTAACAGAGTGTCATGGCTTTGTGGCTGTGCATGACCTGGCGGGCATGACGGTGAATGTCGGACTCCAGGCAGCCACCGCTGAGCAGGCCGAACTGCTGCCCCAGGCTGTTGAACAGCATGGTGGCACCGGGCTTGCGGTAGCAGGGGCCCTCTGTCTGGTAAACGGTACCCAGCACCCAGTCGGCACTGTCCCGCTGGGGGTACCATTGCTGCAGCAGGTGGGAGAGGTCATTCGCCATTATCAGGGCTCATTCTTTATAAAGCATTGTTCATAAATAGAAAGGGATGACCGGGCACGCCCTGGGGTGGCCCGGTAGTGTCGTTTAGCTGCTGAGCTTGAGTGGCAGGCGCTGGAAGCGCTGGCCGGTGGCGGCACTAAGTGCATTGGCAACGGCCGGTGCTATGGGTGGCGTACCGGGTTCGCCCACGCCCGTAGGGGCTTCTGCCGAAGGCATGATATGTACCTCGATGGCCGGCATCTGGTTAATGCGCAGCACCTGGAAGTCGTGGAAGTTGGACTGCACGACCTGGCCCTCGTTAAGGGTGATTTCACTCAGTAATGCCGCAGACAGGCCAAAACCGATACCGCCTTCGATCTGGGCGCGGATGATATCCGGGTTGATGGCCAGGCCGCAGTCCACCGCGCAGACGACGCGTTCCACTTTGAAGCTGCCGTTTTCCTGTACCGAAACCTCGGCCACCTGGGCCACGAAGCTGTTAAAGGATTCGTGCACGGCGACACCGCGTCCCCAGCCTTCGGGCAGCTTTGTGCCCCAGTCGGCCTTCTCGGCTGCCATTTTCAGTACTGCATGGTGACGGGGGTGCTGGCTGAGCAGTTGGAGGCGAAAGTCGACAGGGTCCTGCTTGGCGGCTCGAGCCAGTTCATCGACAATAACTTCGGTGGAAAAGGCGGTGTGGCTATGGCCTACCGAGCGCCACCATTGCACCGGCACTGGGTGATCCACGCTATGCAGTTCTACCTGCAGATTCGGAATTTGGTAGGGCAGAGTTGATGCGCCTTCGACCGAGGTGGAGTCAACACCATCCTTGATAGAGTAGCTCTCGAAGGCCGTGCCCTTCATGATGGACTGACCAACGATGCGCTGCTCCCAGGCGATGGGCTTGCCGCTGGCGTCAAGGCCTGCGCGGACCTTGTGCACGTACATCGGCCGGTAATGGCCAGCGCGGGTATCATCTTCGCGGGTCCAGACCAGCTTCACCGGGGTGCCGCGTTTGGCATTCGCGATCAGGGCGGCTTCAAGCACGTAGTCTGCCTGGGGGTTGGCGCGCCGGCCAAAGCTGCCACCGGCAAACAGCATGTTGATCCTGACCTGTTCGGGCTTGAGGTCCAGGGCGGAGGCGACAGCATTCTGGTCGATACTCTGAAACTGCTCGCCATTCCAGATTTCACAGCCAGTATCGTTCACCAGCACCACGGCATTCATGGGCTCCATGGGTGCATGGGCCAGGTAGGGCATTTCGAATACGGCCTCCACCACTGTTGTTGCGCTGGCAAGCGCTGAAACCGCATCACCGTCGGCGCGGGCGACGGCGCCTGGCTGATCGGCCAGGGCGCGGTACTCGCGCAGCATCTCATCGCTACTGGCCATGAAGGCGTGGCTTTGATCCCACTTAATGTCGAGCAGGTCGCGGCCCTTCTTGGCGCTCCAGAAATCCTTTGCCAGCACTGCGATGCCGCTGGGAATCTGTACAACATCGACCACACCCGGCGATGCCAGAGCCTTGGTAGCGTCATAGTGCTGGACGCTGGCGCCAAAGCGCGGTGGATGGGCGACCAGGGCCGTCAGCATGCCCTCCAGCTGTACATCCTGGGTGAACAGGGCGCCGCCGTCGGTTTTACCGCGATCGAGCCGTGGCAGTGACTGGCCTATGTAGGCAAAGTCTGCCGGGTCTTTCAGGCGCAACGATTTCGCATCCGGAATGGGTTGCTGCGCGGCTAGCTCCGCCAGTTCACCAAAGCCGGCACTCTTGCCTGAGGCGCTGTGGCTGAGAATGCCCTGGCTGACCTGAATCTCGGCGGCGGGGACTTTCCAAAGCTTGGCTGCGGCGGCGACCAGCATGGCCCGTGCGGTGGCGCCGGCGGTGCGCATTTGCATAAAGGAGTTGGCCATGGCGGTGCTGCCACCCGTGCCCTGTACGGTGCCAAAGAGCAGATTATTGTAACGTGAGGCATCGGCCGGCGCGCCTTCTGCAACGAGCGCAGACCAGTCTGCATCGAGTTCTTCGGCCACCAGGGTGGCAAGGCCGGTGAAGGTGCCCTGGCCCATTTCCAGGTGTTTCATTAGTACGGTGACGCGGCCATCGGTGCCGATGCGGACAAAGGCATTGGGCTCAAAGTCGACGCCAGCGGCGGCAGTGGATTCGGCGGCCAGTGCCAGTGGCAGGTTCATGGCCAGGGTCAGGCCTGCACCTGCGGTGGTGATGAGTTTCAGAAAGTCGCGGCGGCTGGTGCTATGGCTGCGGGGCTGGCTGGGAGTAATTCGGCGCATCTGGATAGTCCTCTTATGCCAGCTGAGCGGCGGCTTGCTTGATGGCGCTGCGAATGCGGACATAGGTGGCGCAGCGGCAGATATTACCCGCCATTGCGGCGTCTATGTCGGCATCGCTGGGCTGGCGGTTTTTTTCCAGCAGGGCGGTGGCCGACATGATTTGCCCTGACTGGCAGTAACCGCACTGGGGGACTTCAAGTTCGATCCAGGCCTGCTGTATCGCCTGTGCGACCACTGATTCGATACCTTCGATGGTTGTGATTGCCTTGCCTTGCACCGCCGAGATCGGGGTGACGCAAGAGCGCGTTGGCTGGCCATCAACATGAACGGTGCAGGCACCACACATGGCCATGCCGCAGCCGAATTTTGTACCGGTCAGGTGCACATGGTCGCGGATGGCCCAGAGCAGGGGGGTGTCGGGCGTGGCGTCCAGCGCATGGCTGGCACCGTTTACCTGGATCGTAATGGGCATGGGATTCTCCTGAACTGGCATAAGTGGATAATCTAGCCGCGATCACTGCGCAGCTGATAGCGTGATCATCCGAACTACTTGCCTAAAACTCCAGAATTGCTATTTAGTCATGGCACGCCTTTGCCGGCGCGGGGCATAATTATCGCCATTGTGGAGCATATGCGCTGGAGGGTTTGATGGGGTTAAATTCAGAGTTGGCGCAGGCCATAGCGGCTCAGGGCAAGGCCGATGGGGCCTGCCTCACGGCGGTGAATGGTCTGACGCTCTACCGCAGTGGTGGTGTTACGGCGCGCATGCCTGCGGTCTATGAGCCATCGATATGCGTGATTGCCCAGGGGCGCAAGCAGATTTTTTACGGTGAGCATACCTGCAGTTATGATCAGCACAATTATCTGATCAGTTCCCTGACGCTGCCGGTGGATGTACAGGTGGTCGATGCCGCTGAAGACAAGCCCTATCTGGGGCTGAGCCTGGCGGTGGATCGAGACCTTGTGGGCCAGTTACTGCAGGAAATGGAAGCGCTGGGAAGCCTGCCATCGGGGGCCGCTGCAGCGCCGATTATCAGTGCCACTCTGGTGACCGAGCGGTTGCAGCAGTGCCTGGTACAGCTCGTTGGAACGCTCTCTGATCCGGTGGACCGACAGGTGCTCGGCCCTGTGCTGCAGCGGCAGATTTACTATGAGGTGCTCAAGGGCCCCTGCGGCTACCTGCTGCGCAACTGTGTGACCAGTCACGCAGGTGCCAACCGTATTGCGCCGGTGGTGCATTTTATCGAGGCTCATTTCCATGAGTCGCTGGATATCGACAGCATTTCGCGCTTTGCCGGCATGAGTGCCTCGTCACTGCACGAGCATTTCAAGCAGGTCACCTCGATGTCGCCGATGCAGTTCGTCAAGAATCTGCGCCTGCACCGCGCCCGCGCCATGCTGCTCAGTGGCAACCAGGCCAGTGATACCTCCTATCGGGTGGGCTACAGCAGTCCGTCCCAGTTCAGCCGCGAGTTCAAGCGTCTGTTCGGTGAGCTGCCCCGCGATGTTCAGGCCAGCGCTGCCCCTTGATTGGGGTAGGTGAAGAGCGGGAGAGGGGCTTCTAGTTAACGTACTGGCGCAGTATGTCCCGGGCGATCACGATGCGCTGTACTTCGCTGGTACCCTCGTAAATAGTGGTAATGCGTGCATCCCGCGTCATGCGCTCCAGCGGGTATTCGCACATGTAGCCGTAACCGCCGAGCAGTTGCAGCGCGCTGTAGCAGGCCTGGTTGGCCTTTTCGCTGGCGAACAGCTTGGCCATGGATGCTTCCCTGGCAAAGCTTTGTCCCTTCTCCTTGCGATCGGCTGCGCTCATCAATAGCAGGCGTGCGGCTTCTAGCTCAGTGGCACGATCGGCAATAATCCACTGCAGGCCCTGAAAATCGGCGATAGCGTGGCCGAACTGCTTGCGCTCGGTGGCGTAGCGGGTGGCGTAGTCCATTGCTGCCAGGCCAATACCCAGGGCCAGCGAGCCTACGCCAATACGACCACCTGCAAGCTCCGAAACAGCAATGCGAAAGCCATCATTGAGCTTGCCTAGTAGTGCGTTTTTGGGGATCTCGACGTCGTCAAAATGCACTTCGTTGGTGGCTGAGCCACACTGCCCCATTTTGTGTTCGGCCGGGCCTACACTGATACCGGGCCTGTTCGCTTCCACCAGAAAGCAGCTGATGCCCTTGCCCTTGGCGGCCGCAGGATCTGTGACAGCCCAGACTACAAAAACTCCGGCAAATTCTGCGCTGGTAATCCACTGCTTGGTGCCACTGATGCGCCAGCCATCGGCCGTTTGCTCGGCGCGGGTGCGCATTGAGGCCGGGTCTGAACCTGCACCGGCCTCGGTCAGGCAGAAACTGCCACTGAGGTACTCACCACTGCAAAGCTTGGGCAGATAGGCGGCTTTCTGTGCGTCGTTCCCCACCGCCTGTATCACTTCGGCCACCATGTTGGTGACCGACATGGTAACGGCCGTGGCGGCGCAAGCTCTGGCGATTTCGGTAATCGCCAGGCTAAAGGCCACCACGCCGGCCTCGGTGCCGCCGTACTCGCTGTCGATGTTCAGACCCATGAAGCCGAGTTCCGCGAGCTTGGCGCAGTGCTGTTTGAGCAGCGCATGATTGGCGGTGCGATCGAGCTCGGCGGCGACGGGGGCCAGCTCTGCTTCTGCAAAACGGCGCGCTGTGTCCTGAATCAGGCTTTGTTCTTCGGTCAGTGACAGGTCCATGGCGGGCTCCGCAGCTTTTTGGGGGACAGGGTGGATGATAAGGGAATATACCTATTTATACGTGAGCTTTACCTTAACGTAAAGTTTGCTATTGCAGGCGTTGCGCCACGCTTGACAGCATTGGCTATCGGCAGCATGGTGGGCTCTCTGGCTGTAAATGGACTGACTCGATGGCAAAACGCGAAGAGGGGGCGACTCTGGCGCCCAGACTCAGCAGTGCGGCGGAGCTTGATATTCCCTGGTCCACGCTTGAAACCCTGATTGGTGGCCGTTCTGTAGTGGATCTGCAGCAGTTGCCGGCGGCGGACGAGCGCTCAGCCGTCCGTTTCCTGCAGGCCTACGGTTTTGATCCCACCGATCCAGGCGATTGCCGCGCCATGGAGCAGATTCATGCGCGCGCCATTCGCTATCTGGATGAAGTGGTGTTGCCCTGGCAGTGGCTCGGGGCCGTGCCCGAGCCCTGGCGCAGCATGCCGATCGAGGATCTGCTGGTCGCCGCAGCAAAGCCGCCCAGCGGTGAGTGGCCCAACTGGCCCTGTGTCCTGCTAAAGGTGCTGCACTGTGCCACTCATGCGCTCTTCAGTTTGGACATCGAAGCGCACCAGGCGGCGCTGCAGAGTGTGCGCGCGCGCTTCTTGCCTTTTCTGTTCGAGCAAGGGGGGCAGCAGTGGATTGGTGATGAAAACTGCAAGATTCCGCTGGTGGATTTCCACATCAAGGAGGAAAAACCCTTCGAGCGCTTTATGACCAAGTTGCTGCACAAACCCGGCAACCTGGCGCTGGAGGTGTTCGATCGCCTGGGTGTGCGGCTGGTGACGCACGATATTTTTGCGGCGGTGCTGCTGATCAAGTTCCTGCGCAGCCGCAATATCATCATGTTTGCCAATCAGCTGCCTGAGCGCAGCCGCAACTCCCTTGCCGAGCTTGATGAAATACATAGGCTCTATGGCGTCAGTGCGCCGCCCTTTATCCTTGAACAGCCAGCGGGCGCCATGCTGCCGTCATCGGAGTTGTCCAGTGACAACCCTTTTAGTGACCGCGCCTTTCGCATGTTCAAGTTTGTCGAACGGCTTATCGTCAAGCTGCCGGATGGCCGGCGCAGCATCTATCCCTATGAAATCCAGCTGCTGGATTGCAATGCCTGGGAGTCGTCGCTCAGCGGTGATGCTACGCACTCAGCCTATGAAGCCCGTCAGCTAAAAAGGGTGCGTCAGCGCCTGTTTGGTCACCTGCCGCAGGGTAGCTGAAGTGTTCGTGCTGTTTTGGTCGCGCAAGGGGAGCGGCGGTGATGCCAGCATGGTATCCAGCCTATGAAGCCCGTCAGCTAAAGAGGGTGCGTCAGCGCCTGTTTGGTCACCTGCCGCAGGGTAGCTGAAGTGTTCGTGCTGTTTTGGTCGCGCAAGGGGAGCGGCGGTGATGCCAGCATGGTATCCAGCCTATGAAGTCCGTCAGCTAAAGAGGGTGCGTCAGCGCCTGTTTGGTCACCTGCCGCAGGGTACCTGAAGTGTCCGTGCTGTTTTGGTCGCGCAAGGGGAGCGGCGGTGATGCCAGCATGGTATCCAGCCTATGAAGTCCGTCAGCTAAAGAGGGTGCGTCAGCGCCTGTTTGGTCACCTGCCGCAGGGTAGCTAATCATCCATTTAGATGCAGCAGTCACCTGCAGTTGCTTGAGTCACGCCGGTCGCTGGTATATGGTCGCGAATCTGCGTTTCTGGCAGCGGCTTTTTTGCGCTCTGCCTGGGCACTTTCTTATCTGATAACAGGGGTTGGGTGTGAAGCTGGATGCGCTGATTCTGGCCGGTGGTGAAGGCCGGCGAATGGGAGGGAGCGACAAGGGACTGCTCAGCCTGGCGGGGCGGCCCATGATCGATCATCTGGAGGCGCGTCTGCGGAGCTGTGCCGAGCATGTCTGGATTAGCTGTCGTGCCGATCAGGCGCCGGATTACGCAAATGTTGCCGATGGTCTGCTGTTGGACCAAGGCGACAGTCTTGGTCCTCTCAGCGGCATTAGCCGGGCGCTGCATGGGCTGAGCTGCAGCCATCTTCTGATTACGCCCTGTGATACGCCGCTGGTGTCGCTGACAAGTTTCCAGCAAATGATTGCGCATAGCACGGCGGCGCCCGAGCAAATAGTGGTGGTGCACGATGGTGACTACCTGCAGACCCTGCACCTGATAGTGCCGGTAGCGAAGGCGGCATCGCTGGATAGGTTTCGGACTACAGGCCGGCGGGCGGTGCGGGGCTGGCTGGAGCAGGAGGGCTATGTTGAATGTCACTGCCAGTCTGCGCAGGAGTTCATGAATATCAACACTCAGGCAGCGCTTGCACAGGCGCAGGCGCTGCTGAATGAGTCCGGGACCGGAGTGTTGGATGGAGAGCTGAGGACTGAGGATTGAGGGATCAGGTCTGCGGTTGAGCGCAGCCATGTAAAAACTGGGTGAGTTGCCGTTCGACAAAGTAGTCCAGCTGCCAGGGCTGGTCAGTGAGCTGAACACATGCCTCGGGTGTGAACACGTAAGTCCAGGCGTCGAGCTTCGTCCCATCAGGCATTTGAACCTTTACCTGGCAGCGCAGGTAGAGGCTGCCCTCGTAGAAATCAAGCCGTTCCAGCGCGTCCTGGTCAATCGCCTGGTACAGTCGGCCCAGGGTCTGTTGGCCACTATCGGGCACGATTGCCGGGAAAGCCTTGCCCCGTACCTGATAGCAAACATATTCCTTCAGTGTCGCACTCAGGCTTTCACCCGCCGGACGGCCAATCACGGTTTCAATCACTTCAGGCACCATCAGGGTGCCATAGGTAAAAAGTCTGTTCATGTCAGGCTCTGCAGCTGTTCTGTGATCTGTGTTTTTCTGGGGTGATTAACACTATCACAGAACAGCGTGACGGGCGGCTGACTGCGGGTTACAGCGAGCTGCTTTCCCGCCCAAGCCTCAGTTAAGCATCCAGAGCGCGGTTTGTGGCCACGCCAGTAATAGCGCAAGTACACAGAGTTGCAGGGCGATAAAGGGCAGCACGGCGATAAAAATATCCTTGAGGCTGACCTCCGGCGGGGCTACGCCCTTGAGGTAAAACGCGGCCGGGCCAAAGGGTGGCGACAGGAAGGATACCTGCATGTTTACGGCGAACAGGATACCGAACCACACCGGATCAAAGCCCAGTTGCACTACGATGGGGACGAAGATCGGCAGGGCCAGCATGGCGATGCCGATCCAGTCGAGGAAGAGCCCCAGTACCAGCAGTATGGCCATCATCACCAGAATGATAACGATCGGTGCCACGTCCAGTCCGTTAATCATGCCGGACACAAAGCGATTCCCGCCCATCAGGTTGTAGACGCCCACCAGGGCTGCAGCACCGATGCCGATCCAGATAATCATGCCGCAGGTGATCATCGTCTGACCCAGGCTGATATGCATCACCTTCAAGGAGAATTCGCCGCGCAGTACTATGGCCAGCAGCACACCGAATACGCCCATGGCGGCGGCTTCAGTCACCGAGGCAATGCCGCCGTAAATGGTGCCCAGCACCAGGCCTGCAATCATCCCCGGCACAATAATCGCTTTTAGTGCCTGGCGCTTGCTGTTAAAGCCGGTGTTGTCATCTTCCGGGCGCAGCGGCGGCCCCATGGCGGGATTGCGGATGCAGCGTACCAGCACATAGGCGATGTAGGAGGCCATCAGAATGACCGCAGGCGTAATGGCGGCGGTAAAGAGGTCGGCGATCGACACGCTGGCGATCATGCCGTAGATGATCAGCACGATGGAGGGCGGCATCATGGTGCCGAGCGCCCCGCCGGCACAGACCACGCCTATGGACAGGTGTTTGTCGTAACCCAGGCGCAGCATCTGCGGCAGGGCAAGAATACCAAGCAGTACAATCTCACCGCCGATAATGCCGGACAGTGCCGCCAGGAAAAAGGCCACCACTATGGTCTGTACCGCCACGCCACCGGGCAGGCGACCGGCAAACATGCGCATGGCATTGAACAGATCCTTGGCGATGCCGGAGCGATCCAGCAAGGACGCCATTAGTACAAACATGGGAACCGCCACCAGCGAATACTCAGTAACAAAACCGTACACCCGGCTGGTGACCAGCGGCAGGGCGTTGCTGCCGAACCAGCCAAAGGTAAAGGCCATGGCTATCAGGCCAGTAATAAAGGCCAGCGGCAGGCCGGTGACCAGCAGGGCGAAAATCAGCCCGACCATCAAAAAGGTAGCGTTGGCAATATCCATTAACGGGACTCCTCGGTGCCTTGTGCGCGCTGGCACGACTGGATCAGGTGCAACAGCGCCTGCAGCATCATGAGGCCCAGGGCAAACAGGATGATACCCTTGGTGAGAGCAGGCATAGGTGGGTTCCAGGATGTGCCCGAGCGCTCGAGTTGCCATTCACCCAGCGGATTGTGAGAAGCGCGCCAGAACATGTTGAAAGCCGCATAGGACATGGCGACGCAAAAGCCAAGAGTTACAAAGTCGTTGAAACGGTCGAACCAGATACGAAATTCCGGTTTGACGCTGTCGTAGAGTACGCGCACGCGAATATGCCGGTTTTTGGCCAGGGTTGCAGGCCCGCCAAGGGCAAAGCTCACCGCGACCAGAAAGACCACGCTTTCGTGTACCCAGGATGTGGGCGAATCGAAGACATAGCGCATGATGACTTCGAATACGCTGATGGCCATGGCCAGAAAAACCAGCCAGGCCGCTGCTGCACCAAAGCGTGAAATGACCCGGTCCAGGCCATTGCGTTCGCCGCCGACCATAGAGTCGTGAATAGGGCTGTCTTCGGCAGGTGTTGGGGTGTTGGAAAGGGTAGACATGAAGCCTCCGCACGGGCTGCAGTGCAGCCCGTCATTCGGATTGAAAACGGAGCGGGTCAAGGAGGTTGTCCGACAATACTCAACC
>NZ_BCNS01000207.1 GCF_001528745.1 Marinobacterium profundum | reverse complement strand
CTTAAAACAGCGCAAAAAACCGCTCAAATCAGCCGTCTTTCGCTACGGCCAGCATTATCGGGCAGCCTCCTTGTAGCCCGCCGGATTACATCAGGTTGCGGTCAGACAGGAAGCCGACGACGGAGTCGTAGATCTTCTGGTTCAGCTCGCTTTTTGTCGCCCAGACTTTCCACTCTTCCTTGGCGATGTTACGGAACTTGGCGCGTTCTTCAGGCGCCATGTCTATCACGGTGATGGAGGCGTCTTCACGGGCCTTCTTCACTGCGACCAGGTCACGGGCTTTCAGGGTCGCGACCATTTCGTAGGCCATGGAATCAACCGAAGTTTCCAGAATGGCCTTCAGATCCGCCGGCAGGCCGTCCCAGATATCCTTGTTCAGCGATACCGACACCATGGGCAGGGAATGGAAGCCCGGGTAGTTGGGGTACTTGGCAAAGCTGTGCAGGCCCTGGTCGTGGTTGGTCGAGAAAACGGTGTAGTCGGCTGCGTCGATAACGCCTTTTTCCAGCGCGGTATAGACCTCGGAGCCCGGCAGGTTCACCGGCGTAGCGCCGGCTTTTTCGAAGATGTTGTAGACCATGCCCTCAGGCGCACGCAGTTTCAGGCCTTTCATGTCTGCAACTGTGTAGATGGGCTTTTTGGATACAAAAGCCTCAAGGCCGGTAGCGGCAGCGCCGATCAGGTGTACGCCGTAGGGCTCAACCAGTTCGTTGTAGATTTCTTCGCCGCCGTTGTATTTCATGTACTCGAGAAACTCCAGCGGATCTCCCCAGGCGCCCACCAGATTGCCGAGCATGCCAAAGGCGGGGTCACGGCCAGAGAAGTAGCTCGGGTCGGTCAGGTGGCCCTGCAGAATGCCGGAGCTGACGGCATCCAGTGTCTGGTTGGCCTGGACGACGGCATTGACCGGCAGGATTTCGATCTCGATACGTCCGCTGGACATGGCGTTGACGTTATCGGCCCATTTTTTCTTGATTTCAAACTGTGGCTCACCGGTGTTTTCCGAGGTCTGGAAAGTCCAGTTGAACTCAGCCGCCTGGGCGCTGCCCATCAGCAGGCCTGCGCTGATAATGGCGCTGGTCAGCAGGCGTTTGGAGGACGTTAGCAGGGGTGTTGTTATTTTCATGCTTCACCTATCAGTGGTTTTCAGATTACAAGTCCGTTCGTCGACCCAGCGAAGGTTAGTCGATGGCGGGCTCGGGGGGTGTTACTTGGGTAATTTGGCGAGAATTTCCTGCAGGATCTGCGGTACGCTCTGCAGCACAGAAACGTGAACGCAGGCTTCGTCTGTGCCGGGTTCCTGCAGTGTCTCGAACTGGCTGGCCACCAGAGTGGCTACCATAAAATGATTCTGACGCAGTGACATGCGACGCTCTATTTCAGCGCGGTCGGCCTGCAGGTAAATAAAGGTCAGCGGGCTGCTGCTGGCAAGGGTCTGGCGGTAGTCTTTCTTCAGTGCCGAGCACGACAGCACGGCCTGGTTGCCCTGGGCGTGGGTGGCGCTGAGCTCATCGCGCAGGCGCTCAAGCCAGGGTTGGCGATCGGCGTCGGTGAGGGGGGTGCCAGCGGACATGCGCTGCACGTTTTCGACGGGGTGAAAACTATCGCCTTCGATAAAGCGCGCACCCAGTTCATCAGCCAGCAATTTGCCGATGGTACTTTTGCCGCAGCCGCACACGCCCATGATGACTAGATTCATATTATTGTTTTCATATTGTGAAAATAAGTTTAGCGCTAACATATAAAAATCTAAAAAAACCGCATCAATGCGGAATCTAGCGAGTTCGGTAAGACTATACCAGTGATTAGAGTGCGTCAAATAGTATTTTAGCGCTAACATGGTGCCGTGTTAGCGCCGAATAAATACTGCTAGAATGGCGCTTTCTTGGGTGCTGGAGCGGTAACAATGACGACCAGGCAAAGTCAGCCGGGCAGTCGCAGCAAGGGGCGTGTGACCCTGAGTGATGTGGCGCGCATGTCGGGTGTCAGTGCGATGACAGTATCGCGGGCGCTGAATGAGCCGCAGCGGGTGTCGGAACAGGTGCGCGAGCGGGTGGAGCAGGCCATAGATGCACTGGGCTACATTCCCAATCGTGCGGCACGATCCCTGGCAGGCAACCGAAGCCATACCATCGCCGTGGTGATTCCATCGGTCTCCAATGCCGTGTTCAACAATGTCATCCGCGGCATCTATGATGTCTGTGCGCCGGCGGGGTACGAGATGCTGATGGGTAATACTTATTACTCGGTGCAGCAGGAATCCAGCCTGATTTCCAAGTTTCTCACCCATCACCCCGATGGCATGATAGTTACCGGGCTGGATATGGCTGACAGCACGCGCCGCCAGCTGGAGGCCGCTGCCATTCCACTGGTGCAGATTATGGAAGTTGGCACCTCGGCGCCGCTGGACATGAGCGTCGGGATCTCCCATAGCGACGCCGGCGCCGCTATGGCGCGCTACATGCTGGAGCGTGGCTACAAACGCATCGGTGTGCTCGGCGCCCAGATGGATTATCGTTCTCAGCGGCGTATTCAGGGCTTTATCGATGTACTGGCTGAGGCCGGGTTGGCCGACGACAAGCGAGTTCTGACTACCGCGGAGCCTTCCACTGTGCGCCTCGGTGGCCAGCTGCTGGCGGACCTGTTGCTGGCGAATCCTGATCTGGATGCGGTTTTCTGCTGCAACGATGACCTAGCCTACGGTGCCATCTACGAGTGCCAGCGCCGGCATATACGGGTGCCGCAACAGCTGGCAATCGCAGGCTTCAATGACCTTGAAGGCTCGGCCTGTATTAACCCCTCTCTTACCTCAATTCAGACGCCTTTGTACGATATCGGTAAAACCGCTGCCCAGATGCTGATGCGCCGCCTTGCAGGTGAAGTTCTGCAGCAGTCGGTGGTGGATCTGGGTTTTCGGCTGCAGGCGCGGGACAGCGCCTGAGCGGCAGTGGCCGAGCCTGGTATGCCGCACTCTGTTTTCCCGTGTTATAGTGCGCCGCAAATTTATATACCCGGACAAAATCCATGACTACTGAGCAGCAACTTATGGAGCGCAGCGGCGCTAAATGCGAGCTGTGTGGCAGCGATCAGAATCTGGCAGCCTGTGACGTTTCCCTGGCGCCGGCCGGTGTGGATAATCTGGCGCTGCTCTGTGCTACCTGCAGCGAACAGATAGATAATCCGCAGGATCTGCATCATTGGCGCTGCCTTGGCGACAGCATGTGGAGCCAAGTGCCGGCGGTGCAGGTACTGGCCTGGCGCCAGCTCAAGCGTCTGTCTATTGAGCCCTGGGCGCAGGATCTGCTGGACATGCTGTACCTGGATCCCGCACTCGAAAGCTGGGCCCAGGCAGCCATGGCCGATGAAGATGACGACAGCGAGCCGACTCTGGACAGTAACGGCAGCCGTCTGCAGGAAGGTGACTCTGTCACCCTGATCAAGGATCTGGACGTGAAGGGTGCGGGTTTTACCGCCAAGCGCGGCACGGCGGTGCGTGATATCCGCCTGACCTCGAACCCCAAGCATATCGAGGGCAAGGTCAATGGTGTGCAGATCGTGCTGGTGGCGGCCTACCTCAAGAAGGCCTGATTTTTCCGACGGCTCTATAGGGTGGGGTGCACCCTGCCCCTATCTTGTGGCAATCAACAGGCGTCATAAGGCTGCATGGTTTCACCCATCCTGCTCGTCTGATGCGTCACCGCGTGCCTGGTGTTTATCGAGCGTCGCTCGTTGAGCGCAGATCGTTGATCACCCGGCGCCACTGCTCGAATTTTTGTGCAGGTCTAAGTCCGGCATTCGCCGGGCTTGTCGAGGGTAGTCGAGCCATCTCGACCCCGCTCGGAATTGAAATGCCGCCCCGAATAACATGACGCTTGAACAGTGTCTCGGCGGCCCCGCCATTGAAACAGATTCCCCTGAGCTGCGAGTGCAGTCCAAAGAAGGTCGCAAAGTCGTTCGCCTCAACTGAATCCTTCGCAATATTCTGATCCAGACTCCCCGGGCGCTGACAGCGGTGCACTACATCCCAAAGGGCGATCTGTCGTTGTTTGAGCTGCTGCAGGCGCAGAAGGTAGGGCAGGTCGATGTCAAAGTCGAGCAGTTCAGCCATGATAGGCCAGAAGGTATTGCGCGGGTGGGCATAGTATTGCTGTTGTACCAGCGAGGCGACGCCCGGGACTGATCCGAGAATCAGTAGCCGGGCGTCGGGTTGGGATACGGCATTAAAGCTTTGAATACTGCTCATTGAGTTGAGGGCTCAGGCCCGGGCACTGCGGTGGCAATGCCCGGGCCTGGCGGGCTCTAGTCGCACAGAGCGTCGAGTTTCTGCTTCAGAATGCCGGTCACGGCGCCGGGGTTGGCCTTGCCGCCGCTGGCTTTCATCACCTGGCCCATAAAGAAGCCCAGCATCTTGCCGCGCTTGTCGGGTTCGGCCGCCTTGTACTGTTCCACCTGCTTGTCACTGCTGGCGATCACCTGATCAACGATGCCTTCGATGGCGCCGCTGTCTGTCACCTGTTTCAGGCCCTTGGCGTCGATGATCTCGTCGGCGCTGCCGCCTTCAAGCCACATGGCTTCGAACACCTTCTTGGCGATATTGCCGGAGATGGTGTCGTCCTTGATGCGCGTGAGCAGGCCGCCAAGCTGTTCTGCGCTGACCGGGGATGCCTTGATGTCGGTGTCGTGCTGGTTCAGCAGCCGGGCCAACTCGCCCATAACCCAGTTGGCGGCCAGCTTGCCGTCACCGCAGCTCTTGGCAACCTGGTCATAGTAGGCTGCCTGTACATTGTTGGACGACAGTACGCTGGCGTCGTACTCCGACAGGCCGTACTGCTCGACGAAAGTGGCTTTCCACTGTGCTGGCAGAATCGGCAGGGTGGCGCGCACGGCTTCGATATAGGCATCGTCGATAACGATGGGCAGCAGATCCGGGCAGGGAAAGTAGCGGTAGTCGTTGGCTTCTTCCTTGCTGCGCATGGCGCGGGCCACCTTGGTGTCGCCGTTGTAGAGGCGGGTTTCCTGGCGGATTTCGCCGCCGCCTTCAATTACGTCGATCTGACGTTCGACTTCAAGCTCAATGGCTTCTTCCATAAAGCGGAAGGAGTTGAGGTTCTTGGTCTCGGTACGGGTGCCCAGGGTTTCGGTGCCTTTGGGGCGTACGGATACGTTGACGTCAAAGCGCAGCGAACCTTCGGCCATGTTGCCGTCGCAGATACCCAAAGACGTCACCAGCGAGTGCAGCTTGCGGGCAAAGGCCACGGCTTCCTCGGCGTTGCGCATGTCTGGCTCGGTGACAATTTCAATCAGCGGCGTGCCGGCGCGGTTCAGGTCGATGCCGGTCATGCCGTGAAAGTCTTCATGCAGCGACTTGCCGGCGTCCTCTTCCAGGTGCGCATGGTGAATGCGTACCTGCTGGATGCGGCCATCGGCCAGTTCGATATCCACATGGCCGCGGCCCACCACGGGTTCTGCCAGCTGGGTGGTCTGGTAGCCTTTGGGCAGGTCGGGGTAGAAGTAGTTCTTGCGCTCGAATACCGAGCGCTTGCCAATTTCGGCGTCTATGGCCAGGCCGAACATCACAGCCATGCGCAGGGCGTTTTCATTGAAGACCGGTAGTGTGCCCGGCAGCGCCAGGTCGACGGCGCTGGCCTGGGTGTTGGGCTCGGCACCGAAGGCGGTACTGGAGCCGGAAAAGATCTTGGTTTTGGTGGCGAGCTGAACGTGAATTTCCAGCCCGATTACTGTTTCCCATTCCATCGTGCCTTACCCCTTGATGCTCGCTGGTGCCAGTGTGTGCCAGTCGGTCGCCTGCTGGAAGCGGTGCGCGACATTGAGCAATTTTGCCTCGCTAAAGTAGTTACCGATAATCTGCAGTCCTACCGGCAGTCCCTGGGCCAGGCCACAGGGTACGGACATGCCGGGCAGTCCCGCCAGGTTCAGCGCCAGCGTATAGATGTCTTCCATGTACATCTGTACCGGATCCGAGGACTTCTCGCCGATGCGAAAGGCTGGCTGCGGCGTGGTCGGGCCCATGATGACATCGACCTCGGACAGGGCCTGGATAAAGTCCTGCTGAATCAGGCGGCGTGCCTGCTGTGCCTTGCGGTAGTAGGCGTCGTAGTAACCGGCAGACAGCGCATAGGTGCCCACCATGATGCGGCGCTTGACCTCGTCGCCAAAGCCTTCGCCGCGGCTACGCTTGTACAGATCTTCCAGATCGACGGGGTTGTCGCAACGGTAGCCGTAGCGTACGCCATCAAAACGGGACAGATTGGTGGAGGCTTCGGCCGGGGCGATGATGTAGTAGGCCGGTACCGCCAGCGCCGTATTGGGCAGGCTGATTTCCCTGACACTGGCGCCGAGCTTTTCAAACTCGCGAATCGCGTTCTGTACCTGTTCGGCGATGGCAGGATTCAGGTTATCGGCGAAGTATTCCTTCGGCAGGCCGATGCGCAGGCCTTCGAGGCTGTCGTTCAGGCTGGCGCTGTAATCCGGAACTTCACGCTCGACGCAGGTGGAGTCCATGGGATCAAAGCCGGCCATGACGTTAAGCATAAGGGCGGCATCTTCGGCGGTGCGAGCCATGGGGCCTGCCTGGTCCAGCGAGGAGGCAAAGGCGATCATGCCGTAGCGTGATACCCGGCCATAGGTGGGCTTGAGGCCGGTAATGCCGCACAGGGCTGCGGGCTGACGGATGGAGCCGCCGGTGTCGGTGCCGGTGGCGGCCGGTACCAGGCGGGCGGCGATAGCCGCGGCCGAGCCGCCGGACGAGCCGCCGGGAACACGGTCGGTGTCCCAGGGGTTGCGCGATGGGCCATAGAAGCTCGACTCGTTGGACGAACCCATGGCGAATTCGTCCATGTTGGTTTTGCCGAGTGTCACGGCGCCGGCGTCATTGAACTTGCGCACCAGGGTGGCGTCATAAGGCGCAATGAAGTTGTCGAGCATGCGCGAGGCGCAGCTGGTGCGAACGCCCTGGGTGCAGAAAATATCTTTGTGAGCCAGTGGCAGGCCGGTGAAAATACCGGCTTTGCCGGCGGCGCGCAGGCTGTCCGCCGCTCGGGCCTGGCTCAGGGCCAGTTCTTCGGTGACGGTAATAAAGCTGTTGTAGGCGGCATCCTGAGACTTGATGCGGCCGAGGCAGGATTCGGTCAGCTCAAGGCTGCTGAAATCACCTGCGGCCAGTCCGCCGGCCAGTTCGGCCAGTGTCTTGTCAAACATGGGGTTGGGTATCCTTCACAAATTCGGAACGTGGCGGTGCTTACTCGATAACCCTGGGAACCAGGAACAGGCCGTTTTCCACCGCAGGTGCGACGCTTTGCAGCTGTTCGCGCTGGTTGGTTTCGCTGACAACATCGGCGCGCAGGCGCTGCACGGCGTCCAGCGGGTGGGCCATGGGCTCCACGTCGGTGGTGTCGGTGGCCTGCAGCTGATCAACCAGGGCAAGGATATCGGATAGCGTTTGGGTGTAGCCCGGGACTTCTTCATCACGGATTTGCAGCCGCGCCAGGTGGGCGATTTTTTCCACGTCGGAACGCTCTAGAGCCATGTTGCAGTTCTCAATGATTTTTTTAAGGTTTTCGGCACTCGGCGGTGCTGGGGAAGACGGCTAAGTTAACATATTTGTTCCTTGCTCTAAATCCCCGCCATTGCTAGAGTTACGTGTTTTCAGAATCAGCGCGTCGCGCGACATCTGTTTAGGTACCCCATCCCCATGTTCAAGAAAATCCGAGGTCTTTTTTCCAGCGATCTGTCCATAGACCTGGGCACTGCGAACACGCTTATTTATGTTCGTGATAAAGATATAGTGCTGAACGAACCTTCTGTTGTTGCCATTCGTCATAACGGTAATCATAAATCAGTCGCTGCAGTAGGGATGGATGCCAAGCGCATGCTGGGGAAAACTCCCGGTAACATCACCGCTATTCGTCCGATGAAAGATGGTGTTATTGCCGACTTTCACGTCACCGAAAAAATGCTGCAGTATTTTATCGCCAAGGTACATGAAGGTAACTTTCTCACGCCAAGCCCGCGCGTGCTGGTGTGCGTGCCTTGCAAATCTACTCAGGTTGAGCGTCGCGCCATCAAGGAGTCGGCATTGGGTGCCGGTGCCCGCGAAGTTTACCTGATCGAAGAACCCATGGCGGCCGCCATAGGCGCCGGACTGCCGGTCGATGAAGCCCGCGGTTCCATGGTGGTGGATATCGGTGGTGGTACCACTGAAATTGCTGTTATTTCGCTTAACGGTATCGTCTACGCTGAATCCGTGCGGGTCGGTGGTGACCGTTTCGACGAGGCGATCGTGACCTATGTGCGTCGCAACTACGGCTCCCTGATTGGTGATGCCACGGCGGAGCGCATCAAGCAGGAAGTCGGTACTGCATACCCGACCTCTGAGGTGCTTGAAATTGACGTGCGCGGCCGTAATCTGGCTGAGGGCATTCCGCGTCGTTTTACCCTTAACAGCAACGAGATTCTTGAAGCGCTGCAGGAACCCCTGGCGGCCATAGTGCAGGCGGTAAAGAGTGCGCTGGAGCAGTGCCCGCCGGAACTGGCGGCTGATATTGCCGAATTCGGTATTGTGATCACCGGTGGTGGTGCGCTGCTGCGCAACATAGACCGTCTGATCAGTGAAGAGTCTGGCCTGCCTGTGATCATTGCCGAGGATCCGCTGACCTGTGTTGCCCGTGGTGGTGGCAAGGCGCTGGAAATGCTCGACAATCGTGCTTTTGAGTTACTCTCCTACGAATAGTGGTTTGATGCTCTGCTCAGTCTTTTCAACCCAGCCGGGACACTGCGGCATCCGCCGAGAGGTGTCCCATTAAGCTGATTTTCAGGGGCGGGTCGCCCCGTGCCCTCTTTGTTGTGCTGGTGCTGATGGCGTTACTGCTCATCATCGCCGACCTCAACTGGTCAAAGATGCGCGATGCACGCGGCTATCTGTCCCTTCTGATTACGCCCCTGCAATGGATGGTCGACGTGCCCGGACGGCTGGCGGACGATTTGTCCGGTGTGCTGGTGGATCGCACGACCCTGCTGAAGGAAAACGAGCGCCTCAAATCCGAAGCTTTGCTGCTGGAGCGCAAGGTGCAGCAGATCGCTGCCCTGACGGCCGAGAATCTGCGCCTGCGTGAGCTGCTTGATGGCAAAGAACGGGTCAAAGACCAGGTCATGCTGGCCGAGCTGATAGGCGTTAATCCAGACCCCTTCCTGCATCAGGTGATCATCAACCGCGGTGCCGAGGATCGCGCCTATATTGGGCAGGCCGTGCTGGATGCCGGTGGCGTGATCGGTCAGGTGGTTGAGGCCAGTCACTATACCAGTCGCGTCATGATGATTACCGATGCTCGCCATGCCATTCCGGTGGAAATTAACCGCAACGGCCTGCGTGCCATTGCGCTGGGCAAGGGTGTCTACGACGAAATCGAACTTGAGCATGTGCCTGATACCGCCGACGTGCGTGAAGGCGATCTGCTGATCAGTTCGGGCCTGGGTGGACGCTTCCCGCGGGGTTATCCCGTGGCTGTGGTCACTGGTGTGATTCGTGACCCGGGTCGGCCTTTTTCGCTGGTAACGGCCAAGCCTACGGCGCGGCTGGACAAGAGCCGGCATCTGTTGCTGGTACGCGGGCCCCGGGAGCTTCCTCTGGAGCCACCGGTGGCCGGGGCTCTCGATGAGTGAGGTGCGTTCCGGCGGCTTTCTGATTATCATCGGGACTTTTCTTATAGGTCTGACCCTGAGTCAGCTGCCGCTACCGGTGCAGTTCGAGTGGGTACGTCCAGAGTGGGTGCCCATGATCCTGATTTACTGGGTACTGGCCTTGCCACACCGGGTGAGCATAGGCACCGCCTGGATGCTCGGCCTGACGCTGGATCTGCTCAAGGGCAGCGCCCTGGGGCTTAATGCACTGGCACTAACTCTGATTGCCTTTCTGACCCTGCTCATTCATCAGCGTCTGCGCATGTTTCCGTTATGGAAACAGGCCATGATGGTGCTGGTGCTGGTGGGTATCAACCAACTGACCTTTCACTGGATGCAGTCCATTGCCGGCAACACCCGGGACAACCTGATGTTCATGTTGCCGTCCCTGGTGAGTGCGGTACTCTGGCCCTGCGTCTTTGTGCTGCTGCGTAGCATTAGACGTACCTTCCGGGTAACCTGACGGCAGTCCCGTCTGGGCTATACAATGTTGCCTGGCGGTGCCATTCAAGGGAATTCTGTATCACCATGACAAGCCTGATTCTGGCCTCCGCATCACCGCGGCGCAGTGAGCTGCTGACGCAGATTGGTGTTGCCTTCGAGGTCTGTGCGCCCCATTTGCCCGAGCAGCTGTTGCCGGGAGAAGCACCACAGAGCTATGTGCGCCGGCTGGCGCTTGAAAAGGCACAGGCCGGCTTTGACCTGAGCGGTGGTCGCTGTCCGGCGCTGGGATCTGATACTGCGGTGGTCTGTGGCGATGAAATACTGGGCAAGCCCTGCGATGAAGAGGATGCGGTGCGCATGCTGCTGTTGCTGTCGGGGCGACGCCATCAGGTAATGACCGGTGTCGCGCTGGTGGATGAACACCGGGCCGAGGCGCGCGTCGTGACCACCGAGGTGGAGTTTCGCGTACTGGACGAGGCCCAGTGCCGGCGTTACTGGGCCAGTGGGGAGCCGCTGGACAAGGCGGGTGCTTATGCGATTCAGGGGCTGGGTGCAGTTTTCGTGACGGCCATCAATGGCAGTTATTCGTCGGTGGTGGGTTTGCCTTTGGCCGAAACTGCACAGTTACTGACACAGTTTGACGTGCCGCTCTGGTACAGTGCTGCATAATAGAGAATATGCGTGCGCAGATGCGCGACAAGGGTCATGGGGCCCGGCCGGGCAGTAAGCCGATCAGGAGATCGGTTTCACGGTCAGCTTAACTGAGAGTCGAAGGAGCAGGCGGTAAGTGATGGGCGAAGAAATTCTGATCAACTTTACGCCAATGGAGACCCGCGTAGCGGTGATCGAGAACGGTGTCCCGCAGGAACTCTACATCGAGCGGGCCAAGCGCCGCGGTCTTGTGGGTAACATCTATAATGGCAAGGTGGTACGCGTACTGCCTGGCATGCAGGCAGCCTTTGTCGATATCGGGCTGGAGCGTGCGGCCTTCATACATGTTGAGGAAGTGCTGGGCCAGTCCGCCACGGCGGAGGAGCGCAGCAATACCTCAATCGCCCAGGTGTTGCGTGAGGGTCAGGGCCTGCTGGTCCAGGTGACCAAGGACCCGATCGGCACCAAGGGTGCGCGTCTGACCACTCACCTGTCCATTCCGTCTCGTTATCTGGTGTATATGCCCGGCAACGAGCACATAGGTGTGTCCCAGCGAATTGAGGATAATGAAGAGCGCGATCGTCTGCGCAGCCTGATTGACTCGCTGGCTGAAGAGGCGGGTGAGGAAAGCCGTGGCGGCTTCATTTTGCGCACAGTGGCGGAAGGTGCCAACGAAACCGAGCTGCGCGCCGACCTGCTGTTCCTGTACCGCCTGTGGGGTGCCATACAGGACAAGATCAAGGGCGCCGGTCTGCCGGAAATCGTGTATGAAGACCTGCCGCTGAATATGCGGGCGCTGCGGGACATGGCCCATGCCGGTGTCGAACGCATTCGTATTGATTCGCGTGAGACTTACCAGAAGGCGCAGGAGTTCGTGCAGGCGCTGGTGCCGGAAATTCAGCACAAGCTGGAGTACTACCCCGGTGAGCGCCCGATATTCGATCTGTTCAATGTGGAAGAGGAAATCAAGCGTGGCCTGGGACGCAAGGTCGAGTTGAAATCCGGTGGTTATCTGATTTTTGATCAGACCGAAGCCATGACCACGGTGGATATCAACACTGGCGGCTTTGTTGGTCACCGTAATCTGGAAGAAACCATCTTCAAGACTAACCTGGAGGCGGCCACTGCCATCGGGCGTCAGCTGCGCTTGCGTAACCTCGGCGGCATTATCATTATCGATTTTATCGATATGGAAGATTCCGACCATCAGCGTCAGGTGTTGCGGACGCTGGAACGGGTGCTGGAAAAAGATCACGCCAAGTGCAAGGTCACCGGTGTCTCTGAGCTGGGTCTGGTCGAAATGACCCGCAAGCGCACCCGGGAAAGTCTCGAACAGGTGTTGTGCGATGCCTGTTCCCAGTGTCAGGGACGGGGCATGATCAAGACGGCAGAAACCGTCTGCTACGATATTTTCCGTGAAATCCTGCGTCAGCATCGCGCTTACGATACCGATTCCTACCTGGTGCTTGGAGCCCAGACGGTGGTGGATTATCTGCTGGACGATGCATCCGAGCATCTGGCGGAGCTTGAGGCCTTTATCGGCAAAACCATTCGTTTTCAGGTCGAAACGCTCTACAGTCCAGAGCAGTTCGACGTCGTGCTGCGCTAAACGGAGCGCGGCGTGAACATCAGGCTGGGGTCTGTGCTGGGCAGGCTGGGCTGGTTCTGTGCTGGTCTGCTGTTGCTTGTGGCCCTGCTGGTGACGCTGCTGCGTCAGTTCCTGCCGGCAGTCAGCGAATATCGCGAGCAACTGTCGGTGCTGCTCAGTGAGCAGCTCGGCGTGCCGCTGGATATCGAGCGCATAGACGCGCACTGGAGCGGTCGCTGGCCGCAGCTTTCAGTGAGCGGCGTGCGCTTTTTTGCTGATCCAGGTGCTGGCACCGTTGGCGATACCGATTCCGGGCCTGAAGTGCGTGCCCGTTTTGACCATCTAAGTGTCGAGCTTGACCTGCCAGCCTCTATTGTCAATCTGATTCCGGTCTTCCGGCAGGCGCAGCTTAGCGGCCTGCAGCTGACCTTGCGTGAGCGCGAGGGTCGCTGGTTACCTGGCCCCGGTGAGGATGCCGGCGACACTGGCCTCAAGGTCGACGCCTTGAGTCGCATGCTGGGCCTGGCCATGATTCAGCCCAAAGTCACCCTTTCCGATGTACAGCTCACTTTGCTGCCAGAATCCGGCGACCCCCGGGTGCTGCGTGCCCCCGAATTGCTGTTGCAGAACAGCAGTCGCGAGCATCAACTGGGTGGCTCACTGGTACTGCCGGCGGCGGGGGACAAGGGGGCTGTGCGTTTTGCCATTGAAACTCGCGGTAGCGGCGATGATTTGCTGAATGCGCCCTATGACTTTTACCTGTCGCTGGATGAGCTGGGCCCGGATCTGCTGAATCTGGATCTGTTGCCGTTTCAGATCGATAGCCTGCGAGCCAGTACCGAGTTTTGGGGGCGTTTCTCGCAGGGACGGCTGGAGACTCTGCAGGGAAATGTCGCGGTGGCTGAGTTCTCCGCTGCATCCCCGAATCTTCCTGATATCAGCGCAGCTCGCACCGATTTTGCACTCCTGCGCAGTGGTGACCGTTATCAGTTGCAGCTCAATGATCTGGCGCTGAACAGTGCCGGCGCTGGGCTTGCGGTGCCACAGTTGCTGCTGGAGGCGCTCTGGCAGGACGGAGAGCTAAAGCCCGGCCAGATTGCAGGCTCCGGCATTGATCTTGCGCCGCTGGCGCACTGGCTGCAGCTGCAGCCCTTTCTGCCCGAGGGTCTTAAAGAGGCTTTGCTGCCGCTGGCGCCAACCGGTGTGCTGACGCGATTTCGCGCCAACTGGCCGGAAAATCACGACTGGAGCGGCTTCGAATTGCAGGCGGATCTTGACCGTCTTTCGAGCGAGGCGGCCTGGGGTGCGCCCCGTGTCAGCGGTGTTAGTGGTCGGCTGGATGCGAACCTGCGCGGCGGTCGTATTCATCTGGCCACGACCGATTTCGAGCTGTTTTTCCCCGAGCTCTACGACCGTGGCTGGGAGTATGACAAGGCCGATGGCATAGTGCGCTGGTCGCTGGAGCAGGACGCCGTGGTGATAGGCAGCGAACTGCTGCACCTGACCAACGCCTCGGTGTCGGCGGCGGGGCGATTCAGCATGCGTCTGCCCTATGCCCATGAAGAGCAGACTGAACTGACTCTCATGATCGGCATGACCGACAGCGATGCGCTGCAAACGGCCAACTATGTGCCGCCGGACGCGGTCGGGCGCGGCCTGTATGACTGGCTCGCCGGCGCTATTCAGGGCGGGCGTGTGCAGCAGGGCGGGTTTTTGCTGCACGGCGGAACCAAGCGACTGGATGATGACGTCGCACTCACAGTGCAGATGTTCTTCGATGTGGAGCAGGCCGATATGGCCTATCAGCCCGGCTGGCCCGCGGTACGCAACAGCAAGGCTTTCGTCATGCTGCGTGATCAGTCGCTGCTGGTTGAGGTGGAGGAGGGGCGGCTGATGGACTCCCAGGTCGAGTATGCGCGGGTCTATTTGCAGGGACCTGATGCCCCCTTGCAGATCGACGGGCAGCTTGGCGGGGATGCCGCCGATATCCATCGCCTGCTGATGGAATCTCCCTTGCGTCCGCTGGTGGGGGACGCGCTGGCGCAGTGGAAGCTCAGCGGCCCTGCCGAGACGGCTTTGCGACTGAGTATTCCGCTTGATGGCAAGCCGCTGCCCAGTGTCGCGGTTGCGACACGCCTGGCTAATGGAACACTTGAGTCTGAAGCCTTGCGCCTGGCATTTTCTGATCTTCATGGTGATCTGCACTACAGCACGGAAAAGGGCCTTCGCAGCGAGCGGCTCGATGGCAATATGCTTGGCCAGCCGGTACGGGGGCAGATCACTACTCCCGGTACTGAGCCCTGGCGTACCCGTGTGAGTCTGGCCGGTGAGCTGCCCATGGCTCAGCTGGTGCAATGGAGCGAGCTGGATATTCTGCGTGACCTTGGCGGCACAGCGGCCTATAACGCCCGTCTTGAGTTGTGCAGTGGTGCTGACGACTGCAATCGGCTGGTGATTAGCAGTGATCTTGTGGGGGTTGTGGTGCCCTGGCCCGGTTTTCTTGGCAAGCAGGCAGCAGAGCTTCGCCCGCTATCGGTGGTGGTGGGGTTGAATGAAGGCTCAGTGCGACTTAACTACGACGAGCGTTTGCGGGCCGTGTTCGGCATAGCGCAGCCGCTGCAGGGTTTTGGCCGTGTGACACTGGGTGGCGGGCGCCCGGAATTGCCGCTGTCGGCCGGGCTCTGGGTTGATGGACGCATCGAGTCTTTAAGCACCGATCAGCTGGAGGCCTTCCTGCAGGCCCAGGGTTGGCTGGATGGGCTTGCTGGTGACGCCGCGAGCTCGGGCGCGGCAGTCACTGATGGGCCTTTGGCGCTGCGAGCGGTGGATATTCAGGTTGGCGAGCTGAATGTGCGTGGCATGACATTCACTCAGGCCAGTGTACATCTGGGTACTGCGCCCTGGCAGTTGTATGTGCAGAGTGCACAGCTGGATGCGACCCTGGATTGGCCGCTACAGCCAGGGCAGCCTTATCGGTTGCAGGTCAAGGCGCTGAACCTGCCTGAGCCCAAGCCCAGCGCTGGCCCGTCTGCGACCTTGCCACAGGGCGTCGAGGCAGCGGCTCCCGAGCCTATCGACCTTGGTGGTATGCCGGCGGTGGATGTCAGCATCAGCAGTCTGAGTCTGGGGCCGCGCAATCTCGGGCGCTGGCAGTTTGGGTTGCGCCCGCAAACGGGACGTCTGGCAATTGAAGCGATTGAGGGGCATATCGGCGGCCTTGAGGTTCGTGGCGAGGGTAGCTGGCGCGAACTGCCGGCCATTAGTACTGAGCTGACCCTCAAGTTGCAAGGGGGCGATATTGCTACTCTGCTGGAGGCCTGGGGGAGCGGTCGCGTGCTTGCCTCTGACAGCACCGATGCCTATCTGCAGCTGGGCTGGTTACGCCGACCCTGGGATATTTCACTGGCCCAGGCGCAGGGCGAGCTGGCCTTCAGGCTGGAGGATGGGCGCATTATCGAAAGCGGTGGCGCCAGTAATATCCTGCGCATTTTCGGTATTCTCAACCTCAACAGCTTGGCACGACGCTTCAAGCTGGATTTTTCCGACCTGCTGAAAAGTGGCCTCGCCTACGACAGCCTGTCGGGCCGCTATCGCTTTGAGCGTGGCCAGGCCCGTACGCTTGAGCCGCTGCGCCTGCAGGGGCCTTCTGCCGACATGACCATGACCGGTAGTCTTAATCTGCTGAGTGAAACCGTGGAGCAGGAAATGGAAGTGACCTTGCCGCTGACGAGTAATATACCGCTGGCGGCGGTGCTGCTGGGGGCGCCCCAGGTGGCCGGTGCCATGTTCCTGATCGACAAGCTCATTGGTGACAAGCTGGAAAAGGTGACATCGATTCGCTATCGCGTGTCCGGTGACTGGAATGATCCCGATGTGTCGGTCATGCGTTCGGCGTCGCCCTGATAAAGCTCAATAGTCTGGCCTGCTGTTCGACAGGTCAGCGGTAAATTACGTTTCAGGCTGGAGGTGAAAATGTCGCGCTGCGCTCTGGTTCAGATGGTCTCGGGGCCCGATTTTGAGGCCAATCTCAGCGCTGCCGAACGTTTGGTGCGCGCGGCCGCCGTCGACGGTGCGCGGCTGGTGCTATTGCCGGAGAATTTTGCCCTGTTCGACTCATCCGGCTTGCGAGCCCTGGCCGCTGCCCAGGGTCAGGGCGAGCTACAGCAGCGCCTGGGTGCTCTGGCCAGGGATGCTGGTGTCTGGCTGGTCGCAGGTTCAGTGCCGCTTATGCTGCGAGATGATGGCACAGAGGTGGCCGATGGGAGGGTACGTTCCGCCAGCCTCGTATTCGATGATCAGGGGCGGCAGCGGGCGCGTTACGACAAGCGGCATCTGTTTGATGTAGAAGTGGCGGATGCGCAGCAGAGTTATCGCGAATCCGCCTATATCGAGCCTGGCACTGAGATAGTTATTGTCGACACACCCTGCGGACGCCTGGGGCTGAGCATCTGTTACGACCTGCGCTTTGCCGATCACTACCAGCGTTTGCGCAATGCCGGCGCCGAGTTGATCAGCGTGCCATCGGCCTTTACCGCGGTTACCGGTGCCGCACACTGGGAGTTATTATTGCGGGCTAGGGCGGTTGAGTTTCAGTGCTATGTGCTGGGGGCCAATCAGGGTGGCCAACATGGTAGAGGGCGTGAAACCTGGGGTCATTCGATGATCGTCGATCCCTGGGGTGAGCTTAGAGCTGAGCTTGCTTTTGGTGAGGGCTGGTGCAGTGCCGAGATTGATCTGGCTGAGCTACATCGCCTGCGTCAGCGCATGCCGGTGAGCGAGCATGGGCGCGTGGCGGTTATAGAATAACGCCTAAACGGCGCTGTATCAGCGCCTGAGGGTCACAGTAAAAAGCCGGAGCTGCACAGTGCAGCTCCGGCTTTTTCGATTGTGATCCTGGCTTGGCTAAGCCAGATCAGTTGGGCACTTCAGCCAGTTCGCGCAAATACTTGAACAGCTTGCGGGAGCTGGCCGGCGGTTTCTGCTGCAGAGCCTCGCGCTGGGCGTTGCGTATCAACTGGCGCAGATGCTGAATATCGGCGTGGGGGAAGGCTGCCACATAGTCGGTCAGGTCGTCGGGCGTGCCGTTGATCAGGCGATCACGCCAGCGTTCCAGGCGATGGAAGTGGGCGTCGTGGGCCTGCTTGCCCGCCTCAAAACTGTCCATTGTCTGGCTGATGCCGCTGGTATCGGCCAGGCGCATCAGGCGGCCGATATATTGCAGCTGGCGGCGAATGGCTTCGCCCTTTTTCAGCCGACGGCATTCATTCACCGCCTCGCGCAGGGTCTCGTCCATCGGGATTTTGGCCAGCTGATCCTTGTTCAGTGCGACCAGCTTTTTACCCAGGTCCTGCAGCGCGTGCATATCGCGTTTGGCCTGGCTTTTGCTGATCAGCTCTTCGTCTTGGTCGGCGGGGTCTATCGGATCAAAATCTTCTTCGTTAGTCATAGGTCGGTTCTTTAACTGTAAAAGTAGGTAGCCAGTCCGAGGAAGGCGAAGAAGCCTACAACATCGGTAATGGTGGTGAGCAAAACGCTGCCGGCCAGGGCCGGGTCTATGCCGGCGGCCTTGAGGCCAATGGGCAGCAGAGTGCCGGCCAAAGCGCCGGCTATCAAATTGATAACGATGGCGGCGGCGATAATGCCACCGATGTAAATATCCTGAAACCAGATAATGGCGACTGCAGCGACCACGGCGGCCCAGAGCAGGCCGTTAAGGGCGCCGGCGACCAGCTCGCGATTCAGCAGCCAGCGGATATTGGTACGCTCCACGTGGCCCAGTGCCTGACCACGAATGACCAGTGTTAGTGTCTGGCTACCGGCGATACCGCCCATGGAGGCGACGATTGGCATCAGTACGGCCAGGGCCACGACTTTTTCGATGGTCGCTTCAAACATGCCAATCACCGCCGAGGCAATGAAGGCGGTGAGCAGGTTGATACCCAGCCAGATGGCACGGTTGCGGGTCGTTCGCATCAGTGGTGCAAAGGTGTCTGCGTCCTCCCCCAGACCCGCCATGCTCATGAGGGAGTGGTCGGCATCCTCACGGATAACGTCGACCACGTCATCGATGGTAATACGACCGAGCAATTTTCCGTCTTCGTCGATGACAGGCGCAGAGATCAGGTCGTGCTGTTCGAACAGCTGGGCGACTTCGCTATCCGTCATCGTAGCCTCTATGGGCTCGATGTCGGTGTTCATGATTTCGCGCACCAGCATGTCGGGATCCGACACCAGCAGTTTGGTCAGGGGCAGGATGCCTATATAGGCATCTTTGCGGCTGACCACGAACAGACTGTCGGTCATGTCCGGTATTTCCTTGTGGCGGCGAATATAGCGCAGCGCCGTTTCCACCGTGATATCCGGTCTGATGGTCACGGTGTCGGTGTTCATCAGTCCGCCGGCGGTGTCCTCGTCATAGGACAGGACCTGCTCGACCCGGGTGCGGTTCTGAATATCCATGGTCTGCAGCAGTTCGCGCATGATGCGCTCGGGCAGCTGTTGCAGCAGGTCGGCCATGTCGTCAATGTCCAGACCTTCGGTGATCTCAAGAACTTCCCGGGTTTCCATGCGGCTGAGAATTTCGGCCTGGACGTCGTAGCCCAGGTGTTGCAGCACATCCCCTTCCAGATCCTTGTTGACCAAACCCCAGAGCAGTTGGCGCTCCTTGGGTGGGGACTTGTCCAGCAGATGGGCGATCTCCACCGGGCGCATGCTGTTGTTCAGCGTATGGCGCACCTGACGCAGTTCACCGCTGTCCATGGCGGCGTTCAGTCGTTCAATAGGGGAGAGTGGCTCTTTGCTGCTCATGACATCCTTGCGCTGCCCTGGGGGCTGGTAGGGAAGAAGAACTCAAATGGCTTTGCCACGGAGGCCGCGCTGGGCGGCTCGGGCTGGGGTCACAGTATACCGGAATCAGTTGGCGGGTATCAGCGGGGACGGGCGTCGGGCGGGGTGCAAAAACAGGTTTTTTATTCGCCTTCGCCAAAATAGTCGTCGATGAGGGCGCTAACGGCATCAATGGCGGCCTGCTCGTCTTCGCCCTCGGCGCGAATCAGCAATTCGGTGCCTTTGCTGGCGGCGAGCATCATCACAGACATGATGCTTTTGCCGTCGACTTCACGACCATCCTTGATGATGCGAATCTGGCTGGAAAATTTCCCGGTGGTGCTGATGAGCTTGGCGGCAGCACGGGCGTGGAGACCCAGCTTATTTATAATAGTAACGTGCTTTTCGATCATGCCGGGGCTAGTCCTCGCTCAATATATCCATTTGTCCCGCGGTTAACTCAGTTCGCGGTGACGGACATGCACATTATCCACAGACCGCCGGAAATGACCAGCGAGTTGCTCTGCGATAAAGACCGAGCGGTGCTGCCCGCCGGTGCAGCCGATACCGATGGTGATATAGCTGCGGTTGTTGCTCTTGAAACGCGGTAGCCATTTGGCGATGAAGTCGCGGATGTCGCCGGTCATTTCCGCCACTTCAGGTGCCTGTTCAAGGAAGCGGATGACGGGGGCATCGAGGCCGGTAAAACCGCGCAGATCCGGAATCCAGAAAGGGTTGGGCAGTACCCGCACGTCGAAGGTGAAGTCGACATCCAGCGGTACGCCGTGCTTGAAGCCAAAGGATTCGAACTGCACCGAGAGCTGCTGTTCGGTGCGCTGGGACACGCGCAGCTTGATACTGTCCCGCAGGTCGTACAGCTTGAGGCGGGTGGTATCGATGCGCAGGTCAGCCATGTTGGCGATGGGTTCGAGCAGTAGTCGCTCATTTCCAATCGCCTGCTGCAGGCCGGTGCTCTCGCCGGAAAGCGGGTGCTTGCGCCGCGTGGCACTGTAACGTTTGAGCAGTGTCGGGTCCGAGGCATCCAGGTAAAGGACTTCGGTATTGACCTCGGCATAACGCGTGCGCATGCTTTTTAGCAGTTTGGGAAACTGGCGCAGGTTGCTCAACAGGTTGCGGGCATCAATACTGACCGCCAGTTTCTCCGGCGGCATCGGATCTTTCAGCATTTGCTCGATCAGGCTGGGCAGCAGCAGCGCAGGAAGATTGTCGATGCAGTAGAAATCGACATCTTCCAGTGCCTGCAGCGCTGTGCTTTTGCCGGAGCCGGACAGGCCGCTGATGACCACCAGTTTCATGGCGATACCATCAGGGATGCTGTGGGAACGAGTGCCAGCTGAGGTTGAGGCATGGGATCTGTGCTCAGTGCGATGCCAGACGCAGAGCCGTATCGAATAGCTGCTGGTCAGAGGTGGTATCACGAAGTGCTGTAAGTACTTCTTCGCGGCTGAAGAGCTCGGCCAGCATGGCCAGAGTCTGCAAATGCTCATCGCTGGCTTCGGAGGGCACCAGCAGTACAAAAAGAAGATCCACCGGCTGGTTGTCGATGGCGTCAAAATCAATAGGTTCGGCGAGCTTGATCATCATGCCGGTGGGCTGGGTGGCGCTTTCGAGTCGGCAATGGGGTATGGCTATACCGCTGCCTATACCGGTGCTGCCAAGTCGTTCGCGGCCGATCAGGCCGCTGAAGATTTCTTCAGCGGCCAGCCCTTGTGCCTGCTCGGCGATCAGTTTACTGGCCGTTTCCAGTACACGTTTTTTGCTGCCCCCATCAAGGTTGCAGAATGTAAGGGCGGGGGTCAGCAGTTCATGCAGATACATGGGCTTATTTATTTACCGTTATTTGTGGTTTTTGGTTTTTTCTTTGTGCTTGATGATCTGACGGTCAAGCTTGTCGGTCAGGCCATCGATGGCGGCGTACATGTCTTGGTGTTCGTGGGTCGCAAACAACTTGCCTCCTGCAAGATGAACATCGGCTTCGGCCTGCTGACGCAGTTTTTCTACACTCAGGGTAACCTGAACATTGGTGATGTTGTCAAAGTGCCGCTCTAGCTTGCCGAATTTACTATGTACATACTCGTGCAGTGCATCGGTGAGTTCGACGTGATGTCCTGTGATGTTAATCTGCATAGTTCTCTCCTAGTCAACAGCGGCGAAAGATCGCCTTGTTTGCATCTCAATTAAACCAGACGCTTGCGCTCATTAGAAGGTGCAATATTCATTGCTTCACGGTATTTCGCCACAGTCCGCCTGGCGACCTGAAAACCCTGCTCGTCAAGCAGTGTGGCGATCTTGCTGTCACTCAGTGGCTTGATGGTGCTTTCTGCTGCCACCAGGCGTTTTATCAGCGCCCGAATAGCGGTGGAGGAGGCGGCACCGCCATCACTGGTGCCCACATGGCTGGAGAAAAAATACTTCAGCTCGAAGATGCCCCGGGGGGTGTGCATGTATTTCTGGGTGGTGACCCGGGATATCGTGGACTCATGCATCTCGACAGCTTCGGCGATATCGTGCAGCACCAGTGGCTGCATGGCTTCTTCGCCCTGTTCGAGAAAGCCTTCCTGGCGGGCAACGATTTCCCGCGATACCTTCAGCAGGGTTTCGTTGCGGCTCTGCAGGCTCTTGATGAACCAGCGTGCTTCCTGCAGGTGGTTCTTCAGGTAGGTGTTGTCGGAGCTGTTGTCGGCGCGCCGGATCAGGTCCGAGTACTGGGTGTTGATGCGCAGGCGCGGCGCCGTGTCGGGGTTGAGTATTACCGTCCAGAAGCCTTTGACCTTGGTGACCACAACGTCGGGTATGACGTACTCGGCGGTGCTGGCGGTGATGCTGGCGCCGGGCTGTGGGTTCAGGCTCTGGATCAGCAGTATGACTTCCTGCAACTGGTGTTCTTTCAGCCTTGTGCGGCGCATCAGCTGTTTGTAATCCCGGCTGCCAAGCAGCTGGATAAACTCGCTGACGACGCGAATGGCTTCCTTGCGCCAGGGGGTCGATTCCGGCATCTGGCGCAGCTGAATGGCCAGGCATTCGCCCAGGTCACGGCCACAGACACCGGGGGGGTCGAACTGCTGAATGCGGTGCAGTACAGCTTCGATATCGTCGGAGTCGATGTCTTCAAAGTCTGCCGGGTTTTCCTGCTTGAAGTGATCCAGCAGCTCATCCAGAGAGATGCGCAGGTAGCCGTTGGCATCGATGCCATCGACAATGCCGGTGGCGATAAGGCGGTCCAGGTCACTCATGGGTGTCAGGTTGAGCTGCCACTCCAGGTGATCCTGCAGTGTTTCCTCCGCCGTGTCGTTGGACTCCATGGAGCCGTCGTCATCGCGCGCAGGTCCACTGGGCTGGCTGCTCTGGAAGGTATCGTCCCAGGAGCTGTCGGTGCCAAGCTCTTCGGGGATGCTTTCATTCCAGTTGTCTTCGGCCTGGGGGCTGTCGTCACTGTCGGAGTTTTCCGCACTGGCGCGTTCGCCTTCGCTCTCATTGACCTTTTGTGGGGCCTCGGAGTTCTGGTGCTCGTTGTAATCGGCATCCGGTGCTTCGTCGTGATCCTCATCGGAGGACTCGAGCATGGGATTGTTTTCGAGCGCTTCCTGAATTTCCTGCTGGAGGTCGAGTGTCGACAGCTGAAGCAGGCGAATGGCCTGCTGCAGCTGGGGCGTCATGGTCAGGTGCTGACCAATTTTTAGGTGGAGCCCTTGCTTCATAGAAAGACTGCGTTATCTGTGGGAGTGGGTCGAGTTGCTGTGCATTATATGCCTAACCGGGCCTGAGCGTCGTCTATCTGCCCTGCAGACTGAAGAAACACTGCCGCAGTGGTCATGCAACACTAAAAAAATATCTCACCAGGGCAGGCATTAAAGCCTGAATTGTTCGCCCAGGTAAGCGGCCTTGACCTGCTTGTTGGCGATAATGTCCGTCGGTGTGCCCTCGGCCAGAATGCCGCCTTCGCTGACGATATAAGCGTGTTCGCAGATATCGAGGGTTTCGCGCACATTGTGATCGGTGATCAGGATGCCGATGCCCTTGGTCTGCAGGTGGCGGATGGTGTTCTTGATATCGTTGACCGAAATCGGATCGACCCCCGCGAAGGGTTCGTCGAGCAGGATAAAGGTCGGCTCCGTGGCCAGGCAGCGGGCTATCTCGACGCGGCGGCGTTCGCCGCCGGAGAGTGCCATGCCCAGGCTGTTGCGGATATGCACGATATGAAACTCTTCCAGCAGTTGCTCCAGGCGCTTCTCGCGGCCGGCACGGTCCAGGTCCTTGCGAGTCTCGAGGATGGCCATCAGGTTGTCGCGCACGCTGAGCTTGCGAAAAATGGACGCTTCCTGGGGCAGGTAGCCCAAGCCCTTGCGAGCCCGACCATGCATCGGCAGGGAGGTAATGTCCGTGCCGTTGAGCAGTACCTGCCCCTTGTCAGCGTTAACGAGCCCGACAATCATGTAAAAGCAGGTGGTCTTGCCGGCGCCATTGGGTCCCAGCAGGCCTGTAATCTGGCCGCTTTTAAGCGACAGTGAAACATCCCGTACAACAGCCCGCCCCTTGTAGCTTTTGGCTAGCTGGCGAGCTTCCAGTGTGCTGGTCATTGAGCCGCCCCTTTGGGCTGTATGACCATCTGCACACGGCCCTGACCGCTTTCGCCGCTGAAGGCGTTAACCAGGGACTTCTCAAGGTTATAGACGATTTTCTGGCCGGTGAAAGTGTCTTTCTGCTGCACCACCCGGGCCTGGCCGGTGATGGTGATTTCCTGGCGAGTGACCTGGTAGTCCATACGCTCGCCATAGGCGTTGGTCACAGGTTTGTCTTTGGCCGCCTGTTGCTGAAACTTGACATCGCCTGTGGCCAGAATGCGGCTGACGCCGGACTCGCTGCGGTGCAGGTCGACATTGCGGGCATTGATCTTAAGCGTGCCCTGAGCAATCTCGACGTTACCGCTATAGGTGGTGATGCCGGTGTTGTCATCAATGGTGGCGGTATCGGCGCTGACGTGGATCGGCTGGTTACGATCGGTTGGCAGGGCCAGGCTGGTGCCGGAAAAACTCAGGGACAGCAGGGCTGCCAGCCAGAGGCGGGTGTTATTTGGTTTCATAGCGTCCCTCGACATCGGACAGTAGCTCGACTTGGCGGCTATTCAGGTAAGCCCTCATGCCATTGGCCCGGGTTTCACCCCCCTGGCTAAACAGCGTGACGGCGGTGTCTGTTTCGATAAATTGCTCTGATGGCACCAGGGTCAGTGCCTCTGTTTCCAGTCGCAGAGGTGTACCGCTGGCGTCTTTGTCAGCGCTGCTCTTTACACGCACAGTGCCGTTGAGCCAGACCTGCTCGTTGCTGTCCTGCATCCGGCCCTGCTGGGCGCTGATCAGCACCTCACCGCGGCTATCATTGCGAAACAGGACTATATCCGGCGTTTGGGCACGCAGCTCGCCTGGCTCTGGATAGTGCTCGAGCTGCGGCGACCTGAGCTCCTGATGCAGCTGACCCGTGACATCGAACTGGCGAATGGTGGCATCACGCAGATAGTAGTCCGTATCGGCGGTACCGGGCGTTAGCTCGGGCGCAGGCGCTTCAGTAGGGGCGCGATCGGCTCCCCAGTAAAGCAGTATCGGTGCCAGCAGGGCGGTGGCGAGGATAAGACGCGTCCGGCTGCTCAGCATGATCTAGAGGTACTCGCTGACAATAGACTCGAGCTGGCCGCGGGCGCTGAGTATCTGCTCGCAGAATTCGCGTCCGGCGCCGGCACCGCCTGCGCGCTGGGTGCACCAGTGTGCATGCTGCAGCATCAGCGGATGGCCGTTGGGAACAGTGGCGCCAAAGGCAACGGCGCGAATGGCAGCAAGATCCGGCCAGTCATCGCCGATATAGGCGGTGGTATCGCTGCCGTGTGCCGTCTGGGCCCAGATTTCCTTCAGTGCGACCAGTTTGTCTTC
Organism: Marinobacterium profundum; assembly: GCF_001528745.1. Taxonomy (GTDB): domain Bacteria; phylum Pseudomonadota; class Gammaproteobacteria; order Pseudomonadales; family Balneatricaceae; genus Marinobacterium_A; species Marinobacterium_A profundum. Next base: position 125,728 of record NZ_BCNS01000207.1, on the reverse strand, counting down.
GCGCCCCTGCAGCAGGTGGGTAATCCCCAGCGCCTTGGCGCGCATCTCCACCTGAGGCGAACGGCGCCCGGTGATGATGGCGGTTTCGATGCCGGCCTGTTGTAGCAGCTTGATACCCAGGCCATCCAGGGTGTTGAAGCTTTTTACTTCGGTGCCATCGGGCAGAAAGTTAAGGTGGCCATCGGTGAGGACGCCATCAACGTCAAATACCGCCAGGCTAACCTTGCGCAGACGTTCAATCAGTTCACCGGAGAGCGCTGCGGATGTGTTGAAATAACTCATCAGATGACTCCGGCTTTCAGCATGTCGTGCATGTTCAGGGCGCCGATCGGGCGACGATGCTCGTCCACCACCAGCAGGGCATTGATCTGCCGAGATTGCATCACCTGCAGTGCTTCGGCGGCCAGGATGCCGGCGGCGACGGTGGTGCAGTCCGGCGTCATGACTTCGCTGATGGCTGTGTTCTTCAAGTCGATGTCGCGATCCAGGGTACGGCGCAGGTCGCCATCGGTAAACAGACCGCAGAGGGCGCCGTTGCTGTCGGTCACCGCGGTCATGCCCAGGCGCTTGCGGGTGACTTCCAGCAGCGCCTGATTGATTGAGGTATCGCTGCTGACGCAGGGGATATCGTCGCCGGTGTGCATCAGATCGCTGACCTTGAGCAGCAGGCGGCGCCCCAGGCTACCGCCGGGGTGGGAAAAGGCAAAGTCTTCAGCACTGAAGCCGCGGGCTTCCAGCAGGGCTATAGCCAGTGCATCCCCCATCACCAGCTGGGCCGTGGTGCTGGAGGTGGGTGCCAGACCCAGCGGGCAGGCTTCGCGCTCAACGCCTATGTGCAGGCTGGCATCCGAGGCCTGGGCCATGGTGGAGTTGGGGTTGGCCGTGATGCTGATCAGGGGGGCATTCATGCGCTTGATTAGCGGCAATATAGTTACGACTTCAGAGGTTTCGCCGGAGTTGGACAGCGCTATGACCACATCCTTGCCGGTAATCATGCCCATGTCGCCGTGGCTGGCTTCACCCGGGTGGACAAAAAACGCCGGGGTGCCCGTGCTGGCCAGGGTCGCGGCTATCTTGTTGCCGATATGGCCGGACTTGCCCATGCCGGTGACGATTACACGGCCCTCGCAGGCAAGCAGCAGGTCGCAGGCGCGGGTGAAATCGCCGTTCAGGTGATTAAGCAGGTCGGATACAGCGTCACGCTCCAGTTCGATGGTGCGGCGTGCGGTGCTGAGATAGTCGAAGGGTTCGCTCATCGAATTCGGCCTTGCGGGTTGTTAAGTGGTCGTGGCTTGTAAAATACGCACAGTGTACAGCAGTGCCGGACTGAGCAGTGCCGGACTTTCGGCACTCAAGCATGGCGGGCGCGGTAAAGATCAGCTCCCGGCAGCGGTCTGAATCTGGCTGCACACTAAGGCACAGGCCCCGTGGCAGGCTGCGCAGGGCATCTATTAGAACAGAATGGCAAGTCCGTGCAAGCGCGGAGCCGGAAATCGCGCTCTGTGGGTGGTGCAGGCCAAGTAAAATTTCCGGTTTGTGCGCTGCAATGATATATTTCAGCCTTTTAATCTGCCAGGGCGAAGACCACGGCAGGCTCAAGGCTGACCTGCTGCTTCATATATGGAAAACATCGAAGATTTCACAATCAATATCAGTAACCTGAGTTTTTCCCGTGGCGAACGCTCCATCTTCCGCGATCTGAACATGCAGATCCCGCGCGGCAAGATTACTGCGATCATGGGACCTTCGGGAACGGGTAAAACCACCTTGCTCAAACTGATCGGGGGCCAGCTGCTGCCCGATACCGGACGCATTGAGCTTGAAGGTGACAATATCCCCACACTGTCGCGGGCGGACCTGTTTGAGGTGCGCGCACGCATGGGCATGCTGTTTCAGAGCGGCGCTCTGTTCACCGACATGACGGTGTTCGAGAATGTGGCCTTCCCGCTGCGAGTGCACACTGACTTGCCGCAGGACATGATCCGTGATGTGGTGCTGATGAAATTGCAGGCTGTGGGCTTGCGCGGTGCCCAGGCTCTGATGCCCAGCGAGCTGTCTGGTGGCATGGCGCGGCGCGTGGCGCTGGCACGGGCCATAGTGCTGGATCCGCATATCGTTATGTACGACGAGCCCTTTACCGGGCAGGACCCTATCGCCATGGGGGTGCTGGTCAATCTGATCCGGCGTCTTAACCAGGCGCTGGGACATACCAGTATCATCGTTTCACATGACATTCAGGAAACCCTTGGTATAGCTGATTACATCTATCTGGTATCGGGTGGTGTAGTGATTGCCAGCGGCACGCCGGCGGAGTTGCGGGCCGATGAGTCCGAACAGGTGAAACAGTTTATGCACGGGTTGCCGGACGGTCCTGTCGCATTCCATTTTCCGGCCGGTGACTACCAGGCCGAATTGATGAAAGGGTTCTAAAGGATGCTGGATCGCCTTCAGGCGCTGGGCCATATCGGACTGGAAGGGCTGTCTGCCCTGGGCCGCTCCGGGTCCTTGCTGGCGCACGTACTTATCGCGCGACCCCGGCCGATGGTGATGTTTCCGCTGTTGCTGAAACAGATCTACTTCGTGGGTGTGTTGTCGCTGGTTATCATTTTGGTGTCGGGCACCTTTATCGGCATGGTGCTCGGTTTGCAGGGTTACACCATTCTGGTGAGCTATGGCTCCGAACAGGCCGTCGGTCAGATGGTGGCACTGAGTCTGGTGCGCGAACTGGGTCCCGTGGTCACGGCGCTGCTGTTTGCCGGCCGTGCGGGGTCTGCCCTTACCGCTGAAATTGGCCTGATGAAGGCCACCGAGCAGTTGTCCAGCCTGGAAATGATCGGGGTTGATCCCTACAGGCGCATTATTGCACCGCGTTTCTGGGCCGGTTTTATCTGTCTGCCAATACTGGCAGCCATTTTCTCAACCGTTGGTGTCTGGGGCGGAGCCCTGGTCAGCATTGACTGGCTGGGAATCTATGAGGGTTCTTTCTGGGCCAATATGCAGCAGTCGGTGGACTTCTATGATGATGTCCTCAATGGCCTGATCAAGTCGGTGGTATTCGGTTTCGTTGTGACCTGGGTGGCGGTATACCAGGGCTATGACTGTGTGCCGACCTCCGAGGGGATCAGCCAGGCGACAACGCGTACCGTGGTGTATGCGTCGCTGTGGGTACTGGGGCTCGATTTTATTCTCACCGCTTTGATGTTTGGAGATTTTTAGGATGCGTACGAGGGTGGTGGAGATCAGCGTTGGCGGTTTCATGCTGACAGGGATCCTGGCATTGATTCTGTTGGCACTGAATGTCAGCGGACTGAAAGTGTCTGATAGCGGGAGTAGCTATCGCGTGTTGGCGCGGTTCGAGAACATAGGTGGTCTGGCGCCCAGGGCCAAGGTGACGCTGTCCGGTGTGCAGATTGGTCAGGTCAAGTCCATTGAGATTGACGAGCGTATGCTGATGGCTGTGGTTGCAATGGATATTAACAGTTCGGTGGATTATCTGAGTCGCGACAGTTCGGCACAGATCCTGACAGCGGGCCTGCTGGGTGAACAGTATATCGGCATTACTCCAGGGGCTGATGATGAAATGCTCGAGGACGGCGATGCGCTGGAAAATACTCAATCAGCACTGGTGCTGGAAAATCTGGTAAGCAAATTCCTTTTCAACAAGGTCAGTGAGTGAGGTTTGTCATGAAACGATTGTTAACAAGCGTTGCGTTGATGTTGTCATTGCTGTTGCCGACCTTGCCGGCTCAGGCCAGCTGGGAAGCGGCCAGCGGTGTGGTTGAGAAAGTGACCCAGGACATGGTGACCTTGCTGGAGGAGGGCGTCGATATCAATAACGATGAATCCCTCAATGCCACCATGGTAAAGGTTGAAGAGCGCCTGGGCGGCTTGATTGATTTTGACTACATAGCGCAGCGCGTGATGGGCAAGTTCTACCGTCGTGCCGATGATGCCGAGCGTGCTCATTTTGCCTCAGTGTTCAAGCACACCATGGTGAAAACCTACACCAAGGCGCTGGCCGGATTTGAAATCAGCCGCGTTGAGGTGGCAGCCCAGGGGCCTGAAAGCCCTGAGCCTGACAAGCAGGTTGTGACCCTGAATGTCTATTCCAGTGCAGGCACCAAGTACAGCCTGGTGAACTACATGCTGGAGCGCGACGGTCAGTGGCAGCTGGTAAACGTTATTCTGGATGGGATCAACCTGCGCCTGACGTTCACCAATCAGTTTGCCGATCTGGCTGAGCGTAACAATGGCAATATTCAGCAGGCTATCGACAGCTGGGAAAGCCAGGTTGACAGTCGGGTGGCCAATACCGAGGGCAGCTAATGCAGGCTTCTGTCGAAGTACAGGCCGCCGATGAGGTGGCGCTGAGCGGTGACCTGCGTTTTGCAACCGTATCCGGGGTGCGTGAGCGCCTCGAGCGGCTTATTGCCAGCGGTGAGTCTAAATGCGTGGTGGATTTTTCAGCCGTCACCAGTGTCGACAGTGCTGCGCTGTCGCTCTGGCTATGCTGTCAGCGCGAAGCGCAGGAGCGCAATATCGATCTGCAGGCCCGCCATGTGCCGGAAGACCTGCTGTCTATAGCCCGCCTGGTTGGCCTGGGCCACCTGTTCAGTTCCCAGGCCGGTGGTCTTTAATCAGCTTTCCTGGTTCCAGGCTCAGAGATACCGCGAGGCGGTAACTGTTCCGGGGCTGTCCTTGCAGGGCGTCGCGTTTTAGCTGTCATTCGGCTATTATTCGGCGCCTGTTTTGATTTGAAGAATAAGTGTTGGAGAGCGGTATGCAAGCGCAAGAAGTAAAGCAGATTATTGAATCTCAGCTTGATGGCTGCAGTGTTTACCCCGCTGGTGAAGGCTGTGATTTTCAGGTGACCGTCGTAGGTGACCTCTTCGCCGGCCTGACGCCGGTGAAAAAGCAGCAGCTTGTATATCAGTGCCTGCAGCAACATATTGCCAGCGGCGCCATTCATGCGCTGACCATCAAGACCTACACCCCGGAACAGTGGCAAGCGCTGCAAGCCTAAGCCGTTTTTAACGACAGGACCCCTGATGGAAAAGTTCAAGATTGAAGGCGGCGTCATCCTTAATGGCGAAGTCCGCATTTCGGGCGCCAAAAATGCTGCGCTGCCTATTCTGGCCTCGGCCCTGCTGGCTGACGGCCCTGTACATATCAGCAACCTGCCGCACCTGAACGATGTAACCACCATGCTCGATCTGCTGCGGCGCATGGGCGTGGAGGTGGTCGCGGATGAAAACCTGAATGTACAGATCGATGCCCGCACCATTCGCGAGTATCACGCGCCCTACGATCTGGTGAAAACCATGCGCGCCTCCATCCTCGTGCTGGGTCCGATGCTGGCGCACTTTGGCGAGGCTCAGGTGTCCCTGCCGGGTGGCTGTGCCATTGGCAGCCGCCCTGTTGATCAGCATATTCGCGGCCTGCAGGCCATGGGTGCTGAAATTCTGGTGGAAGAAGGTTATATCCATGCGCGCAGCAAGGGTCGCCTCAAGGGAGCCCGGGTGTTTTTCGATATGGTAACCGTGACCGGTACCGAGAATATTCTGATGGCGGCGACCCTGGCAGAGGGCGAGACCATTCTGGAAAACGCCGCCCGTGAACCTGAAGTGGTGGATCTGGCCAACTGCCTGATCGCCATGGGGGCGAAGATTACGGGTCACGGCACCGATACCATTCGGGTGCAGGGTGTTGAATCCCTGGCAGGAGGCAGCTACTCGGTATTGCCTGATCGCATCGAAACCGGCACCTATCTGGTGGCGGCTGCTGCGACCGGCGGCCGTGTGCGCTGCACCGATACCCGTCCTGATACCCTGGATGCGGTGCTGCAGAAACTGACCGAAGCCGGTGCTGAAATCACCAGCGGCGATGACTGGATCGAGCTCGACATGAAGGGCCGCAGGCCCAAGGCCGTGAGTATTACTACGGCGCCTTATCCGGCTTTCCCCACCGACATGCAGGCCCAGTTTGCGGCTCTGAATGTGGTGGCTCAGGGGGTCAGTCAGATTCGCGAAACGGTATTTGAGAACCGTTTCATGCACATGCAGGAAATGATTCGCATGGGCGCAAAAATTACCATCGATGGTCACAATGCGATGATTGAAGGCGTTGAAAAGCTGCAGGGTGCACCGGTCATGGCAACCGACCTGCGCGCTTCCGCCAGCCTGGTAATTGCCGCTCTGACAGCGCGTGGTGACACCCTGATCGATCGTATTTACCATATTGACCGCGGTTACGAACACATCGAAGAAAAGATGCGCCAGCTGGGTGCGCACATCGTTCGGATTCCGGGTTGACAGGGACACATTAGACTTATGACTCAACCGTTGACCATTGCGCTCTCCAAGGGGCGCATTCTGAAGGAAACACTGCCGCTGCTTGAGGCCGCGGGCATAGTGCCGGCTGAGGATATTTTCAGCAGCCGCAAACTGATTTTCGATACCAATCAGGACCATGTGAAGCTGGTGGTCATTCGTGCCACCGATGTGCCGACCTACGTCGAATACGGTGGGGCGGACATGGGCATCTCCGGCAAGGATGTCCTGCTGGAACATGGCGGCGAGGGCCTCTATGAACCGCTGGATCTGGAGATCGCCTGCTGCAAGCTGATGACGGCGGGTCTGGTCAAGGCCGCACCGGTCAAGGGGCGCCTGCGTATCGCTACCAAGTTCGTCAACCTGACCCGCGAGTACTTTGCGCGTCAGGGGCTGCAGGTGGATATCATCAAGCTCTATGGCGCCATGGAGCTGGCACCCATCATGGGGCTGGCCGATCAAATCGTTGATATTGTCGATACCGGCAATACGCTGCGGGCCAACGGCCTGGAGCCGCTGGAGCTGATCGCACCGATCAGCTCCAGGCTGGTGGTGGGGCAGGCGTCGATGAAAATGAAGTATGACCTGATACAGCCGATCGTCGACAGCATGGCACAGGCTGTTGTGGCGCGGCGTGGAGCCTGAGTTATGTCCGAACTGAATATTCAGCGCCTGGATGCAGGTGCTGCGGATTTCGAAGCCTCGCTGCAGAAGCTGCTGGCCTGGGAATCTGTGTCCGATATAGGCGTTAACGCCACTGTGGATGAGATCCTCAGGCGCGTACGCACCCAGGGCGATGCGGCCGTGGTGGAATACAGTAACCGCTTCGATCGAGTGGGTGTTTCATCCATGGCCGAACTGGAAATCAGCCGGGAGCGCCTTGAGCAGGCGCTGGAAGAGTTACCCCAGGCGCAGCGCAGTGCGCTGGAAGCCGCTGCTGTGCGTGTGCGCGACTACCACGAGCGGCAGAAGAGCGATTCCTGGAGCTATACCGAGGCCGACGGCACCATGCTGGGCCAGAAGGTCACCCCCATGGATCGCGTGGGTATTTATGTGCCTGGTGGCAAGGCGTCCTATCCGTCATCGGTGCTGATGAACGCGCTGCCGGCCAAGGTTGCTGGAGTGGGCGAAATCATCATGGTGGTGCCTACCCCGGGTGGCGAGCTGAACGAGCTGGTACTGGCTGCAGCAGCCCTGGCCGGGGTTGACCGGGTCTTCTGTATCGGTGGTGCCCAGGCCGTTGCGGCCCTGGCCTACGGTACTGAAACCGTACCTCGGGTCGACAAGATCGTGGGTCCTGGCAATATTTATGTCGCCACGGCCAAGCGTGCAGTCTTTGGTGTTGTCGGCATCGACATGATCGCGGGCCCATCCGAGATTCTGGTGCTCTGCGATGGCAGTACCGATCCTGACTGGATCGCCATGGATCTGTTCTCCCAGGCCGAGCACGATGAAGATGCGCAGTCTATTCTGGTGAGCCCGGATGCCGACTACCTGGACAGGGTTGAACAGAGCATCCTGCGCCTGCTGCCGACGATGGAAAGACGCGGAATTATTGAAGTCTCGCTGCGGAACCGCGCAGCCCTGATTCATGTCAAGGATATGGCTCAGGCTGTCGATGTGGCCAACCGGATTGCGCCGGAACACCTTGAGCTTGCGGTGGATAACCCGGAGGCGCTGGTGCCTGATATTCGCCATGCCGGTGCCATTTTCATGGGCCACTACACGGCCGAAGCCCTGGGCGATTACTGTGCGGGGCCGAACCATGTGTTGCCGACATCAGGCACGGCGCGATTCTCCTCGCCGTTGGGTGTGTATGACTTCCAGAAACGCTCGTCCCTGATTCAGTTTTCAGCCGACGGCGCCTCGAAAATGGGTGCCGTGGCATCGATTTTGGCGCGCGGTGAAGGCCTCACGGCCCATGCCCGTTCCGCTGAGTACCGTATTAAGCAGGACTGATGCGCAAGCGGCTATGGCACCTCGGGTGCCTTAGCCGCTTTTTTTCCATACCTGGGCTTTTATCCACAGCCTTCGCGCTTAGCGTTCGCTTTCCTGCGGGCGTTCTCCAATTTCCACCTTGAGTTGCATCGCAGTACCGTTGCGCAGTATGTCTATGCTGGCCGTCTGGCCCGGCTTGAAGGTCGCAATGCGGCTCATTGACGTGCGGCTGTTGCTAATAAGGTCGCCGTTGATGGCGGTCATTATATCCCCTGGCTGCAGGCCCGCGAGGTGAGCGGGACCATTGCGAAATATACCGGCGATGACCAGTCCCTGGGCGCTATCAAGGCCGAAGCTTTCGGCCAGGCGCGGGGTGAGTTCCTGTACTTCCACTCCTATCCAGCCGCGAATAACCCGCTGATGCTCGATCAGATCCTGCATGACCTGGCGTGCAAGATTGGACGGAATGGCAAAACCAATGCCCTGGGAGCCGCCGGACTTCGAAAAGATGGCCGAGTTGATGCCGATCAGGTTGCCGTAGGCGTCGACCAGGGCACCGCCGGAGTTTCCCGGGTTGATGGCGGCATCGGTTTGAATAAAATCCTCATAGGTGTTGAGCCCCAGACTGTTACGCCCGGTTGCACTGATAATGCCCATGGTCACGGTCTGGCCGACGCCAAAGGGATTGCCAATGGCGAGCACCACATCACCGACTCGCAGGGCTTCGGATGAGGTGAGAGATATGCTTGGCAGGTCTGGCAGCTGAATCTTGAGAATCGCCAAATCCGTTTCCGGGTCTGTGCCTATGACCTGGGCCTGGGTTTCACGGCCATCACGCAGCGCGACCAGCACGCTGTCGGCATTGGCGATGACATGGTTATTGGTCACTATATAACCCTGGGCGCTGAGGATAACGCCTGAGCCGAGGCTTGACTCAATGCGCTCGCGCTGCGGGCGATTGCCGGAACCAAAGAAGTTGCGAAAGACCGGGTCATCGCGCAGCGAATTTTCCCGGGGCTTGATCAGTGTGCGGGTGTAAATATTGACGACGGCAGGCGCAGCCGTTTCTACCGCGCTGGCGTAGGACACAGGGCCGCTGTCGGGGCCTGCGGGCGCGGCCGGGCGGGGCTGGGCTTCGCGGATCTCAACGGTCGTTATCGTGGGGCTGAGCAAATCGGGAAAGAGCTGCAGTATCACCAGCGCTGCCAGCACGCCGGTAATAATCGGCCAAATTAGATAGGAAGACTTTCGCATGGGCAGCCCGGGTGATTGTACTATGAAATCATGCAATTATACGGCTAGGAGACCGCCGGACAATAGTTAACTTACTGCGAACCTGCTGACTCTTTAACAATGAGAGGGGCTGCTTTTTGTGTTGTGTTGCGTTAAATAGAGCGCCGACTCGCCTTCAAGCACATCGAAAATCAGTCGGCTCTTGCTACGGCAGGATTCTCGGCCGGCCTCCTGAAGCCTTGCTGTTGTGAAATAGGGAATCATACGTCTATGTCTATCGAACTGAATGAGCTGGTGCGTTACTGCGATACGTTGCTGCAAAGCAACAGCATCTCCGATTACTGCCCCAATGGACTCCAGGTTGAAGGGCGAGGTCGGGTGCAGCGGATTCTCTGTGGTGTCACGGCCAGCCAGGCGTTGCTGGATGAAGCTGTCGCCTGGCAGGCTGATCTTGTTCTGGTGCACCACGGTTATTTCTGGAAGGGGGAGGATAGCCGTATTCGCGGTATCAAGAAGCGCCGCCTGGCGACCTTGCTGCAGCATGACATCAGCCTGCTAGCCTACCATTTACCGCTGGATGTGCACCCGGTATACGGCAATAACGTGCAGCTGGCGGCGCTTCTGGGGCTGGAGATCGAAGGTTCGCTGGAGCCTGGTAACCCGCGCTCAGTCGGGTTGGCCGGGAGCCTGAAAACCCCGATGTCGCTGGCTGATTTTGCTGCCAAGGTCGCTAAATTACTGGGCCGTGAGCCTTTGTGCATTCCAGGTGCTGCGCAGCAGATTGAACGCATTGGCTGGTGTACTGGTGCGGCTCAGGGCTATATCGAGCAGGCGGCGGAGCTGGGTCTGGATGCCTATCTGTCAGGGGAGATTTCCGAGCCTACGGTACACAGTGCGCGGGAACATGGTGTGCATTACATCGCCGCCGGCCATCACGCCACAGAGCGTTACGGCGTACAGGCGCTGGGGGAACATCTGGCGCAGCATTTCGGGCTGGAGTGGCGCTTTGCTGATATCGACAATCCGGTCTGACGGACGTCTATAGCGCGCTGGCGGTGGTTATTTCAAGGTGATGTGAATCACTCATTGCTGCGCGGCATTGCGCCGCGCAGTTTGATATCGGACTCAGTCTTTGGCGTCCGCAGTTTTGGCTTTGGGGCTCTCCTGCGTTTTATCGCCTTTGCTCAATTTATCTTTTTCTTTGGCCTTTTCTTTCTCTTTGGCTTTCAGCGCGGCAAGGTGGGCAGGATCGGTGAGCAGTTCCTCTTCGTCTTCCTCGTCTTCATCTTCAAGCCCGTAGGCCTCGGACAGGGTGCCTTTATCCTTGCTCGACTTGGCGGCGTAATCCCGCGGAGGCTCAGGCACCTTTTCGGCTTCTTCGTTGGGCACAACATCGGTCACGACTGGAATGGGCGCGTCCGGTGCGGCGGTCAGTTTAGCCTGCATGCTCTCATTCAGGGCGAGGCTTGCGGCATCGTCGTCGCAGAGCGTCTGGGCACCACTGGCCAGATGCTGGTGTACATCCTTGTAGGTGTTGGTTAGCTGATTCACCAGTGCGGCGGTTTTCTCGAAGTGGTCGGTTACATCCTGCTTGTAGGTCGCAAGTTCTGCCTTGGCCTCATCGAGCTGATTATTCAGTGTCTGGCGCTGTCCTGCATCAGAACCCGAGCGCCCCAGCAGGTAACCGATCAGGCCGCCTACCGCCAGCGCCACTACGCCAATGATCCATATGCTGTTCTGTTCCACAGTCAATCCTCACCTGGAAGTCATACCGGTATGAAAGAATAAAACAATCGTTGGCCAAAGCCTACCGGCAGCGAGGCGTCGGATGCAAGACTTCAGTCGCGCTCATGCTACCCCGTTCAGGAATCAGCGCCAAGGTGCTGGCGCAGGTCGTTGATCTGCTCGGTGACAATGGCACAGGCGCCATCGGCATCCTGCTTTTCGAGGGCTTCGATCAGGCGCTGATGCTGGGTGCTGACCAGAGTCCGGTCACGAAAGCGGTGTGCCACCATGTTGGTCACCGGCTGCAGGGCCTCGATCACCGAAAACATGACAAATCCGAGCAGACGATTGCCGCTGGCATCGGCCAGGGTGCGGTGCAGGGCGACATCAGAGGCGCAGAAATCTTCGCCGCTCAGGCTACCGTCACGCTGGAGTTCCAGTTGCTGGCGCATATGCTCAAGCTGCGCCTGGGTTCTGTTCTGTGCCGCCAGCCGGCAGCATTGCAGCTCCAGCAGTTCGCGGGCTTGCAATACCTCGTCCATATTGAAGGCGTCCATGCCCACCAGCAGGGTAGTGGCGCAGGTGAGGGATTCACTCAAATCGTTGACGCTAGGACAGTTGATAAAGGTGCCGCCAGTGGGGCCGCGCTTGGAGCGGATCAGGTTCTGGGCGGCAAGAATTTTCAGGGCTTCACGAATGGTCGGGCGTGACACGCTAAAGCGCAGAGCCAGTTCGTCTTCGGTGGGCAGGCGGTCATCGGCGCGCAATTCGCCATCGACAATGGCGCGGCGCAGCTGATCGGCGATCTGACGCGAAAGGTTGTCCCGTTTTATTGGCTCGAAGGCTGAGTTCGTCATCTGTGCTCCCGGTTGTGGCGCTCAGTATTTCACAGAATGACCTATTTGTTAATTTGCTTTACAAATAGACGAATTACTCCTAATGTTAATTCGTCTTACAAATAGAAATTGCAGCAAATTGGAGGCGATATGTTCAGAGCACTGGTACTGGATCAGCAGGACGGCAAAACTCAGGCGCAGGTCAGGACGCTGGAAGAATCGGCCCTTCCCGAGGGCGAAGTCCTGGTGGCGGTGGACTATTCGTCGCTTAATTTCAAAGACGGTCTGGCAATTACCGGAACCGGCAAGATCGTCAATCAGTTCCCGATGGTACCTGGTGTCGACCTGGCCGGCCGGGTACTGGAATCTGCGGATGAGGCTTTCTCCCCCGGTGATGCGGTAGTACTCACCGGCTGGGGCGTGGGGGAGCGTCACTGGGGTGGCATGGCCGAGAAGGCGCGTCTAAAAGCCGACTGGCTGGTGCCCATGCCCCAAGGCATGGATGCCCGTACGGCTATGATGATTGGTACCGCAGGGCTTACGGCCATGCTGTGCGTGATGGCGCTGGAAGAAGGCGGCCTGACGCCTGGGGCCGGTCCTGTGCTGGTGACCGGTGCTGCCGGGGGTGTAGGTAGCGTGTCGGTGGCGATTCTGGCCGGGCTGGGGTATGAGGTCCATGCAGTTACGGGACGGCCGGAGACAGAGGCCTATCTCAGGGGGCTGGGTGCCCAGGCGCTGGTGAGTCGTGAAAGCATGGCGGCCAAGCCCCGGGCGCTGGAAGGGCAGCGCTGGGCCGGCGCCATTGATACCGTGGGTGACACCATTCTGGCGCGAGTGCTGGCGGAAACTTGTTACGGCGGCACGGTGGCGGCCTGTGGCCTGGCGGCGGGCTTCAGCCTGCCGACGACGGTGATGCCGTTTATCCTGCGTAACGTACGCTTGCAGGGGGTGGATTCGGTTATGTGTCCGCTGTCACGGCGCCAGCAGGCCTGGCAACGCCTGGCGCGGGATCTGCCCGCTGCGGCACTGGGTGAAATCGGTCACAGTATCGGGCTGGATGAGGTGCGGGACTATGCCCAGCGTATCGTCGAGGGTCAGGTGCGAGGCCGCGTGATCGTCGATATGTCGCGCTAGCCTGCCAGCGACAGGCCTGGGGGCAGGGGGGCGTATCCAGGTCTGCGTCCAGGCCTGCACCGGGGTATAATGGCGCCTTTTTCGCAGCGGCCCATTATGCTACATCTTCGTTCACAGCTCCTTAGGCTTTGCCTGTCATTTGTGTGTTTGGTGCTGGTGCGGCCCGCTCTGGCCGCGATCACTGTGGTGGACAACGGGGGGCTCAGTGTCACCCTGGAGCAACCCGCCAGGCGCATTCTCGCCCTGGCGCCCCATATTACTGAAAACCTCTTCAGCATTGGCGCAGGCGATCTTATCGTTGGCGCTGTGGCGCATAGCGACTATCCAGCGCAGGCGCAGGCAATCCCCCGCGTGGGGAGTTATGGCCAGCTGAATCTGGAGCAGGTGCTGGCATTGCAGCCGGATCTGGTGATTGCCTGGTCAGGCGGTAACACGCCGGCACAGCTGGAGCGTGTACGCCAGTTTGGTATTCCTGTTTTCGAATCGGATCCTCACAGTTTTGCCGCCATTGCCGCCAATCTGCGCCTGTACGGCGAGCTTACAGGGCTGCAAACCCTGGCCGAGACCGCAGCCTCCGGGCTGGAGTCGAGAGTGGAACTGTTGCGTCTGAAGCATCAGAATGCAGCGCCGGTGCGGGTGTTCTATCAGCTGTGGCATGAGCCCCTGATGACGGTGAACCGTACACTGCTGGTCGATCAGATGCTGCGTCTGTGTGGCGGTGAAAACCCCTTCGCCGATAGGCCAGAGGCGGTGCCCCAGCTTGGCGTAGAGTCGGTGCTGGCGGTACGTCCCGAAGTCATACTGACCACAACTGAAGAAGCCCCCCACGACTGGATCGAACGTTGGCAACGCTGGCCCGAATTGCCGGCGGTGCAGCACGAACTGTTCTATCAGCTTAATGCCGACTGGATGCACCGTGCGACGCTGCGGGCGCTGTCCGGCGCCGAGCAGTTGTGCCTTCATCTGGATGATGCTCGTAAAAAACTCGGACAGGGTAAGTAGTTTTAACGGATAACGGATAATGGAGAAGTGCGTGAAGCAATTGATACTCGGCGGTGCCCGCTCAGGCAAGAGCCGGCTGGCGCAAGAGCGAGCGCTAGCCAGTGGTCTGCCGGTGGCACTGGTGGTCACCATGGTTCCGGGGGAGGATGAGGAGCTGTCCGAGCGCGTTCGCCGTCATCAGGCGGATCGCCCTGCCGACTGGCGTCTGGTGGAAGCGCCCACTGGCTTGGCCGCTGCGCTTGAGCCGCTGTTGCTAGCAGGCTACTGCGTACTGGTAGACTGCCTGACCTTGTGGCTGACTAACCTGTTGCTGCTGGAGTGCGATGCGACCCTGCAGGCTGAACTGGATGCACTGGATGCGCTGCTGGCACGCATCGATGGAAACCTGATCATGGTGAGCAATGAAGTTGGTATGGGGATTGTACCCATGGGGGCGCTCAGCCGGCGCTTTCAGGATCAGACCGGTTGGCTGCACCAACGCATGGCGGCGGTCTGTGATCGTGTGACCCTGAGCGTGGCCGGTTTGCCGCTGGAGGTAAAGTGATGGCCTTTTCCCTGGCCTCCAACTGGCTTGACGAACCGATGCAGCAGCCCAATGCCGAGGCCGAGGAGCAAGCCAGAGCCCATCAGCTGCAGCTGACCAAGCCCGCAGGCGCTCTGGGCGAGCTCGAGCAGCTGGCGGTTCGTCTTGCCGGCTTGCAGGGGCGGGTTTATCCCCGTGTGGATGCCTGTCATATCAGCCTGTTCGCTGCCGATCACGGTATCGCTGCTGCCGGCGTATCGGCTTACCCCCAGGCGGTCACCGCGCAGATGCTGGCCAACTTTGTCTCTGGTGGTGCAGCCGTTGCGGTATTGGCCAAACTTGCCGGTGCCCGTTTCGATGTGGTGAATCTGGGAACGCTGCAACGGCCTGAGCCCGACCCAAGAGTGGTTGATCGCTGGCTGGGGCCGGGCACGGCGGACTTTAGTCAGCAGGCCGCGATGACGGCTGAGCAACGCGACGCCGCCTTGCTGGCCGGGGCCGAGCGTTTGGCCGAGGCGCAGAAGGCCGGTTGCGAGCTGTTTATTGCCGGCGAGATGGGCATTGGCAATACCAGTGCTGCAACGGCGCTCGGTACCGTGTTGCTTGAACTGGATCCAGCGCAGCTGGCGGGCCCTGGGACCGGCGTCAACGCCACTGTGCTGGCCCACAAGGTGGCATTGATTCGTCAGGGGCTCAGTCTGCATACCGGCGATAACCCTGCTGTGCTTGAGTTACTACGCCGCCTGGGGGGCTTTGAAATCGCCGCCATGGTGGGGGCTTATCTGCACGCAGGTCAGTGCGGCGTGCCGGTGCTGGTAGATGGTTTTATCAGTACCCTGGCGGCGCTGGTGGCGGTAAGACTCAAGCCTGATCTGGCACCCTGGCTGCTCTATGGTCACTGTTCGGCCGAACCCGGCCACGGGCTTATGCTGGAGGCGCTGGGCGCCAGGCCTTTGCTGATGCTGAATATGCGACTTGGAGAGGGCAGTGGAGCGGCATTGGCGTTGCAGATCGTCCGCAGTGCCTGTGAATTGCACAGTGGCATGGCAACCTTTGCCCAGGCCGGTGTGGCGGGCCCCGGCGGTTGAACGTACTGACGCTGGATCTGCTGCGCCACGGCGACGCTGAAGATGCTGGCTGCTACCGCGGGCGCACCGATTCTGCCCTGACGCCCCTGGGCTGGCGCCAGATGCAGGCCTATGGTGCCGAAAGCTCTGGCTGGCAGCGCATCCTTTGCTCGCCATTGCGTCGTTGCGCGCAGCCCGCAGCAGAACTCGCCCAGGCGTTGCAGCTTGAGTACGCTGCGGATGCGCGCTTGCTGGAGCTGGATTTTGGCCGCTGGGACGGCCGCCCTTATGCGGACGTCTGGCAGCAGGAGCAGGCAGCGGTAATGGCCTTCTGGCGAGATCCGCAAGCGCATCCGCCGCCCGGTGGGGAAACCATAGCGGCCTTCTGTGCGCGTCTGGCCTCACTGCAGCACGAATTAAAGACAGAAAGTTTTGCCGCGGCCCAGGGCGATACCCACCTGCTGTTGCTGACTCACGCTGGGGTCATACGGGGACTTCTTGGCGAGGCACTAGGACTGGAGGTCAGCAACTGGTCACAGCTGCGCGTTGATACCGGTTCCCTGAGCCGACTTCGGCTGGGGCAGGATGGCGCCCATGGCTGGTGTGAATTGTCGTTTATGAACCGGGTGAGCGATATCAGTTGAAAACTGCTTTTTCGGTTAGGTGTGACAGTTGGCTATTGCAACAGCGCTCTTCACCGCGGAGAGCGCTATTGCTGTCAGTGGGAGAGTGTCACTGCATCAGGGCTCGCTAATACCCTTGATAAAGGACTTTGTGCCTTCCCAGGCATCCTTGCTGGCTTCTACTGCCGCATCGGCACCTTCCTTGCCGAGCTCGACCGCGGTTTCGGCGCCCTTGCCCGTTGAGCAGATGGCGCGTTGCACGGCGCAGCGCGCCTTGCATCCGGTGACAGCGGCGTCATCGGTGAAGTGCCGGATTTCGCATTCGGTGCGACAAAACTGCTGATCCAGGGCGCAGTCGGCGAACGCCAGTTGGGGTAGCCAGGCCAGTATCAGTGCGGGCAGAATTCTTTGCATTTTTATCCTCCTTGGCTTGAATGAAGTATAACCGATCCGTTGCTGCTGCCGGTGCGACAGTAACGGCTGATGCTGTTCAGCGTTTGTTGCGCGCCTGCCAGTAAACCTCCTGACCGTCGCCGCGGCGCGCCAGTACCCTGGCGCAGACAAACAGCAGATCAGACAGGCGGTTAATGTAACCCAGGGCATGGGGGTTGACCGACTCAAGCTGTGCCAGTTCCACCAGGCGCCTTTCAGCCCGCCGGCACAGGCTGCGACTTTGCTGGCACAGGGCGCTGACGCGGTTGCCGCCTGGCAGGATAAATTCGCGCAGGGCGGGCAGCTCCGCGTTCAGGCTGTCCAATTGCTGCTCCAGTGCGCTGATGGCGGCGTCGTCCAGCACCCAGTACTGTACATCGACCATTGCCAGCTCGCCGCCCAGGTCAAACAGGTCGTGCTGCAGGCCGGGAAGGAAGCTATGCAGAGTATCATCGGGGCCAAGTTCCGCGATCAGTACGCCCAGGCTCGAGTTCAGCTCGTCGATATCGCCCAGGGCTTCGATACGCGGATGATATTTTTCTACCCGGCGACCATCGGCAAGGCCGGTGGTCCCCTTGTCGCCGCTGCGGGTGTAAATGCGATTAAGACGATCCGACATTGTGTGGGTTCCCTGTCTGAGGTGATTCTTGGGTTAGCTCGAAGGTGAGTTCGGTGATTCTGAACACAGGTCTGAGGCTTTACCACTGTTGCGCTGCAGTTGGCGTACCTGCTGCAGCGCTGCGCGGTTGCGGGGCACATCAATGCCAGCCAGTTGGGCTTGGTTGCACAGAAAACCGGTGATCTGTTCAATCTCTGTCGGGCGCTGATGGCGAATATCCTGCAGCATCGACGAATAGTTATTTGCGGTTGCGCGCGCGACCATCAGGGCCTGTTCGTGCAAGGGGCCTTCAAAGAGTGGGATGTTACACGCCTGGGCTACGGCTTCGAATTCTTTGCACAGGGCTTCGAGCGCATGGCTATAGGCGGGTACTGTTGCCAGCTCGCCGTTGCGACAGCCATAGAGCGCTGTCAGCGGGTTAATGGCGCAGTTGATCGCCAGCTTGCGCCAGAGGGTGGTTTCAATCGCCGGGTCCTGTCGCAGTTGCAGCCCGAACTTTGGGCCGAAATCCGGCAGTGATGCGTCCGTGCTGTAGAAGCGGCCAATGGCGGTTTCACCTCGCCCTGCATGAACGACTTCGAAGGGCGCGCGCATGTAGGCACCATCGGTGGTGGAGCCGATCAGCACGCGGTCATTGCCGGCACGCTCAATAACCTGTTGCTGACTGCCCATGCCATTTTGCAGTACCAGAATGTGACTGTCGGCATTGAGTCTGTGCCACACGGACTCCAATGCCCTCTGGCTGTCGTACGCCTTGGTGCAGAGTAGCAGTTGCGCAATAGACTGGGGTGTTGCCGCCAGGGTGGCGTTTAGCGGGCAGAAAGTTTCGCCGCTATCGTCAATCAGCTTAATGCCGCCACGCTGCCGGAATTGTGCCAGGCGTTCAGGGCTGCGCAGAACCAGGCTGACCGAAGCCCCGGCGCGCTGCAGGTGCGCGGCCCAGAGGCAGCCGATGGCGCCGGCACCAAGGATTGTCCAGTGCATGAGAAATCCGTCGTTGAATAAAAGTGCGTACTAAATTGTGAGAACAAACGGGCGCTTTGCACCAGTTGTTCATCCTTGCCCTGAAAATTAGCGCAAGTGCAGGCGCTTGGGGCATTGTTCCTGAGAAAGCCCCGGTGATGACGTAGCGGTGCTTTATGTAGCAACTTTGCCGGTAAATCACAGCGCTTATGATAACCAGAGTGAGCAATGGGTGAAATGGCCACGTGCCTTCGTTAAAATGCCCTCACTTAGGTTCGACCCGGTGCTGTGCGCTGTGGAGTCTGCGGGCCGCTTCAATTTAGAGGAGATCGGGTAATGCCGTCATTTGACATAGTGTCCGAGCTGGACATGCATGAAGTCACCAACGCCGTAGATCAGGCCAACCGTGAAATTCAGAACCGCTTCGACTTCAAGGGTATCGATGCGCGCTTCGAGCTGGGCGATGGTCATGTGGTGCTTTGGGCCGAAGTGGACTTCCAGCTGCAGCAGCTGCAAGAAGTGCTGCGTGCCAAGCTGACCAGCCGCAAGATTGATATACGCTGCATGGACGTTAAAGATGCAGAAAAGGCGAATATGCGCGCCCGCCAGCAGGTAGATCTCAAGCAAGGCCTGGATCAGGCGCTGGCCAAGAAGATTATAAAGCTGATCAAGGATGCCAAACTCAAGGTGCAGACCCAGGTGCAGGGCGAGCAGGTGCGGGTAACAGGTAAAAAACGTGACGATCTGCAGGGCGCGATGGCGATGCTGCGGGCGGCTGATCTGGAACTGCCACTGCAGTTCAACAACTTCCGCGATTAAGCTTTGTGGAGCCGGCCTGCAATGGGCCGGCGTCGTTACACCCTGGCTTGTTAGTGCGGCTCGCCGGTCTCGCTCAGGCAGCGGCCGCCTTCCAGGCAGGCCAGTACAAACAACTCCTGAACCAGTTCCTTGCTGCAACATTGTGATTGCTGCAGATCCTGTGGGCAAATCACGCCCTGCTCCAGCAGGGTGGCGATTCTCTCGTTACGCCATTCAATAACGCGGATGCCGGTATGGCGATGGGTGATACGAAGGTATGGATCTGACCGTTCCAGCCAGGCGTCGATGATATAGCTCATAGCAGTCCCTTCTCTTGAGTGGTGTAAGGACTCTATGATATCGATTATAATTTGTAAATGATAATCGTTACTGTTTGGTGGGCGCTTCTGCCTGAACCGGTGCATGGCGTGCCGCCAGCCAAACCAGGATCAGTACCGGCAGACCAAGCACCGCAGTACCGGCGAAGAATAGCGGATAGCCCATCAGATTGACCGCATCGCCGGAGAAGCCCGCCAGAAACTTTGGCATCAGCAGCATGACCGAGCTGAAAAGTGCATATTGCGTTGCGGTATAACTGATGCTGGTTAGGCTCGACAGGTAGGCGATAAAGGCCGCGGTGGCGATGCCGGCACTGAAGTTATCCAGGGATACCGTCACTATCAGAAAGCCGACGCTGTGGCCGGTCAGTGCCAGGGCAGAAAACAGCAGATTGGTAGCGGCAGCCAGCACGGCGCCGATAAAGAGTATCCGCATCACGCCAAAACGGTACACCAGCAGTCCGCCCACCAGGGAGCCTGCAATCGTCATCAGGGTGCCGAACAGCTTGGTGATTTCCGCCACTTCAACCTTGGTGAATCCCATGTCGACGTAAAACACATTGGCGATGATACCCATGACGACATCAGCGATGCGGTAGCTGCCGATCAGCGCCAGAATCAGTAGCGCAGGTTTGCCATAACGGCTGATAAAATCGGCGAAGGGGCAGTAGGCCGCAACATAGAACCAGCCCAGTAGCCGTGCCAGGGCGTGGGGCAAATGCTGGCGCTGTTCCATAAAAGCTTCGATGTCTTGTCTTTTCTGCTCGGCTGCGGCGCCATCGGGCGTGGGTTCTGGCGCACACAGTGTCGTTATAATGCCGACGCTCATCAGGGCAGCCATGGCCCAGTACGCCATCTGCCAGGACTCGCGGCTATAGCTGTCGGCGCCCGGGTCGTGCCAGGCGGCGATCAGCAGGGCGCCTGTGGTCGCCAGTATCATGGCCAGACGGTAACCGAGCATGTAGGTGGCGGCCATGGCGGCCTGAATGCGCGGCTCGGCCGATTCGATGCGATAGGCGTCGATGGCTATGTCCTGGGTGGCAGAGCAAAAGGCGACGGCGAGGGCGAACCAGGCCATGAGTTCAAGGTTTTGCTGCGGGTCGGAATCGGCCAATCCGACTAGGCACAGGGCGATGAGCAGCTGTGCCGTCAGCATCCAGCTGCGCCGCCGGCCCAGCCAGGCGGAGAGTAGTGGAATGGGCATGCGATCAATAATCGGTGACCACACCCACTTGAAGGCGTAGGCCAGGGCGACCCAGGAAAAGTAGGTTATGGTGCCGCGGTCAATGCCCGCTTCACGCAACCAGTATGACAGGGTGGAGAATACCAGCATGAGTGGCAGGCCGGCGGAGAATCCAAGGAATAACAAAGTGATAGGTCGAGGTTGCAGATAGACACGGGCGCTGTATAGCCACTCTTTCCAGCTTTGGGTGTGCTCGGCGTTTTCAGATTGCATGGTGGGGCATTTCCCTGGGTGTCCGTGAACAAGCATTGTGTCCATCGGCCGCAGGCTTGTAAACGGCGGCGGCGGTGGATGTGCCACTCGGGCGGGCTGCGCCAGCTTGGTCATTGTAAAAACGCATAAAAAAAACCGGCTCAGGCGCCGGTTTTAAAGGTGAATAAATACTTTTTCAGGAAGGAAAACTAGATACGCAGAGCGCCGTCGACTTCGATGCAGCGGCCGCTGATGTAGTCGTTTTCAAGAATAAAGGTTACGGTGCGGGCGATCTCTTCAGGCTGACCAAGGCGCTTGGCAGGAATACCCGCTGCCATTTTTTCCAGCGCTTCGGGTTTCATGGCCATGACCATGTCGGTGGCGATAAAGCCCGGTGCGATTGAGGCTGCGCGGATGCCGTAGCGTGCCAGTTCCTTCGCCCAAGTCACGGCCATGGCCTGAGCGCCGGCTTTGGTGGCAGTGTAGTTGGTCTGGCCCATGTTGCCGGAGCGGGAAATGGAGGAAATGTTGATGATGCAGCCAGGGTTACCCAGCTCGATCATTTTGCACGCGGCTTCACGGGCACAGAGGAAGGTGCCGGTGAGGTTAACGTTCATGACCATGTTCCAGTTGTCCAGGGTCATCTTGGAGACAACCTTGCCGTCTTTGGCTTTTACCAGCAGGGCATCGCGGGTAACGCCGGCGTTGTTGATCAGACCGTTGATGGCGCCAAAGTCCGTGGCGATATCAATGAACAGTTGCTCGACCGCGGCTTCTTCGGTGACGTTGCATATATAGGAGCGTGCTTCTACGCCTTTTTCCATGCACAGGCCTGAGGTTTCATCTAGGTCCGGACCGTTCATGTCGACCAGAGCAATGCGTGCGCCCTTGTCAGCCAGTTCCAGTGCCATGGCGCGACCCAGACCACGACCGCCACCAGTGATTACGATTACCTTGTCTTTAATGTCCATTGTTTTCACCTGATTCCAAGTATGATTCTTGTATTGTTTTATTATTGTGCGCTGCAGTATGTTGCATTGCACAAAGCTATATCGCTTGTGCACAAATGTCTACCCGGTTCAGCTGCCTGTCATCAAACTGTTGCTGAAGCTTGTTATGAATAGCTCTGAATTTCTGCTTTTTCTGATTTTAAGTCACTGATTTTAATGAGTTTTATTTTTAGTCCTGTTTTAGGCAAAAATATTCTTATACTTTGGTCTAATTTTGCTGCAGCATTTTGCCACGGCGGCACAAGTACCTGCTTGAGGGCATTTAAGTTGCGGATTCAGCCATCATCTGGTGTGATGAGGAAAATTATTTCGGACTATGGCAATGCGGTTTCTTTTTCTGCTTTTTATCATCATCCCAATTATCGAAATTACCCTGCTGATCAACGTCGGTCAGGCCATCGGTGCCTGGTACACGGTGGGGCTGGTGCTGCTGTCGGCCTTTATCGGCGTTAATATGCTGCGCTATCAGGGGTTGTCGACGCTGGCGCGGGCGCAGCAGAAGATCAATGCCGGCGAGATGCCGGCCGGTGAAATGATCGAGGGCTTGGTGTTGGCCGTGGGCGGTGCGCTGCTGATCACGCCGGGTTTTTTTACCGATGTCATCGGCTTTTGTTGCCTGATTCCCTTTACCCGCCAGCTGCTGTCAAAAGCGCTGGTGAGTCGCTTTACCCTGGTGGCGGCGTCTCACCGACGCCCTCCCTTCGAGGGGCCCGAGGTTCCGCCGGGGCCGGGCCGCCCCCGGCCGGATCCCCGTGTCGATGGCAAGGGTGACACCATTGATGGCGAGTACCGCCGCGAAGACGACTAACCAGAGGCCAGAGCCGCGACCTTCCAGTAACAGCGGGTCACCCCGTGTTTTTGTCCTTCCTTATACAGGCGCCGTTGGCGCCTGTTGTTGTTTGGGCTCTGGCCCGTACTTTGTGGGCTACTTCAGCGTGGGGCTTTGGATTACAGCATAGGCGTAAGCAGGGCAGAAATTTTTCACATTTTTTTGCTGGCGCTGTTGAAATGCATTTCCCCGCCCCCATTATCCTGATCATCCAGTATTTGGGGCAGCAGATGGCCTGTTGTCCTTTCTCTGTAAACAATAGCTTTGGATCCTAATAAGATCAGGAGAGTAGAACAGATGAAAATTCGTCCGCTTCACGACCGAGTAGTAGTTCGTCGCAGTGAAGAAGAAACCACCAGCGCTGGCGGCATCGTTCTGCCGGGTTCTGCTGCAGAAAAGCCGAACCGCGGAACTGTAATTGCAGTAGGTGAAGGGCGCACGCTGAACAACGGTGATGTGAAAGCACTGACCGTTAAAGAAGGTGACGTCGTTCTGTTTGGCCAGTACTCAGGTAGCAACGTCGTCAAGCTTGACGGCGAAGAGCTGCTGATCATGAACGAAAGCGAAATTTTCGGTGTGGTTGAAGGCTGATCAGCTGTCCTGCCCCGCTAATTCCCGACTTAATAGCATTTGTATAGGATTATTAGACAATGGCTGCAAAAGACGTACGTTTTGGTGATGATGCACGCAAGCGCATGCTCAAGGGTGTCAACATCCTGGCTGACGCTGTAAAGACTACTCTGGGGCCTAAAGGCCGTAACGTAGTACTGGAAAAATCCTTTGGTTCCCCGCTGGTAACCAAGGATGGCGTTTCCGTTGCCAAAGAAATCGAACTGAAAGACCGCTTTGAAAACATGGGCGCGCAGATGGTCAAGGAAGTTGCTTCCCAGGCCAGTGACGTTGCCGGTGACGGTACTACCACTGCAACTGTTCTGGCCCAGGCGATCGTTAATGAAGGCCTGAAATCTGTTGCTGCCGGCATGAACCCGATGGACCTGAAACGCGGTATCGACAAGGCAACCATCGCCGTTGTTGAAGAACTGCGCAAAATGGCTGTGCCTTGCACAGACTCCAAAGCCATTTCCCAGGTTGGTTCCATCTCCGCCAACTCCGACACTGATGTCGGCGAGCTGATTGCTGAAGCAATGGAGCGCGTTGGCAAGGAAGGCGTCATCACCGTTGAAGAAGGCACCGGCCTGCAGAACGAGCTGGACGTTGTTGAAGGCATGCAGTTTGACCGCGGTTACCTGTCGCCTTACTTCATCAACAACCAGGAAAACATGTCGATCGATCTGGATCACCCTTACATCCTGTTGTTCGACAAGAAAATCTCCAACATCCGTGATCTGCTGCCGACTCTGGAGCAGGTTGCCAAGTCTTCCCGTCCGCTGCTGATCATCGCCGAAGACGTTGAAGGCGAAGCGCTGGCAACTCTGGTTGTCAACAACATGCGCGGTATCGTCAAGGTTGCTGCCGTTAAGGCGCCAGGCTTTGGCGATCGTCGCAAGGCCATGCTGGAAGACATCGCTGTTCTGACCGGCGCAACTGTCATCGCTGAAGAAGTGGGTCTGAGCCTTGAAACTGCCACGCTGGAACAGCTGGGTCAGGCCAAGCGCATCAACATCACCAAAGAAAACACCGTTATCGTTGACGGTATTGGTGAAGCCACTGATATCCAGGCTCGCGTACAGCAGATCCGCGCTCAGATCGAAGAAACCTCTTCTGATTACGACCGCGAAAAACTGCAGGAACGTGTTGCCAAGCTGGCTGGCGGCGTAGCCGTTATCAAGGTCGGTGCTGCCACCGAAACTGAAATGAAAGAGAAGAAAGCCCGCGTTGAAGACGCCCTGCATGCAACCCGTGCAGCCGTTGAAGAAGGCGTGGTTCCTGGCGGCGGTGTTGCACTGATCCGCGCTCTGTCCAACGTACAGGGCCTGGAAGGCATCAACCACGATCAGACCGTGGGTATCGAGCTGGCATTCCGTGCCATGGAAGCTCCGCTGCGTCAGATCGTTGAGAACGCCGGCGAAGAAGGATCCGTGGTTGTCTCCAAGGTTCGCGCAGGTACTGGCGCCTTTGGTTACAACGCTGGTACTGGCGAATACGGCGACATGCTGGAAATGGGTATTCTGGATCCGGCCAAGGTGACACGCTCTGCTCTGCAGGCGGCGGCATCTGTTGCTGGTCTGATGATCACCACCGAAGCCATGATCGCTGATCACCCTGAAGACAAGCCGGCCATGCCGGATATGGGTGGCATGGGTGGCATGGGCGGCATGGGCGGCATGATGTAAACAGCCTGCCCAGGCTCCTTTGACTCGCCTTTGGGCGGATCATTGCTACAAGCTAGGTTCGTACGGCAAGGCTGTTTAAACAAGGCTTGCCAGCGACCCAAAGCTTGAACAGAATCCGGCATTCTTTATTGAATGCCGGATTTTTTTTGCCTGATAAAAGACGAACACAGGTTAAGGACTTAGGTCGCTCAGGAGGGCGCATCTTCTGAGCGTGCGCAAAACCTCTCCAGCGGCCTTGCAGCCGCAACAGGTGCGAATAGCTGAGAGCGCAGATACAATCATGAGCCATGATTAGAGAGGCAGTATTGCCGCCAGTGAGTGGGTGTAAAAGTCCTGACCGGATTCAGGCCGAAGGTCGGAGTAGATTGTATGCACAGACTGTTTGAACGTCATATCACAACGCTCAGGACGCGCTTCGACCGCATCCTGAGTGAAACTGGCTTTGATGCTTTATTGCTGGGTTCAGGCACGGCGCCGCGACGTTTTCTGGATGATACCCAGTACCCCTTTCGTGCCCATCCGCCTTTTGTGCAATGGCTGCCGCACTTGAGAGAGCACCCCGGTAGCTGGTTGCTACTGCGCCCAGGTCAAAAGCCCTTGCTCTATCTCTACTGTCCGGACGATTTCTGGCACCAGACGCCCGAAGCGCCGAGCGGTGACTGGACTGAAGAATTCGAAATTGAATGTTTCGCTGATGTCCGCAGGCTCAGTTCAGTTTTCCAAAATCTCGGTAATACGGCATTGATCGCTGAAGCGCGCGGGGCCTTCGCGCGGGATGACTGGGCGCATAATCCTGCCGCGCTTATCGCTCGGCTCGATTTTGAGCGAGCAGTAAAGACCGACTGGGAGCTGCAGTGCCTGCGCCGGGCCAATCGTATTGCCGTTCAGGGCCATATAGCGGCAGAGGGACTGTTCCGGGCTGACGCCAGTGAGTACCGTATTCACCAGGGTTACCTTGCCGCCACCGCTCATAACGAGCGGGATCTGCCCTACGATAATATTGTTGCGCTGAACAGCAATGCCGCCGTGCTGCACTACCAGTTTCAGCAGCATCAGGCGCCGTCGCTGCACCGTACGCTGCTGATTGACGCCGGCGCTAGGTTGCACGGTTACGCCGCCGATATTACTCGCACCCATGTCGCCGATGGCGAGTCCGTCTTCGCCGGGCTGGTATCGCTGCTTGATGGGGCGCAGCGGGCGCTGCTGCCGCAGGTTCGGGCGGGGGTCGATTTCGTCGAACTGCATCAGCAGATGCATTTATCCCTGGCGCAGATTCTGCGCGACTGCGGCCTCGTGAATGCTAGCGTCGAAGCGCAGGTCGAACAGGGAATCACCCGCACCTTCTTCCCCCACGGTCTTGGTCATTTGCTAGGCCTGCAGGTGCATGATGTTGGTGGCTGGCAGCAGGACGCAAAGGGTTACCTGCGTGAGCCGCCACTGGAACATCCGTTTCTGCGCCTGACTCGAACGCTGCAGCCGGGTTTTGTTGTCACTATTGAGCCGGGACTTTATTTCATCCCGTCGTTGCTTGGCAAACTGCGCCAAACTCCAGGCGGTGACACCGTGAATTGGGCGCTGGTGGATACCCTGCTGCCGTTCGGCGGTATCCGTATCGAGGACAATGTTGCCGTGACTGCACTGGGCTGCGAGAACTTAACCCGCGATGCGTTTGCAGCCGCCGGGCGAGAAGGGTTCTAATAGCGTTTTTCGAGCAGCCTTCAGGGAGATCGGCTTGTGATCACAGCGCCTGCTACCACGGCATTAAATACGCTTCAAACCACTTTCGGTCTGGCGGCATTTCGTGACGGCCAACAGGCCGCCATCGACAAGCTGCTGCAGGGTGAGTCGGTACTCACTGTCTTTCCCACAGGCGGTGGCAAGAGTCTGTGCTACCAGCTGCCGGCGCTGCTGATCGAGGGGCTGACGCTGGTGGTTTCCCCACTGATCGCGCTGATGCAGGATCAGGTTGCGGCTCTGCACGCAAAGGGGGTAGCTGCGGCGCGGCTGGATTCCAGTCGCAGCGGTGATGAGGTACGCGAGATCTACCGCCAGTTGCGCAGCGGTGAGCTCAAATTGCTCTATGTGGCGCCGGAGCGGCTGCAGAATTCGCGCTTTCTGGCCCTGCTGCAGGGGCTGCATATCGGCATGATGGCGGTGGATGAAGCCCACTGCATTTCCGAGTGGGGTCACAATTTTCGCCCCGACTATCTCAAGCTGGCGAAGCTGGCCCGGGATATAGGCGTACAGCGGGTACTGGCACTGACGGCTACCGCAACGCCCTCAGTGGCTGCGGATATCTGCCGCCAGTTCAATATCCCTGCGGAGAATCATATCCACACCGGTTTCTACAGGGCCAATCTGGCGCTGGCGGTAACGCCCTGTCGCGACGATGAGAAACTGCCGCTGCTGTTGCGGGCGCTGCAGGCCGCGTCCGGAGAGGCGAGCATCGTCTACGTTACGCTGCAGCAACAGGCCGAAAGCGTAGCGGCGCAGCTGCAAGGTGGCGGTATCCGGGCCCAGGCTTACCACGCCGGCATGAAGCCTGAGGTGCGTGAGTCTATTCAGAACGCCTTTATGGCGGGGGAGGTCGACACGGTGGTGGCGACCATCGCCTTTGGCATGGGGATCGACAAGGCCGATATTCGTGCCGTGTATCACTACAACCTGCCCAAGTCGCTGGAAAACTACATGCAGGAGATTGGCCGTGCCGGGCGTGATGGTGCAGCGTCGCGCTGCGAGCTGTTCGCCTGCCCGGATGATATACGCGTGCTGGAAAACTTCACTTACGGTGACACGCCAGTACCCGAGCACCTGGATGCACTGATCGGCCACCTTCTGTCCCTCGGCGATGCCTTTGATATTGCGGTCTATGACCTGTCGAACCAGTTCGATATACGCCCACTGGTGATTAATACGGTGCTTACCTACCTGGAACTCGAGGGCGTGATCGCCGGCACCGGGCCTTTCTACAGCAGCTACCAGATCCGCTTTGAGGTGCCTGAGGCGCAGTTGCTGGCCGGTTTTGATGCCGCTCGCGCTGAGTTTCTGCAACGGGTGTTCGCCAGCGGCAAGCAGGGGCGGATATGGCTGACGCTGGATGTTACCCATGCCGCCGAGGCGCTGGGCGAACCGCGTGAACGCCTGCTTAAGGCGCTGCAGTATCTGGAGCAGCAGGGCAGCATCAGCACTCAGGTCAAAGGCGTGCGCCAGCAATACCGCAGGCTGCAGACGCCGGACCTGGCGCAGCTCTGCGTGCGCCTGGGTCTGCTTTTCGTCAGGCGCGAAGAACAGAGCCTTTCCAGGCTGCGCCAAGTGCTGGATTATGCCGAGGATGCCCGCTGTCTGCCAGCCCAGCTGTGCGGCTACTTCGGCGACAATCTAACGGAACCCTGTGGGCAGTGCAGCAGCTGTCTGGAGCCGGGTGCCCGCCGCCTGCCGACCCTGGGCGATGTACCCATGAGCGCCGCGCAGCAGCAGAGAATAGACACCCTGATCGCAGAAGGTCAGGGGGCGCTGCAGCACCCGCGTCAGCTGGCCCGTTTCCTCTGTGGCCTGTCGAGTCCGGCGACCTTTCGGCTGCGCAAGAATGCGGCTTACGGCAGCCTGAGCGCACAACCGTTTCAGCAGGTGCTGGAGGAAGTGGAGCGACGCCTGAGGGCTTAAAGGGCGTTGAGATTTTACCTGGATGGCCTGTGCGGCGTTAATAACTCGGGTGGTCTTGTCGCAGGTTCGCGCAGAGGTTGTCGGGTTTTGCTTGGCTTTACCGCAACCTGATCTATCGGAGTCGCGCAGGCGCCAGAGTTTGGGCGCCAGCGCAGCTGTGATCTATCAGGACGACGTCGTCTGCATTGGCAGCGGTGCGCCACACTGGCTGCCGGGTTGCAGGTAGGGCTGCAGTATCGGCGCCATGCCCTTGAGCACCTGCACCGGCAGGGCCGAGGTGAACCTGAAGTCCTTGGCGTCACTGCCGGGTACGAAGGCGGTGAGGGTGCCGAAGTGATTGGGGCCCAGGTAGAACACAAAGGTGGCGGTGCGGTTCAGGACTCTTGAATTCAGAACCTGGCCGCCGCGACCTGTCTGCTCGATACGGTTGTCGCCGGTGCCGGTCTTGCCGCCAACAGGCAGAGCGGCGTCCTGATTGTCCGTAAAGGTGCCCCGCAGGCGTCTGGCGGTACCGCCTTCAACCACGGTGTTGAGCGCTGAACGCAGTACTCTGGCGACCTCCGGCTGCATCACACGCACGCCGCCACTGGCGCGATGGCCCAGGCGGGTCTCGTAGGGCGTGTCGGTGGCAAAGTCGAGCTGTTCGATACGCAGGCTCGGCAAGCGCAGACCATCGTTCATGATGATTCCCATGAGTTCTGCCAGTGCCGCCGGGCGATCGCCGGAGCTGCCCAGCGCTGTGGCCAGGGATGGCACCAAGTGCTCGAACGGATAGCCCAGGCGCTGCCAGCGCTCATGGATGTCGAGGAAGGCTTCGACCTCCAGCATGGTGCGGATGCGACTGTCGCGGGCGCTTTTGTGGCGGGTGCGGAACAGCCAGCGATAGACATCCTGGCGCTGGGTTTCGCTGGCGCCGACGGCATCGCCGAAGGTGGCGATGGAGTGTTCCAGGCGGTAGCGCAGCAGCCAGAGTTCCAGCGGGTGCACGCGGGCAATATAGCCCTGGTCGGTCAGGTTGAATGCGCCGGGGCCGTATTTTTCGTAGAGGCCGGTGAGTTCCTTTTCGGTGAGCTTTTCGCCGGGTAGACGCTCGCGCAGGAAGGCATCGAAGCTGGCCTGGCCGGCATCCGGCATCAGATAGCGATGTACAGCGGCGAGCCGTACCGGCGTCTGGCGCAGGCCGTCAAGAAAGATGTCCAGCTGTTCCTGGGGTGTCTTGTTGTTGTATTTGCGCCAGAAACGCAGCAGAAATACTTTGCCCTCCTTGTCTGCGAAACGACGCAGGTAATCCTCGCGCCGCGGGTCCTGATCGTCTTTCAGCAAGGTGCCAGTATTGCCCGGTGCCTGGTAGATGCTGTAACGCACCAGGTCACGCATCAGGCGCACGAAGGGGAGGTTAAGGGATTCGCGCACGGCATCGCTTACTGTGGCCTGGCGCCCGTTGTCTTCACTGCGAAAGTTGTTGAAGGTGTGGAGCCCGCCGCCGGTGAAAAAGCGCTCGTAGGGGCTGGCGGAATAGCGCCGCTCCATCGCTGCCTGCAACATTGCTTCAAGGTCAGGGTCGTTGCCCCTGGCCAGGTAGTCCTGCACCCAGCGGGTCAGGTAGTCGTCCGCGGCAACATCCACCGCCAGCAGTTCTGGGCGGCTAAGGTCGGCAAAACGCTGATGCAGTTCGGCGATAACGCCCAGATAGTGCGCCAGTACCCGCAACTTGGCGGTGGAGCCAAGCTCAAGCTTGCTGCCCTCGTTGATGTCGAACGGCTGGTCGGTGTTGTCGGTCTGCACCCGCACGCGGTTTCCATCTGCGCTGCGCTCAAGCAGGGTAAAACTGTAGCGTACCTGGTCGGTGTTGCTGGCGGATAGCAGTCGCTCGCCGAGCAGGCCGATTTCGGTGGCGAAGTCCGGATCTGCAAGGCGACGCAGGTACTGGCTGACATCACGCTGCAGCTGCCCGGCCAGGGTGCTGCCTGCAACCAGGTCGATCCGGTCGAGGTCGTACAGTGGCAGCCCGAGCAGGCTCGATAAGCGGCTGCGAGCGACATTGATGCCCTTGCTGCTGTCGACCTGATGCTGAATTGGGCTATTGATCCAGTCGCGGAATTCAACCTGCTGCTCCAGAGCGGCACTGCGCAGCGCATCATCGATCATGCCACCCCGGGCCAGCAAGCGTATATGGCTGTCGGTGAGCTCGGCCAGATCGGAGCGGCCACGGCGGAGGTAATAGGAGGGCCTGCGCTGGGCGATCAACAGCGACAGTACCTGGCGCAGGGCCTGGCCACGGGCCGCCAGGGTGCTGGCGTCGACGGGTTGGGCATCGTTGGCCGCGCCAAGCAGATGGTTAAGCTGATCGAAGTCTGCGTTGAACCAGACCTTCAGGCCTGCCGCGAGACCATGGACCTCGCCATGCCCCGGCGCTGCCGCCAGTGGCACTGTGTTGAGGTAATCGCGCACCACCCGCTGACGCCATTCCAGGGTGTCGGGACCCTGCTGATAGGCGCGCACGCTGGCCGAAAACATTTGCCGCAGCTTTTCGTTGGGCGAGTCGGTCAGGCCTCTGGGGGAGTGACGGTATTTTTCCAGCTGGGTTGCGAGCGTACTGCCGCCCGCGGAATCGCTGGCAATGTCGAGACGCTTGCCCAGCTGCGACAGCGCCGCCTTGACGAAACGTAGCCAGTCGACCGCGGGGTTGGCACGGGGTTGTGCAGGGTCCAGCAGGTCGCGGTTTTCGATAAACAGCAGGCTCTGTACTACCAGTGGGGGTATTGCCGAAAAGCTCGGATAATACTGCTGGGGGTAGTCGAAGTTGTACAGCGGCTCCTTGCGGCAGTCATAGATGATCAGACCCGCCTGGGATTTTTCCGCGAAGGGAACCGGCAGGCCGCGCAGACCATAATTGAGCAGCGGCTCGGAAAAGCGTGACTGCTGCAGAATTTCAAAGTTCTGGCGCTGGGCCCGCTCAAGCAGCCAGGGTAGGCGGGCATAGCCCAGGCGCAGGTCGAATGGGCCGTGCTGGGGATACAGGATGGCGTCGCTGGGCCCGGGTTGCAGCGTATATTGCAGGGTTTGGGCGTACCGGCTCAGTTCCCGAGACTGCAATTCAGCGGTGCGGATTTCGTGAGCAATCAGCAGACCGGCCACTGCCGCGACTGTGACCATGGGAGATACCCAGAACAGCAATATTGACCGCCAGCGGCGGGGCTTGTGCTTGGCCAGTGGTGTGGGACGAATCCCCTTTTTTACGCTGCCAGTCCCGCTTACATCAGATTGCAAATAAGCCCCCATTCAAGTGACCCTGATTCATACATCATGACTACCGATGACAGTATAGTCACCACTGATATAAACATTTTTACCTGACTGAACGGGCCAGTTCGGCTCATCGTCTGCCATGACGGGGCCTTGGGCGCTGTGAAGCCTTCCCCCTTGTACATCAATAGCATTGCGCCGGGTCTGTCCGCCAGAGGCCGGCGAGGAATATTTTTTCGGGCTGCAGTTGGTGGTCTTTAGGGCACCTCCCTTTGCCGCTCGCCCGCATGAATTCAAATACCGCTGAGCTGGTTTTGTGCAGTATCGAGTGTTCGGGTTTGGGGATGCGCACCGGTGCGATCTGATCTTTTATTGCCTGCAGCGAGCTGCCTTGGATTGACCCAGTACTGGCGCTCATGGGTGGGGCTTCCATACTGGAACTGTCATTTTGATGTATCCGGGGAAAACCATGCCGACAAAAATAATTGAACCCTGCGAGGGCGCCTACCAGTATCCACTGCTGATCAAGAGCCTGCTGCTGTCGGGGCAGCGCTACGGGCGGGGGCGGGAAATCGTGCACGGGGACAGACGTTACAGCTACCCGGAGCTGAATGAGCGCATTTGCCGTCTCGCCCATGTGCTGAGGGCGGCGGGCGTCGAGGCGGGCGACACAGTCGCTATGATGGATTGGGACAGTCATCGCTATCTGGAGGCCTACTTCGCGGTGCCGATGATCGGTGCGGTACTGCACCATGTCAATGTGCGCCTGAGCCCGGATCAGGTGGGCTATACCATGCGCCACGCCGAGGATAATCTGGTGCTGGTACACGATGACTTTCTGCCGCTGATGGAAGCGCTGGCACCGACGTTGCCCAGCATACGGGGCTACATCCAGCTCAGTGACACCGCCAAGACTGTGACCTGCACACTGAAGCCGCTGGGCGAATACGAGTCTCTGCTTGCCGGCGCTGACAGTCAGTATGACTTTCCCGATTTTGATGAAAACTCCGTTGCCACCACCTTCTATACCACCGGGACGACCGGTAACCCCAAGGGTGTCTGCTTCAGCCACAGGCAACTGGTACTGCATACGCTGAATATGACCACCACTCTGGCGGCCTATGAGGGCTTTGCGCTGCTGCGATCGGAAGACGTTTATATGCCCATGACGCCCATGTTCCACGTACATGCCTGGGGTGTGCCCTATGCTGCCACTGCGCTTGGGGTGAAGCAGGTGTATCCGGGGCGCTATGACCCCGATCGTCTGGTGCGGCTGTTCCGGGATGAAGGCGTGACCTTCTCCCACGGTGTGCCGACGGTGCTGCAGATGGTGCTGAATTGCGACGAGGCCGCCAAAACCGATCTCTCTGGCTGGAAACTGCTGACCGGTGGCGCGGCCCCGACGGAAGGCATGGTACGACAGATGGCAGAACGTGGCATTCAGTTCTTTACCGGCTACGGCCTGTCCGAGAGTTGCCCGTTGCTCAGTGCTTCTTTTCTTACTCCGCAAGAGCATGATCTGCCGCTGGAGCAGCAGCTGCCACTGCGCATGTCTACCGGTGTGCCTGTGGGGCTGGTGGATCTCCATCTGGTCGATGCCACGGGGCAGCGGGTGCCGGAGGATGGCAGCAGCGTGGGCGAGATAGTGGTGCGGGCACCCTGGCTTACCCAGGGCTATTACCGTGATGAGCAAAAGGGAGCCGAGCTCTGGCAAGGCGGCTGGATGCACACCGGTGATGTGGCCACTATAACGCCCGCCGGGGTGCTGCAGATTCGGGATCGCATCAAGGATGTGATCAAGACCGGCGGAGAGTGGGTGTCTTCGCTGCGCCTGGAAAACCTGATCAGTCAGCATCCTGCAGTGGCGGAGGTCGCAGTGGTGGGGGTGCCGGATGCACGCTGGGATGAGCGCCCTCTGGCGCTGGTGGTACTGGTGCCTGATACGCAGCTAGAGGCAGATGCATTGCAGCAGCACCTGCTGCAATTTGTCAGCAGTGGCGAGATCAGCAGGTGGGCCGTACCGGATGAAATCCGTATCGTTGACGAGATCCCCAAAACCAGTGTGGGCAAGATCAACAAGAAGCTGATTCGAGAACAGTTGCACGACGCCTGAAGCGGCTGCGTGGGTGGTTGTCTGGGCACCACAGAGGTTGCGCTGCGGATAGCGGTGAAGCGCCTGTTTTTTATGCTATTCTTGCCGCCGAAATTTTGCGGACTAGGGCCACAAGCCCGCCGCATCCGTAGCAAAATGGAGGCGACCCTCGCACCTTGGGTACTCGCTGCATTTGTGCGCGCAATTCATATGGCCCTAGCCTATCGGTTTTGGCCCGGCACACCTGCGTTATCCCCCAGGTGTGTTGCAGATTCAGGAGACGTTTGATGTCCAGGGTTGACTCGGTTCCAGGCTCCGATGCCAGCAGCGGTGGGGTGATGCACCCTCAGTGGTCCTCCAGGCTGGCATTTATTCTTGCTGCCACGGGCTCCGCCGTTGGCCTGGGCAATATCTGGAAATTTCCCTATATCACCGGTGAAAATGGCGGCGGTGCATTTGTGCTGGTGTACCTGCTGTGTATTCTGGTGGTGGGTCTGCCGATTCTGGCCGCTGAAATTCTGCTGGGTCGGCGCAGTGGCTGCAGTCCCATTCAGGGCATGGCACTGCTAGCCCGGCGCGATGGTGTGTCGGCGCGCTGGGGCTGGATGGCCTGGATTGGTTTTGTCGCGGCCTTTGTACTGTTGTCGTTTTATTCAGTGGTGGGAGGCTGGTCCCTGGCTTATGTGGGCCTTGCGGCAGAAGGGGCTTTCAACGGTGCTGACGCCGCCACCATTGGCGGGCTCTTTGGCCAGCTGCTGGCAGATCCTGTATCGCTGCTATTCTGGCACAGCCTGTTCATGTTACTGGTGGTGCTTATTGCCGGCAGCGGTGTACGCGCCGGTATGGAGCGCAGCATCAGGCTGCTGATGCCGCTACTTTTCGTGTTGCTGCTGGTGCTGGTAGCTTACGCGGCGGTGCGCGGCAATTTTGCCCAGGCACTGGCTTTCCTGTTTACACCGGATTTCAGCAAGCTGACCACCGAAGGTGTACTGACCGCGCTGGGCCATGCCTTCTTTACCTTGAGTACCGGTATTTGCGTGATGATGGCCTATGGCTCTTATCTGCCCAAAGACGTCAATATTGCCCGTACCGTCGTCACCATTGGTCTGCTGGATACACTGGTGGCGCTGCTGGCGGGGCTGGCGATTTTTCCGCTGGTCTTCGCCAACGGTCTTGAGCCGGGCGCAGGCCCAGGGCTTATTTTCGTGACCCTGCCGCTGGCCTTTGGGCAGATGACCGGTGGTGTCGTGTTTGGCACCCTGTTCTTTGTGCTGCTGCTGGTGGCCGCGGTGACCTCGGCCATTTCTATGATCGAGCCGGTGGTGGAATGGTTGGAAGACAAGGGCATTGGCCGCATGCTGGGTGCATTTATGTCCGGTGCCATGATCTGGTTACTGGGCATCTGTACTGTGCTGTCCTTCAATATCTGGGCGCAGTTTCATCCGCTGGATTTCCTCGCCCGCTTTGAGGGCAAGACGCTGTTCGATCTGTTCGATTTCCTGGTGTCGAATCTGGCGTTGCCGCTGGGCGGCCTGGCAATTGCGCTCTACGCCGGCTGGGCCATGAAGCCTCAAACATTGCGCGAGGGTATCGGGCTGGGTGAGGGCCTCACTTTTGAGGTATTTCATTTTGTGCTGCGTTATCTGAGCCCGGCAGCCGTGCTGGTGGTGTTTGTCTACAACCTTGGCTGAACCCCGCTCAGATGCGCGTACTTTTGCAGGGCTGGCAAAACTGCTAGGGTGACTTTCTTTCGGGGCTGAACAGGTTGAACCACGACTATGAGTCGTTCGCAAGAGTTTGATATTCCGGATCTGGGGCCAGCGCGCGAAGGTGCAGCCCCTGGTCGTGGTCAGGCCGAGCCACCGCCTCGTCGTGCGGCTCCAGTACCGCCGCCAGCGGCGAAGGGCAGCAACCTGTTGCACAGCCTGGTACTGGTGCTGCTTACCGCTGCTGCCAGCGGCCTGGGCTACTGGGGCTACGGCCTGCAGCAGCAGCTGGACGACAGCCTGGAGCAGCAGGCGCAGGCGGTGCAACGACTGACAGACCTGGAGCAGCTGCTTGAGGTTACCAGTGACAGTGCCAGCCAGTCGGGCCAGACACTCAGTGGCAGGCTGGAGCAGCAGGGTAAAACCGCGATCGAAAAATATCAGCAATATGACTCCGAAATCGCCAAGCTCTGGACTATCGCCTACCAGAGCAACAAGCCCAAGCTCGAAGCGCAGGAAAAACTGCTTGCCAGCCAAGTGGAGTTACAGGCACAGCTGGGCAAGCAACTTGACGTTCAGGCAGCCCAGCTGACTCAGCTTTCACCACAGGCGGAACAGCTTAAGGTCCAGGCGGCTCAGTTACAGTCGCAGGTCGCGCAACTGGAATCCCAGGCCGCTCAGCTGCAGTCTCAGGTTGCACAACTAGAGTCCCAGACGACAGAGTTACAGTCCCTGGCCACTGAGGTTAAATCCCTGCAGGCGGGGCTGGCCGCCAGCGACAAGGCACGCGCTGCAACCGACAAGCAGCTGGCTGCACTGGCGGGTCTGGAAAAAGGGCAGGCGAGCCTAAAGGGCGATCTGGACAAAACCGTACAGGACCTCAAGCGCTCCCTGGCAACCCTGGAGACCCAGGTGCGTATCAGCGAAGAGGTGCAATCGGAGAAGGTAGTGGTTCAGCAGCAAGCGCTGCGCAAGCTCAGTGACAAGGTGGCGACGCTGGAAGCCGGTGCCGGCAATTCGGATGTGAGCCGCCGTGTTCGTGTCAATGAGCAGGCGATTCACGCCATAGATGGCAGTCGTCGGCAGCTTAATCAGGAATTGCTGCAATTGCGCCAGCAGCTCAACAATTTGCAGTTACGTTTGCAGTAAGCGTTTGATTTGACTGAGCCGCTAAATATTAGCGGTTGAGTTTCTGCCCGGCGAGTGGCACAAGCGACTGTACTAATGCTGAATCAGGCATTGCGTCGCTGGCGCCGGCAGGGCAGAATGACCCGTCTATCCATAAGGCTAATAGCTACTAGTGAAGAAATTACGTGCATTTTTTGCACTCAAGCTGAACGATCAGATGGTACGTAGACTGTCTGATCATGCTGATACCCTGTGTGCCTACGACCGCCACATGGAAGTGAACTGGGTCGACTCCGAAAGCTATCACCTGACGCTCTGTTTTCTGGGCGATATCGGGATTTCCCAAGTCGATACCCTTGAACGCCTGACCCGTGAACAGCTGGCCCAGGTTGATCCCTTCCATGTACGTCTCAATGCTGTCGACTACTATCCGGTCAGCCGCAGGCTTGCGCTGGTCGCAGCCCTGAGTGAAGGCAGTGAAGAGCTGCAGTCGCTGCACCAGCAGATGGTGCAGGTGGCTATTGCGGCGGGCCTTGACTACGACGACACCGATTTCAGGCCCCACGTTACCCTTGGGCGCTTGCCTGCGGACAATAGTTTTGAGCCCCCGGCCAGCTGGCCTGAGCTCAATCTGCAAAGTCCGGCGTCTTCAGTGGTGCTCTATATGAGTAAGCCAGGTGAGCGGGGATCCCTCTATAATCCCCTGTTCGAAGTGCCGCTGCAGTATCCGTTGCCACGGGTGCGCTCCGCCTGACTCCCTGCTTGATGCCTGATTCCAGCCTTAGCTTGTCGCGGGCTGGAGTCATGGCGAGCTCATTTTCTTCAGCTGCCTGATTCTTGTACCCCGCGATCGACAATGCACCAAGCCCTGTTTCAAAGGGTAACCCCGGCGAGCCTGAGCCCCGGATTCCGCGTCCTTTTCTGTTGTCAAAAGCTCGGGGTGCGTTCGACCGTAATTGGTCGGTGCCGTGCAGAGCTCGACCCCCTCTCCGTCATTGTCGGCGATGCCTGTTTGGCTGCTCACTCAAATTCGACCTGATTATGAAATTTACTCATAATCATATTAATTCGCGTCTATGTCTCGTAGGCTGGATTGGACCTTGACTCGCCCCTGCGGTGTGAAAGCAGAGCGCACGCCGTTCTACTTGTCGCTGTCTGTAGCCATTTAGGAGTGCAGCCGGGGACACAGGGTTCGATCAAGGCATTTCGACGTGGCCATACCGTTTTGCGAAGCGGATGAGTTGCCAGTGAGGCCCCTCAAGCAACGGGAGACGCAAGGATGAACGATATCAGTGGCCGTTATTTTGATGATGCTGAATATGAACGACGTCGTCGCCAGGTCCGGGACGGTATGTCTATCCGAGGGCTGGATGCCT
This sequence comes from Marinobacterium profundum, assembly GCF_001528745.1. Classification (GTDB taxonomy): domain Bacteria; phylum Pseudomonadota; class Gammaproteobacteria; order Pseudomonadales; family Balneatricaceae; genus Marinobacterium_A; species Marinobacterium_A profundum. The sequence continues at coordinate 87,389 of NZ_BCNS01000207.1, read as the reverse complement.
GTCTGATCGCCAGCCCCGAAAATATTTACTACCTCACAGGACTGGATCACCAGGGGTATTTTGCCTGCCAACTGCTGATCCTGCCGGCCAGTGGTCAGCCGGTTCTGATCACTCGGGCGATGGAGAAGGCCACGGTGCGCGACCAGGCCCCCGATGTGCTGCATGTCGGCTATACCGATGGCACCGAGCCGCCGCCAGGCGCTCAGACCGACGATGAGCTGATCGACAAAACCTGGTCGCAGACCATGGGGGCGCCGACACGGGAACCCAGGCGCCGGCCCTATCTTATGCCCAGTGCAGCGGTACGCGAAACGGTGCGGGCGCTTGCCGATGCAGGACTTTCGAAAGCCGTGGTCGGCATCGATATGAACAGCACCTTCCTGCCCTACTCGATTGCTGAGGGGATCATGAATGGCGTGCCCGATGCCGACTGGCAGCAGCTCGAGAGTCTGGTCGACGATGTGCGTATCGTACAGTCGCCGGCGGAGCTCGAACTGACACGTCAGGCCGCCGCTATTTCGGACTCCATGGTGCTGTCGGCCATTGCCGCAGCCGGTCCAGGCGTTCATGCCCGCGAGGTCATGGCGGCCATCTATGACGCCATGTTCAGGCGCGGCGGTACCTATCCCGGCTTCGTGCCGCTGGTGCGTTCGACCCGTAACCTGGCCCATGAACACGGTACCTGGGAGGATATGACACTAGTGACGGGTGATCTGCTGTTTCTCGAAATGGCCGGCTGCGCGCGACGTTACCATGCGCCGGTTGGTCGTTTCGTTTTTATCGGCGAGGAGCCGCCGCAGGCACAGAAAGTCAATGCTGTTTGTCGGGAAGCGATGATGGCGGCTGCCGATACCATTAGGCCCGGTGCCCTGGCCGGTGATGTCTACGAAGCCTGGCAGGCGGTGCTCGACCGCCATGATCTGTCGCACTATTCACGCCATCACTGCGGTTACTCTATTGGAATCGGCTATCCACCGAGTTGGTCCGGCAGTGGTGTCCCTGTTGGGCTGCGGCGCAATTCCCAGATGCGTCTGCGCGAAGGCATGACCTTTCATTTGATGAGCTGGCTGCTGAATTCGGGCATCGGCGATGCTTTTCTGTCCGATACCGTGGAGGTCACGGCCAACGGCTGCACCTTCCTCACGCTGGCGAATCGTGATGTGCTGGTTCGATAGCACCAATATTCAATTCTGGAGATACCCATGGACGCAGTGCGAAGGCATCTGCTGGCCAGCGACAATGCCTCGGGGGTTCATCCCGAGGTAATGGCCAAACTGGCCGAAGTGAATCAGGCTCATGTACCGGGCTATGGCGCCGATGAGGTGACGCAGCAGGTACTGGCGCGTTTCAAAGCTCTGTTTGGCGAACAGAGCGAAACCCTGCTGCTGTTCAACGGTACCGCTGCCAACGTACTGGCCCTCAAGGGCATGATGCAGAGCCATGAGGCGGTCTTGTGCAGCGAGGAGGCGCACCTGCAGGTCGATGAATGCGGGGCCCCCGAACATTTCGTCGGCTGCAAGCTGTTACCAGTACCGAGCCTTGGGGGCAAACTGACCCTGGCCAATATGGAACAGCGGGTGGCGGCCGAGCGAGATGTAGTGCACCGAAGTCAACCGCGGGTGATCTCGCTGGCCCAGGCCACCGAGCGCGGTTCGGTCTATAGCCTTGAAGAGCTGCGGGCCATTACGGTGTTCGCCCGGGAAAAGGCGCTGCTGGTACATATGGATGGGGCTCGGCTTGCCAATGCCGCGGCGGCGCTTGGCGTTGGGTTCGCCGAGATGACGGCGGATCTGGGAATTGATGTGTTGTCTTTTGGCGGCACCAAGAACGGCCTGATGATGGCCGAAGCGCTGGTGGTGCTTAATCCTGAGTTGCAGCAGGCCTATCCCTATATCCGCAAGCAGGGCATGCAGCTGGCTTCGAAGCAGCGCTTTCTGGCGGCCCAGTTCCTGGCCTATTTCGACAATCAGCTGTGGCAGCGCAATGCGGCTAACGCTAATGCGATGGCGGCCTACCTGGCCAAACAGCTGGCGCAGTTCGAACAGGTCCGCTTGAGCGCACCGGTCGAGATCAATATGGTGTTTGCGCAGCTGCCGACTGCCTGGGTCGAGCCGCTGCTGCAACATACGCCCCTGCTGGTGTGGCCGGGCGAAGTTTGCTCCGAGGTACGCCTGGTGACCTCCTTCGATACCTGTCCTGAGGATATCGATCAATTTGTACATCACATCAGCCAATTATCCCGTCGTTAATGGCTCATGTCGCTTTAATGACCGGCATTGGGGCCGGTTGGCACGGCTCCCGCCATATCAGGCAATTTATAGCCGCAAAGGATTTATAGCAGACCAGGAGGCAAGTCCATGAGTCAGATCGAAGTCCATAACCCCTTTACCGGGGAGTCTGTATTTTCGCAGCCATCGGCAAGCTTTGAGGCTGTCGGCACGCATATAGATGCAGCCCAGCGGGCTTCCCGAACCTGGCGGGCGATCAGTCCGGCCGAGAGGGCGCGGCATCTACTCGTGGCGCTGGATTATTTTCGCGACCATAGCGATACGATCGCTGAAGGGATCACGCGGGAAGTCGGCAAGCCGCTGGCGGCGGCGAAGGAGGAGCTAACCTTCATGCTGGAGCGGGCCCAGTACCTGTGCCGATTTGCCGCCGACGGCGCGCTCGAGGCCAGGCGACATCCTGAGTACGAGGACGAGGGGTTCGAAGGGCGCATTGAGTGCCGAGCCAAAGGGGTGGTCTATATCATTACGCCCTGGAACTACCCGCTGTTCTGCGCCATTAACGGCACCGTCTGCGCCTTGTTGAGCGGCAATGCGGTGCTGCTCAAGCACAGCACCGCGCCCTCGGTCGGCGATCATTTCGAGCAGGCCTTTGGAGCTATGGCCGGAATCGACCATTTGCTAACCCACGCGGTGGTGGATTATGAGGTCTCGGCACGCATAATCGAAGAAACCGATATCAACCATGTGGTTTTTACCGGGTCGGTGCAGGGGGGGCGCATGGTGCAACAGAGCGTTGCCAAGCGTGCCTTTAATCAGGTGCCGGAGCCCTTTATCCAGTGCTCGCTGGAGCTGGGCGGCAGCGATGCCGCTTATATCGCGGAGGATGCTGATCTCGAGCAGGCGGCTTTCTGGGCGGTGAAAATCGGCCGATTGCATAACTCCGGCCAGTCCTGCTGTGCCGTAAAACGGGTGTTTGTTCATGCCAGCCGTTACGACGACTTTCTGGCCCTGGCCCAGGCGATCATGGAAAGTGAGAAAAGCGGTGATCCGATGGCGCCGGAAACGACCCTGGGGCCGCTGCATGGCGGCGAGCGGACGGTCGCAGGGCTGCTCGCGATGGTGCGGCAGGCACAGGACGGCGGTGCCCGGATCTGCACCGGTGGCGAGACTGAGCAGATTGGCGGTGTGACCTTCCTGAAGCCAACGCTTCTGGCCGAGGTGACGCCGGCAATGCAGGTGCTGCAGGAGGAAACTTTCGGCCCGGTACTGCCGGTCATGCAGGTGGCCAATGACGATGAGGCTGTACAGCAGGTGTGTAACAGTCGCTATGGCCTTACGGCATCGATTTTCACCCTGTCGCGGGAACGGGCCGAGCGTTTTGTGGCGCAAGTGGATACCGGCACGGTCTACGTTAATCGCTGCAATTTTGTCGATGCCAGGCTCGGCTGGATCGGTCAGCGCGCCTCCGGCAATGGCTCTCTGGCGCTGGCCCCCGAGGGGCTGCGGGCTTTCAGTGCACGCAAATCGGTGAATCTGGATCCCAGCCAGCTGAAATAGAACTGTTAGCGGGCGTCAGCAGATGGCGCCCCGGGAGTCTGACATGTCACTACTACCCCCCTGCCCGGATACCGCGCTGATGCGGGAGTTGAGCGAAACGCGACGCGGTTTTCACCGTACCCCTGAGCTGTCCTGGACCGAGTATCTGACCACGGCGCGGCTTTGTGCCGAGCTCGAAGCCCTGGGCTTTGCGGTTGAGTGGGGACAGGCACTTTACGGCACACAAAGGCCCCCCAATCCACCGGATGGCGAAACCGATCGTCTCGCCTACGAACGGGCTCTGCAGGTGCTCGGTGCGGATAACCGCTATCTGCCGTCGATGCAGGGCAATCGCACCGGGTTGGTTGCAACGCTGGAGGGAGGCCTGGTGGCTGCGGAGCCAGGGCCGGTGTTCGGTTTTCGCTTTGATATCGATGCGCTGCCGGTCAGGGAAAGCCAGAATGCCGATCACCTGCCTGCGGCCGAGGGCTTTGCCTCTGAGCATGTTGGCATCATGCATGCCTGTGGTCATGACGGCCACCTGACCATTGGCCTTGGGCTGGCGCGTCGGCTGGCGGCCAGCCGCGCGCGCTGGACCGGCAAGGTGCATTTCTTTTTCCAGCCGGCCGAGGAGGTGGCCGGCGGTGGTGTACTGTTCGCAGGGCTGCCGCAGATGGCCGAGGTGAAACGCTTCCTGACGTTGCACCTGGGGATTGTCGATCGCTATCGAATCATCTTCGATGCCACCTGGATCGCGGCAAGAATCTACGATGTTGTGTTTCATGGCCGCGCCAGCCATGCCGGCAATGCGCCCCAGGACGGCCGCAATGCGCTGCTGGCGGCGTGCCAGGCTGTGCAGGGGCTCTATGGGCTACCGCGTCACAGCGCCGGTATGTCGCGGGTTAATGTCGGGCGATTTGCCTCGGACAATGCTCACAATGTGATAGCCGACGAAGTGCGCTTTCGCTACGAGGTGCGAGGAGCCGACAATGATATCTGCGACTTTATGGCCGCGGCGGCCGAGCAGGTGCTCGATGGTGCGGCCCGCATGAACGGCGTAACCTGGGAACGCCAGGTGTTCGCCGAATTCTCCAGCTACCCCAACAGCCGTGAGCTGGCCAAACAGGTCGCAGCTATGGCACTGGAAATAGGCCTGCCAGAGGCGCTGCTGCAGGACAGCTTTCTGGTTTCGGCCAGTGAGGATGCGGGATTTCTGATCCAGAAAGTACGCGAGCAGGGCGGCGAGGCGACCCATCTGATCCTGGGCTCGCCCGTCGGTGGCGGTCACCACTGCGGCACCTTTGATTTCGACGAACAGATGCTGGGCTGGGGCGTGCTGCTGTTTGAGCGCCTGGTACTGAGCAGCTCCCAGGCATAATCTTGCCTCCTAGGAATAATGTACTGACCTGCCTGGGGCCGGCTGGAGGGCTTAGCCCTCCCCCTGCTGATCCCGTGACCCGCTGTGCACACTTGTCGGGGGCCGCAACTCTCGTCTTTGGCTATTTGGTGTATAATCGCGCCGCGATACGATAAAGCAGGCCTCGGGGCCAGACCCCGTGAGCCCAAGCAGCCGAGAGGGATTCGCCCTGTAATAGAGCTGCAAACCAATGACCCTGAGCCAGACGGAGAGTCTCAATGAGCGTGATTCGCCAAGACGATTTCATCAGCAGCGTCGCAGACGCGCTGCAATTCATCTCCTACTACCACCCGATCGACTTTGTTCAGGGCGTGCATGAGGCCTACCTGAAGGAACAAAATCCGGCCGCCAAAGATGCCATGGCGCAGATTCTGATCAACTCCCGCATGAGTGCGGAAGGTCGCCGGCCGATCTGCCAGGATACCGGTATTGTGACGGTGTTTGTGAAGGTGGGCATGAACGTGACCTGGGACGCCACTATGGGCGTCACCGACATGATCAACGAAGGCGTACGCCGCGCCTATACCCACCCCGATAACGTGCTGCGTGCTTCCATTCTGGCGGACCCCGCCGGCAAGCGTCAGAACACCAAGGACAACACACCTGCGGTGATCCATTACGAAATCGTCGAAGGCGATGAAGTGGATGTGCAGATAGCAGCCAAGGGCGGTGGTTCCGAGAACAAGTCCAAGATGGTGATGCTTAACCCGTCCGACAGCATTGTCGACTGGGTCGTCAAAACCGTACCCACCATGGGGGCTGGATGGTGCCCGCCGGGCATGCTGGGTCTGGGCATTGGCGGCACGGCCGAGAAGGCCGCGGTACTGGCCAAGGAGTCTCTGATGGACTCTATCGACATTCATGAGCTGCGCGAGCGCGGCCCGCAGAACCGGGTTGAAGAGCTGCGTCTTGAAATCATGGATGCGGTCAATGCGCTGGGCATCGGTGCCCAGGGCCTGGGTGGCCTGACCACGGTGCTGGACGTCAAGATCAAGGATTATCCGACTCACGCGGCCTCCCTGCCGGTGTGCATGATCCCGAACTGTGCCGCTACTCGCCACACGCACTTCACCCTCAACGGCAATGGTCCGGCCATCCTGACGCCGCCGAGCCTGGAAGACTGGCCGCAGGTCACCGCCGAAGTGGGTGCCAACACGCGCCGGGTCAACCTGGATGGCATTACGCCGGAAGAAGTGGCCACCTGGAAAGTGGGTGAAACCGTACTGCTCAACGGCAAGATGCTGACCGGACGTGATGCGGCGCACAAGCGCATGATCGAAATGCTCAATCGCGGCGAAGAGCTGCCGGTCGACCTGAAGGGGCGCTTTATCTACTACGTAGGCCCGGTTGATCCGGTGCGTGACGAGGTGGTGGGGCCTGCAGGCCCGACTACGGCAACCCGCATGGACAAGTTTACCCGCCAGATCCTGGATCAGACCGGTCTGCTGGGCATGATCGGTAAGTCCGAGCGTGGCCCCATTGCGATCGAAGCGATCAAGGACTACAAAGCGGTTTACCTGATGGCCGTCGGTGGTGCAGCTTATTTGGTGTCCAAGGCGATTATTGGTGCCAAGGTGCTGGCCTTCGAGGAAATGGGCATGGAAGCGATCTACGAGTTTGACGTCAAGGACATGCCGGTTACGGTGGCGGTAGATGTGAACGGCGAGTCGGTGCACAACACTGGCCCCGCCAAGTGGAAAGAAATCATCGCCCGTTCCGCCTGATCCTGGCGACACAGATCAGGCCGGTCAGCACAGCGCTGTATTGATTCGCCGATCCGCCCATAAAAAAATCCGGAGTCCTGTTGGGGGCTCCGGATTTTTTACATATGCCTTTTGCAATTGCCTTTTGAGTCAGCTTTTATGCCTGGATGGGTGCCTTGCATGTTCGTGCTGGAGGTTGCTCAGACGCAGTCGTGCGCCTTTTCAATTTTTCGTTTGGCATCAAGATAGCGGGGCATGGGGCCTATATCTTCGTAAATCGGGTCGCCATCCTCCATGCGTATAATCTTGGAGCCTGGTCGATAGGGCATTTTTTCTTCCACTTCCATCAGAATGGTATGCAGCAGGGATGTGCAGACCTCTTCCCGGGTCAGGCCGAAAGCGCTGGCCATGGCTTCTATTCTGACGAGGTCCTCGCGGGCAAGGGTGACATTCAGATCGGTCAGGCTGCTTTCGTGCAGGGCTTTGCGTTCAAGCTCTTCGAGCAGGCGGGATACATGACTGACAGGCATTGGGCATCTCCTCGGGTGACTACAGTGTAAAAGCTAGCTCAGTCGCGGGGATTTGGCGAGTGGTTTTGTGCAGACTGCGGGCAGGTTCGACGGTAGTAAGCATGGTTTATATCATCCGCCATTTTCTCTAGAATGTTGCGTTTGCGAAATATTAACGGGGATCTGGCGGGTTATGGCGAATATCAAGATTTTGGTGGGATCCACTTTCGGCGCAACCCAGGAGATAGCTGAGGACTGTGCGGCGCAGCTCAATGCATTGGGCCATGCTGCCAAGGTGCTGCGTCAGCCGCAGTTTGACGATGTGGTGGCTGAGGATACCGAGGTGTTGCTGGTGTGTTCTGCCACTATTGGGCAGGGCGAAGTGCCGGAAAATCTGCTGCCGCTTTATCTGGAACTGCGTGATCGTTTTCCGTTGCTACCCAAGGTGGGCTTCGCCGTGATTGCCAGGGGGGATAGCTCCTACGATGACTTTGCCGAGGGCGGTCGCCAGATGGCTGACCTGCTGCGTGAACTGCAGCTGCGTGAACTGGTGTCACCGCTGTTTCTGGATGCCTGTGAAACCATGGATCCGGAAGCCGAGGTGGATGCCTGGATTCAGGGGCTGGCTGCGAAAATCTGATCAAGCATTAGCGGGAGTCGCAGTCAGCAAGCGGGTCCCGCCAATGCCGCTACATTACTTCTTCAGGAAGCCGCAGCGCTGCAGAAACGCCAGCATGTGCGGGCGCGCTTCCTTGATCAGCATGCCGGAAATCTGCTCGCTCCAGCTCACCACTTTGGCGGCTCCCGTGCGGCTGCGGTAGTAGGCGCGTATTTCATCATCGTACTTGGCAATGACCGCACTATCCTCGCTGTCGTCATAACGATCCTGTTTCAGCACCACTGACAGGGGCAGCCGTGGTTTGGATTCCGGATCCTGGTCGGGAAAGCCCAGACACATGCCAAATACCGGGTAGACCAGCTCCGGCAGTTCCAGCAATTCTGCGACCTCGGCGATTTCATTGCGCAGGCCCCCGATGTAGACGATCCCCAGCCCCAGTGACTCGGCGGCGATGGCCACGTTCTGTGCAAACAGGGCGGCGTCGGCGGTAGCGGTGATGAATTGCTCGGTAAAGCCGGACTGCATCTGGGCCTGGTGCATGTCGCAGGCCAGCTGGTGGCGCTTCATGTCGGCGCAGAACACCAGGAAGGTCGGAGCGGTGGCAATATAGGCCTGGTTACCGGCGCAGGCGGCAAGGCGCTCACGCTTGGCCTGGTCCTGAACCTGGATCACGGTACAGGCCTGCAGGAAGCTGGAGGTGGCGGCGGCCTGGCCGGCACGCACCAGTTCTTCTACGGTGTTCTGCTCGATAGGTTCAGCGGTAAACTTGCGGATGGAACGATGAGACTTGAGTAGTTCGATAACCTGATTCATGTAAGCGGATCTCCTTTGCAGCGGGCATTCTAGCGTCTTGGCCCCGCGGGCGTCACTGTCTGACTTGGGGCAATGGGAATTCAGCCAATGATGCAGCGAAATGTCAGGTTGAGGCGCGGCTCGCAGGTTCTGCGGGTGCGGGGCAGGGCATGTTGCCAGTGATGCTGGGTGCTAGCGCGCATTAGTAGCAGGGAGCCATTATCCAGCATCAGTTCGATCTTGGGCTGCTGTGGGTGCTGACGGTGGCGCAGTAAAAAGCGTCGTGGCTGGCCGAGACTGAGAGAGGCAATAACCGGGTTGGGTCCAAGTTCTGGCTCATCATCACTGTGCCAGCCCATGCTGTCGTTGCCATCGCGATAGAGATTGAGCAGAACACAATTAAAGTCGGCGGGCTCCAGCGCGCTAATACGTCGGCGCAGCTGTTCGATCAGCGGGTGCCAGGGGCCTGTTTCCAGCAGCAGGCCTGAGTAACGGTAGTGCAGGCCCGGCTCGCCCTGGAACTGCTGCAGACGCGGAATCGGATGTTCCCGGCCGAACAGCCGGATGCGGTCCTGGCGCCAGTCGATTTCCTGAGTCAGGCAGCTGAGTAGCTGTGCGCTCTGCTGCGTATCAACAAAGCCGCGCAGCAGCACCAGGTCTGCGCCCGGCGCCTGAATTTTTTGTATGCTTTGTTTCTCTTGCATGCCCGCTATCTCGGTCTCTTATGTGCAGCGCCTTTGGGCGCATTTTTGGTTGCGCTTTTATTGCCAGATGGTGGTCGTGGCGCCCGGGTGAGATCGCACTGCTACTGTATCAGGGCGGCTTAACTGTTAGAATCCGGCCTGTTTCGAATGCCCGATCGGTGGTGAGAGTCTGCTGGCTGCGACAGCCTGAACTACTATTCAGTCAGGTGACTGTGGCCGGATTGAATGATGGCGACAGTCTTGGGTTCTCGCAAGGAGATACGCTTATGCTCAGATCCGTCAAGGCATCGGATTACATGGCTCGGGATTTGGTGACATTCACACCGGACACCGATCTGTTTCAGGCCATACGCCAGCTGCTGGCGCGCAAAATCAGCGGTGCGCCTGTGGTGAATGCCGAAGGTGCGTTGGTGGGGGTACTGTCGGAGGTCGACTGCCTGCGGGCTATCCTGACCCTGACCTACCATGAAGAGGAATTTGGCGGTAAGGTCTCGCAGTACATGTCGAAGGATATCTGTACCATCGAATACGATGCCGATATCATCAAGGTCGCCGAGACCTTTATCAAGAATGGCATGCGCCGCCTGCCGGTGGTTCAGCACGGCAAATTGATCGGGCAGATCAGTCGGTGCGATGTATTGCGCGCCGTGGAAGTCTTTGCCCTGGATGGCTGAGTAGCCACTCTGCGCTGCAAGGATGTCGGGACGGCAGTTCACTGGGCGGATTCAAGCCTGGCCACCTTTATTACACTGGAGTCTCATGGGTTATCGCTTCCCGGAACAACCGATTCTGTTCTATCCCTCACTGGCAAGGCGCATTGGCAGTGATGAGGCCTTGCTGTTGTCGATTTATCACGACCGGGCCCGTAATGGTGGGCGTGCCGAGCCCTCTGAACTGGTACTGAGCCGTGCCCACTGGCTGAAAATCGCTGACTTTTGGGATGAAGACTACCTGCGCAGTGTCACAGAGAGTCTGGTGCGCCAGGGCTGTATCAGGGCCTCGGTCGGCAATGCGCTGGTGCGGCTAAGTCTGGAACCCCAGGATGTTTCCACGTCACGCGCAGAGGTACTGCCTGAAGCTGAAGAGGCGGCGATGGCTGCCCCTTTGATGGCAGAGCCTGTCGCCGCTAGCACATCTACCCACTCAGCCACAGCAGCGCCTCTGGCTGATAGTTTCAATACTGCAGATCGGGTGGATGAAGACTCAGTGCATGACGGACTCTTCGAAGAGTCCGTCCCGTTGCCGGGGCTTGACGCCGATACCGCCGCTCAATACATGCCTGGATCCCAACCCGCCCGTCATTCAGCGTCGTCACCACGCTGGGACGGTGCTGCTCGGGCTATCGAGCCGCACCGACAGCCGGTTATAGAACAGCGCAGAGAGCAGGGCAGAGAACAGACAGCCGCGCCCTATGCCGATCCTTATCCGGAGCCGAGCCGACAGGTCCCGCCCGGCCCCCAGGCTGATGCGCTCAGCCGGCTGGATGTACACGATACGCCGCCCCGCCCGTTGACGCGCCAGGCGTTGCGCGCGACGCCGCAAACCATTCAGGCGCGCGGGCCGGCGCCGACCTTTGGCGGTGCCAGTGGCTGGCGGCGGCACAAGGATGAACTGCAGGTGCTGTTCGAGCAGCATGAAGAACGCAATCAGCAGCTTAAGCCCATGCAGCTCGGCTGGCAGCCCTCTGAAACCTTCTTTGCGCTGCTGCCAAGGCACAATATTACGGTTGAGTACGCCGAGGGTCTGCTGGATGAGTTTGTGCTCTACTGGCTCGACAAGGACCGCAAGGAAACCAACTGGGATCAGAAATTTCTCGCCTGGGTGAAACGGGAATGGGTACGCAAGCAAACCCGTGACGGCCGGGATTCCGGCGCCGACAAAGAGCGACAGACAGGTTTTAAAAATGAAAACACCCGCCGAGATACTCGGGAAAAACGCAAACAGGTTACCGCAGCAATCATGGACATCCGCGACACCGACTGGTAATCGTGGCGCCGGTGAGAGCGATGCAGGCCCCTTGCCGCTGGAAACCAAGGCGCTGGTGAACATGCTGTTTGCGCGCTTTATGGCGATTTATGGCCACAAGTTCAAGAGCTGCTTTGAAACCCAGGATGAGATCCGCATCGCCAAGCGCGAGTGGGCGTTGAGCCTGCGGGGTTACGGCGAGCGCGAACTGGTGTCGGCTATCGACCACTGCAAGGAGCAGCTGGCCTGGATGCCCACCATCTCTGAGTTCCTCAAAATTCTGCACGAGCAGGAAGGGAATTTCGGACTGCCCGGCGTGCTGAGGGCCTACGAGGAGGCGTGCATGCATGCCGATCGCCCGACGCGCCATGAGTGGTCTCATCCGGCGGTGTATCAGGCCGGGCGTGCAACTGGCTGGTTCCGGCTGCGCGCCGAAGAGCAGCGCCGGGTACTGCCTGATTTTCGCTACAACTATGAAGTGATGTCGCGCCGGGTACGTGAGGGTGAAGACCTGAGCGTGGCGGTGGCGGTGGGTTTGCCCGATGGGCGCAGCAATACGCTGGTGGCCTTTATTCAGCGCTGGGGCGAAGAGCAGGAACTGGCGCCTGAAGTGGCAGCGTCACTGCTGTACTACCTAACCAAACCCAAAGGCTCGCGCGTGCGAGACCTGTATCGCGGTGCGTCCGAGAAAAAGGTGCAGCAGCTGGGTCTCAGCCTCGAGCTGCCGCTGGATTACCAGTAACGCCCAGGTTCTGGCTACCTATACGCCGGGCTCATTGGAAAAGTTGCTTCCAAACATGGCGCCGATTGCCGCCGACAGGGTTTCGCTGCGCTCGGGATTGCGAAACGCCTGCATGATGGGACGGCGCAGTGCCGGCATGAACATTAGATCGGCCATAATGCGCGAAAACCCGCTCTGACCCGTTTCCCCCGCCGCCAGGCGTTCCAGAAAAGCCTGCAGTAGTGCAGGGTCTTTGAGGCTCTCGCAGCAGCGGGTTGCAATCGCTACCAGTACTTCCGTTTCCAGTGAGCGATCACTGGCCAGTATCCGGCTCAGCCAGGCCTGTCTGTGGGTGTCGCTGGAGCTGTTGGACAGCGCCCGTACCAGCGCAGCCAGCATTCCCTGATCATCCCCGTGCTGTTCCAGGCACTGATCAAGGCGAGGCTGCAGCGCCTGAATCAGGCGGTGGCTCGGCTCAACATGCTCCAGTGCACAGCATAGCGCCTGCAGGGGTTCGTCGGGCAGCTGCGCCAGGGCGCTGATGAGCAGGGTCTCGTTATTACCCTGCTCAAGGCGCACCACCATATCGGCGATGCCCTGCAACCCCAGGTTCGGCCACAGATCAAACCCAAGCTGGCCGGCAAAATAGTGTTGTGCATATTCGTAGTGCCGGGACGCGGGCAGCCCCAGTACGCGGTTGGCATGGGCGTGAAAAATGGCCATTTTTTCGGCATCGGGCTTGAACGAAAAAGGGTTGTCCTTGAGCGCATCGGGGCCGCCATCGAGCAGGCCGCTGATGTTTTGCAGCAGGCGTTGCAGCAGGTCGTCCCGCACGGCCTGAATCAGGAAGCCCTGCTCATCCAGCGGCAGCTTGAGAAACCAGACGGCATTGCGTTGGGGCTCCTTGGGGTGCCACAACAGCAGGCCGACCCAGGCGTGGTGCAGATAGGGTTGCGGATAGGCGATCTGCCCCTGCTCGACACGGCCAAAAACCTCAGCCGACACTTTGCTGACCCGTCGGCCCATGTCAAACAGGCGACAACGCGCGCCTGTCTGGTGAATCAGGTCCAGTAGCGATTGAATAGGGTCCACAGTGCTGTCCTCGGGTCCGGTGCATCAAGGGGGCGGATTTTACCAGCCCCGCAAGGGTGAGGACAGCGAGGATCTCAACCTGCCAGCAGTATGGCCTCGGCCCGCTCCACCAGGCTGACGCTGCCGCGCAGAATCACGATGTCGTTATCCTGCAGTTGTGTATCAATGTCGACGGCGCTGAGCAGCTCATCGCCACGGCGTATGGACTCTACCTCGGCCTTGATTTGTAGCTCACGCAGGCTGTGGCCGGCGCCGTGGCAACCGGGTGAGAGTACCACCGGGTGCAGCACTTCGGCCTGGGCGCCACGGTGGTCAAGCTTGCGGGATTGGCCGCCATGGTAGTAGCCATGCAGCAGGCGGTAGCGCTCCTCGCGCACGCGGTTGATGCGTGACTCTATGGCGTCGCGGGGAATGTCGAGCAGCGTCAGTACGTGGGAGACCAGCATCAGGCTGCCCTCTAGCGCTTCGGGTATAACTTCGGTGGCACCTGCGTCCTGCAGCTCCTGCAGGCGGCTGTCATCCTGGGTGCGCACCAGCACCGGCAAGTCCGGGAAATGGTGCTTGAGGCCATGCAGGGCGGTCAGGGCATCGCTATCACTGGGGAAGGTGAGAATCAGTAGCCGGGCCCGGCTTGAACCCAGGGTTTTCAGCAGATCGGTGCGCCTGGCGTCGCCATAATAGATGCGTTCGCCCGCCGCCGCCGCTTCCTGCACGCGCACCGGATCACTGTCGATGGTGATATAGGGGATCTGCAGTGGTTGCAGGAAGCGGGTGATAACCTGGCCGACCCGGCCATAGCCGCAGAGGATGACGTGGTCGGACAGCTCTTCCAGGTCTTCCGGCAAGGGTGCGTTACGGGCCGGCACTGTGGCGTCCCTGGCGGGTCTGTGGATGCGCCGACTCAGGCTGGCGCTAAAGCGAATCAGCAGGGGCGTGCACAGCATGCTGAGAATAATAATGGCTACCACCTGGGCGTTCAGTTCGCTGCTGATCAGCTGGTGGCTTGAGGCCAGGGTGAGCAGGGCGAAGCCAAATTCCCCGCCCTGGGCGAGGCAGATTCCGGCGCGCAGCGCATTGCTCATGTCCCGTTGCAATAGCCAGGCCGCCAGTGCAATCAGGCTGGCCTTGAGCAGCAAAAGGCCCAGCGTCAGCAACAGTACCCAGTGTCCGTTGTGCGCCAGTGCGGCCAGGTTCAGCTGCATGCCCACCGAGACAAAGAAGAGCCCCAGCAGCACATCGCGGAAAGGCCGGATATCGGCTTCAAGCTGATGGCGGTAGCGGCTTTCGCCCAGCATCATGCCGGCGAGAAAGCCGCCGAGCGCCATCGACAGGCCGGCGGCATGGGTGAGCCAGGCGGCGGTGAGGGCTGCGACCAGGGTGGTCAGCACAAAGAGTTCGTCCGAGCGGGACTTGGCAACCTCGTTGAGCAGGCGCGGCAGCAGGGTGCGGCCAAACAGGAGCAGGGCGGCCAGGATTGCGGCGCCCTGCAGCAAGGTGGGAATAAGGCTGTGCAGGTTGATGGAGGTATGATCGCTGGCGAGAGTTGGCACCAGAATAAGGAAAAAGACCGCCGCCAGGTCCTGGAAGATGAGTATGGCCACCGACAGGCGGCCGTGGGGCGCATTGATCTCGCTGCGCCGGATCAGTTCGCGGGTGACGATGGCGGTGGATGATAGCGCCAGGGCGCCGGCGACGACCAGACCTGCGGCAAAGGGCAGGCCGGCGAGCATGGCCAGCCCCATGATCAGGGCGGTGGTGCCCAGTACCTGGATGGAGCCCAGGCCAAATACCGTGCGGCGCATGGCAATCATGCGGGGCAGGGAAAATTCCAGCCCTAGCATGAACAGCAGAAAAACGACCCCTAGCTCACTGAGCAGGGCAATGCTTTCGTCGTTGCTGACCAGCCCCAGCGCGTAGGGTCCCAGCAGGCTGCCGACGCAGAGATACGCCAGTATGGGCGGCAGGCCGATACGGCGAAACAGGCTTATGACCACCACGGCGGCAGCAATGATGGTCAGAAACTGATGGAAAAATCCCTGTTCCATGGATGTCAGTTCCGTCACTGGAAGCGAATAGGAGTCATACCAGACCCGGGGACAGGTCTGATATGGCGGCAGGTCTGATTGAGCATCGGAGCTTGGGTGTTAGCAGCCTGTCGGGCTTGGCCGATCGTAGCGAGGGAAAGATCGATTTGCGGCAGTTTTTGAGCTCTTTTGAGGCGAATAGTGGTTCTATTTAACACTTGGAACGCAGTGTAAAGAACCGCTTTAGCGGGGTCGCAGACCGAGGAGCCTGTGACGAGTAAAAAAGAGTACATAAAATGACCAAGCTCGGCTTTTCCGCAGTAGATCAGTGGTAAGTTCGGCAGGCTGCTAGTGCACCAGGCGCAGGGTGCTGTCGATCTGACGGATCAGGTCAAGCAACACTGCGGTATCTGCATTGATGCCTTTGAAGGCTTCTTCGGCCATGGCGGCGATGTCACTGTTACCGGGCAGGGTGCGCTGCTGCTGAATCATCGCATCGAAGCGAGGAATCATGACCCACTGCAGCCATTCGCTGAACGCCAGGCTGTCGACGCAGAAGGGTTCGATGCTGTTCAGTGCTTCGCTGCTGGGGGCGTTCTGCTGCCAGAGTTGCAGCGTTTGCAGCTCCTGTTCGAGTTGGCGCAACAGCAGGTTCAGTTGCTGTGGGCGGGTCACCGGTTTGAGCTCCGGGCGTGCTTGAGGGTATCGGCTATCATGAAGGCCAGCTCAAGTGCCTGCTCGCCATTGAGGCGCGGATCGCACTGGGTCTGGTAACGATCAGCCAGACCTTCTTCAGTGATCTGGAAGGCGCCGCCAACACATTCGGTGACATTCTGTCCGGTCATTTCGAAATGCACACCGCCGGCGTGGGTGCCCTCGGCGTTGTGAACCTCGAAGAAGCCCTTGATTTCGCGCAGTATGGCCTCAACGCTGCGGGTTTTGTAACCGCTGGATGCCGTGGTGGTGTTGCCGTGCATCGGGTCCGAGCTCCAGATCACGGAGCGGCCGGCGAGCTGTACGGCACGTACTAGCGGGGGCAGCTTCTCGGTGATTTTGTCGGCTCCCATGCGGGCGATCAGTGTGATGCGTCCTGGCAGGTTTTGCGGGTTGAGAATATCCAGCAGGCGCAGCAGGTCATCGGTATGGGTACTCGGACCCACCTTGATGCCGATCGGGTTTTTCACGCCGCGCAGGAACTCCACGTGGGCATAATCCGGCTGGCGGGTACGGTCGCCGATCCACAGCATGTGGGCCGAGCAGTCGTACCAGTCATTGGTTTGACTGTCGCGCCGGGTGAGGGCTTGTTCGTAGCCCAGCAGCAAGGCCTCGTGGGAGGTGTAGAGCGAGGTTTCCTTGATCTGCGGAGTGTTCTGGGCGTGGACACCGCAGGCTTCCATAAAGGCCAGGGTCTGGTCGATCTGATCGGCCAGGTGCTGGTATTTTTCACCCAGTGGGCTTTTTTCCACGAAGCTCAGGTTCCAGCGATGCACCTGATGCAGGTCGGCAAAGCCACCCTGGGCGAAGGCGCGCAGCAGATTCAGGGTGGAGGACGACTGGTGATAGGCACGCAGCAGTCGTTGCGGATCCGGGGTGCGGGCCGCTGCGGTGAACTCGATATCATTGATGATATCGCCGCGGTAGCTTGGCAGTTCAATGCCCTCGCGTGTTTCCATGTCGGTGGAGCGGGGCTTGGCAAACTGGCCCGCCATGCGGCCTATCTTGACCACAGGGCAACTGCCGGCAAAGGTCAGTACCACCGCCATTTGCAGCAATAGCTGGAAAGTGTCCCGAATCTTGTTGGCGTTGAACTCGGAGAAACTCTCGGCACAGTCGCCACCCTGCAGCAAAAAGGCACGGCCTTCGGCAACGTTAGCCAGCTGCGTGTGCAGTGAGCGGATTTCACCGGCAAAAACCAGCGGCGGCAGCGCACTCAGTTCGGCTTCCACGGCGCTAACGGCTGTTGAGTCTGTATAGGTCGGCTGCTGCACGATGGGCTTTTCGCGCCAGCTGCTGGGGCTCCAGTCTTGCATGGTATTTGATTCTGTCTGATGTCAATTTAGAGGAAGGCAACAGTGTACGGGATCATCGACAAGAAACAAGGCCCGCCGTGGCTTTGAGGCCTGTGCCGACGCTGGTTTTGGGGCGGTCGAAGGGCATTTTTTCGCGTCGGTTAGCGTCGAAAGTACATGGCATTTTATGAGGGTGGCGCGTTACTCTAGCTTGAGTTGGCTGCTCGGTAGGCCTATCTTCAGGCCTTTGCTATCGGGTGTTAACAACAGTCTGGAGAGAGCGCTGTGTCTAGGGACGATTGGGAAAAGGGCTTGCGGGTACGCACCGAAGTTATGGGTGAGGAGTTTGTCAGCCGGGCGCTGGAGGGTGCCAGTGACTTTACCCGGCCGATGCAGGACTGGCTGAACGAGCACGCCTGGGGTTCGACCTGGCAGCGCGAGGGGTTGCCGCGCCAGACCCGTAGTCTGGTGACGATTGCGATGCTGGCGGCGCTGAAGGCGCCCACCGAGCTGAAAGGGCATGTGCGGGGCGCGTTGCGCAATGGCTGCACTGTGGCCCAAATACAGGAAGTGCTGCTGCAATCCCTGATCTACTGCGGTGCACCAGCGGCACAGGAGGCCTTTCGTGCGGCCCGCGAGGCGATTGAAGACTGGGAATCAAACGGCGGCAATTAGCAGCCTGTCGGACTTGACCGATCGTAGCGAGGGAGAGTCCGTTTTGAGGCAGTTTTTGAGCTCTTTTGAGACGAATAGTGGTTCTATTTAACAAAAAAGAGCGCGGAAAATGACCCAAATCGGATTTTCCGCAGTAGATCAGTGTTAAGTCCGACAGGCTGCTAGCAGCCTCAGGCGGTCTTGATACCGCTGAGGTTGCGGAACGAGACTTCCTTGGCGGTGTTAAGGAAGTCCACCATGAACTCGGAGGATTTCTGGTCTTCACGAATGGCCGCGTAGAGAGTACACCAGACGCCCTTGTCACCCAGCGGGCGGGCGGCGATATAGTCGCGCTCCAGGTATTCGTGAATCGCCCAGTTGGGCAGTGCCGAGACACCACGGCCACTGGCGACCAGCTGCAGGATCATCACAGTCAGCTCGGCGGTGCGAATTTCTGCCGGGTCAACGCCGGCCGGATCCAGAAAGTGGTTGAAGATGTCCAGTTTTCCATGATCCACCGGATAGGTGATCAGGGTTTCCTGGCTCAGGTCTTCGGCATGTATATAGCGGCGCGCCACCAGGCGATGCTGTTTGGCGATGGCCAGCACCGATTCGTAGCTGAACAGCGGAATATAGATGATGCCGTTGCGGGTTTCGGGGTCCGAGGTGATTACCAGATCGAGGTCGCCGCGGGCCAGGGCCGGCAGTGGCTGAAAGCTGAAGCCGCTCGACAGGTCCATTTCGACTTCAGGCCAGTGCTGGCGAAAGTGATCAATAGTAGGCATTAGCCATTCAAAGCAGCTGTGGCACTCGATGCAGATATTCAGTCGTCCGGCTTCGCCTCCCGCCAGGCGGGCAATATCTCGCTCGGCATTGCGAATCATGGGTAGTACATCATCGGCCAGGGCTAGCAGGCGCTGGCCCGACGAGGTAAAACAGATGGGCTTGGTTTTGCGGATGAACAGCGAACAGCTTAGCCGCTCTTCAAGGTCCTTGATCTGATGGGAAAGGGCTGATTGAGTCAGGTGGACCCGCTCAGCGGCTTCGACCAGGCTGCCGGCGTCGCGCAGGGCCGCCAGAGTCTTGAGATGCCTTAGTTCCACCATGCCTGGTACCCATCCTGAATGAAATAAACGAAATTATAGCGGTAAACGCGGTGGTCCGTCGGGTCGCTATGGCGAACCTGAGCCAATTTGGGGATAAATGGCGCGAAATGTCGTATCGGCGGGTGCAGAGTGTGCGGCCCGCCGATACGTTTGGGGGCTACTTGACCAGCAGGAATTCCAGCAGCGCCTTTTGCGCGTGCAGACGGTTTTCTGCTTCGTCGAAGACGATGGAACGGGGGTCATCCAGCATGTCTTCGCTGATTTCCTCGCCCCTATGGGCGGGCAGGCAATGCAGGAAGACGGCGTCCGGGTTGGCCAGATCCATCAGTGCTGGGCTTACCTGGAAACCGACAAACTTGCGCTCGCGCATGCGCTGCTCGTCTTCCTGACCCATGGATGCCCAAACATCGGTGGCGATCAGGTCGCTGCCGCGCACTGCTTCCTGGGGATCGCGGAACAGCTGAATGCGGTCACCATGCTCCTCCAGCAGCGACTGCATGGGTTCAAAGCCTTCCGGGCAGCAGATGTGCAAGCGGAAATCCAGCAGGGCAGCGGCATTGATGTAGGAGTTGCACATGTTGTTGCCGTCGCCGATCCAGACCGCAGTCTTGCCCTGTATCGAGCCGCGATGCTCGTGGTAAGCCTGCATGTCGGCCAGCAGCTGGCAGGGATGATAGTCATCCGTGAGAGCGTTGATGACCGGTACCCTGGAGTACTGGGCGAAGGTTTCCACGGTTTCGTGGCTGAAGGTGCGGATCATGACCACATCCACCATGCTCGAGATCACCCGGGCACTGTCTTCGACCGGCTCACCACGACCCAGCTGGGTATCCCTGGAAGAGAGGAACATGGCGTGGCCGCCCAGCTGTGCCATGCCGGCTTCGAAAGATACACGCGTGCGCGTCGAGGCCTTTTCGAAAATCATGGCCATAACGTGGTTCTGCAGCGGCTCGTAAACGACGCCGTCATTGCGCATTTGTTTCAGTTCGCCAGCCCGCACGATGAGCTTTTTCAGCTCATCGGAGGACAGGTCTTTAAGTGTTAAAAAATGTCTCGTACTCATAGGTAGTATCTGCTTAAGCAGGTCCTCTGAGAGCGGTGATCGAGGTTAGATTTCCCGCTCGTCAGCCGCGTATATCTGAATTAGTTTTGACAGCGTGTTAACCAGCAGGTCTGCTTCGCTATCGCTCATAATCAGGGGCGGTAGCAGTCGCACAACGCGGCCGCCACCGGTTACATTTAGCAGGATGCCCTTGACCTTGGCCAGTACGGCAAGCTCGGAACCTGCTTCTGTCAGCTCGATGCCGATCATCAGACCTTTATTGCGGATTTCCCGAATGTAGTCTGAATCACCCAGTTGTTCGCGAAAACCGTCGCAGATGCGCTTGCCCAGATCTTCGGCGCGCTGGCAGAGGTTGTCGTGCTGAATGGTATCAACCACGGCCAGAGCCGCGGCACAGGCCAGCGGGTTGCCGCCGTAGGTTGAGCCATGGGTGCCCGGAGACAGAATAGTGGCAGCTTTGCCGGCGGCCAGACAAGCACCAATTGGCACGCCGTTGCCCAGACCTTTGGCTGTTGTGACCACATCCGGCAGGATGGCGTTGTGCTGATAAGCAAAGTACTTGCCAGTACGGCCGTTGCCGGTCTGAACTTCGTCCAGCATCAGCAGCCATTCGTGTTCATTACAAATGTCGCGCAACTGGTTGAGGTAGTTGGCGGCAGGAATGCGAATGCCAGCTTCGCCCTGCACTGGCTCCACCAGGATGGCAACCACGTTGGGATTGTTGGCAGCGATGGTGCGAATGGCGTCGACATCGTCGTAGGGTGCGCGTACAAAGCCGCTGACCAGAGGTTCAAAACCCACCTGTACAGCCCGGTTGCCGGTGGCGCTGAGGGTGGCAAGGGTGCGGCCGTGGAAGGAGTTTTCCATGACGATAATGGCCGGGTTGTCGATACCTTTCTGGTGGCCGTAGCGGCGTGCCAGCTTGATGGCAGCTTCGTTTGCTTCGGCGCCGGAGTTGCCAAAAAACACGCTGTTCATGCCGGAGATGGCACACAGGCGTTCGGCCAGACGTTCCTGCAGCGGAATGGTGTACAGATTCGAGGTGTGAATCAGGCGGGAGGCCTGTTCGCTGATGGCGTGGGTGACAGCCGGATGGCTGTGGCCCAGGCCGCACACGGCGATGCCGGATAGCGCATCCAGGTATTTGTTGCCGTCCGTGTCATACAGCCAGGCGCCTGCGCCGTGGTCGAAGGCAACCGAGAGCCTGTTATATGTATTCATGATAGGCGTAGCTGCCATGTTCGTGCTCCCTACAACGCAAAAAGGCAGCCCGGGCTGCCAAACAAAAGAAAGGCATTCTATTGACTGGCATTCATTTTGGCAATGGGAGTCGTACGTGTAGAAAACTGCGGCGGCAGTCTGTAAGGGGTAATGCGTAAAAAACGCGCATTGGCAGGGTTGAAAAGTTGGGCCTTGGGCGCAATATAATAGCCTGTGTCAGGTGGTCAGAAACCGGCGTTTGGGTGTTTTTTACCTGACTCTTTTGCTCGGATATATGGTAGGCTGATACAAGGCGTTCGCGCACGGCGGACTAGAGTTTCACCGTAGTTTTAAGGGTGTATCAATGAGTGTGATCGATACTATCAAAGAGCAGGTCGAGAAAAATACCATCCTGCTTTATATGAAGGGCACGCCGCGTTTCCCGCAATGTGGTTTTTCATCTCGTACAGTTGAGGCTGTGATGAACTGTGGCGAGCGCTTTGCGTTCGTGAACATTCTGGAGAATCCTGAAATTCGTGCCGAGCTGCCCAAGTATGCGAACTGGCCGACCTTCCCGCAGTTGTGGGTTAATGGTGAGCTAGTGGGCGGTTGCGACATTGTCTGCGAAATGGCTGCTAATGGTGAGCTGGAAACGCTGATCAAGCAGGCCGCGGCGAACCAGGCTCCTGAAGAAGAAGCCTGAGTTAATACAGTATTTATTCTTTCGGCGTGATCGCGTACAGCGGTCACGCCGAAGTTTTTAAGCGTTGACATACGACGACAAACGGAGAAGAGAAGCAATGGGCGTACTAGTTGGCAAGCAAGCACCGGACTTTACCGCAGCGGCTGTTCTGGGTAACGGCGAGATCGTTGATTCCTACAACCTGAAAGAAGCCATCAAGGGCAAATACGGCCTGGTTTTCTTTTACCCGCTGGATTTCACTTTCGTTTGCCCGTCTGAGCTGATCGCTCTGGATCACCGTGTTGCGGCATTCAAAGAGCGTAACGTTGAAGTTATTGGTGTTTCCATCGATTCCCAGTTTTCGCACAACGCATGGCGCAACACCCCTGTTAACCAGGGTGGTATCGGTCCTGTGAAGTACACTCTGGTAGCTGATATCAAGCACGAAATCTGCAAGGCGTACGACGTTGAGCACGCTGATGGCGTTGCATTCCGTGGCGCTTTCCTGATCGATCAGGAAGGTAATGTGCGTGCACAGATCGTCAATGACCTGCCGCTGGGTCGTAATATCGACGAGCTGATCCGTCTGGTTGACGCGCTGCAGTTCCATGAAGAGCACGGCGAAGTTTGCCCTGCTGGCTGGAACAAGGGTGACAAGGGCATGAACGCTTCCCCGGAAGGCGTTGCTGCTTACCTGGCTGAAGAATCTGGCAAGCTGTAAGCCTGCCTGCTGTAAGGGTCAACTCCTCTGGAGTGGGCTCTGCAAATATGAAAAACCCGTCTTAGTGACGGGTTTTTTACGTTTGGGTGCGGGGTTGCTGCTAGTCCGGCAGGCTGCTAATCGTCGTACTGACGGCTTTCCAGTACCATGTCCCAGCCGCCCAGATCCTTCCAGCGATTGACTATGGAGCAGAACAGTTCCGCGGTCTTGACGGTGTCGTAGAGCGCGGAGTGGGCTTTTTTGCCATCGAAATCAATGCCCGCTACGTCGCAGGCTCTTGCCAGGACTGTCTGTCCATAGGCGAGCCCTGCCAGGGTGGCGGTATCGAAGGTGGAAAATGGGTGGAAGGGGTTGCGCTTGGCGTCGGTGCGACTGGCTGCCGCCTGAATAAAGCTATGGTCAAAGGCGGCGTTGTGGCCGACCAGAACCGCGCGCTTGCAGTTATGTGCCTTGATTGATTTGCGAATGGGCTTGAAGATGTTTTCCAGCGCCAGGGTTTCAGGGATGGCGTTGCGCTCCGGGTCGAAGGGGTCAATGCCGGTGAAATCCAGTGCGGACTGCTCCAGATTGGCGCCCTCAAACGGATCAACCGCTTCGTCGAAGCTTTGGTCGATCATCAGATAGCCGTTTTCGTCCATCGTCAGAGTGACGGCGGCGACTTCCAGAAGGGCGTCGGTGCGGGAGTTGAAGCCGGCCGTTTCAACGTCAATAACGACGGGCAGAAAGCCGCGAAAGCGGTCTGCCATCAGTTGCGGAATGGTGCTGTTGCTCAAGAGGAGTCCTTAATTGCCGGGCGTGCAGTCGGTGAGTAAGGCGCTATTCTAGCAATCTAGGCGCGCGGCCTCCATTGCTGAACGCATATTCCCGTAGAGTCGTGGCTGTTAAGAGTATATGTTTGTATCCTCGCAGGTCTTTTGTCGGGCTGCGTGCTAAAGGAAACGGGGTTTGGGTCGATACACTTGGGTGTGTCCGGGTTCGCGGTTGGGGTGATAAATTTGCTGTGCAGACTTTCGTTGCTATTGCTTGTCTGGCTGGGTGCCGAAACTGCCCTGGCGGTCACCTATCGGGCTGCGATTGACGATTCGCGCTGGGAGTTGGAGTCATCCAAATTTAGCTGCCGCCTGAGTCAGGCAGTGCCTGCGTACGGGCGCGCGCTGTTTGAGCGCGAGGCGGGCGAGGACGTGCGATTTAGTCTGCGGGCTGTTGAGCAGGTGAGTGCTTCTGCGCAGGCGTTGCTGGTGGCCGAGGCGCCGCCCTGGCGGCCGGGTATTGCGCCGCAGATGATCGCGACGCTCAAGGTGGATGCGGTCAGTGGCGACATTGATGTCGAGCCAGGATACGCCCGGCAGATGCTGGCGTTTCTGTATAAGGGGTTGGTGCCCACCTTTACTCGCTCGGACTGGCAGGGGACTGCGGAGGCACTGCGGGTTGGGGTGTCAGCGGCGAATTTTGGTTCGGCCTATCAGGACTACAGCGGCTGCGTCGAGGGTTTGCTGCCGGTGAATTATCGTCAGGTGGCACGCACGGCGGTGCTGTTTCCGCCGGCGACCTATGTACTATCTGATTCGGCGCGGGCGCGGCTCGACCTGATCGCGCTCTATGTTTTGCATGATGACAGCGTGCAGTCGGTCTACGTTGATGGTCATTCGGATAATCTGGGTCGGCGTCTGCTGAATCGGGATTTATCGAAGAAGCGGGCCGAGGCTGTCGCCGAGTATCTGAAGGTTAAGGGCATGGATGAATCCATGATCACAATGCGCTTTCATGGCGAGCGTTATCCGGTGGTGCCCAATAATTCGGCGGCTAACCGGGATCGTAACCGCCGCGTCACTATCCGCCTTGAGCGTGAATAGCCTTCTGAGTCCCGTGCTTTGCTGATATAATACTGCGTTTTTTCGCCAACAGATTCTTTGCTCGGTTGCTGTCGTGGTGGGCCTTTGTGCTCGCTACCGGCTGTCGGGTGATCTCATGTGGAGCCAATAGATGTCGGATATTAAAAAGGTTGTGCTGGCCTACTCCGGCGGACTTGATACGTCTGTTATCGTCCGCTGGTTGCAGGATACCTATAATTGCGAGGTAGTTACCTTTACCGCTGATCTGGGGCAAGGTGAAGAGGTTGAGCCTGCGCGTGCCAAGGCAGAAGCTCTGGGTGTAAAGGAAATTTACATCGAAGACCTGCGTGAAGAGTTTGTGCGTGACTTCGTATTCCCGATGTTTCGTGCTAATACTGTGTACGAGGGTGAGTACCTGTTGGGCACTTCCATTGCGCGTCCGCTGATTGCCAAGCGGCTGATTGAAATTGCCAATTCAACCGGCGCTGATGCTATTTCCCATGGCGCGACCGGCAAGGGTAACGATCAGGTGCGTTTTGAGTTGGGTGCTTACGCGCTTAAGCCTGGTGTCAAAGTGATTGCGCCCTGGCGCGAGTGGGATCTGACGTCCCGTGAAACTCTGATGAAGTATTGTGAAGAGCGCAATATTCCGGTCGATTTCGCTGGCAAGAAGAAAAAATCTCCGTACTCCATGGATGCCAATCTGCTGCATATTTCCTATGAGGGTGGTGTGCTGGAAGATCCCTGGGCGGAAGCTGAGGACGATATGTGGCGCTGGTCGGTATCGCCTGAGCAGGCGCCTAATGAGGCGACCTACCTTGAATTGACCTACGCCAAGGGCGATATTGTTGCTATTGATGGTGAGGCTATGTCTCCGGCGACCGTGCTGGAAACGCTGAACCGGATTGGTGGTGCCAACGGTATAGGGCGACTCGATATCGTTGAAAACCGTTTTGTCGGCATGAAGTCCCGTGGCTGCTATGAAACGCCGGGTGGCACCATCATGTTGCGTGCTCACCGTGCCATCGAGTCCATTACGCTGGATCGTGAAGCTGCGCATCTGAAAGATGAGCTGATGCCGCGTTATGCTGAAACCATCTATAACGGTTTCTGGTGGTCTGAAGAGCGCAAGATGATGCAGCAGCTTATCGATTACAGTCAGCGTCACGTGAATGGTGATGTGCGTCTGAAGCTGTACAAGGGTAATGTCGAGGTTGTTGGCCGTCGCTCTGTCGATAGTCTGTTTGATGAAAGTATCGCTACTTTTGAAGACGATGCTGGATCCTACGATCAGAAAGATGCAGAGGGCTTCATCAAGCTGAATGCGCTGCGCATGCGTATTGCAGCGAGCAAGGGTCGTAATCTGCTGGAAGACTGATCAGTATCTGGCTCTTAAAGCCAGTAGCGGGTTCTGATGTTTGTTGTCTGGGCTCTGTTGCTCGTCTGAGGCTTTAGCAGAATCCGGAATCCACCCTGTGGGTTCCGGATTTTTTATGCGCTTGAGTCGGGAGTGTTGCTGGCGAGGTCGAGAGTAGGGCGTCGGACACAAAAAAAATGCCAGGCGGTGAGTGTCACCGACTGGCATTTTTGTAGGCGCAGGCTTTTAAATAGTGCCGGGTGCCGCTATTTCAGCGATTCGTTCAGGGTTGGGCGAATGCTTTGCAGCAGGGCCTTGAACATTTTCGGGTTGCCGGCTACTACATTGCCGCTAGTGCGATAGCCGGTACCGCCGGTGAAGTCGCCGATCAGGCCGCCAGCTTCCTGTAGTAGCAGCATGCCTGCTTCAATTTCATTCTGCTGCAGGCCGATCTGGAAAAAACCGTCCAGGCGTCCTGCGGCGGTGTAGGCCAGGTTCAGGGCGGGGGAGCCGCCGTTGAAGGTCTTGCCGTCTGCCAGGATGATGTTGCGGAACATCTCCTGAAATTCGTTCAGGTGGAGCTTGTCGCTGTTGCGACCGATAAAGCCGGTGCCGATCAGTGAGCCCTGGATGGCTTTGCGATTGCTGACGCGCAGGCGCTTGCCGTTGAAGTGGGCGCCATAACCGCGGCTGCAGGTAAATTCTTCACCGGCCATGGGGTTCAGGACTATGGCGTGCTCGATCTTGCTGCTGCTGTGACCGGACATGCTGATGGCAAAGACGGGCAGGCCGTTGGCGAAGTTGGTGATGCTGTCGATCGGATTGATGTTCCAGGTGAAGGATGGACCTTCCTGCTGTGGTGCGTGCTCCCCTGAGTATTCACCGACGATGGTGTGGCTCGGGTAAGCCTTCTGAATCGTGTGCACGATGGTCCGCTCGGCCTGTACACAGGTCTCGTTCAGGAATTCAGCAACGCCTTGTTGCTCGGATTTAATCAAATCAAGGCGCTCTACGGCACGTGCGATTTGCTCTCCTGCAAGACGCGCAGCGCGCAGGGCAATGTTTACCATCGGTTGCATCAGTAGGGACCTAATATGTAGCGAGCCAAAACCCGGTATTATACAAAATCTGTGGCCTTGGAATAACACTAATTCACCTAAAACGGCTTGTTCTGTTAAAATATCGCCCCCCTCGAACCTACAGGCGCGAAAAATGCTCGAGAATATCCGCATTGTGCTGGTCAATACCTCCCATCCGGGCAACGTTGGCGGCGTGGCCAGGGCGATGAAGAATATGGGGTTGTCTGACCTCTGTCTGGTTGCCCCCAATGACTTTCCGAGTGAGGCCGCGGTGGTGCGTGCGTCCGGCGCAACCGACCTGCTGGATAATGCCCGCATCGTGCCTGAGCTCACCGATGCCGTGGCGGACTGTCATCTGGTGATTGGCGCCAGTGCCCGTGGTCGTCACATTCCCTGGCCGGTAATAGACCCGCGGGAAATGGCGGCGATTGTCTCTGAAGTGCGTCCGGAGCTGCGTGTTGCCATCGTTTTTGGGCGCGAAGATCGGGGTTTGACCAATGAAGAATTGCACTGCTGTCATCATCACGTGCATATCCCATCGGTTGAGGGATTCAGTTCGCTCAATCTGGCGGCGGCGGTGCAGGTTATTGCCTACGAGTTGCGCATGATGGCGCTGTCAGGTGTTGCGGTTGAGAAACCGCGCTGGGGTACACCCTGGGATATCGACCTGGCTGACAGTGGCGAGATTGAGCGGATGTTTGAGCACCTGGAGAGCACCCTGGTTGATATCGAGTTCCTGAATCCGGAGAATCCCCGTCAGCTGATGCCCCGGCTGCGTCGTCTGCTGTTGCGTGCGGTGCCGGACAAGGTCGAAGTCAATGTGCTGCGAGGCATTCTGACTGCGGTCAACAAGAAGGTCGGTGGTTGAGATGCAGCGCCTATAGCTGGCGCCAGTCGCATATTAGCCGACTGTTTTAGTAGGTTAAATAGTTGATCGTTTTCGTCGGCTATTGCATAATGCTTGCACGAGTCGCCCGGTGTCGAGAGGAAACTTATGCGATTGACCACCAAAGGCCGTTATGCAGTTACAGCGATGCTTGATTTGGCGTTGCACGCAGGAAAAGGCCCGATCAGTCTGGCTGATATTTCCGAGCGTCAGGGTATCTCGCTGTCTTACCTTGAGCAGTTGTTCGCCAAGCTAAGACGCAATGAACTGGTGCGCAGTGTGCGAGGGCCCGGCGGTGGTTATCAGCTGAGTCGTGATCAGGTACACATCAATGTGGCCGAAGTGATCGACGCGGTGAATGAGTCCGTTGATGCTACGGGTTGCCACGGCAGTGGTGACTGTCAGTCGGGTCAAACCTGTCTGACGCACCATCTGTGGTGCGATCTGAGCGAGCAGATTCATGCATTCCTGAGCAGTATCACTTTGCTGGACCTGGTCCAGCGCAAAGATGTACAGCAGGTTGCCAAGCGGCAGGATCGTCGTTATGTCGATCAGCTGATTATGAGTACGGGTGAAAAAACGCCTGCCGATCGCAAGGCGGCGGTGTAACCGATTTGTACCGGAGATAGAGAATGAAGTTGCCGATTTATCTGGATTATTCCGCCACCACCCCGGTTGACCCGCGGGTTGCGGAAAAGATGATTGAGTGTCTGACGATGGAGGGTAACTTTGGTAACCCTGCATCCCGCTCTCATCTGTTTGGCTGGAAGGCCGAAGAAGCGGTTGAAAATGCCCGCCGCCAGGTAGCTGATCTGATTAACGCCGACCCGCGCGAGATTGTCTGGACCTCCGGTGCGACCGAGTCCGACAATCTGGCGATTAAGGGCGCGGTGCATTTCTACCAGAAGAAAGGCAAGCACATCATCACCTCGCGCATCGAGCACAAGGCCGTACTGGATACAGCCCGTCAGCTGGAGCGCGAAGGTTTCGAGGTCACTTATCTGGACCCCAACAAGGAAGGCATTATTGAGCCTTCGGTCGTTGCGGATGCCATTCGTGAAGACACCATTCTGGTGTCCCTGATGCACGTGAATAATGAAGTCGGCACCCTGACTGATATCGCCGCTATTGGTGAAATCACTCGAGCCAAGGGCATCATTTTCCATGTTGATGCCGCTCAGAGTGCTGGCAAGGTTGCGATCGACATGTCCGCCCTGAAGGTTGATCTGATGTCCTTCTCGGCGCACAAGGTATACGGCCCCAAAGGCATA
The DNA here is from genome assembly GCF_001528745.1 of Marinobacterium profundum. Classification (GTDB taxonomy): domain Bacteria; phylum Pseudomonadota; class Gammaproteobacteria; order Pseudomonadales; family Balneatricaceae; genus Marinobacterium_A; species Marinobacterium_A profundum. Next base: position 58,219 of record NZ_BCNS01000207.1, on the reverse strand, counting down.
GGTGCACTTTATGTCAGCCGCAAGCCGCGTGTTCGCATTGAAGCTCAGATGCACGGTGGCGGTCACGAACGTGGCATGCGCTCCGGTACTCTGGCGACGCATCAGATCGTCGGGATGGGCGAGGCGTTTCGTATCGCCAAGCTGGAGATGGCGGCTGAAAATGAACGTCTGATCACCCTGCGTGATCGCCTGCTGGCGGGCGTCAAGGATATGGAAGAGGTTTATGTAAACGGATCTCTGACTCAGCGCGTACCGGGCAACCTGAACATCAGTTTCGCTTTCGTTGAAGGTGAGTCTCTGCTGATGTCACTGAAGGATCTGGCGGTGTCTTCGGGTTCTGCCTGCACCTCGGCGAGCCTGGAACCTTCCTATGTACTGCGTGCATTGGGTCTGAACGACGAAATGGCGCACAGCTCAATCCGTTTCTCCATCGGGCGCTTTACTACCGAAGACGATGTAGATCACGTGATCCAGGATATCCGTGGAGCGGTAGGCAAGCTGCGAGAGTTGTCTCCTCTGTGGGACATGTTTAAAGATGGCGTTGATTTGAGCAAGGTCGAGTGGGTTCACCACTAAGGCATCTGCGGACGAATAAGAGGATATAGTCATGGCTTACAGCGAAAAAGTTATAGATCACTACGAAAACCCGCGTAATGTCGGCAAAATGGACGCCGCGGATCATAGTGTAGGTACCGGCATGGTCGGCGCACCGGCCTGTGGCGATGTGATGCGTCTGCAGATCAAGGTCAGCGATACCGGCGTCATCGAAGATGCCAAGTTCAAGACCTACGGTTGTGGTTCTGCCATAGCATCCAGCTCCCTGGTGACCGAATGGGTCAAGGGCATGACGCTGGATCAGGCTGCTGAACTGAAAAACACCCAGATTGCTGATGAGCTGGCATTGCCGCCGGTGAAAATTCACTGCTCGGTGCTGGCTGAAGACGCGATCAAGGCTGCGGTTGCCGATTACAAGCAGAAGCAGGGTAAGTAAGGCTTCATCTATTCAGCTGTGGCGCCGTGTAACACGCGGCGCGGGGAAGTATTGACCTATGGCTATTACCATGACACCGGCCGCTGTCAAACACGTGGTCGGCTATCTTGAAAAACGTGGGCACGGTGAAGGCGTTCGTCTGGCCGTCCGCACTACGGGGTGTTCAGGCATGGCATACGTGCTTGAATTTGTCGATGACGTCGAGGCGCAGGACGAAGTGTTCGAGGCCAGCGGTGTCAAGGTTGTGGTGGATCCAAAGAGTCTGATTTATCTGGACGGTACAGAGCTGGATTATGTACGCGAAGGGTTGAACGAAGGTTTTCAGTTCAATAACCCGAATGTGCGTAATGAATGCGGTTGTGGCGAAAGCTTTAACGTCTGATCCAGTTCGTCCGGAGTCGCATGGATATCAAGCAAAACTTCTTTGAGTTTTACGGCCTGCCCGAGGTCTTTGATATAGATCTTGGGCTGCTGTCGCAGCGTCACCTTGAACTGCAAAAAAAACTCCATCCCGATCGCTTCGCCCATCTTTCCGACCAGGAACGCCGACTGTCCGCGCAGTACACAGCCTATCTGAATGAAGGCTATGCCACCTTGCGTGCGTCCTTGTTGCGGGCTCAGTATCTGCTCAAATTGCAGGGTATTGACACCCATAATGAGAGTAGTGCACCTATGGACCCTGTGTTCCTGATGCAGCAGATGGAGTTGCGTGAGCGGCTCGAAGATGCACCGCAGCATGCTGATCCTGAGTCTGAACTCGCTGCGCTGGATAAGGATGTCGAGCAGATGATGGCACCCTTGCAGGCCGAGTTTTGCAGTCAGATTACGATCCCCGCCGAAGCCTCGCTCCATGCCGCTGCTGCGGCCGTCAGGAAGATGCAGTTCCTGGATAAGTTGAGGCGTGAAATAGAGCGTCTTGAAGACGACTTGTACTGATTCTGAGTTGAACAAATGGCCTTGTTGCAAATAGCTGAACCCGGACAGAGCCCGGATCCCCACAAGCGCAAGCTCGCGGTGGGTATTGATCTGGGTACCACAAATTCACTGGTCGCGACGGTTCGCAGTGGCGAATCGGTGACTCTGCCAGATGAGCAGGGGCGGCATACGCTGCCATCCGTTGTGCGTTATCTTGCCGAAGGCGGGCCCGTAGTGGGTTATGACGCCCATGCCCAGACGGTTGCTGACCCCTTCAACACCATTCAGTCCGTCAAGCGCCTCATGGGGCGCGGTGTTACTGATATCAAGAAGCTGGGCGATGAGTTGCCTTACCGGTTTGAGCGTCTGGACGAGGGCATGCCCTATCTGTCGACGGCCGCCGGTGTGAAGAGCCCGGTGGAAATCTCCGCGGATATTCTGCGCACCTTGCAGCGCCGCGCCGAAGATTCCCTGGGTGGCGAGCTGACAGGTGCCGTGATTACGGTGCCAGCCTATTTCGATGATGCACAGCGTCAGGCCACCAAGGACGCGGCGACTCTGGCGGGGCTTAAGGTGCTGCGCCTGCTGAGCGAGCCGACTGCGGCTGCCGTGGCCTACGGGCTTGATGAGGCTGCGGAAGGCGTGATCGCGGTTTATGACCTGGGCGGCGGCACTTTCGATATCTCCATTTTGCGCCTCAGCAAGGGTGTGTTCGAGGTCATGGCGACCGGTGGCGACAGTGCTCTGGGTGGAGATGATCTGGATCTGGCGCTGGCCAACTGGTTGGTGGGTCAGCTGGGCGTTGCCCGTGGCTTGGGTTCGGCAGATGCACGTTACCTGACAGAACAGGCGCGCAGCATCAAGGAGCGCCTGACTGATGAGCCCGTGGTTGAGGCGCTGCTTGCTGTTGCCGGTGTCGAGAAGCATGTCTGTATCGACCGGGACCAGTTTGGTGAGCTTATCCATGACCTGGTCGCACGCACCATTCGGGCTTGTCGACGTGCCCTGAAAGATGCGGGTGTTAGCGTGGCGCAGGTGCAGGATATCGTCATGGTGGGTGGCTCGACGCGAGTACCCCAGGTACGCGAGGCCGTACAGCAGTTTTTTGGCAAGGCACTGCGAACCGATATAGATCCGGATCGCGTGGTGGCGCTGGGTGCGGCACTGCAGGCTGATGTGCTGGCGGGTAACAAGCCTGACAGCGATATGCTGCTGCTGGACGTTATTCCGCTCTCCCTGGGGCTGGAAATCATGGGCGGGCTGGTTGAAAAGCTGGTACCTCGCAATACCGCGATTCCAGTCGCCAAGGCACAGGAATTCACCACCTATCAGGATGGCCAGACGGCCATGGCGATTCACGTGCTGCAGGGCGAGCGCGAGCTGGTTGACGACTGCCGCTCACTGGCACGCTTTGAGTTGCGAGGCATTCCGGCCATGGCTGCCGGTGCTGCCAAAATACGCGTGACCTTCCAGGTGGACGCTGATGGCCTGTTGAATGTGGAGGCCAAGGAGCTGTCCTCTGGTGTCGAGAGTCGAATCCAGGTCAAGCCGTCCTACGGTCTGAGTGATGTCGAGATTGAGCGCATGCTAAAGGAATCCTACAGCTTCGCGCAGGACGATCTGGTGTTGCGCAATCTGCGCGAACAGCAGGTGGATGCAGATCGTTTGCTGCACTCGCTGGAGCAGGCGCTGATCGAGGACGGTCCTGCATTGCTGACGCAGGCAGAGCGTGAGGTTCTGCAGGCCGCCATGATGCAGCTGCAGGAGGTGCGTGCCGGGTCTGATCACCGCGCCATCGAAAGTGGTGTAAAAGCGTTGGCTGTCGCCAGTGACGAGTTCGCCTCGCGCCGGATGGATGCCAGTATTCAGCGTGCTCTGCAGGGGCACAATATTGATGAAATCGAGGAGAGTCGTTAATGCCGCAGATTATATTCCTGCCCCACGCGGATCTGTGCCCGGAAGGCAAGGTTATTCAGGTGGAACCGGGTGTGACCGTCTGTGATGCGGCTCTGGCCAATGGCTTGGAAATTGAGCATGCGTGCGAGAAATCCTGCGCCTGCACTACATGCCATATTATTGTGCGCGAAGGTTTTGTCTCTCTGAATGAGGCGGATGAGCTGGAAGAAGACATGCTCGACAAGGCCTGGGGGTTGGAGCCGGAGTCGCGGCTGAGCTGTCAGGCACTGATTGGGGATGAAGATCTGGTTGTCGAGATTCCCAAATACACCATCAATCAGGTTTCTGAACGGCACTGATCCAGGAGGCTAGTGTGGGAATAAAGTGGGTAGATGTTAACGATATAGCCATCGAACTGTGTGAACGGTTCCCTGATATAGATCCCATTACGGTCAGCTTTCCGGATTTGTATCGCTGGGTTATGGAGCTTGAGGGGTTCGATGATGACCCGAATCATTGCGGCGAGAAAATCCTCGAAGCCATTCAGATGGCCTGGATAGAAGAGCAGGACTGAACAAGCCCGTCTTCGAGCGCTTTTACAGAATCCGGTATTCCTTGTGGGATACCGGATTTTTTGTGGCTGTTTGGCAGCTTGCTGCGCTGTGGCATCGTTGATCGGTACATCTTGTTTATGCGTAGACCTCTACTATGGACGGTGCTGTGATAGCGCCCGTTAAGGTCGAAGCTGCGTTGGGTGGAAGGCGGGCGTGCGGGTTCCGCTTGGGGTGAGATTGCTTGTCGCACGGCTTTTGGTCAGTCTTGTGGTTCTGTGGTAGCGTGTCAGCAGCTTCCATTTTGTTGAATACATGAATAAATACTTTGCTGCAAAGACGGCGCTGATTGTCGACAGCAATCGGGCTGATCTTGGCGCATTGCGTGATATCTTTGGGCAGTTTGGTCTGGCGACTGTTGCCGTAGCGCCATCGGCCAATATGGCGTCGAGCTATCTGCAGGCGCAGACATTCGACTTTTGCATCGTTGCCCATGATCTGGGGCGAGGGGAAAAGAGCGGATTGCAGATAGTGCAGGAGGCCCTGCTCGACGGCTATCGCCATCGCCGCACGATCTTTGTGCTTTTGGCTGCGGCGCCCCAGGCATTGCAGTGTGCCGGTTTGGTTGATTATGCGCCGGATATCTGTTTGCCCAAGCCCCTGGATAGAGTCAGGGCGCAGGAGCGACTGGAAAAACTGGTACAGCTGAAACGGGTGCTGGCCCCAATCGACAGCCTGCTTGAGCAGGGGCACTGGGCGACCGCGCTCAGTGAGTATGAGAAGCTGGGTGAGCGCTTTCCGGGGCTGCAGGGTTTGTTGTCTCGCTTGCGGGGTCAGCTTCTGCTTCGGCTGGGTAATTTCGATGCTGCGAGAGATCTGTTTGCGAGCCTTGGGGTACGGCAGTCGCAGCGGTGGGTCACGGTTGGGCTGGGTCGTGCGCTCTACGGGCTCGGCGATTATGTCAAAGCGCGGCAATGGCTTGAGCGGGAGGACGAAAAGACGCCGCTATCCCCTGAGGTCTGTTTGCCTCTTGCTCGCAGCCTGAGAATGGAGGGGCAGCGCCCCGCGGCACTAGCTCTGCTGCGCAAGGCTTTGATTCAGAATCCGGCCATGGCGCAGCTGCAGGCTGAGCTGGGTAGCATGCAGGGGCAGTCGGGCGACTGGGATTTGGCGACTGCTGCCTATAGAGAGGCTGTGCGTTACGCGCGCTTTTCACCCTTTCAGTGCGTCGAATATTACTGTGCCCTGGTGCGTGCGCTGTTGTCTCAAATCGATGGATTGGGCACAGAGCGTTCGGTCGCCGCCGAAACAGAGGCCGTTCAGACTCTTGAAAATCTGTTGCGGGACTTTCAGGATGACCCTGCAACCGTTGTGCGTGCAAAGCTGATGAGCGTTGAGGTCTATCTTGCCAGCGGAAACAGGCAGATGGCGGATCAGGCGGCGCGGGATGCGTTTCGCCGCTTTGAGGCGCTGGAGCTTTCTGAGCAGCTGCTGTTGCCCGACCTGCTGGTGGATACGCTTGAGCAAAGCTGTATGGCGGATGTGGCGCAGACTGCCCGCCGGGAGGCAATTCGACAGATGTCACGTCTGGGCTGGGGGCGATGTAATTTGGCGGGCATGCTTAGCTATCGCAAAGGAGACTTTGCCGCAGCCTATGAGCAGTTTTGTACGGCGGACGAGCTTTGCCCAGGTAACCCGAGCATTGTGCTTAATCTGGTGCAGTCGGGGCTGGAGCTGGCGCGCTCGGCCCCCGATCAGTTCCAGCCACTGGTGTGTCGCTGTAATGACGCACTCAGCGTAATCCACTTTGGTGCTCTGGGAAATCGTCAGCGGGAACGCTGTCGCAGCCTGTGGTTGCGACTTGAGGCGTTATACGGTGATCACTCAGAGCCAGGATTCGTCGTCCTCGATGAGGATTGAAGGGGTCTGCAGGGTGTCAGATGTTTTGGTGTCTGGCCCAGGCGATTCTGATTGGATAATGCTGCGCGCCAGTTTGCGGCTGAGTAGCTTTTTCTGCGAAGCGAGCGGGAAGTCCGTAAACAGAATCAGATTTTTGGAGATAAGAATCTCGATCATGTCCTCAATAATACGAACAGTACTGACATCGGACTGGTCGAGAAAATCTTCGGCCGAGAACTCTTCGTCGTTGATTGACAGGAATTCCAGAACTTCCCTGTTTTTTACGTCTACGGCCTGCAAACCGGGCCGGACAGATTCGGTCAGGCCAATGATGCGGCCCTCCGGGTTTCTTATGGCATAGAGCATCAGAGTCAGGGATATCAGGTAGTTAGGTTGCATGCTAGTATGTAGGCCGCGTTCCGAGCAGGTCAAGGACATGGAAGAAATTCAAGACCCCCTTCTGAGTTGTCTGGTTGAGCTTAGTAAGCAGAATCACAATCCGTTGTCGGCGGCAGTGCTTAGTGCTGGGCTGCCACTAGAGGCTGGTCGGTTGACACCCAAGCTGTTTGTGCAGGCGTCCAAACGCGCCGGTCTTGCAGCACGGGTATTGCAGCGCCCACTGGCTGAGATAACTCCGCTGGTACTGCCTGTAGTGCTGATACTCGAAGGCGGTCAGGCCTGCATACTGCAGGAACTGGATGCTGAGGATGGCTCGGCCTTTATCATTCAGCCCGAAAGTGGCGGCAAGCATCGTATTGGTTTAAGCGAACTTGAAGAGCACTATACCGGCTTTGCCATTTTCGTGCGGCTGGAGTATCGCTACAGCGAACGTGTATCCAAGGTGCTTGCGGATCGGGAAGGACACTGGTTCTGGGGTACGCTAAAGCGTTCAGTGGCTATATATAGGGATGTGCTGCTGGCGTCCCTGATGATAAACCTGTTTGTGCTAGCCAGTCCGCTATTCGTGATGAACGTTTATGACCGGGTGGTGCCGAATGCGGCTATTGAAACCCTGTGGGTGCTGGCGATTGGCCTGTTCGTGGTGTATATCTTCGATTTTGGCCTGAAAATGCTGCGCGCCTACTTTATCGAAGTGGCGGGCAAGAAAACCGATATTCTGTTGTCGGCACTGTTGTTTGAAAAGGTGCAGGCCATCAAATATGGCTCCATGCCGCGTTCTGTCGGTTCCTTCGCCAATAATCTGCGCGAATTTGAAAGTATTCGCTCAATGCTTAGCTCCACCGTAAATACGGTGCTGATCGATATTCCCTTTGCACTTATATTCCTTGGGGTCATCGGCCTGATTGGTGGGCCGCTGGTTATTGTGCCGGTGGTGGCTATTCCGATTATTTATATTTTCTCGCTAATTGTGCGCCCGCGTCTGCGAGAGTCCGTTGAAAAAACCTTTGAGTCAGCCTCTCAGAAAAACTCTATCCTGATTGAAACCCTGACGGCTATGGAAACCGTGAAAACGCAGCGTGCCGCCTCACCGCTACAGTTGCGCTGGGAGCAGGCCGGCGGTTATATCGCTCGCTGGGGTTTACGCTCTCGGATGCTGTCGTCGTCAGTGGTCAATTTTGCCGGCCTGGTGCAACAGTTAACCTCAACCGCGCTGGTGATCTTCGGTGTTTATCTGATCAGTGAAAACGAGCTGACCCTCGGTGCCCTTATCGCCAGTGTCATTCTGGCCGGCCGGGTTATCGCGCCCATGGGGCAGCTGGCGGGGCTTATTACCAATTTTCACCAGGCCTCCACGGCACTGAAAACACTGAATCAGATCATGGATATGCCGGAGGAGCGGGAGAATGACCGGCACTTCGTGCATCGCCCGGTACTCAAGGGCGCAATCGAATTTAATCAGGTGTCGTTCGCTTACCCTGGAGAGCAGCAGAAGGTACTGGATCAGGTGTCCTTTCGCCTGCAAGCTGGGGAAAAGGTCGCGCTCATTGGTCGTATTGGCTCTGGGAAATCCACGATTGAGAAGCTGCTGATGGGGCTTTACAGTCCGACCGAGGGCGCCATCCGCATTGATGGTATCGACATCAGTCAAATTGACCCTGTCGATCTGCGCCGTCACTTGGGCTACGTGCCGCAGGACATCATGCTGTTTGCCGGCAAGCTGCGGGATAATATTACCCTGGGCTCACCCCATGCCACCGACGAGCAGGTGGTGCGGGTAGCGGAGCTGTCGGGCGCGGACCATTTTATCAACCGTCATCCGCTGGGCTTTGACATGCAGGTGGGGGAGCGCGGCGCGGCTTTGTCTGGTGGTCAGCGCCAAGCCGTGGCTGTATCGCGGGCGCTGATTCATGACCCCAGTGTGCTGGTGCTTGATGAGCCGTCCAATGCCATGGATAACGCCTCTGAAGAGTATCTGAAGAAGCAGTTAGCCAGCTATGCCAGCGAACGTAGCCTGCTGCTGGTTACGCACAAGATGTCGCTGCTGACGCTGGTGGATCGGCTGATCGTGATTGACGGGGGCAAGGTGGTGGCTGACGGGCCCAAGCAGGCCGTGCTGGATGCGCTGAAGCAGGGCCGCCTGCAGATCCGGACCTAGGGAACTGACATGAAAAGCATCGCCAAACAGCAGGACATCCAGTTCATGACCAGCATCAGTGAGGCCATGCTGGAGCAGACACCGCGCAGTGCCCGGGTTCTGCTCTGGGCTATGGCACTGTTTGTGCTGCTTGCGGTGCTCTGGGCCAACTGGGCCGAGCTTGATGAGATCAGTCGCGGAGAGGGCGAAATTATCCCGTCGCGCCAGTTGCAGGTGATACAGAACCTGGAAGGCGGTATCGTCTCCGAAATTCTGGTACGTGAAGGCGACCTGGTCGAGCGGGGGCAGGTACTGCTGCGTATAGACGATACCCGCTTTGCCAGCTCTTTTAACGAGAGTCAGGTGCGCGAGTTCGAGCTGGTTGCCAAGGTGGTGCGGCTGCAGGCCGAAGCGGATGGGGCGCCCTTTGTTGCGCCCGACAATTATCCAGTGCAGTTCACGCTACAGCTGGAGCGTGAGCGCAACCTCTATCGGGCCCGCGAGCAGGAGCTGCGAGCGAACCTGGCGGTGACAGAGCGTCAGCTTGAGCAGCGGCAGCAGGAGCTGCGTGAGGCCCGGTCCAAGGAAGAACAGATCCGCAGCAGCTACAGCCTGATGCTGCAGGAGCTCGATATCATGCAGCCGCTGGTGGGTGAGGGCGTGATTTCTGAAGTCGAGTATCTGCGTCTGCGCCGCCAGGTCAATGACATGAAGGGCGAGCTGGCCGGTATTCGCCTCAGTGTGCCCCGGATAGAGGCGGCGATTTCCGAGCATCGCAGCCGTCTGAATGAAGGCGAGTTGCAGTTTCGCTCCAAGGCCCGTGCCGAACTGAATGAAATGAGCGGCGAGCTGGCCCGCCTTAAGGAAACGCTGCAGGGCATGCAGGACCGTATTACCCGCACCGAAGTGCGGTCGCCGGTCAAGGGTACGGTCAAGCAGCTGCTGGTAAATACTGTCGAAGGTGTGGTTCAGCCTGGCGATCAACTGCTGAATATAGTGCCCTGGGAGGACCGCTTGCTGGTTGAGGCGCGGGTGCGTCCAGCCGATATTGCCCAGATTCGGGTCGGACTACCGGCAAGGGTAAAAGTTTCTGCCTATGACTTCTCCATTTATGGTGGACTGGATGCTACCGTGGAGTTTGTTTCACCGAGCACCATACTCGATGAGGAAAAGCAGGCCTATTATCTGGTGCGTCTTGAAACCAAGCAGCCTTATCTGGGGCCTGCGGACAAGAAACTCCCGTTGATTGCTGGCATGACAGTGAGTGTTGATATTCTGACAGGGAAGAAAACAGTAATGGATTACATTTTGAAGCCGATACTTAAAGCCCGGGATCGGGCTTTCACGGAACGCTGACATGCATCTTGGTTTTTTTTCAGTACAGACGAATGTTGCGAGCCGGTGGGGGCGTCTGCTCTCTGAATATCAGGTGCGCCAATTACAGGTGGAGGAACTCGCTGAAGGGCTGCCGGGTGGTCTTATGCTGCTGCATCTGGATTCGGTAGCGCCGCAAGCGCGCCGTGATCTGCTACAGCGGCTCGAATCGATGCAGCAGCTGTTCGTTATTATGGCGGATCGTCCGCAGAATGATGAAGGTATTCGGTTGCTGGCTCAGGGTGCCAGGGGTTACGCCAGTACCTTTATTACCGGCTCACTTATGCAGCAGTTGCTAGAAACGGTGTGGCGTGGTGATATCTGGGCCACGCCCGCTGTGATGCAGCAATTGCTCAAGCGGCTGTTAAATGGTCATCCTTCATCCTTATTATCGGTACAGTCTGAAAAAGTAGGTCTGGCCGCTGATTTGAGTGAGCGGGAGCAGCAGGTGCTGGATATACTCATGACAGGTGCGTCAAACAAGCATATTGCGAGAGAATTGCAGATCACGGAGCGAACTGTAAAGGCGCATACAAGTGCCATACTAAGGAAAACTGGGGCTGGAGATCGGGTTTCTCTGATTCTGATGGCGCAGGAACGACACACAATTCATTGAACGGTAGGCGTAAGTCGCTGCCAAGGAGATTCGGAATATGATGAAAACGACAGGAGTATTGTTGGGTCTGGCAATTGCCTCGGCAGTTCAGGTGGCTCAGGCTACTCCGCTGGAACAGGTTGTGGCTGAGTCCATGTTACAGAATCCGGAAGTGGCGGCTGCAATCAATGCCAAGCGTGCCGTGGCCGAAGAGGTGCGTGAAGCCGTGGGTGGGCGTTACCCGGATATCGATTTGTTGCTGGGTGTGGGCTATGAGTGGACCGACAGCCCGTCGACCCGCAGTGCCGAAGGCGCTACAGGTGACGGCGACAAGGACATGTGGCGCAAAGAGGCGACGCTGAATTTCCGTCACATGCTGTTTGATGGTCTGGCTACAGAGAGCGAAGTACAACGTCAGGAAGCGCGTTTGCGTTCGGCCGATGCCCGCGTGCGTGAAGTGGCGGAGCAGTTTGCGCTGGATACCACCCGTACCTATCTCGAGTTGATCCGCCGCCAGGAGTTACTGCGCCTGTCCAAGGAAACCCTCTACAACCACGTTCGCATCTACGACCAGATTCGCAAGCGCTCCGAGTCTGGACTCGGCAGCCTGTCTTCCATTCAGCAGGCAGAGAGTCGTCTGTCGCTGGCTGAAGTCAATGTGCTGGCAGCGGACAACAATCTGCGCGATGCCAAGGCCAACTACATTCGTGTGGTGGGTGCGGAGCCGCCAGTACAGTTCGAAGTACCCATGGGGGTGAGTGTGCCGGCTAGCCTGGATCAGGCGCTGCAACAGGCGGCGGCCAATCAGCCCACGCTGCAGCTGGCGGCGTCCGATATAGACGCAGCCAAGGCGCAGTACGAAGCGGCCTACAGTCGTCGCTTGCCCACCTTCCATTTTGAAATGGAACGCACCCTGTTTAACGACATCGACGGTGTCGGCGGCGATAACGAAGATTTCACCGCCATGCTGCGCGTGCGCTACAACCTCTACAATGGCGGCTCAGACGACGCCCGGCTGCGCAAGACTCAGTATCAGATCCATGAAGCCGAAGAAATTCGCAACAGCGCCGATCGTCAGGTCGTGCAAAGTCTGGGTCTGTCCTGGAACGCCTATGAAATTCTTGGTCAGCAGGTGAAATTCCTTGAACAGTACGTGGCGTCCGCTGAGAAAACACGGGATTCCTATCAGAAGCAGTTTGATATCGGTCAGCGCTCCCTGCTCGATTTGCTGGATACTGAAAACGAGGTTTTCTCGGCCAAGAACACACTGACAGACTCCACATTCGATTACCTGATCGCCCAGTATCGGGTCATCAATGGAACCGGTCAGTTGCTCAGCGCCCTCGATGTTTCCCTGCCGCAGGATAGCGTCATGCAGGACTCAACCGCGATGGTGGGTAGCAATCCATAACAGGACGGGTTTGCATCTGCTCAGGCGGCTAGATAAAATCCGCGCTGCCTGAACATTCTTAGAGCTCAAGGGTTGCATGGCGCAACCCTTTTTAATTGGTGCGGCATCCTCCTTTATGAAAGCACACAAGATCCAACAGGCCCCCATACCGATGCGTTCGGTAGGGCCGATTCGTCTAACGGGCCATCTGGTTGACGATAAAGTGTGGGTGCCGCTGGCGACCTATGAAACACCGCTATGGCATTCCGTAGGTCGCGGGGCGCGTATATCGGTGCTGGCCGGCGGTATTAAAACGTCGGTGATAGACGAGCGCATGAGCCGCTCGATCTTGCTGGAAGCCGATGATGCCTGGGCGGCGCACCAGGCGCTACTGTCGATCAAGAGCCGTCGCGATGCCATGAATGAGGTGGTTGGCGCCTCCAGTCGCTTTGCGCAGCTGATCGACATGCATTCTCAGGTTGTGGCCAACCTGATCTATCTGCGCCTGGAGTTCACCACCGGTGATGCTTCGGGCCACAATATGGTCACCAATGCCGCCGACAAGCTGATCCCCTGGATTCTGACCGAGTACCCGGATCTGCGTTACTCTTCGATATCGGCCAATTACTGCTCAGACAAGAAGGCTACGGCGGTCAATGGCATCCTCGGTCGCGGCAAGTACGTAGTGACTGAAATCCTGATCTCGCGGGAGCTGTGTGAGCGCAAGCTGCATACCACACCCGAGAAGATAGTCGACCTCAACATCAAGAAAAACCTGATAGGCACCCTGATCGCAGGTGGCTTGCGCAGTGCCAATGCGCACTACGCCAATATGCTGCTGGCATTCTATCTGGCCACCGGCCAGGATGCCGCCAATATTATCGAGGGTTCCCAGGGCGTGGTGCATGCAGAGGTGCGCAACGGCGATCTGTATTTTTCCTGTACTTTGCCCAACCTGATAGTCGGTACCGTGGGCAATGGCAAGGGGCTCGACTTTGTCGAGGAAAACCTGCGTCTGCTCGGGTGCAAGGAAGACCGTGACCCGGGTGCCAATGCGCGGCGGCTGGCAGCCATCTGTGGCGCGACAGTACTCTGTGGCGAACTGTCTTTGCTGGCGGCACAAACCAACCCGGGTGAGCTAATGCAAGCTCATCTCAAGCTGGAGCGATAATGTCGGACCCGACGAACGAGCGCAAGATAGAGCATATCAGGGCCATCGAGAAGGATCCGGCGATTGAGCGCGCAGGGGCCTGGTTTGATCGCATTCATCTGCGCCACCGGGCGCTGCCCAACCTTGATCTTGCAGCCATCGACAGCTCGACCAGCTTGCTTGGCAAGACACTCAGCTTTCCGCTGCTGATTTCTTCCATGACCGGCGGTGATCATGCACTGGTTCGTACCATCAATCACAACCTGGCCGTGGCGGCCGAGCGCTGCCAGGTTGCGCTGGCCGTGGGGTCGCAGCGGGTAATGTTTACTCAGCCTGAAGCGCGTGCCAGCTTTGAGCTGCGGCATCTGGCGCCGACCACCTTGCTGATGGGCAATGTCGGCGCCGTGCAGCTGAACTACGGTTTTGATCAGCGTCAGTGTCAGCAGGCGGTAGACTGCCTGGAGGCCGATGCGCTCTATCTGCACCTGAACCCGCTGCAAGAAGCCATACAGCCAGAGGGCGATACCAACTTTGCAGGCCTTGGCGAGCGCATAGCAGCGTTGTCGAGCTCACTGTCGGTGCCGCTGATTTTGAAGGAAGTGGGCTGCGGCCTGGCACCTGAGGATATAGCCGCAGGGCTTGCCGCCGGTGTTACCCTGTTCGATGTGGCCGGCAGTGGCGGCACTTCCTGGAGTCGGATCGAGTACCATCGTTGTTCGGGCGGGGAAGATCCTACCGGGCTGCGTTTTCAGGACTGGGGGACGCCCACACCACTGGCATTGCAGCTTGCCCAGCCCTATGCAGACCGTGCCACGCTGATCGCCAGTGGCGGTCTGAGGGATGGGATTGACATGGTGAAAGCTGTTATACTCGGCGGCTCTTTGTGCGGTCTGGCTGCGCCCTTTCTGCGCCCTGCCATGGAGTCTGCGGATGCCGTGGTTGCTGTTATCGAACAGCTGCGCAAAGAGTTTAGAATCGCCATGTTTCTGCTGGGAACTCCGGATATCGCGTCGTTGTTCAGGAACCAAAATCTGCTTCTTGAAGAGCGTTGAGGAACACAACCACTTATGTCAGTCGGTATTGATGAAATCAGTTTCTATACCTCGAACTATTACCTGGATCTGCGCACTCTGGCCGAGGCCCAGCAGACGGATCCGGATAAGTACTATGTCGGTATAGGACAGGAAAAAATGGGCATGGCGGCGCCGGACGAGGACATCGTCACCATGGCGGCCAATGCGGCTATGCCCCTGGTTGCAGAAGGCGCAGGTGAGCGCGTAACAACGCTGCTGTTTGCGACCGAAACCGGTATCGACCAGTCCAAGGCCGCGGGTGTCTATGTGCACCGGTTGCTGGGGCTGTCGTCGAACTGTCGCGTGGTTGAGTTGAAGCAGGCTTGCTACAGCGCCACGGCTGCAATTCAGATGGCCTGTGCCCTGGTAGCACGCAGACCCGACACCAAGGTGCTGGTGGTCGCGTCTGATGTTGCCCGTTACGACCTGAATACGCCGGGTGAGGCGACCCAAGGTTGCGGCGCCGTGGCCATGATGGTCAGTGCCAATCCGCGGCTGGTGGAAATTGACCCGGAAGTCGGCAATTACACCGAAGATGTGATGGATTTCTGGCGGCCCAACTACCGGAGTACGGCGCTGGTTGATGGCAAGTATTCGACCAAAATCTATCTCAAGTCACTGAAAAAGGCCTGGGAAAATTTCCATAACGCCAGCTCGCTGCTGTTCACTGACTTCGGTTATTTCTGCTACCACCTGCCGTTTGGGCGCATGGCGCAGAAGGCGCATCAGCACCTGGCCAAACTGAACAAATGTGTGCTGAATGCGGAACAGATCGAGGGGCAGATCGAGGACACGCTGCTGTATAACCGCGCCATCGGTAACAGCTATACGGCCTCTATGTACATTGGTCTCGTATCACTGCTGGAAAACTGCCAGCAGAACCTGGCAGGTCAGCGCATCGGCTTTTTTAGCTATGGTTCTGGCTGTGTGGCTGAATTTTTCTCCGGCCGAGTGATGGATGGGTATGAGCGCTGGCTGCACCGCGATCAGCACCGCCAGTTGCTGGATGCACGCCAGGAACTCAGCTATGAAGAGTACCTGCAGCTGTATCGTTATCCGGACCCCCGTGACGGTGAGCACCACGATATCCCGGCGACCACTACGGGGCGCTTCCGTCTGGCGGCCATTTCCCACCACAAGCGCGAATACGTTGTGTGCTAAAGCAGGTTTGCGCCCCCGGCAAGATCATCATCAGTGGTGAACACTCTGTCGTATACGGGGCGCCGGCACTGGCACTGGCGGTAGATCGTCAGATGCGCGTCAGCTTTGAGCCCGACCGTCTGCCCAGGCTAAGCTGGCAGACCCACGAGAAGACCCATGTTCTGGGCTTCGACAAGTTTCATTCCCTGCGTACCCGACTGGACTCCTACTTCGAGCGCTATCTGCGTGGCGAGCTGTCCATCGGTCAGATCCTGAAAAAACCTGCTGAGCTTGTGTTCTATGCCGTGGATATGGCGCGCTTGCTGTCGGGTCTGGAGCATCTGCATGGCGGACGGGTGAAGATTGATTCCGATATTCCCATTGGCGCCGGCATGGGTTCATCCGCGGCGCTGATTGCTGCACTGTTAAAACTATTTGGCGAGTTCGATGATATTGAGGCGCTTGTCCAGCAGGTGCGTCATTGCGAGCGGCTGCAACACGGTCAGGGCAGTGCCATTGATGCGGCGGCGGTGTGCCATGGTGGTCTGGTTAAGGTGCGCGACGGCGCTGTCAGTCGCCTGCCTCTGGCCGAGCAGGGGCTGGGGGAAGGCTGGTTCTGGCTGTTTACCGGCACGCCTGCAGCAAGTACAGGCGCCTGTGTCGACCGGGTGCGGCGCAACTTTACCGGCTCCGCTATCTGGAAGGATTTTGCCGCTGTTACCGATCATGTGGAGCAGGCACTACTACAGGGTGAGTCGCTGGTGGAGCCGGTGCGGGAGAACCACCGTTTGCTGACACGCATAGGCGTGGTGCCAGCCCCCCTGGTGCGGCTCGCTGAGCAGGTAGAGCAGCGCGGCGGCGCAGCCAAGGTGTGCGGTGCGGGTTCTGTATCCGGTGATCAGGGCGGGCTCATGCTGCTGTGGTTGCCAGAGGGGGCGCCGGACAGGCTGGATCTTGCGCCGGATTGGCGCTGGGGCAAACTGAAGGAAGACCGTCAGGGCGTGCGCTGGCTGCCCTGAGTTTAAGTACAGCGATCGGGCGAGCGCCGGGAATCCGTAGAAACGCAGAGCCGCAGTGGAACAGAGGCACGAACATGAGTGAATGGACCGCCATCAGGGTCAGCGCGCCTGGCAGCATTATGGTTATGGGCGAGCACGCAGTACTCTTCGGCCACCGGGCCATCGCCTGTGCGGTGAACCGCTTTATGCACCTGCATCTGGTGCGACGCAATGATCGCGAGATACATGTGCGCTCCGCGCTGGGCACTGTCAGCGGTACCCTGGATACGCTGCCCAGGGATGAAAACCTCAGTTTTGTACTGGCCACCATTGGTCTGTTCGCCGAGCGCCTGCCGTGTGGCTTCGAGCTTGATATTCAATCCGAATTCTCCCATACCGTGGGGCTGGGTTCCTCGGCGGCGGTGACTGCGGCGCTGGTGGCGGCATTGCTGGCCTGCTGCAACGAGAGTACTGAGCCGGACTATGTGTTTGATCACGCGCTCGCGATCATTCACCGGGTGCAGGGGCGGGGCTCGGGCACCGATCTTGCTGCCAGCGTTTATGGCGGCCTGATTGGTTACACAGTGTCCCCCCGCAGTGTTGACCGCTTGCCGGGCCTGCCGCCGATAAGTCTGTACTACGCCGGTTACAAGACCCGCACGCCTGACGTTCTGGCGCTCGTGGCGCAGCAGGCGGCCAGCGGCCTTGAATCTTTGCATAGCGGGCTCTATGAGCTGATGCACCGCAGTACAGTGGCGGCTGAAGTGGCTGTGCGGCAACAGGACTGGCCGCAACTGGGCAAACTGATGAATATCTATCAGGGCCTCATGGACGCCCTGGGGGTGAATGACCCGACACTGGCGCAGATGATTTACCGCCTGCGCGCCAACCCTGCTGTGCTGGGGGCCAAAATATCAGGATCAGGCCTGGGCGACTGTGTACTGGCGCTGGGCGAGGATAGTACGCTGGCGGCGGAGTTTGAGCGTATCGAGGTGGCGGTCAGCGGTCAGGGCCTGCGGCTGGAGCGCGACTGAGGCGATTGGCATTCCAGAATTTTTACAGAATAGCGACAGGAGGCGTACAGCAGATGATCAGCAAACTACAGGTCGTACAGGCCCACCTTCCGGCGACGCTGGCGCCAGGGCACGAAGCAGAGGCCTTTGCGCCGAGCAATATTGCGCTGTGCAAATACTGGGGCAAGCGCGATGCCGAACTGAACCTGCCGATCAATGCGAGCCTGTCGGTGTCCCTGGCGCACCTGGGAACCCGCACCCGCCTGACCCTTGCTGCCGATGGCTGTGACCGGGTCTGGCTCAACGATGCGGAGCAGCCGCTGGACAGTGCTTTTAGCCGCAAGCTGCTGGCCTTCGTCGATCTGTTTCGCGCAGGCCGCTCGCTGCCGGTGCATGTGCATACACGTAACAATATTCCCACGGCCGCAGGGCTAGCATCCTCTGCCTCGGGTTTTGCCGCGCTGACGCTGGCGCTGGATCAGTGGCTGGATCTGCAGCTGAAACCAGCGGTGCTGTCGGCCTTTGCCCGCATGGGCAGTGGCAGTGCCTGCCGTTCGCTGTTCGAGGGTTTTGTGCAGTGGGACGATGGTGTTCGTGATGATGGCATGGACTCCCACGGTGTACAGCTGCAGGCAAGCTGGCCCGAGCTGCGCATTGGTCTGGTGAAGGTGGCGACCGGCAAAAAGGCCGTTGACAGTCGCGCCGGCATGAAGCGCACCATCGAAACCGCCCATCTTTATCAGAGCTGGCCGTTACAGGCCGCCGCCGATCTGACCCGGCTGCACCAGGCCATCGGCGACAAGGACTTTGCGCTGCTGGGTCAGACGGCGGAGCAAAACTCGCTGTCGATGCATGCCACCATGATCGCGTCCTGGCCGCCGCTGCTGTACTGGACACCGGATTCGGTAGCCGCCATGCAGCAGGTCTGGCAGTTGCGTGAGCAGGGTCTGGCGGTTTATTTCACCATGGATGCAGGCCCTAACCTCAAGCTGCTGTTCGAGGCCGCCGATCAGGCGTCGATTGAGCAGGCCTTCCCGGGGCTTGAAGTTGTGGCGCCCTTTCGCGCTTGAGTGCGCCGCCTGATCTGACGGGCTTTGTGCTAAGCCGGCAGCAGCGTGATACCCGCGAGGGTATCGAATTGAGCTACTGGCTCAGCACCGATACGGGCGCGCAGGAAGTGCGCATTGGCGGCCAAAAGGCCGTCTTCTTTGTCCGCCGCAGCCAGACCGATCAGGTAGAGCTGCTGCTGCAGGACCTGTCAGGCTGGACCCTGACCGAGCTTGAGCTGCAGGATCTTACCGGTGAACCGGTGTCGGCGCTCTACAGCCAGAGCCTGAAGCTGCAGCGCAGCCTGATTGAACGCCTGACCCAGGGTGGCGTTGCGCTGCTGGAAGAGGATATCCGCCCGGTGGATCGCTTTCTGATGGAGCGCTTTATTCAGGGCGGTGTCAGAGTGCTGAGCCGCAGTGATGCGACGCCTCTGCTGCGCCCGTCTGACTACAGCGCACAGCTGCGCATGTTGTCCATCGATCTGGAAACGACCCTTAACGCCGATCGAATTCACTCCATCGGACTCTATGGCGAGGGTATGCGCCGGGTGCTGATGCGCGGTCAGGGCGAGGATTCCGACTGGCTCGAGTTTTTGCCCGATGAGTGCGCTCTGTTGCATCGGCTGATGGCGCTGGTGCGGGAATTCGACCCCGATATTTTTATCGGCTGGAATGTAATCGACTTCGACTTCAGGGTGCTGTCGCAGCGCGCCCGGGCGCTGGGTGTGAAGCTCTGCCTGGGGCGGGATTCCAGCGTGCTTAAGTTGATTGATTCTGCTGCAGGCAAGGGGTTTGTGCGCCTTGCCGGCCGGCTGGTGATTGATGGCATTGATACCCTGCGCGGTGCCACCTTCAGTTTTGAGAGCTTTTCGCTGGAGCATGTGGCGCGGGTATTTTTGCAGCGTGGCAAGCTGGTCGACAAGGTGGATACGCGGGGGGAGGAGATCCAGCGCCTGTTCCGTGAGGATCCGCTGGCGCTGGCGCGCTATAACCTGGAAGACTGCGTGCTGGTGTGGGATATCTTCGCCAAGGCGCAGCTACTGCATTATCTGGTTGAGCGCGCCCGTCTGACCGGCCTGCCACTGGACAAGATTGGCGGCTCGGCGGCGGCCTTTGATAACCAGTATCTGCCGCAGCTGCACCGTCGCGGCTATGTTGCCTCCGAATATGCCTCGGGCCAGTCGGGGCTGTCGATTCCCGGCGGCTTTGTGATGGAGTCGGTGCCGGGGCTCTATCGTCAGGTGCTGGTGCTCGACTTCAAGAGTCTGTATCCCAGTATTATCCGTACCTTCTGTGTCGATCCCTACGGCATGGCCCGGGGATTGTGCGAGGGCGCCGAGCCGGATGATCTGGTGCCGGGCTTTAACGGCGCCATTTTTTCCCGCAGCCAGACCATTCTGCCGCGCATTATTGAGCGCCTGTGGCAGGCCCGGGATGAGGCCAAGCAGGCGCGCAATGCGCCCCTGTCCCAGGCCATCAAGATCATCATGAATTCCTTCTACGGCGTGCTGGGATCCACTGTCTGTCGCTTCTTTGATCAGCGTTTGGCCGGCTCCATTACCCTGCGCGGCCACGAAATTCTTAACCGCACCCGGGATGAGATCGAGCGGCACTTTGGCTACAAGGTGATCTACGGCGATACGGATTCGGTGTTTGTCTGGCTGGGTGACAGCTGCAGCGATGCAGACGCCCAGCGCAGTGGCGAGGCGCTGGCCGTACATCTGAATGGCTGGTGGCAGGACCAGCTAATGCAGCGCTTTGGCCTTGAGTGCCATCTGGAAATTGAATACGAAACTCATTACCAGCGCTTTCTGATGCCGCGCATGCGCCATTCCGACAAGGGCAGCAAAAAGCGTTACGCCGGTCTTAAGCGCCTGGCGGAGGGTGGCGAGGAACTGGTGTTCAAGGGGCTGGAGAATGTGCGCACCGACTGGACACCGCTGGCGCGGCGACTGCAGCTGGAGCTGTATGAGCGGGTTTTCCACGATCAGCCCTACGAGGACCTGATCCGCGATACCGTGGCCAGGGTGCTGGCCGGAGAACTCGATGAGGAGCTGGTGTATCGCAAGCGGCTGCGGCGGCCGCTGGATCAGTATCAGCGCAATCGTCCGCCCCACGTGCAGGCGGCACTGAAGGTAGAGCAGGAAATGCTGCGCCAGGGGCGGCGCAGTCCGTTTCGTCCCGGCAGCCATGTAGAGTATCTGATTACGCTCAGCGGTCCGGAGCCGCTGGGCTGGGTGCGATCACCGCTGGATTATCAGCATTATATCGATCGTCAGCTCAAGCCGGTGGTCGATACCCTGCTGCCGTTTCTGGGACAGGATTTCGATGGCCTGGTAGCGCCCCAGTTCGGGCTCTTCTGAAGCGCCAGCTACCTATGGTCAATCACTGGTTAATTACCGTACTGGCTGACGAAAGTATCGAGCCTGGCCTGGAGCGCGGCCTTTTCGTCATCGCTGATAAAGGCGCTGTCAAAGGCATTGCGGCTGAGCTGGATTGCCTGGTCTCGGGTCAGTGACAGGCCACTGTGCAGTGCCAGGAAGTTCTCCTCCATATAGCCGCCAAAGTAGGCCGGATCATCGGAGTTGATGGTGATGCGCAGCCCCTGTTGCAGCAGCTCCAGCACATTGTGATCCGACATTCTGTCGAATACCCGCAGACGCACATTGGACAGTGGACAGACGGTGAGGGGAATCTGCTCGCGCACCAGACGCTGGATCAGGGCCGGGTCTTCGCTGGCCCTGACGCCATGATCGATACGGGCAACCTGCAGCAGGTCCAGTGCCTGCCAGATGTAATCAGGCGGGCCTTCTTCGCCGGCGTGGGCTACGGTGAGCAGCCCCAGACTGCGGGCCTGGTCAAACACACGCTTGAACTTGGCCGGCGGATGGCCGGCTTCCGAGCTGTCCAGGCCGACGGCGACGAAGTGCTGCCTATAGGGCAGTGCCTGCTCCAGGGTGCGGGCGGCATCCTCTTCACTCAGGTGGCGCAAAAAGCACAGGATGAGCCGGCTGCTGATGCCGAGCTGTTCACGGCCGTGCTGCAGGGCGCGGTCTATGCCGCGGATAACTGTCCCTATATCAATGCCGCGGGCTGTGTGGGTCTGCGGATCGAAGAAGGGCTCGGTGTGGATCACATTCTGAATTTCGCACTGCTTCAGATAGGCCCAGGTCAGGTCGTAGAAATCCTGTTCGGTTTGCAGGACTGCAGCGCCCTGGTAGTAGAGGTCGAGAAAGTCCTGCAGATTGCCAAAGTTGTAGGCTGCGCGGATCTGGTCAACGGTGTCGTAGGGCAGGTCAATGTTGTTGCGCCGTGCCAGTTCGAACATGAGTTCGGGCTCAAGGCTGCCCTCCAGGTGCATGTGCAGTTCGGCTTTGGGCAGATTGTTGAGAAAGTGTTCCATGGCCGTGATCTCCTTTGCGCAGGTCCGGTTATCCGCCGCTGTAAACGGGCGAATCACTCCCTGAGTTAAACCGAAAAGAAGTCGGGATGCCAGCGTGGCGACACCGGACGATGCCGCCACTTGGGTATTGAAGAAAAATGCGGGGAGGGCTGGGGTATTTAGCGGTCGGCCATAGGAGGCGCGAAGGCGTAGTCCATGTCCCAGGGGAAGCGGATCCAGGTATCCTGGCTGACTTCGGTAATAAAGGTATCCACCAGGGGCTTGCCGGCGGGCTTGGCGTAGATGGTGGCGAAATGGGCCTTGGGCAGCAGGTCGCGCACGCATTGGGCGGTTTTGCCGGTATCGACGAGATCGTCGATCAGGATCATGCCCTCACCGTCACCCTCGACGCTTTTGATAATGTTGAGGTCTCCGCGCACCATGGCGGCACCGTCCTTGTCGTCGGCCTTTGCATAGCTGGTGACGCAGATGGTATCAATCAGGCGTATATCGAGCTCGCGGGCCAGAATGGCTGCCGGCACCATGCCACCACGGGTAATGGCGATGATGCCTTTCCAGGGGCCCAGTTCAAGCAGACGCCAGGAAAGGGCGCGGGCATTGCGATGCAATTCCTCCCAGGAAACCGGAAAGTCTTTGCGATAGGGCACTGAAGCCATGGGTCTGTTCTCCTGATCGATTCGGGGCTGCGCGAACGCGGCGATGCAGAATCATAACCGATTAGTCAGGCTTTGCTAAGCGGGAGCGGCCAGTCCGCCCCCGCTAGCTCCACAGAATGCTACAGGTAATACCGCAGGATAAGTAAGGCTTAGTGGCTGGCCATGGCCTTTGCTGCCAGTCGCTTGGCTGCCTGGCGATGCTGCGCCATTAACTGGTGCAGGTCCTGACCCGGCAGGGTGCCGTCTATCACTTTCCACTCGCCCGCTACCATTACACGATCGGCCTGCTGCGCACCGCACAGCAGCAAGGCTGCCAGTGGGTCGTGACTGCCGGAAAAGCGCAGTTCGTCGAGGCGGAACAGGGCAATATCGGCCTGTTTGCCAATATCCAGGGTGCCTATATCATCCCGCCCAAGCACCCGGGCCGACCCTGCAGTGGCCCAGCGGTAGGCATCAAAGTGGGTAACCCTGGATGCGCCGTAGCGCAGACGCTGCAGATAGAGGGCCTGGCGGACTTCGTTGATCATGTTGGAGCCATCGTTGGAGGCCGAACCGTCGACGCCCAGACCAATGGGGGATCCTGCGGCTTCGAGCTCGCGATTACGACAGATACCCGAGGCCAGCATCATGTTGGAGCTGGGGCAGTGGCAGATACCCACGCCGGCCTGGCCCAGGCGCTGGATTTCCTGATCATCGAAATGAATGCCATGGGCCAGCCAGGTGCGCGGCGACAGCCAGCCGACGCTTTCGAGGTAATCCACGGTGCGCATGCCAAAGCGCTGCTGGCAGAAGGCTTCTTCGTCGAGGGTTTCGGCCAGGTGGGTGTGCAGCCGTACGTCCAGGCGCTCGGCCAGGACTGCGCTCTCGCGCATGATGTCGGTGGTGACCGAGAAGGGTGAGCAGGGTGCCAGGGCGATCTGGATTTTGGCGCCCTCGCCACGCTCGTGGTAGCGGTTTATAAGGCGTTCGCTGTCGAGCAGAATCTGCTCTTCGGTTTGTACCGTGCTCTGGGGCGGCAGGCCGCCGTCTTTTTCGCCCAGGCTCATGGAGCCGCGGGTCAGTACGGCACGAATACCGAGCGTGCGGGCTTCCTCAACCTGAATGTCGATGGCCTGCTCCATGCCGGCGGGAAACAGATAGTGGTGGTCGGCGGCGGTGGTGCAGCCCGACAGCAGCAGCTCTGTGAGGGCCAGTCGGGTAGCCAGGGCGTGCATCTCCGGTTCCAGGTGCGCCCAGACGCCGTACAGGCTCTTGAGCCAGGGAAACAGCTCCTTGTTGAGGGCGTCTGGATAAGCGCGGGTCAGTGTCTGGTAAAAGTGGTGGTGGGTGTTGATCAGCCCGGGTATGACGACATGCTCGCGGGCGTCATAGGTGTTTTGGCAGGGTTGGGCCGGTTGCTGTCCGACAGCCAGCACTTCAACAATGCGGTTGCCTTGGACGACGATGCCGCCGCGGGCATCCTGGTCGGTGCCAGTGTAGATGGCTAGTGGGGATTTGATCCAGAGACGCGGGTTCATGGTGACTTCCTCAAACAGTTAGATCGTCGACAGTACGCATCGGTTGCGCTGTCGGTTCGGTCGGGTTGTTTTAGGCGTGAACCCTTCGCCACTGTCCCTGGTATCGGCGCCAGACGCCGACGTCAAGAGACGTTGCAGTACACAGAATATCTGTATACAAAAATAAGATTGTTCGTGCGCATTATGCGATGTTTGGGGGCCAGGCGGCAAGTCGGGGAGCTGGCTTGGCCGTCCGATCGGCTTGCTATCGATCTCATTTTTATCTATCTAAAGTCGTGGGCGGGGCATCTGTACAGATGGCTCAGGCGCCATTCATACTGGGGCCCCGATACTGCTGATTTTCTGCCGGAGTTGCATACTATGTTGTGCCGATTTTCGTCCAAGGGTTTTACCGGGCTTGTGTCTCTGGCGCTAGGCCTGTTCTGGCTGCTGAGCGCATCGGTCCAGGCGCAGGATCTGTCGACGCAACAGGTAGAGGCTTACATTGCCCTCATGCCTGAGGTGAAGACCTTCGCCAATCAGATCGACCCTGCCCTGGGCCAGCGCCTGCGTACAGAGTTGCAGCCCGTGGCCGGTGAGGCTTTTCGGCCCCATGCTCGGGGTCTGACTATTCTGCAACAGCAGCAGCCCGGCCAGTTTGGGCAACTGGATCAGCTGGCGCGCGGCGGCCGTTTCGTCGATGCCCAATCCTGGGCCTGGGTGGGGGATCGGGTACTGATCGGCTATGCCGCGCTCAAGGCCGAGGCGGCCTATCCGCAGATACTGGAACTGGCCCGCAGCATGCAAACGATGGACCCTGCCCTGCAGGCCATGATGCCGCCGCAGTTTCAGGCCCGAGTCTCCCAGATCGGTGTGATGGCGCAGGAAGTGTCCAAGGTGTCTGAGGCCGATAAGCAGGTGCTGCGCCCGTTTCTGGGGCAGCTGGACACACACTGGAAAAATGAATGGCAGGCGTATCAGTCCAGTACCACTGCGCGCTAAAGCGTGCGGCTGGTCGAGTACTTGGCTGAACAGGCCCTCCTTGCATTAAAGAGCCGCGGCAGCAAATGCTGAGCAACTCATATTGCTGAAAAGCCCGGCCGCCGAGCGGCCGGGTCTGACTATTAACCCGGCGGGTTAATACATGAAGCAGGGATGCTTCATCATTGGCCGCAGGCCAATGCGAACGCCAGAAAAACCAGCAAGTCCATGCACTTGCGCTAGTTTTTCTGTCGTGACGGACAAATAGGGAGGGAACCTATTTGTCCACCGGGTTAATAGTCAAGTACTGCTGTGCTGTCAGAGCGCCTGGTGCGGACCAAAGAGTTCGTAGTGCAGGCGACTGTCGGCCACACCCCAGGCTTTCAGCTGGCGGTGGATTGCTTGCATGAAGGGCAGGGGGCCACAGAAGTAATATTCAGTGTTGTCCCGCTCAATGGCTGCCCGCAGCGGTGCCAGATCCATCAGGCCTGTGGCCTGATAGTTCCTGTCGGCAATATCGCTTGCCAGCGGAGCCTGGTACCAGCTGAAGCTGTGCAGCGACTCGTGATTGGAACAGCGTTCTGCCACATGCCCTGCAAAGGCGTGCTGGCGACCATTCTCACAACCATGCAGATAGTACACTGGTGCGCTGTGATCGGACTCTGCCAGGCTGTTGAACATGCTGAGCATGGGCGTCAGGCCCACACCGCCACTGAGCAGCACCACCGGCGTGTCCGCGGCCACGTCCAGGTAAAAGTCCCCGGCAGGCGGCAGCAGATCAATTTCGTCACCTGGCTGAAGCACATCGTGCAAATAAGTAGAAACCTGTCCGGGGACGGGGGCGGTTTCCCGCTTGACGCTGATGCGGTAGCTGTGTCCATTGGGGGCGTCGGACAGCGAGTACTGTCGATACTCATGCTGGGCCAGGCTTGGGTGACTAATGGAGAGCGTCAGGTACTGGCCGGGCTTGAACAGGCTGACAGGCGCACCGTCGATTGGCTCAAATTCAAATGAGGTAATTAGGTCGGTTTCCCTGGTTTTGCTGGCCAGGCGAAAGCGCCGCGTGCCACGCCATCCACCCTTTGCATTCGCGGCCTGATCGTAGATCTCTGCCTCGCGGCCGATGAATATCTGGGCCAGCTGACCGTAGGCGAGCTCCCAGGCTTTGAGCACTTCGGGGGTGGCGGCATCGGGCGCGAGTTCACGGATGGTTTCGAGCAGGTGATGGCTGACAATGCTGTACTGTTCGGGACGAATCAGGAAACCAGTATGTTTCTGGGCTATGCGCTCAACCGCCTGGCTCAAGACCGCCGGGTTGTTCAGATGACGCGCGTAGGCAAGGATGGCGTTGAACAGCGCGACGGGCTGGGCGCCTGATGTCTGGTGGGCGAGGTTGAATACGTCCTTGAGTTCCGGGTTGTCGCGGAACATGCGGGCATAAAAGTGTTCGGTGAGGGCCGGACCTGCGGCCTCCAGCAGTGGCAGGGTCGCCTGAACGGTCTCGATGTGGTGGGGCTGCAGCATGGCAAAGTCCTCAAAGATGTCATTTAGGTGCATATTTAAAGATGTATTATCTATATATGTATATGGAAGTCAACAGAATCCGCGGGCCAGGGCGCTGCCCGCTGAACCTGTCGCTATAAAGTTACAGTCGTATAAGTAAGCGACTATTGTCTACAGAGTGCTTGGCCCCTCAAGATCATCTATTGTTAAACTTTGGCTTCGGGACTTCGCCCGCATCCATTTGGAGGCCTATACCCGATGAGTCCGTTGGACGCCCGTTATCTGCGCAGAAAACTACTGGAGGCTCAGCATGAGCAAACGCCGGTTGCACTGGGCGGGGGAGTTTTTGTGTCTGCCTGTGCCGGTGGTTACTATTGGTGGTTAACGCAGCAGGCGTTTTATCTCTATTGGCTGCTGATCGCGGCCCTGGTTATCTTGTTGCGTCTGTCGCTGTATCTGTGCTTTGCTGCCTGGCGCAGGAGCCAAAACGGCAAGGCTGTCGAGTCGGCCAACTGGCGGCGCCTGCATTTCGCAGGTTTCGTTGCCGCCGCCCTGACCTGGGCGACTATCGGCCTTTACGTTGATTACAGTCTGCCCTTTGCTCAGGCGGCCTTTATCTATGTATGCCTGGCCGGAATGGTGGCGGGCAGTGTGGTGAGTACCGCGTCAGTATCGCCACAAATGTTTCTGATTTTCTCTGGGATTACACTGCTGCCGCTGTCGCTGGTGCTGCTGATTTCGCTTGAGCCACAGAAGATGGCGATGGGGTTGGTCTGCATGGGTTTTTTCGTCTTTTCAATGCGTTCTATTTACCGTATCGCGGATATCTTTCAGGGGTTTGTGGCCAGTGGCCTGGTGAATGAACAGCTGCTGCATGAGCTGCGTCAGGAGCAGCGTCAGGTGCTCAAGCTGAATGAGCAGTTGCGTGAAGACATAGCAATACGTACCCAGACCGAACTGCAGTTGCGTGCACAAAAGCAGCGAGCCGAGTCACTGGCTGAAAAACTGTACGAGCTTTCCTCGATCGACGGTCTGACTGAAATTCCCAATAGACGCTATTTTGACGAGCACTTTGCCGAAGAGTGGAGCCGCGCTCTGCGCGTGCAATCGGTGCTATCGCTGATCATATGCGACATCGACTACTTCAAGGACTTCAATGATCACTACGGCCACCTGATGGGAGACGATTGTTTGAAGGCCGTCGCCAGTGCTCTGGATCTGCATGCACGGCGGGCGGGAGATGCGGTGGCCCGGTTTGGCGGTGAGGAGTTTGCGGTCATTCTGCCCGGTATCGGGCTGCCGGAGGCGTGCCAGCTGGCTGACCAGATGCGAGAGGCGGTGCTGGCGCTGGGGATTATGCATGCCGCGTCTAAGGTCAGTGAGCGGGTGACGATCAGCATGGGCGTGGCCTGTACCATTCCCAGTAAGGAGGCCCTGCCCGAGATGTTACTGCGCCACGCCGATGAAGCGCTCTATAGGGCCAAGCGCCGGGGGCGCAACCAGGTGGTCAGCGCCGGAGCTGATTAAGGTTTCGTTCTCGCGGAGTCGGTGTCAGCGGCGTTACTTGATGGCTACGCCACAGCCGCGCAGGATAATGTCGGTCAGCGTTCGGGTGGCCGTTTCGTATACATCGGGCCCCAGTGACTCTTCCCCGAGAGCGGCTTCAATCTGAACGGCGAAATCGGCATAGTGCTGAGTTGAGCCCCAGAGCAGGAAGATCAGATGGGCCGGATCAACGGCTGCCATCTTGCCATCGGCAATCCAGTGCTCGAATACCGCCGCTCTTTGCTTGAACCAACTGCGATAATCCTGTTTGAAAAATTTGCTCAGATGAGGGCCTCCGCTCAGTATTTCCATGGCAAAGATGCGTGAGGCCAGGGGATACTGACGGGAGAACTCGATTTTGGCGGCGATATAGCGCGGCAATACGATGGCCGGGTCATCTTCCGGGCTCAGTTCATTGAAGGTGCTGTCCCATAGGTCGATAATGTTGGCCAGCACTGCGTAGTAGAGTCCAAGCTTGTTGCTGAAGTAGTAGTGGATATTGGCTTTTGGCAGGCCAGCGCGATCGGCCACCCGCTGCATGCTTGTACCTTTGAAACCATGACAGGAAAACTCCTGCTCAGCCGCGCTTATAATCAGCTTTTCGTTTTGCTGCCGAATGCGACCGACGGGTTTGTCTGCGCTGTGAGCATTGACTTCAAACTGCATGCCTGCGAACTCTTGTGACCTGAACGATGCGTGCATTATAAGGGATCCGGTGCTCTTGCGGGGGACTCCTTTGGGCGCCGCTGCCATAGAGACGGGCGCTCTGTGTTTTCAACAAATTCAACGATACGGGTCAGGGATAGACATTCAATGATGGCGAAGAACCTGCAGGCCGACCTGCTAATGCTGCTGGTCACATTGCTTGCGGCGATGGGCTGGATGTTTTCCCACGAGGCGCTGAGGGAGATGCCGCCGCTGGGTTTTATGGGCGTGCGATTTTTACTGGCGGGCTTACTGGTGGGGGCGCTGGGCTGGCATCAGGTACGCCGTTTGCAACGGCAGGCCTGGCGACGTGCCGGAGCCACCGGGGTGGTGATGGGGCTGGCGATGGTGTGCTGGATACTGGGGTTGTCCAAGGCCACTCAGCTGGGGGTGGGTGCCTTTATTACCAGTCTGAGCGTGGTGCTGGTACCGGTGATCGGCTGGTTGTTTTTTCGTCAGACGTCATCGATCAGCACCTGGATCGCCCTGCTGGTGGCGACCCTGGGCCTTGGCAGTCTGTCGCTGGAGACGGGGCTGAACTTTGCACTCTCCGATGGCTACTTCGCGGCGGCGGCGGTGATACTGGCGCTGCATTTCAACCTTAACAGCCGCTATGCGCTCAGTATTCCACCAGTGGCGCTGACCGGGATTCAGCTCGGCGTCGTTGGTCTGATGGCGTTAGTGGCGTCCGGCCTGACCGAGACCTGGGCTGTGCCCATCAGCGGGGTTGGTATTGGCTGGCTGCTGGCGAGCATTTTGATCGCGACCAGCCTGCGGTTCTTCCTGCAGATCAAGGCCCAGGGCATGGCATCCGCCAGCCATGCGGCGATCATCATGACACTGGAGCCGGTGTGGACGGCGCTGCTGGCGATGCTCTGGCTGCAGGAACAAATGAGCCTGCAGCAGCTGATAGGCTGCTCGCTGATCTTTTTGTCGCTGCTGATCAACCGTTGGCGCTGGCTGTTGCACAGGCCAAGGTAGCCCTGGTCAGCACTGGGGGCTAAACGCCGGCCTCCGGCGTCGGTCGTGCTCGATCAGGAAGGGCGGGCGATGGAAAATAACTCACCCAGGCTTGCGTACTGAGCGCCGCCCAAACGGGTCAGCGGATCCAGTGCGGCGGCATCGATACTGTGGCGGCCGTTATTCTCACTCAGGATGTCGTCGCTGACGTAGAACTGGCGCACGCGGGCGTAAACGATGGCCTGCTCGGCCGGGCCCAGGTAGTGCACCTCGTGGAACTCACAGTGCATGGCAATGCCGCTATCGCTGATGCGCGGTACGCTGCAGCCGGGAAAGTCCGCCAGTTCCAGTTCCAGGGATGCCAGCTCGGACTCGCCGTACTCAAGGCTGGCTGCGCTGGCGGTCACGGCGGCGGCGTGATGGCGGGAGGGTATCTGAATCACAAAGTCCCGCTTGCTGAGAATATTGCGGCGTGAGTCCTTGATTTCGCCACCGTCCTTGCGCCCGATTGACAGCATCAGCAGCGGCGGATCGGAGCAAACAGCATTGAAAAACGAAAACGGAGCCAGGTTCAGGCTGTCGTTGTCGTTGCGGCTCAGAATCCAGGCAATGGGGCGCGGTACCAGGCCCTGCGTTATCAGGTGATAGCGGCGGTTGGGTGACAGGGTGTCGAAGTCAAAGATCATAGGCAACTCGGTGCTGATGGAGGTTGGCTGTCGAGGCGCGGGCGAGCCTTTGCCTGGCCGCCGCTGCACGGAGCAGCTTAAGGCCTTTGCGCCGGGCCGGCAATGTTGCCGGCCACCGGGTGACCGCCTTGCCCCTTGGCCGCTTAAAGCATGAGCGCCAGGTACACCTGGCCTGACAGCTGTGACAGACGAGCCTGATCGATACGCCCGCTCAGGCTGTAGCCCCAGTGTTCGTCAACCCAGTAGAAGGTCGAGACGCCTCGGTGCTCACTGAACAGGAAGCTGCTGGGCTGACTGTCGGCCGCCGCAGCAATGTACAGGGTGATACGTTCGCCACCGGCATCCTGGTACATCAGTTGAGCTGCAGGGCCGTCCTGGGCCGGCAGCAGGCGCCCGCCGAGCAACTGAAAGCCAAGGCCGCTCAGGTCGGGTGCTGCCAGCGGGCGGTCCAGTCGTTTGGAAAGCCACTTCAGCAGGTGGGCCTGCTCCTGCTCGCCGACCTCGACGGGGTGGCGTACCTCCACGCTGTAGAGCGCATGGGCTTGCATGGCGCTCTGCACAAAGGTGGGCTGGCTTGCAGGCTTAATGGGCGCGGTGGCCCAGAAAGGGATCAGCAGTGCGCTGCAGACTGAACCCAGGGCAAAGGCTGCCAGGGTGGGCAGTGCTGGCCAGCGCAGCCAGGGCCGGGCAGGCGGCGTTTGACGGGGCGCCAGCGCGTAGTCGTCGAGGTTGCGCTCATCGTGCACCGGATCAAGCTGCGCCAGCAGCCGTTGGTCCTGTTGCAATGCCTGCCAATAGGCTGCCTCTTGCGGATGCTGGCTTAGCCAGTCATCGATCCGGCGTTGCTGGGTGCCTGGCAGGCGTGCCGTCAGCCACAGCTCCATCTGGTCGGCATTGAAGGGCTGGCCAGCGCGCGGGCTTTCATGTGAAGTACTCATTGCTGTTCCCGGTAGCGGTGGTCGTCGGCCTGTTCTAGCAGTTTTCGCAGTTTCTGGCGTGCCCGGTGCAGCCGTGACATCACTGTGCCCAGCGGCAGGTCCAGAATATGGGCAACCTGCTCGTAACTGAAGCCCGCCTGGGCCACGAGCAGCAGCAGTGAACGGTCATCCACCGACAGGTATTGCAGGCCCCGGTGCAGACCGGCACAGGACTCGGCGAAGGGCTGTTCCACCGGGTCGCCATAGAGTGAAACCAGGCTTGGGAAGTGCTTCTCGCGGGTTTTACCCTGTTGCACCAAGTTGACGAAGTTGTTGTGCATAATGCTGAAAAGCCAGGGACGGCGTTTGCTGCGCCGCAGCCACAACGGCATGCTCGCCAGTGCCGACAGCAGGGTTTCCTGCACCAGATCCTCTGCATCACTTGGGGCGTAGAGCAGCGAGCGGGCATAGCGGCGCAGATCTGGCAAATGTTCTACAAGGTCATTCTTGTTCACGCAGTACGGTCCTTGGAGC
Organism: Marinobacterium profundum; assembly: GCF_001528745.1. Lineage (GTDB taxonomy): Bacteria > Pseudomonadota > Gammaproteobacteria > Pseudomonadales > Balneatricaceae > Marinobacterium_A > Marinobacterium_A profundum. The sequence goes on along the minus strand of NZ_BCNS01000207.1, from coordinate 26,263 downwards.
GGCAGGTCGCCGGTGTCGCCGGATCCTGCCGCTGGCGCGATCAGTCAGGCGTTGCGGGCCTATGGGTCAGGGGCGAGCCAGGTGCCAGACATCCTTGACGCCGTCACCGGTGATGTCGCCGGCCTGCTGATCCTTGATGAAACCATAGAGCGGTGCGCCTTTGTAGGTCCACTGCAGGCCGCCGTCACTACGTTCGCTAATGGCAAAGTCGCCGTCTGCTTCGACGCCGGCTTCAGCCAGCAGCGGTGGCCAGTTCTGAGCGCATGCATCATAGCAGGCAGACAAGCCGTTGCTGTCTTTGTCAAAGGTATAGAGGCTCATGCCCTGGTCGTCGGTTAGGATCGCGCCCTTGGTGCTGTCGCCAGTCATGGCGGGTGCTGCGAACAGGGGAGCGCTGATCAGTATGGACAGCGCAGTCGCCAGTGTGAATTTACGCATGTTGAACGATTCCTTCAGTGGTTGGGTCTTCACACTCATGAACAGCTGAGCGATGCTTTTATTCCCAGCGGCCGCAATTATTTTTTCCAGGCGTTGCGCCGCCGCACGCGATTTTGCGAAACTGGCGCGATATAGCGACAGCTCTGTGGGGCCGCTTATCACATTAATGGGAGAAACCCTATGTCCGAGACAGCGCTGCGTCTGCTGATTTTTGTGGCTGTCTTTGCGCTGGTGGCGCTGTGTGAACATGCCTGGCCCAGGCGCGCCCGTCGACAGAGCAGGGGGACACGCTGGAGCATCAACCTGGGGTTGCTGGGTATCGATATACTGGCGCAGCGCTTCACGCTGGGTGCCGCAGCCATAGGGATGGCGGCTTACGCCCAGGTGCAGGGCTGGGGGCTGTTCAATCTGCAGGCCTGGCCTGTTTGGCTGAGTGCGGTGGCCGGTTTTCTGTTACTGGATCTGGCGATCTATCTGCAGCACCGGCTGTTTCATATAGTGCCTCTGTTCTGGCGCCTGCACCGTGTACACCACACGGATCTTGATCTTGATCTGTCCAGTGGCTTTAGGTTTCACCCGCTGGAAATTCTTCTCTCTCTGCTGTACAAAGTCGCGCTGGTGGCGGTGCTGGGTATCAGTCCTGTTGTAGTTCTGGTCTTCGAGGCGACGCTCAGTGCAGCGGCGCTGTTTAATCATGCCAACCTGCGTTTGCCCACGAAACTGGATGCGGGCCTGCGCTGGCTGCTGGTAACGCCGGACATGCATCGGGTGCATCACTCGGTGATTGCGGCAGAAACCAACAGCAACTACGGCTTCTTTATCTCGCTGTGGGATCGTCTGCTGGGCAGTTACTGTGCCCAGCCGTCTGCCGGGCATCTGGGCATGACAATAGGGTTGCGTGAATACCAGCGAGAAGATCGGCTGGGTCTGATGCAACTGGTGCTTATTCCGTTCAGAACGGCTGAGGCGGATAGCGCGAAATCGGCTGGCAAAGCGGATAGGCACTGAGCCTGTCTAACTGTATTTTTTGTACAGTGATGCTGCGAACAGTGATGCCTGCGATGATGTTTTACAGGCTGGATCTGGTTGTTATTTGTACAGAGGCGGCGGGGCAGCGAATTGTGCAAATGCGTAATCTCTGAGTGTTATTTGATCAGTCGTTCCCTGGGTCCGCAAGCTGCATATCTGGCCGTATTGTAAAGCAGTTTTTTTATATAAATTTACTGACTCGGAAAATTCGGCACAGCTCCCGAAGTACCTGCTTTTGGGGCCGGAAATGGCCTTGGCTACACAGAAAACTTGGCTAAATCAAGAGTTGAAAAAAAACGGTTTATATCTATATTTAGTGCCAATTAATCCAGCGTCCACTATATGTAGTGTTTCACCTGCGGCGATCCCACAGTTGAAACTGGCTTTGCTGTTGCCTGAATTCACCTTTGAGGCTTGCCCTCGAAGTTGTATTGGCAGTGGCTTTTGTGCGATGAACTGGCGTTCAGATGACAGACATAACATCCAGGAGTAGGCGGCGGATGCAGCAAGATTTGATGGTTACTAAACGGGATGGTCGACGTGAAAAAATCGATCTGGAGAAAATTCACCGTGTCGTAATCTGGGCTGCCCAGGGCCTGGACAATGTGTCCCCGTCCGAAGTCGAGCTCAAGGCCCATCTGCAGTTTTATGATGGCATCAAGACCTCCGATATCCACGAGACGCTGATCAAGTCGGCGGCTGATCTTATTTCGGAATCAGCCCCGGACTATCAGTACCTGGCTGCACGCCTGGCCATCTTCCATTTGCGCAAGCGTGCCTTTGGCGTCTTCGAGCCGCCACACCTGCAGGCACATGTTGCCGGCATGGTGGAGAGCAAGCGTTACGACCGTCACTTGCTGGAAGACTACAGCGCACAGGACTGGGATACGCTGAACAGCTACCTGGTGCACGATCGCGACATGAACTTCAGCTATGTGGCCGTCAAGCAGCTGGAAGGCAAGTATCTGGTGCAGAACCGGGTTACCGGTGATATCTACGAAAGCCCGCAGATCCTTTATATGCTGGTGGCCGCCTGCCTGTTTGCAAACTACCCGGCGGAAACGCGGCTGGACTACGTGCGTCGCTTCTATGATGCGACCTCGCTGTTCAAGCTGTCCTTGCCGACGCCGATTATGGCGGGTGTGCGTACCCCCACGCGTCAGTTCAGTTCCTGCGTGCTGATTGAGTGCGATGACAGCCTGGACTCGATCAATGCCACCGCCGGCGCCATCGTCAAGTATGTGTCCCAGCGCGCCGGTATCGGCATCAACGCCGGCCAGATCCGCGCCATCGGCAGCCCCATTCGCAACGGTGAAGCTTTTCACACAGGTTGCATACCCTTCTACAAGCATTTCCAGACCGCGGTGAAGTCCTGCTCCCAGGGCGGTGTACGTGGCGGCGCGGCGACCCTGTTCTACCCACTGTGGCACCTGGAAGTGGAGTCCCTGCTGGTGCTCAAGAACAACCGCGGCGTGGAAGAGAACCGCGTGCGCCATATCGACTACGGCGTGCAGCTCAACAAGCTGATGTATCAGCGCCTGATCAAGGGTGAAAACCTGACCCTGTTCAGCCCGCACGAAGTGCCGGGCCTGTACGATGCCTTCTTTGCCGATCAGGCCGAATTCGAGCGCCTGTACGTGAAGTACGAACAGGACCCGTCGATCCGCAAGAAGACCATCAAGGCGGTTGAACTGTTTGGTCTGCTGGCGTCTGAGCGAGCCTCCACCGGCCGTATCTACATCCAGAACGTCGATCACTGCAATACCCACAGCCCGTTTGACCCCAAGGTTGCGCCTGTAAAACAGTCCAATCTCTGCCTGGAAATCGCGCTGCCTACCAAGCCGCTGCGTGATGTAAACGATCCGAACGGTGAGATTGCGCTCTGCACTCTGTCGGCGTTCAACCTCGGTGCTCTGGCGAACCTCGACGAGCTGGAAAACCTGTCCGACCTGATCGTGCGTGCGCTGGACAACCTGCTGGATTACCAGGACTACCCGATTCTGGCGGCCCACAATGCCACCAACTGGCGTCGTACCCTGGGTGTGGGCGTCACCAACTTTGCCTACTATCTGGCCAAGAACGGCGTGCGCTATTCTGATGGCTCGGCCAACGGTCTGGTGCACCGTACCTTCGAGGCGATTCAGTACTACCTGCTCAAGGCCTCCAACCAGCTGGCCAAGGAGCGTGGCGCCTGCCCGAAATTCGATGAGACGACCTATTCCAAGGGTCTGCTGCCAATCGACACTTACAAGCGCGAGATCGACGAGTTCTGCGACGAGCCGCTGCACTACTTCTGGGAGACGCTGCGCGAAGACATCAAGGAGTTCGGTCTGCGCAACAGTACCCTGACTGCACTGATGCCCTGCGAAACTTCATCGCAGATCACCAACTCCACCAACGGCATTGAACCGCCCCGTGGTTATGTGTCGGTAAAGGCGAGCAAAGACGGCATCATGAAGCAGGTGGTGCCGGAGTACCTGGAACTCAAACAGCAATATGAGCTGCTCTGGAGCATCCCGAACAACGAAGGCTACCTGCAGCTGGTGGGTATCATGCAGAAGTTCGTTGATCAGGCTATTTCATCCAACACCAACTACGACCCCAGCAAGTTCCCGGGTGACAAGGTGCCGATGAAGCAGCTGCTCAAGGACCTGCTCACCGCGTACAAATACGGCATCAAGACGCTGTACTACCACAACACCCGTGATGGTGCCTCCGACGGCCAGGATGATGGCTGTGAAGGCGGCGCCTGCAAGCTGTAGCAACACAGCGTTCAGATAATTCGGGCTAGCAGCCTGTCGGGCTTTTCCGCAGAAGATCAGTGTTAAGTCCGACAGGCTGCCAGGCCGCCGTCCCCTGACGGCTGCCTTGGCCTGTCCGGTTGTAGTTCTTTCGGAGCTTTAAGGAATTAATGGCTTATTCCACGTTCAACCCGTCTACCCATGATGCCACGCTCGAACCCATGTTCTTCGGTCGCAGTGTCAACGTTGCCCGTTACGACAAGCAGAAGTTTCCCATCTTCGAAAAGCTGATCGAGAAACAGCTGTCGTTTTTCTGGCGTCCCGAGGAAGTCGACCTGTCGTCTGACCGCAAGGACTTCATGGCGATGCCGGAACATGAGAAGCACATCTTCCTGAGTAACCTGAAATACCAGACGCTGCTGGATTCGGTGCAGGGGCGCTCGCCCAATATCGCTTTCCTGCCAGTGGTGTCTTTGCCGGAGCTGGAGACCTGGTTCGAGACCTGGGCCTTCAGTGAAACCATTCACAGCCGCTCTTATACCCATATCATCCGTAATATCATCACCGAGCCGTCCCTGGTGTTCGATCAGATCGTCACGAATCAGGAGATCGTCAAGCGCGCCGAGTCTGTTACGCGGTTGTACGATCAGTTCATTGCTCTGGTGCAGGTCTATGGCATTTATGGCCCCGGTGAGCATGAGATCAACGGCAAGAAGGTGGATGCCACGCTGCGTAACCTCAAGCGCACCCTTTACCTGACACTGGTGTCGGTCAACGTGCTGGAGGCGATCCGCTTCTACGTCAGTTTTGCCTGCTCCTTCGCTTTTGCCGAGCGGGCGATCATGGAAGGCAACGCCAAGATCATCAAGTTGATCGCACGGGATGAGGCGCTGCACCTGACAGGCACTCAGCACATGTTGAACCTGATGGCCAGTGGCGCCGATGATCCGGAAATGAAGATTGTGGCGGCGGAGTGTCGCGAGGAAGCGCTGAGCATCTTCGCAGAAGCTGCGCAGCAGGAGAAAGACTGGGCGCAGTACCTGTTCCGTGACGGCTCCATGATTGGTCTGAACGCCAAGATCCTCAGTGACTATGTCGAGTACATCACCAACGTGCGCATGAAGGCGCTGGGTTTTGAAGAAATGTTCAAGACTCAGCAAAACCCATTACCCTGGATGAATGCCTGGCTGGTGAGTGACAACGTGCAGGTAGCCCCTCAGGAATCGGAAATCAGCTCTTACCTGGTTGGTCAGATTGACAATGAGGTGGCAGACGGCGATTTCGACGACTTTGATTTCTAACCGCGTTATGCCTGCAGATAAGGAGCGAGCCATGGCCGGGATTCCGCGCATCAAGGTCAGCAACTATCCCACCTTCTATTTCCAGTACGAGTTTTCGCTGCTGGATGCACTGGAGGCGCAGGCGATTCCGGCGCCATACAGTTGCCGGGGCGGGTACTGCGGAACCTGCAAGGTGCGTCTGCTGGATGGTGAAGTCGAAACCGTGCAGGATTGCTTAGTCGACCTGCACGACGATGAAATCCTTACCTGCTGTTGCAAGCCCAAAACGCATATCGAGATAGAACTTCCGTCGGACTAGGGAGTAGAAAGGGGCTAGGGGCTAGGTTCGAGGTTCGAGGTGCGAGGTTCGAGGTGCGAGGGAGGGGCACTCAGTGGCAAGTGGCAAGGGCGTCGCTGTTCGCAAGGAACAGCATTGCAGGTCTGCACGATGATGCAATGCTCTCCTCTGTTGCAAGCCTAAACCACCTATCGAGATTGAGCTTCCGTCGGACTAGGGCGTTGAAAGGGGCTAGGTTCGAGGTGCGAGGGAGGGTCACTCAGTGGCAAGTGGCAAGGGCGTCGCTGTTCGCAAGGAACAGCATTGCAGGTCTGCACGATGATGCAATCCTCTCCAGCTGTTGCAAGCCCAAACCGCCTATCGAGATAGAACTTCCGTCGGACTAGGGCGTTGAAAGGGGCTAGGTGCGAGGTGCGAGGGAGGGGCACTCAGTGGCAAGTGGCAAGGGCGTCGCTGTTCGCAAGGAACAGCATTGCAGGTCTGCACGATGATGCAATGCTCTCCTCTGTTGCAAGCCTAAACCACCTATCGAGATTGGGCTTCCGTCCGAGTAGGGAGTCGAAGGGGCTAGGGCACCTTCTTTTTGCTTACCTCTAGCCCCTAGCCCCTTTTATCTTGTTCCTCGCACCTCGCACCTCGCCTCTTTTTCCGCTTTTAACCTGCTTTTTAGATCCCTAAATTCGGCGCTATAAAAATCTTTTGCACAGCTGAAGATAACCTGCTGTCAATATTGACTTTGGCTGACTCACCTCAAGTTGATGATCTTTTTTACGACGTAACTTGCTGAAAAATAACACTTATCCTGAGTTGTTCGAATATTGCACGTTTTTCTGTAAGCCCCGCAGGCGCTGCTTTTCAGGTACATACGCAATAGTTATGCAGTGACTTATGCACAGATTGTGTGAGTAAGCCGGCAAATGGTTGATGCAGCTGTATAAGCGACGCTTCGCGGCGGTTACTGCCATACTTTTGGCAGCAACGGATCCGGAGAATCGTTATGTTTGAGCATCAACCCGCGCTGGTTTCCCTGATAGGCAATACGCCGTTGATCGAACTGCGTCAGGTATCGGAGCTGACCGGTTGTACCATCCTTGGCAAGGCCGAGTTTCTTAACCCCGGCGGCTCGGTGAAAGACCGCACGGCGCTGGGCATTATCCGGGATGCCGAACGCAGGGGTCTGCTTGAGCCCGGCGGCACTATAGTGGAGGGCACTGCGGGTAATACCGGTATCGGGCTCTGTCTTGTGGCCAATGCGCTGGGCTATCGCACCGTTATCGTTATGCCGGAAACCCAGAGCCAGGAGAAGAAGGACCTTCTGCGCCTCTACGGTGCCGATTTACGCCTGGTGCCAGCGGTGCCATACGCCGATGAAAATCATTACACCCGTGTCTCGGGCCGAATTGCTGTGCAGATGCAGCAGCAAGGTGAGAGTGCCATCTGGGCGAATCAGTTCGACAATACCGCTAATCGCGAGATTCACTATAAGACAACCGGGCCTGAAATCTGGCGCCAGTGCGGCGGACAGCTCGATGCGTTCTGTTGTGCAGTTGGCACAGGCGGCACTTTGGCGGGGGTCGCCAGAGCGCTGCGCGAACAGGATAAAAGCGTAAGCATAGTGCTGTCGGACGCCGAGGGTGCTTCTTTGTGCAATTACTATCGCGGGGGTGAGCTGCGCTCAGAGGGGTCCTCGGTAATGGAGGGGATCGGGCAGAGTCGCATCACCGCCAACCTGGAAGGGCTGGAGGTCGATGATGCGCTGGAGATCAGTGACCGCGAAGCCTTGCCCTATCTGTATGACCTGCTGCAGCACGAGGGGCTTTGTCTTGGAGGCTCCAGTGCCATCAATGTGGCAGGAGCGGTACAGATTGCCCGCACCCTGGGTCCGGGGCATACGGTGGTGACTATTTTGTGTGATTTAGGCTCGCGCTATCAAAGCAAGCTGTTTAATCCATCTTTCCTGCAAGCAAAGGGTTTGCCTTTGCCTGTCTGGTTACCGGTACCGCCCTGAAATGATAAATCGGTATATATTCGGCATGATTTCGGCTGCCTGTGGCAGGGTGGTGATCTGGTCTAGCCCTAAGTTACCCACAGGCCTGGGGATGTTTTAAGGCCTGTGTGTAGAAGTCGTGAGTCCTTGTCGGCCTTTTCAGAAAGATGAACAAAGAACAAGTGGCAAGGATGAGAAAGAGCAGAGAAATCAGTCTTGACAGTCATCCTCTGTGTTGATCATCCACACCCCTAAGATGCACCTTTAGCGTTGCTGCAGGAACCTTGAGAATTAGTGGATAAACTCTGTTGACTTGAGTAACTATATGATTTTAAAGGTAAAAAATGATGTGGTTATATTTTGATCAATCCAAGGGAAGCCCTTGAATGCTGGGGGCTGGGGGCATCTGCCCAAACTTTACCAACAGTTTTATCCACAGAAAATGGGGGTAACTGAATTATCAACAATCCGCCATCAAAAAGACATAAACTGACCGATCGATCAATAGTTTTAGCGGTCACATTGAGTGTTTTTTCAACTCAATCTGTATGTTTTTTGTTCGCTGAGGTGGAGGGTTGTGTTGCAGTGATGATGCAGTCGCGGCTGTAGCAATCGTTTAGGTTGCAGGATTTGGTTTGTGCGCCGCTTTGGAGTAGGGGCCTGTGTACAGTTTGGCGCGGCGGGCAGGGTCAATCGACTGCCAGAGCTGCGTCCAGGTCCGTGCTTTTGGCCGCGCATATGGCGCCTGGTACTCAGCGCGCCCAGCAGGACGGCACCCGTGTGAATTGCGTTGTATATATGGCGGAGATAGCCAGCAGTCAGGTGGTAGGTGGTAGGTGGTCGGTGAGCGGGAGCTGTAGCAGTGTGCAGATAGGGTCGTGACGGTAGCGGCATTCGGCTCAGAGCAATAATTCGGCGTCCATTCTGAGCTTATAAGAAAGAGCCAAGTCAGGTTGCTCGATGAATTGTTCGCGCATCACTGTGATTTTACCGCCTGTCTTAAGCGATAACCGGCTGCAGGGGAGTGGCTCAGTATGACTCAGAGGCGTTCAGGAGGTCTCAGGGACTGTCTGTCTTGTCCTTGTAGTCGCACAAGTCTTCGATCAGGCAGGACATGCAGCGCGGCTTGCGAGCGATGCAGACATAGCGTCCGTGCAGAATCAGCCAGTGGTGGGCATCCAGCAGAAATTTCTTGGGGATAAAACGCATCAGCTTTTTTTCGACGTCCAGCACCGTCTTGCCGGGCGCTATGCCGGTACGGTTGGAAACGCGAAATATATGGGTGTCCACCGCCATGACGGGGTGGCCGAAGGCGGTATTGAGTACCACATTGGCGGTTTTACGGCCTACGCCTGGCAGGGCTTCGAGCGCCTCGCGAGTCTCTGGAACTTCAGAGGCGTGCAGCTCGATGAGCATGCGGCAGGTTTTGATAACATTCTCGGCCTTGCTGTTATAAAGCCCGATGGTCTTGATGTAGCTTTTTAGCCCGTCGACGCCCAGCGCCAGTATGGCCTCGGGGGTGTTGGCGACGGGAAACAGCTTGCGGGTCGCCTTGTTGACACCCACATCTGTTGCCTGTGCCGAAAGCGTCACCGCCACCAGCAGCTCGAACGGCGAGCTGTATTCCAGCTCGGTCCTCGGGTGCGGGTTTTCGTCACGCAGGCGGGTAAATATCTGCAGCCGTTTTGCCGCGTTCATGGGCAGGGCTCCAGGTTAGTTGATGCTGCCGGTGACGCGCACGCGCCGGCTGCCACCGCCGTCAGGCTTGGGCTTGCGTGCCTTGCGGCGCTCTTCCAGCCGGGCATCCACAATGTTTTTGACCGCGATAAGCAGTCCCATGCCGACGAAGGCACCGGGGGGCAGGATCGCAAACAGAAAGCCTGAGTAGTCGTCGATCAGGGTGATCTTCCAGTTTTCAGCCATGGGGCCGAACAGCAGCTGCATATCGGCAAACAGAGTGCCCAGACCCAGCACCTCACGCATGGCGCCGAGGATCATCAGCACTATGGTAAAACCCAGCCCCATCATCAGACCATCCAGCACCGAAGCGCCTACCGGGTTCTTGCAGGCGAAGGCGTCGGCCCGTCCCATGATCGCGCAGTTGGTAACGATCAGTGGAATAAAGATGCCCAGAATCTGGTACAGCTCGTAGGTGAAGGCCTGCATCAGCAGTTCAATCGAGGTCACGAAGGAGGCGATGATCATGACGAAGATCGGCAGGCGTACGGATTCCGGCACGAAATGGCGAAACAGGGACACAGTCAGGTTGGAGCCGGTCAGCACCAGGGTGCTGGCAACGCCCAGACCAATGGCGTTGACGACCGAGCCTGTGACGGCCAGCAGCGGACACAGCCCCAGCAGCTGCACCAGTGCCGGGTTGTTGTGCCAGAGGCCATCGAGGGTGATCTTTTTGTAATCAGCCATTGTCGCGAGTCTCCTGTGGCGCGTCGACGCTCAGGCCGAGCAGTTCGCCGCGGTGCAGACGAAAGTAATCTATCGTGCGTCCGACAGCATTAACGACCGCGCGGGGGGTGATGGTGGCACCGGTGAACTGGTCAAAGCGCCCGCCATCCTTGCTGACACCCCAGCTGGGGTCTATTTCGGTTTTGCTCTGGTTGGCAAAGCCCAGCACCCAGCGGGATTTCTTGATATCCACCTTGTCACCCAGCCCAGGGGTTTCCTTGTGGGCCAGTACGCGCACGCCGGCAACGCTTGCATCGCTGTTGATGCCCACGATCATGCTGATTTCCCCGGTATAGCCATCGGGTGCCACCACCGGCAGTATGACCATCACGGCTTCGCCGTTGCGGATGGCGCGGTAGGCGGTTTCAGGGCGGCTGTGGCCGAGCAGGTCAGGGGCGACAAACTCGACACCATTTTCCAGCAGGTCGCTGTCGAGCCCTTCGCGGGGGATGATTTCGTACAGTGCCCGGGCTTGCTGCTCGCGCTCATTCTGCTTGATGCGATCGGCCGTGCCGACCTGGGTAATGGCAATCAGGCTGGCGGTGACCACGGCAAAGATGGCAATGCCGGTGGTGCTGCGGCTGATGGCGCTGAGCATTTGCATCAGGTGCTCTCCTTCTGGCCGCGTTTGGGTTTTGCGTGGCCGTAAGTACGTGGCTGGGTGTACTGGTCGATAAAGGGAGCACAGAGGTTCATCAGCAGTACGGCGAAGGCCACGGCATCGGGGTAACTGCCCCAGGTGCGGATAATGAAGATCAGCAGGCCTATTCCTATGCCGTAATAGATCTTGCCACGGTTGCTGGTGGCGGCGGTGACGGGGTCCGTGGCAATAAAGAAGGCGCCGAGCATGGTGGCGCCCATGGTCAGGTGAAAGAAGGGATCAGCATAGGTATCGGGCGAAAACATGTAAAACAGCGTCGACAATACCGCCAGGCTGCCAAGAACCGCCACGGGCGTATGCCAGGTGAAAACCTTGCGGTACAGCAGGAAAACGCCGCCCATAAAGTAGGCAGCACTGACCGCATGCCAGGCGCCCACACCGTTGGCCAGTACGGTTGAGTTGCGAAAGGCCTCTTCCGTAGTCAGGCCGCCGCGGTGGCGCAGTTCATCCAGGGGGGTGGCCGAGGTGAAGGCATCCAGGGTGCTGTGCTCAATGGCGCCAAATATCAGTTTGAAGGTGTCCATAAAGCCGAGGATATGCCAGCCGTCCTCGCCCTGCAGCACGAAGGGAGCTGTCCAGCGCGTCATGTCGACGGGAAAGGATATCAGCAGCAGGGCATAGGCCACCATTGCCGGGTTGAATGGGTTGTTGCCCATGCCACCATAGAGGTGCTTGGCAATCACTATCGCAACGAAGATACCCACCACCATTAGCCACCAGGGGGCGAAGGGTGGAACAGCAAGCCCAAGCAGCACGGCAGTGACCAGTGCACTGTAGTCGCGCAGGTAGAAGCTGGCGGGGCGACCGCGCATCTTCATGACTGCAGCTTCAAAACCCAGCGCCAGCAGCATGGCCCAGACAACCTGCAACAGGGTGCCCCAGCCGAAAAAGAATGTCATGGCCGCCAGGCCCGGCAGGGTGGCGACCAGCAGCAGGCGCATCAGGCTGGCGGTGCTGCCGGCCCGGCGCAGGTGGGGTGAACTCGAACGAATCAGTGCCATTTTCCGTCAATCCCTATTCAAAACGGCTGAGCGTTTTGCTTAATTCATCGGCGTGGCTGCGGGCCTGGAGCAGAGCCTGCTCCAAATCGGCAACGGCGGCGCTGTCGGCGGTGCCCAGGGCACGCTCGGCTTTGGTAACCTGGGCGCGGGCCATGGCGGCATCGATTTGCAGTTGCTTGAGATCGACGCCGGCGGCGGCGGCCATCTCGATGCGTGCCTGCTCGGCCCTGTTGAGCTCGGCTTTGGCGCTCTCAAAGCGGCCACTCAGTTCCTGCACCTCAGCACTGAGGCTGGCTTGGCTATCTGCATCGGTGTCCTGCAGGGCCTTCTCGGCCTTTTTCAGCTTGGTGCGCATAATGGATAACTGCTGTTTCAGTGCCTTGATATCCACAACTGTGCCGGCTGCGGGCTCTGGTTTTGGTGCAGTACCGCAGGCTTGGTCAAAGGCGGTTTTGGCTTCAAGGTACCTGCCATGCAGCTTGGTAACGCCTGCGGTCATTTTCTCTACCGCAGGGCTGCCGGAGGCGATGGCGCCTTCCAGTGCGGCCTGGGCCTTGTCGGCCTTGGCTTTGGCTGACTCCATGTCGGCCTGGAGTTCGGCGAGCTTTGCCGGGCTCGCCGCTGGCGTTACCGCAGAAGTGCTGGCGGCGGCGTCATGGGCGGCTTTGGCTTCGAGGTACTTGCCGCGCAGCTTCTCGACGCCGGCGGTCATTTTCTCGGCCGCCGGGCTGCCGGAGGCGATGGCGCCTTCCAGTGCGGTCTGGGCCTTGTCGACCTTGGCTTTGGCTGTGTCCATGTCGGCCTTGAGTTCAGCGAGCTTGGCCGGGCTCACGGCTTGGGCGGCGGCGGGGGGGTCGGCGGCGTCAAAAGCGGCCCTGGCTTCAAGGTACTTGCCGCGCAGCTTCTCGACACCGGCGGTCATTTTCTCGGCCGCCGGGCTGCCGGAGGCGATGGCGCCTTCCAGTGCGGTCTGGGCCTTGTCGACCTTGGCTTTGGCGGCGTCCATGTCGGCCTTGAGTTCGGCGAGCTTGGCCGGGTCAATGCCCGGGGCGCCGGCGTCGTCGGCGGCGTCATAAGCCTTTTGGGCATCGCTGGCCCGCAGTTCGAGTTCGCGCACTCGGGATTCCAGCGCGGTTATCTCATCGCTGCCATTGTCGCGGGCAGTCGCCAGGGCCTTTTCGGCCTGCTTGAGCTTGGTGCGGGCGACGGCGGCGTTGGTCTTGAGCTGTTTGGCATCGGGCGCGGTGCTGGCGGCACTGTCGGCATTCAGGGCCTGGTCGTAGGCCTGCTGGGCCGCATCGGCCTTGGAGGTCAGTTCGCTGATGGTGGTGCGCAGGGCGTCAGCGCCATCAAATCCCTTGTCTTCAGTGTGCTTGAGTGCCTTCAGCGCCTGCTTGAGCTTGGTGCGCGCCACTGAGGCGGCGGTTTTAAGCTGTTTCAGGTCGGGTTCTGCCGCCGGCGCTGGCGCCGTTGTCGCGGCGTTGCTGGCGACGGAGGCGGCTACCTGGGGCTTGTCCTTGCGTGCGGCCTGGTTGCGGGCGGCTTCTTCGGCGCGGGCCTTGCGGCGCGCTTCCTTTTCGGCCTGCTCGGCTTCCAGGCGTGCCTGGCGTGCTTCGAAGCGCACGCGGGCATGTTCGGCCTTGCGTTGCTCGGCGTCGTCGCTGCGGATTTCCGCCTTGGCGTTACGGTAGTACTGAACCAGGGGAATGGCGCTGGAGCAGACATAGGAGCAGGCGCCACATTCGATGCAGTCGAACAGGTTGTGGTTTTTGGCCTTGTCGAGCTCGCGGCCCTTGGCGAACCAGTACAGCTGCTGGGGCAGCAACTCGGCCGGGCAGACCTGTTCGCACAGGCCACAGCGGATGCATTCCTGCGCCGGTGGCGCTTCTGGCATCTCGTCGGGGCTGGCGGCGATAAGGCAGTTGGTGGTCTTTATCACCGGGATCTGATCGTTATCGACGCTAAAGCCCATCATCGGGCCGCCGACAACCAGGCGGTACAGGTCGTTCGGGCTGACCCGTGCCGCGCGCAGTAGCAGCGAGTAGGGGGTGCCGATCAGGGTTTCAAAATTCTGTGGCTGGGCCACGGCTTCGCCGGTCAGGGTCACGATGCGGGAAATCAGCGGCTCGCCCTGGTGCACTGCTCGGGCGGTGGCGTAGGCGGTGCCGACGTTCTGACAGACGATGCCGACATCGGCGGGAATGCGACCACTGGGAACCTCGACATTGGTTAGCAGCTTGATCAGCTGTTTTTCGCCACCGGACGGGTACTTGGTGGGTACGACACGCAGATCGATATTCAGCTTGCAGCCGACCAGTGCCTTTTCAAGCGCGCGTATGGCCTGGGGTTTGTTGTCCTCAATGCCGATCAGAATATGACTGGGCTTGAGCAGGTGATCGATGATTTCGATGCCGGCCACTATATCGTCGGCGCGCTCACGCATCAGCATGTCATCGGCGGTGATATAGGGCTCGCATTCGGCGGCATTGATGATCAGGGTGTTGACGATATGATCATCACCCAGATGCAGTTTCACGTCGGTTGGAAAGCCTGCGCCGCCCATGCCGGTAATGCCGCTGTTGCGAATGTAATCGGTCAGCGGACCCTTGCCCAGGCTTTGGTAATTCGCGAGGCCTGCATGCTCGACCCAGCGGTCTTCACCGTCGCTGTCGATAACGATGCAGTTGGCCTGCATGCCAGACGCATGGGGAATCGGATGCGGACCTATCGCACTTACGGTGCCGGACGTCGGTGCATGCAGCGCAGCGCTGATACGGCCTACGGGCTCTGCGATGCGCTGTCCCTTGAGAACCTTGTCGCCCACCTTGACCAGGGGTTCTGCCGGCGTTCCTATGTGCTGCGATAGCGGCAGTATCAGCTGATCGGGCAGCGGCGCCTGGCGAATCGGTGTGCGGGTCGACTGGCGCTTGTTTTCCGGCGGGTGTACACCGCCGTGGAAGGCAAATACATGGCCCATCAGGCGAGGCCTCCCTGCTGGGCGCTGCCGCGTCCGGCGTCGGTGGCGATCAGTTCGATGCCAGGTTTGGGGGCCGGCCATTTCCAGGTGCTGAGGGTGGTTTCAATCGGGATCATGTCGATACAGTCAACCGGGCAGGGTTCAACACAGAGATCGCAGCCGGTGCACTCGGATATGATCACGGTATGCATCTGCTTGGCGGCGCCGAGTATGGCGTCGACCGGGCAGGCCTGGATGCACTTGGTGCAGCCGATGCATTCGTCTTCGCGGATATAGGCGATAGAGCGGGGTTTTTCCTCGCCGTGTTCGTCGTCCAGCGGAATGACTTCGACGTCCAGCAGGTCGGCCAGTGCTTCGATGGTGGATTGGCCGCCGGGCGGGCACTTGTTGATGGTATCGCCGCCGGCAATGGCTTCGGCATAGGGACGACAGCCAGGATAGCCGCACTGGCCGCATTGGGTCTGGGGCAGCAGGGCGTCTATTTGCTCGACGATGGGGTTGCCTTCAACCTTGAAGCGAACCGAGGCGAATCCCAGCACTATGCCGAATACGACGGCGAGTCCGAGCAAAACCAGGATGGCGATAATTACTGCGCTCATGGGGAGTCTCCGCTCAGAATGACACCAGGCCGGTGAAGCCCATGAAAGCCAGTGACATCAAGCCGGCGGTGACCATGCCAATGGCCGCACCGCGAAAGGGTGTCGGTACATCGGCGACGGCGACGCGCTCGCGAATCGCTGAAAACAGTATCAGGGCCAGGGAAAAACCCACAGCGGCACCGAAGCCGTAGACGATGGATTCCATGAAGCCGTTCATCTTCTTTATATTCAGCAACGCCACGCCCAGAACCGCACAGTTGGTGGTAATCAGGGGCAGAAAGATACCCAGCACCCGATACAGCAGCGGGCTCGTTTTGCGTACTACCATTTCGGTGAACTGCACCACTACGGCAATCACCAGAATGAAGGCGATGGTTTTGAGGAAGGCCATCTCCAGGGGTGCCAGCAGGTAGGTGTAGACCAGATAGCTGCACAGGGACGATAGCGTCAGTACAAAGGTGGTCGCCAGGGACATGCCCATGGCGGTTTCCAGTTTGTTGGAAACGCCCATGAAGGGGCACAGGCCCAAAAACTGCACCAGTACAAAGTTATTCACCAGCACTGTGCTGATCAGAATAAGCAGAAATTCCGTCATCGCGATGCTCAAGTTGCAGGGGGCGCGGCATTTTCACCGCTCAAGGGGCACGCTTGTCACTGCGCACCCGCCAAAAATCTACCGGGGTTTATGCGGATAGCCCGGGTCCGCTGGAAATCGAGCGCAGAATTTTACCGGATTGACCCCACCTCGGTACAGGCTTGCGTCAGCTTTAACGGGTCTTATTAAGCAGCAACTCAGGTCGATGGCCGTTGCGGCACGGTTATTGGCTGTTCATCAGGGGCCTGTCCGCCGGATTTATAACGTATCGGGCCCGGTCACAGAGGTCTGTGCCGGGCCCGAGGGTGCCGTTGCGGCCGGTCCAAACGTTTGGCGGTTAGGCCAGAGCGTGGGCCTTGAGCAATGCCAGCAGTGCCTTGACCTGTTCCTGCGGGCTCTGGGCTGCGCTGTTCAGGCGCAAATCGCCAGCCTGGCCATCCAGATTGACACTCAGGGCGCCCGGCAGGGCGCTGTCGCTTTCGACCAGGACCACCAGGCCGTTATCGGCCAGTACGGCGGCGGTAGCCTCGAGATTGGTCTGCAGAGCTGCTGGCAGATTACGGGGCGTCAGTACGGCGACGGCGCGGCCGGCGTCAAACAGGCGCTTCTCGGTGCTGTACAGCAGCTGGTCGCGGGACTCTTCGGTGCCGCCGCTGACGCTGATGATACCGGCACGCTGACCGTAACGGCGTTCCTTGTCGCTGCGGCTGACGCGGGAGTCGACATTGATGGTGTCGATGTCTTCCTGCTGTGCCTGGTCGCCTTCATTGATAATCATGCCGGCGGCCACGGTAGCGTTGCTCAGGCGATCGACAATGATGAAGGAGCCGGTGCCACGGTGATCGCGGTAGTCGTCGGCGATGATGGAGCGCTCGATATTGAGTTCACAGCGGGCGATTTCGTTCAGGCTCAGGCTGCTGGCCGGAATCTGTTCGTGGGTGTTGACGTCGATGCGGTGACGGATATGGCTGATGCTGCCGGCCACGGTCTGGGTGGCGAGCTTGACGTCGTAGGTGCGGCCCGGCACCAGTTCGGCTTCGGCCATCCAGACTACCATGGCGTCGAAACGGCTGGTGACTTGGGGCAGCTTGTCGCTGTGTACCAGGATGTCGCCGCGGGAGATGTCGATCTCATCTTCCAGTGTCAGGGTCACGGACATTGGCGGGTAGGCCTCGGCCAGTTCGCCATCGAAGGTGACGATGGATTTGACGCGGCTCGACTTGCCGGACGGCAGCACAGTAACGGCATCGCCGGGGCGCACAATGCCGGAGCTCAGGGTGCCGCAATAGCCACGGAAATCCAGGTGAGGGCGGTTGACGTATTGTACCGGGAAGCGCAGCTCGTCAAAGTTGGCGTCGTTGGCAAGCTCAACCGACTCCAGCAGGCCCATCAGCGGCTCGCCCTTGTACCAGGGGGACTGCTCAGATGGGGTGACCACGTTGTCGCCCTTCAGAGCCGACAGCGGTATGAACTGCAGATCGGGCAGATCCAGTTCCTTGGCGAATGCCAGGTACTCTGCCTTGATTTCTTCAAAACGCTCTTCGCTAAAGCCCACCAGGTCCATCTTGTTGATGGCAACGATGGTGTGCTTGATGCCCAGCAGGGAAACGATAAAGCTGTGGCGCTTGGTTTGCACCTGCACGCCGTGGCGGGCATCGACCAGAATAATGGCCAGATCACAGGTAGAGGCGCCGGTGGCCATGTTGCGGGTGTACTGCTCATGCCCCGGGGTGTCGGCGATGATGAACTTGCGCCTGGAGGTCGAAAAATAGCGGTAGGCCACATCAATGGTTATGCCCTGTTCGCGCTCGGCCTGCAGACCGTCAACCAGCAGTGCCAGGTCGATTTCGTCCCCGGTGGTGCCGGATTTCTTGCTGTCGGCGGTAATGGCGGCCAGCTGATCTTCGTAGATCATCTTGGAGTCGTGCAGCAGGCGGCCAATAAGGGTGGACTTGCCATCGTCCACGCTGCCGCAGGTCAGGAACCGCAACAGTTCCTTGTTTTCGTGCTGGGACAGATACTGCTGAATATCAGTGGCGATCAGGTCGCTTTGGTGACTCATGTGTTAGCTCCAGGCTTGACGCTGCCGGCGGCGGGGCCGCGGCAGCAGCGTCTTGGTGTCGTATTGGGTGTTTTGTCCGGGCCAGACCTGCGTTATCTACAAGTAATGGCAGAGGCCTGGAGGCTGATCAGAAGTAGCCTTCGATCTTCTTCTGTTCCATGGAGCCGGCACCGTCGTGGTCAATGGCTCGGCCCTGGCGCTCGGACGTTGTGGTCAGCAGCATTTCCTGGATAATTTCAGGCAGGGTGTCTGCTTCGGACTCAACGGCACCGGTCAGCGGGTAGCAGCCCAGGGTACGGAAACGCACCTTTTTCATCACAGGCTCTTCGCCAGGCTGCAGCGGCAGACGGTCGTCATCCACCATGATCTGCATGCCGTCACGCTCGACAACCGGGCGCAGTGCGGAGTAGTACAGTGGTACGATTTCGATCTGCTCGAGGTAGATATACTGCCAGATATCGAGCTCCGTCCAGTTGGACAGCGGGAAGACGCGGATGCTCTCACCCTTGTCGATACGGGTATTGAAGGTATTCCAGAGCTCCGGGCGCTGGTTCTTCGGGTCCCAGCGGTGGTGCTTGTCGCGGAACGAGAAGACGCGTTCCTTGGCGCGGGATTTCTCCTCATCGCGACGGGCGCCGCCAAAGGCCGCATCGAACTTGTACTTGTCCAGCGCCTGCTTCAGGCCCTGGGTCTTCATGACGTCCGTATGGGTTTTGGAGCCGTGCACGAAGGGGCTGATGCCCATTTCAACGCCCTCTGGGTTGATATGCACGATCAGATCCATGCCGGCCTTTTCCGCCATCTTGTCGCGAAAGGAAATCATTTCGCGGAACTTCCACGTGGTATCCACGTGCATCAGCGGGAAGGGTGGCTTGCCTGGGTAGAAAGCCTTGCGCGCCAGATGCAGCATGACGGAAGAGTCCTTGCCGACGGAGTACAGCATGACGGGGTTGTCAAAGCTCGCGGCCACTTCCCGGATGATGTGGATGCTCTCGGCTTCCAGCTGTCTTAAATGTGTCAGACGGTGTTCCGGCAACTGATTCATGGATTGAGCCCTTCCTTACCTGTAATGAGTAGACAGTTTGCTGCCCTGTGGGCGCCAAACGGCTATTAACCTATGATGCGGCGCATTATTGCAGCATTGCGCATACAATCAAAAAGAATATATTAGACTTCACTTAGATCTATATGGAATAAAGGGCTGGTGGGTTCTATTGGGCTGTTTGTGGTATTTTGGTTATAACAAAATTTCAAATAAGTATTTAGAGTTATAAGTGGTGGCCAGTATGATGGCCGCAATTAATAGCAGCAGTGCGCCTGCATAAGTGGTTGAGCAGCATGGAATTCGCATACAGTTTTGCAGGCTTGGTAGTCGGTTTTATCGTTGGGCTGACCGGTATCGGTGGTGGTGCCTTGATGACGCCGATTCTGATTGTGGTCTTTGGCATAGCGCCGGTCGTGGCCGTGAGCACCGATCTGCTTTATGCCGCGGTTACCAAGTTCGGCGGCATGTGGTCCTATGCACGGCGCAAGATGGTGCACTGGAAGGTGGTTGGGATGCTACTGCTGGGCAGCGTGCCGGGCAGTCTGCTGACGTTGCATTACCTGAAAGGGCTCGAGGCGCTGGAAAGCATCGAGAGCCTGATGAACATGACCCTGGGTGTGTCGCTGGTGTTGACCTCAATCGCCGTGTTCCTGCGCAATCAGATTCGCGAGCGTGCCATGCGCCTTGAAGGCCATCCGCTGGCGCATCATGCACGGCGCTGGCGTCCTCTGGTTACCACCCTGATGGGACTGCTGCTGGGTGCGCTGGTCACGCTGTCATCTGTTGGTGCTGGCGCTTTGGGAACGGCCATGCTGATTGTGCTGTACCCGCGTCTGAGCATGCCTGCCATCGTGGGTACCGACCTGGTGCACGCGGTGGTGCTGACCAGTATCGCAGGCGCCGGTCACTATTCGATGGGTAATGTCGATATGACATTGCTGATATACTTGCTGATCGGTTCCCTGCCCGGTGTATTTCTGGGCAGTCATGTAGGCGTCCGGCTGTCGCCGCGGGTGATGCAGCCGATCATGGGGTCGATTCTATTCGCGATTGGTCTGCGCTTTGTGCTGGCAGGCTGATCGAATCTTTCCACGGGCTTTGAGATGAGTGGCGGGCCTCCCCGTCAGGCAAGGTGTAGTTAGCATGTATCAATATACAGAAGTAGATCAGAGACTGGTGGATGCGCGTGTAGCGCAGTTCCGAGACCAGACCCGACGTTTTCTGGCGGGTGAGCTGCCAGATGAAGAGTTTTTGCCGCTGCGACTGATGAATGGCTTGTACATTCAGCGTCAGGCTCCGATGCTGCGTGTGGCGATTCCATACGGTCTGCTGTCGTCCGTACAGATGCGCAAGCTTGGGCACATAGCCCGCACGTACGACAAAAACTATGCTCATTTCACCACCCGCACCAACGTGCAGTTCAACTGGCCCAAGCTGGAAGAAGTGCCCGATATCCTGGCGGAACTGGCGCAGGTGCAGATGCACGCCATCCAGACTTCCGGCAACTGTATCCGTAACACCACCACGGACCATTTCGCTGGCGTGAATGCCAACGAAATCGAAGATCCGCGGCCGTTCTGTGAACTGATTCGCCAGTGGTCCACGCTGCACCCTGAGTTTGCCTATCTGCCGCGCAAGTTCAAGATCGCCGTCACCGGTGGTCCGGAAGACCGCGCTGCATCCCAGGTCCATGATATTGGTCTGCACCTGATCAAGAATGATGCCGGTGAAGTCGGCTTCGAAGTGCTGGTCGGTGGCGGTCTTGGCCGTACGCCCATGATCGGTAAGTCGATCCGCAGCTTCCTGCCCAAGGCTGATCTGCTGTCTTACCTGGAAGCGATACTGCGCGTTTACAACCTTAATGGTCGTCGTGACAACAAGTACAAGGCGCGTATCAAGATTCTGGTGCACGCACTGGGTGCTGAAGAGTTCGCCCGTCTGGTTGAGGCCGAATGGGAGCTGATCAAGGCCGAACAGCCTGAGCTTGAAATCACGTCTGAAGAATTCGCCCGCGTGGCCGGCTTCTTCAATACCTTTGCGTATGACGCGGCAGCGGCTGAAGATGTCAGCCTGAACGCACAGCTCGAAGCTGATTCGGATTTCCGTGTCTGGTACGAGAAAAACACCGTTGTGCACAAGGTGAACGGCTATCGTGCAGTGGTCGTTTCGCTCAAGCCCATGCTGGCACCGGCAGGCGATGCTACCGATCTGCAGATGGATGTCGTGGCCGACCTGGCTGATCAGTACTGCGGCAGTGAGATCCGTGTGACCCATACCCAGAACCTGGTTCTGGCGGATGTGAAGAACGCTGACCTGTACGCACTCTGGAAGGTTCTGGCCGAGCACAATATGGCGCGGCCGAACATCAACATGCTCAGCGACATGATCGTGTGCCCGGGTGGCGATTTCTGCGCCCTGGCCAACGCCAAGACCCTGGGAATTGCTGATCAGATCAACCAGAAGTTCGAAGATCTGGATTATCAGTACGAACTGGGTGAAATCCGCCTCAACATGTCGGGCTGCATCAATGCCTGCGGTCATCACCACGTCGGCCATATTGGCATCCTCGGTGTCGACAAGGGCGGTGAGGACTGGTATCAGATCACCATCGGTGGATCGGACAAGGAAGACGCGTCTCTGGGCAAGGTGCTGGGCCGTTCTGTAGAGGCCCATGACGTTGCCAACACGCTTGAAAAGCTGCTGCTGACCTACGTTGAGTCCCGCGAGGAAGGTGAATTGTTTATTGATACGGTGCGTCGTATCGGTGTTGCCCCGTTCAAGGAGAAAGTCTATGCCGCTGCTCATTAATCGCGAAGTTGTAGCCCAGGATAACTGGCTGTTTCTGGATGCGGAAGCGACCCTCGAGCAGGTGCCGCAGGACGGCGATATCGTTGTACCGCTGGCGCTTTACCTGGAGAACCGCGACAGCCTGAATGGCCGCAGCGGTGGTCTGGGGGTGCAGTTTAATGGTGATGACAACATTGAGCCGCTGCTGGCTGATCTGTCATCGCTGGCGCTGGTTGCCATCGAGTTTCCGGTATTCCGCGACGGTCGCGGCTTCAGTCAGGCACGCCTGGTGCGTCGCGCAGGTTTTACAGGTCAGCTGCGGGCCGTGGGTGATGTCACCCGTGATCGTCTGGACCTTATGCAGCGCTGCGGTTTTGATGCCTTGGCCGTGCCGGAAGACCGCTTCAAGCCTGAAGTGCTGAATGCCTTCGGTGAAGTGAGCGTGCATTACCAGGCCGGCGCTGACGATCCGCGTCCGATCTACCGTCAGGGTTAAGCGGGGCGGTCATTAACCCGTGAGGTTAATAGCCCCGGGATAGACATCTTGTCGCCAGAACGGCTGTTGCCGTGCTTGTCGGACTTTCCGCGGCATGGCCGACAGCCGTTTTTTATAGAGGATACTTTGCATGAGTGAGCAGTTAAGTGCCGAGCTGAATGCCCGGGTTGAGCATGTTGCAGGCCTGCTGAAGCAGGCGGCCGCAGACTATAGCGATGGCATCGTTTTTGCCAACAGCCTTGGCGCTGAAGACATGGTGCTGACTGACCTGATCAGCAGGTATGCCCCGGGCATCGGCATTTTCGTGCTCGATACCGGGCGTCTGCCGGAGGAAACTCTGAAGCTGCTGGCTGATGCCAAGGTCCAGTATCCGCAGGTGGGCTTCAAGGTCTATTACCCGGAGGCAGCTGATGTGGAAGCCTTTGTGGCGGATCATGGAATTAATGCATTCTATGAGTCGCAGGATCTGCGCAAGGGCTGCTGCTTCGTGCGCAAAATCAAGCCGCTCAAGCGTGCACTGGCCGATCAGAAAGCCTGGATTACCGGTATGCGTCGCGAACAATCGGTTACCCGTGATGAAATCGCCTTCAGCGAGTGGGATCAGGGTAACGGCCTGCAGAAGCTGAATCCGCTGGCTGACTGGAGCGAGAAGGATATCTGGGCCTATATTCGGGCGCTGGATGTGCCCTATAACGCGCTACACGATCAGCACTATCCAAGCATCGGCTGTGCACCCTGTACCCGTGCGATTTCCATGGGCGAGGATGTACGTTCTGGTCGCTGGTGGTGGGAAAATGCGGACAACCGCGAGTGCGGCCTGCACCCGGCGACGCCACTGAAATTCAAGTAAGGTCGGATACTGTGCTCAGACGCCGCTGCGAGTTACCGCCGCGGCGTTTTTGTATCTGCATTCGGGGTAGGGCTGGGTGCTCGTTTTTGGTGCGATAGGTCGCTCCTTTATGGGGCGCTTAAGCCGCTGCGGTACGCGGGCCGCGCCTGAATCGGCTGGAATCGTGCGTTCTTTGTCCATCGGGCCCCGAAATGGTGCCAACAGAGCGCTGCGACAAGGCTTGGCACCTTGGCAGCGATCTTGCTAAAGGCTTGTGAGTACGTGCGCTGAGAGCGCGGCGAATTGAGATACACTACAGATTGTCATCAGGCAGCAGGAGTTCGGATCGTGGAGTACCTTCCTCTTTTTTTCCGTCTAAAGGACCAGCCGGTTTTGCTGGTGGGTGGTGGGCAGATTGCCATGCGCAAGGCCAAGCTGCTGTTGCGCGCCGGTGCCCGTTTGACCGTGGTGGCACGGGAAATCTGTACGCAGTTGGCCGAAATGGTCGAGGTGCAGGGCGGCCAGCAGGTGATTGGCGAATATCATGCGGCTCTGCTCGACGGTTGTGTACTGGTGGTGGCTGCGACGGATGACGAAGCGCTGCACCAGCGTATTCATTACGATGCGGTTCAGCGCCGTTTGCCGATTAACGTGGTGGACTGCCCGGCGCTCTGTACCTTCGTCTTTCCAGCCATTGTGGATCGTTCCCCCATCGTTATCGGTATTTCATCGGGCGGTGCCTCACCTGTGCTGGCGCGCATGTTGCGAGCTCGGCTCGAGACTCTTATCCCCAATGGCTATAGCCAGCTCGGAGCCCTGGCGGGGCGCTTCCGCGATCAGGTCAAGGCACGCTTTGGCGGCGTGAACCAGCGTCGCAAGTTCTGGGAGTCGGTGCTGCAGGGACAGGTGGCTGAGCAGGCCTTTGCCGGGCGCATGCAGGCGGCGGAAAAGCTGCTGCAATCCAAACTCGATGAAGGTGATCCCGAACACCAGGTGGGCGAGGTTTATCTGGTGGGGGCAGGACCCGGCGACCCGGAGCTGCTGACCTTCAAGGCGCTGCGCCTGATGCAGCAGGCCGATGTGGTGCTCTACGATGCTCTGGTGTCAGAGGCAGTGCTGGATCTGTGCCGGCGTGATGCGGATATGGTCTATGTCGGCAAGCAGCGGGACAACCACGCCGTGCCCCAGGAGGGCATCAACGAGCTGCTGGTGAAGTATGCCCTGCAGGGTAAGCGTGTCTGTCGTCTCAAGGGCGGCGATCCGTTTATCTTCGGCCGTGGTGCCGAGGAGCTGCAATCGCTCAAGCCCCACGGTATCCCGTTTCAGGTGGTGCCGGGGATTACCGCCGCCAGTGCCTGTGCTACCTATGCCGGCATACCGCTGACGCACAGGGAGCATGCGCAGTCGGTGAAGTTTGTCACCGGGCAGCTTAAAAACCGCACCACGGATCTCAACTTCGCCGAACTTGTGCACCCCAATCAGACCATCGTATTTTACATGGGGCTGCATACGCTGCCCGAGTTGAGCGCCAAACTGGTGGCCCATGGCAAGCCGGGCAGTACACCCGCTGCCATCATATCCAAAGGCACCTGTGCTGATCAGCAGGTGCTGACCGGCACCCTGGATACGATCGCCGAACTGCAGCGCCAGGCGCAGCTGGCGGCGCCTGCGCTGGTGATCGTGGGCGAGGTGGTGAAGATGCATGAAAGCCTGTCCTGGTTCGGAGATGAACTGGTGGAGGGGGGCAATCACACCCTGATGAAGGTACATCACGGCGTCGACGATAGCCCTCAGGATTAAGCCGGGCCTGGGTGCCGTGCCGCTGTCAGTCGGTGCTGCTGGGTTGGGCCTCGGTAGCGCGAGTGTGGGTGGCGTACTGCAGTAGCAGGCGCCCTGATACATAGAGCACCATCAGGCTGGCGAGGCCGAGTTGAGTTGTCGCCAGCACGTCTATCTGGCCAACCACATCTGCAGGGGCCCCCAGTGTCTGCAGGGCTTCAGTGAGCTGCAGCATCGCCAGGGCGCTGATCACCACTGGAAACGCAAAGGCGGCGTGGGAGGTGCTGAAGGGCAATCTCATTAGCTGAAAAAATGCCATGTATATGATCAGCGTCATCAGCTGGGCCACCGTGCCCAGTACCGCAAGCAGCAGAATGGAGGGTTCATCAATAATGCTGATATAGCCTGCCAGACAGAGGTTGGCGGGTGCCGCCAGTATGGCCAGGATGGGGCGAGCCGCCCGCGGCAGGCGCTTGGCGAAAATAAGCCGGTACAGCATTAATGGCAGCAACAGACTGTAACTGATCAGGCCAAACCACATCAGGTTACGTGCCAGATCAACGGCTTCCGGCGGGCAGGTCAGGGCTGCGCTGACGATGCCTACGGGCGGCACAAACCAGCTTGGCGCCATATGGTGCAGCTCGAATTTCCGAATGCGGTGCAGCGCGAACAGCAGCAGAAAGGTCAGGTGCAGTGCGACCGCCAGTAACCAGATACCACCGGCAAATGTCGGCATCAAAGGGTGTAGTGCGTCGCTGATAACCATGGTGGCCATGCTGAACGTGGGTACCACGCCGCCCACAACGGGATGGGCCAGATCGCGCCACAGCAATAGCGGATTGAGCACAAACTTGCATAGAACCGCCAACAGCAAGACGCTCGCCAGTACAGCACCCGTCAGCTGGGCCTGCTCCTGGTGCGGGCTGTACAGTTCCCAGCAGGCGCCGAGTGCGGCTATACCCAGAGCAAGACCGGCCAAGGGGGTCGGCACCTGGCGGACGGCGAGTTTGAAAGCGTTGAACATGGACCTGATCTCAGCAAGGCGGGCGAAAAGAGCAATACATGCAAATGAGTTACTGCTTTAAATAACATCTGCACGTATTGTACGGCTTGTTAAACAGAATTAAATACCCAGCAGCCTGTCGGACTTGGCACTGATCTAGGACCGGCCAAGCCCGACAGGCTGCTAGGAGGCT
>NZ_BCNS01000206.1 GCF_001528745.1 Marinobacterium profundum | reverse complement strand
TCTCGGACAGCCTCCTAGGCGATAATCGGCATGCAATCGAGGTTAATATTGCTTGGGATAAAAACATGGAATGGCTCTGCTGGAGCCATCTGGAGTGTTCTGTGGGGTGAGCCTAACTCAATTTTGCTCACCGACTCGCTGGAATCAGGCAATTCTCGCGCAAAAACGCAGGGCGTCAAAAAAGTGTAGAATGCCGCCGTCAAGGATCACATAGCAAAGAATGCCCATGAAATTCAAATCGGATGATATTTGTACCAGTCGCAAGGCGGCCGAAATGCTGGGTGTGTCTGCGCGCACGGTGCAGCTGTGGGCGGATGCCGAAGTTATTGAGAGCTGGAAAACGCCGGGCGGGCATCGTCGCTTTAGTCTGCTGCAGGTGGAAAAGCTGGTGCGCGAGCTGCAGGATGGCAAAGGGCCGGCCCTGTCTGATTCGACCGCCGGAGCCGACGCATCGCGCAATGCGCCGGTGCGAGTGCTGGTTATTGATGACGAAAAAGTACTGTTGCGACTTTATGAGCTGACGCTGAAAAGCTGGCAGCTGCCGCTAGAGCTGCACCTGTCGGATAATGGCTATGGTGGCTTGCTGAGCGTGGGTCAGGTCGAACCGCAGTTGCTGGTGCTCGATTTGAATCTGCCGAATATTGATGGTTTCAGTATTATTGCCGCGCTGAAACACAGCGGATTGCTGGAGCGTATGGAGCTGATGGTCATTTCTGCACTGGAGCCTGATGAGGTGTTGTCGCGCATGCCGGTCGGTGTCGAGTGCCAGGTGCTGCCAAAGCCCATTCCGTTTGATGACATCAAACGGCGTATTGAGCAGATTCTGGAGCGCCAGCGCAGCCGCTGATCGTTCGCGTTTTTAATCTGCCCAGGCTAACGGGTGTCTCCGCTTGGGCATCCATCCAAAGCCGTTGCGCCGGGTGCTGTAAAACCTGCTTATTCTGCTGCTGTCCTGAGATTTGTATACTGCTCTAAAGCTCGCCTGGACGTTCATATGCTGTTTCTGCGGTGGGCTTTATGTATAGAGTCAGGTTATTGAGCGACAAATTCGGAAAATATAGTAATATACACATATTCTGATTTTTCCGGATTTGTGCGTTATGCGATTAAATTTCTTCCAGCGGCTGCTCGACCAGCTCCATGGCAGAGTCGCCATTATTAATCATACCGGTACCCTGTTGCTGGTGAGCGAATTGGCTCAGCGCCAGTTTGCCCTCTCGCCCGGCCTGCAGCTTGAACTATTGCACCGCGAGGGTGACCGAGTCCTGATACGCCAGCCGGTAACCCAGCAATTGCATTCAGCTCTTGCCATTCGCTGGCTCAAGCTTGAGTTCCTGCTGTTTCAGCATCAACCGGATGCAGTCCCGGATGCCCCGGTGAGCAAGGAGTCAGAGTCCCAGCATGGGCTGGTCAAGTTCTGCTCCAGCCAGGCGGTGCAGTCCTGTCTTGAGCCGCAGCAGCTAAAACAGTTGCAGCAGCTGCTGCAGGAGGCTGCGCCTGATGCGTCTGACGCGGTATTGGCGACGGATCTCAAAGGCGCAGCGGTGGATCCGCTGGTCTTGGTTGGGCGGGCCTTCGGTCCGGCACTGGACGGTGTTGACGAATTCTTTCTGCAGGCGCCCAGCGCGCTTGGAACCATCAAGGGTGAGGCAGAGTTGTTGGCCTCGGCGTTGCGTACATTGGCGGTTGAGCTGGTTAGCCAGCATCGCAGCAGACGCTTGCTGGTGCGTTTGCATCAGACTGAAGGCGAGTTGCTGATCACCGTGCAGGATATTGGTGACCTGCAATTGCCGCGCATGACACTACTGAGTACCGATGCTGTGTGGAGCGAGCCGATGATGCACAGTCCTGAAGCCTGTGCCGTTATAGAGCGACACGGTGGTTACCTGCGCATGCGCGGGGATATGTCCCAGGGGCGCATCACTGTCAGTCTGCCGGTTGCGGTTAAGAGTGTATTTAACTGAATTTTGCTGCGGATTGCGGCTTATTCGACCTAACTCCTCAGGTACAGAGCAGGCCTGTCAGGCCTCTGCGACCAAGCGCGTATCGGCCATTTGGGAGAAGCATACAGCACAGTTGCGACCCTGACGCTTGGCCTGATAAAGCGCAAGGTCGGCATGCAGAATCCAGTCGGAGTAGTTCGTGGTGTTGATGTCTGTATTGAGCTCGGCAACGCCTAAACTAATCGTTGCCGGGCTTTCTGATTGAAGGTGGTTAACTACATGCTGGCGTGCTTTCTCGGCCCGGGCCAGTGCTTCGACTGCACTGCAGTTGGGTAGCAGCACGCCGAATTCATCACCACCATAGCGGCCCAGGCAAGCGTCGTGCTTGAAACATTCCTCTAGCAGGCGGGCCACCTGACGAATTACATCATCCCCGGCACCGTGGCCAAAGCGGTCATTTACCTGCTTGAAATAATCAATATCCAGCATAATCAGACTGTATGCATGGGGCTCGCTCTGACTGCGGGTAAAGGCGTCGGCGACGCGCTGCTCCCAGTGCTGGCGGTTATTGAGTCCAGATAACCCGTCGGTACGGCTGACAATTTCAAGCTGCTTGCGCTGCTCATTGGCGGCAAGGGCGAAGCGATAGGCGCTGTAGCCGATCAGCAGCGGATAAAATAGCAGTATCGGCAGGCTGGCCAGCAGGGTGAGCAGCGAGGGTTGCAGCTGCAGCGGTATGTCACTTAGTAGCCAGGTAGCTATGGCGGTTATCGTATAAATAAGGATGCCTTTCAGGCAGCGGCTTTTGCCTCCAAGGGACAACAGCACCATGCCCAGCATGGCAAATCCCATGGCGGATGTCAGCAGATTGAAGCCCATCATGGCAGTCCAGAAACCACACTGGGCTGCATCAAAATGCTGATTTTGCTGTTCAGCCAAATAGGGGTTGCTGTTGCGACAGGCGCGCCAGTAAGCCAGATGTGGCCAGAGAAAACCGGTGAAAACGATCATTAACCAGCTGCCAGGGCCGACGCTCTGTTCGTACAGAACCGAAGCAACGCTGATGGCGCCCAGAATAAATCCAACGCTGCGCGAAGGGTAAATGCGTTTGATCAGTTGCAGGCCACGCGTGTACTGGGTCGCGTCCATCATCCTTAATGCAGTCCTGTCGGCGCTATATTGAAAATCCGATTTGCAGTATAACCCTATTTATCAGCGTGCAGGGGCACCAGGCTCGCCCAGGCTTTTAAGTCTGCCCCGGGTTTCTATTCCTTGCGACTGTTGCTGCCTTTCTCCTGCCGGTATAGCAGAACCCCGGCAATGGCCACAGCAATGGCAACGATGACCACAATCAGAGTTGCCAGTGCATTGATCTGAGGGCTGACACCAAGGCGCACACTGGAATACACCACCATGGGCAGGGTGGTCGCGCCGGGGCCAGAGACGAAGCTGGCAATGACCAAATCATCCATCGACAGCGTAAAGGCCAGCAGCCAGCCAGCGACCAGGGCCGGGGCAATAATCGGCAGGGTAATGGCGAAAAATACTTTCAGTGGCCGGGCACCGAGGTCCAGCGCCGCTTCCTCCAGCGATCTGTCCATATGGGCCAGGCGGCTGCGCACCACTACAGTAACGTAGGCCATTGAAAAGGTAATGTGGGCCAGGGTGATGGTGGTCTGGCCACGGCCGGCGGGCCAGCCGATCAGGGTTTGCATGGAAACAAACAGCAGCAACAGCGAAAGCCCGATAATGACGTCTGGCAGGACCATAGGGGCTGTCACCATTATTTCCAGGCTGGTTCGGCCGCGAAAGCGTCGATAGCGTACCAGCGCCACTGCCGCCAGGGTACCCAGCACGACGGAGGCGCTGGCGTTAATTGCGGCGATCTTGATGCTTAGCCAGGCGGCGCCGAGTATCTGCTCGTTGTGCAGCAGCTCGCTGTACCATTTGGTGCTGAAGCCGCCCCACACCGTTACCAGTCGGCTTTCATTAAACGAATACACCATCAGGCTTAAGATAGGCCCGTAGAGGAAGGCGTAACCAAACAGCAGTACCGTCATTAGCAGGGGCGCACGGCGGAACATTACTGAGCCTCCTGGTTGCGCTGTTCATAATGGCGCAGCAGCATGAACGGAATGATGAGCACGACCAGCAATACCGCGGCCAGCGCCGAGGCCAGCGGCCAGTCCTTGTTGCTGAAAAACTCGATCCACATCAGCTTGCCGAGCATCAGGGTATCGGGGCCGCCGAGCAGGTCCGGAATTACGAATTCACCCATCACGGGAATAAATACCAGCATGGCGCCGGCCAGCACACCGGGCATGGATAGCGGCAGGGTGATGCGCAGAAACTGTTTCCAGGGACGGCAGCCAAGATCTGCCGCAGCTTCGAGCAGGGTCAGGTCCAGCCGAACCAGGGTGGCGTAGAGCGGCAGTACCATGAAGGGCAGGTAGCTATAGACAATGCCGATATATACAGCAAACGGCGTGTGCAGCATTTCCAGCGGTGTGTCTATGATGCCCAGCCCCATCAGCAGCTGATTGATCAGGCCGTTGTTTTTCAGAATGCCGATCCAGGCGTAGACCCGTATCAGAAAAGACGTCCAGAACGGCAGTATGATCAGCATCATCAGTGGCAGGCGCCAATGCTGTGGCGCCCGGGCGATGGCGTAGGCCATGGGGTAGCCGAGTAGCAGCGTCAGCAAGGTCGAGAGACCGGCGATTTGCAGGGAGCTGAGCAGGGCCTTGAAATACAGGCTGTCTTCCAGCAGTAGCTGATAGTTGCCCAGGTTAACGGCGAGTATCAGCACGCCGTCCTTGAATTCGCGTATCAGATCAAGATAAGGCGGCTGCGCCAGTACTGACTCGGACAGGCTGAGTTTGAGCACGAACAGGAAAGGTAACGCAAAGAACAGTCCGAGCCAGAGCCAGGGCAGACCTATGATCAGGCGCCGGCCTGTGAGTGCGCGCTGGGCGCCTGGGATACTCATTCGGTCAGTACCGAGCAGCTGTCGGGGTGCCAGCCGAGCAGAACATCCTGCCCCCAGCTTAGGGGTTGCTCCGCCAGTGCCTGGACATTGGACTGAGTAAATTGCACCTGCTTACCGCTGGGCAGTTCGGCGTGGTAGATCGAAATGCCGCCCAGGTAGGCGATTTCCTTGATGCGCCCACGGACCAGGTTGGGGCTCTGTTCGCCGGGGCTTAGCAGGCGCACCTTTTCCGGCCGTACAGCCAGGGTAAGTGCCATGCCGGGAAGCATTTTTTCGCTGCTGCGTACCAGCAGATCTGCGCCTGCCTCGTCGCAGCTCAGGCGGACTTCGTCGCCGTTCTGCTGCAGTACGCGGGCCTCGAACAGGTTAATGGAGCCGATAAAGGAGGCGGCATAGCGGGTGACAGGGAATTCGTACAGGCGCCTGGGAGCGTCCAGCTGCTCGATCTGGCCGTCACGCATCAGGGCGATGCGCGAGGACATAGTCATGGCCTCTTCCTGATCGTGGGTGACGACGATAAAGGTAGTGCCCAGGCGCTCCTGAATATTGACCAGCTCAAACTGGGTTTTCTCGCGCAGCTTTTTATCCAGCGCCCCCAGGGGTTCGTCCAGCAGCAGAATGCGCGGGTGGCGTGCCAGGGCGCGTGCCAGGGCGACGCGCTGGCGCTGCCCGCCAGAGAGTTGGTGCGGCTTGCGCTTTGCCAGCGGGCTGATCTGTACCAGCTCCATCATTTCAGTTACGCGCAGGTTGCGTGCGCCGCGGGCCATGGGCGTCTGTTTCAGGCCAAAGGCAATATTGTCCGCCACGCTCATGTGGGGGAACAGGGCATAGGACTGAAACATCATGTTGACCGGCCGCTCATAGGGCGGCACCAGGGTCATGTCCTGACCATCGATCAGTACGCGGCCGCGATCCGGTGTTTCAAACCCGGCCAGCATGCGCAGCAGGGTGGTCTTGCCACAGCCTGAGGGGCCCAGCAGCGAAAAGAACTCACCCTGCTGAATGTCCAGACTGACATTGTTCACCGCGTAGCTGTTACCGAAGGATTTGCTGATGCCCTCCAGCCGCACAGAGGCTGTTGTGGAGGCGGTATCTGCTGCGCCTGGCGCTGGTGATGTTTGTGTCATTGCCGCTATCTGCTTCCTGAATCAGAAATGCCCCCGAGGGGGCATTGTTGAGGCTGGATATTGGCCTTACTGGCCGGTTTTTATCCGCGTCCAGAGGCGGTTAATCGCCTTGGTTTCGCGATTGCTGGGTGTTTTCAGTGTAATAAAGCGCTCGCGCGTGGCCTGGGGCGGGTAAATGCCGGGGTCCTGGCGTACGGCTTCATCCACCAGGTCCGTGGCCGCCGCGTTGGCGTTGGCGTAGGCGACATAGTTGCTGATCGGGGCAATCACATCAGGGCGCAGCACGAAATTGATAAAGCGGTGCGCCGCATCACTGTTGGGGGCGTCGGCCGGAATGGCCATAACATCGGTCCAAACCACGGCGCCTTCGCGCGGCACCAGGTAGGCGATCTCGACGCCATTGCCGGATTCCTCGGCGCGGGCCTTGGCCTGCAGTACATCGCCGCTGTAGCCGTGGGCGGCACAGATATCACCATTGGCCAGATCGTTGATGTACTGCGAACTGTGGTAGTAGCGAATGTTCGGCCGTACTGCATTTAACACCACAGCGGCCTCGTCCAGAGCCGCGCTGCTGTAGTCGTGCGGCGCCTGCCCGATATAGGCCCTGGCGGCTACCAGCACTTCGGTGGGGTCATCCATCAGCGAGATGCCGCAGCTGGCGAGCTTTGCGGTGATGGCTGGGTCAAATACCAGGCTCCAGCTGTCCAGCGGCGTATCGGTGCCCAGCAGTTCGCGTACCCGGGTCAGGTTGATGCCAAGACCGGTGGTGCCCCACATGTAGGGCGCCAGGTGCGCGCTGTCGGCGTCGATATCGGCCAGGGAGTTCAGAATAACCGGATCCAGGTTGGCGTAGTTGCTCAGTTTGGTCTTGTCCAGCGGCTGGAAGATGCCCGCCTTGATCTGGCGGTCGGCAAAGGGCCTGGCGGTGGGAAATACCAGATCGTAGCCGCTGTGGCCGGCCAGCAGTTTGGCTTCCAGCACCTCGTTGGAGTCATAAACGTCGTACAGCACCTTGATGCCGCTTTCCTGCTGGAAGCGCTCTATGGTGTCTTCTGCGATATAGTCCGACCAGTTGTAGATATGCAGTTCCTGCTGCGCAGAGGTCTGCAGTGAGGCCCCCAGCACCAGGCCGGCGACAAGCGTTTTGAGTATGGAAGTCGTACTTTTCATCCACTCGGTTCTCCGGGTGTCAATTGAAAATGGTTGGCGCAACGGCTGTGGCCAACAATAGACGCCGGTGTCGATGAGCGCCTGATTTGAATGCCGAATATGAACAATCCTCATCAAAAAAACCAATGTTTTTTGCAACCACTAGGTACAGTTTTTAGCTGGGTGCACCTTGTTGTGCCCTCCGGCTATGCTTGAGCTTGAGTCATATACGCGAAGGAGACAAAGATGCCCTATAAAAATGCACTTGAACTGGCGCGGGCGGTACAAGAAGCCGCCATCCTTGCGGCCCTGCAGGGGTACGAGAACGCTGCCATCAGTGGGCTCTGTCACGAAGGCGCCTGGGAGGCGGCAATTAGTGCTATCCGCATGATGGATCTCGACGCCCTGGTCGCAGGTGAACTAACGCAAGTAGGGCAGTAGCCCTGATTCATAGGTCTTAAGTGCTTGTGAGCAAGGCGCTTGGAGTTAGTCCGACAGGTAGTACTCGACGGTGGTGACCACCCGCAGCTTTTTGATGTGGGGGTTGTTGCGGTCCCGGTCCGAGATCGAGAACTGGCCCTGTTGTGCCGAGCGAATCTTGCCAAGGCGGCTGTCGGAGTCGGCGGCGAATTTTTCAGCCACCGCCCGCGCCTCGCGGGTTGCCTCCTCTATCATGTCGGGCTTGACGTCGTTCAGGCGATTGAACAGATACTCGGTGCTGTTACCGTATTGATCACCCGTCAGGGCGATGCCACTTTGCCCCAGCTCCGCCAGGTCCTGCATCACCGAGCGCACCTGATCGACGCGTTCGGAGTAGACGGTGACCGTTTGGGTCGCGCTGAAGCGCTGGCTGTAGTTGCCATCGCCATATTGCTGTACCTGCTTGTCGATCACAGCCGGCGGGGACAGGGTGATTTCACCGGGCTCGATACCATGCAGCAGCAGGAAAGCACGAATTTGCTCTGCGTGTTGCTGCTGGCGCCTGTAGAGCGTGCTGAGGTCGTTGTCCACGACGCTGAACTGGATCGGCCAGAGCACTATATCGGCCGGATACTCCCGCTCCGACAGTCCTTTTACCGTCACGGTGCGCTCAGTTTCCTTGACGCGCAACGCGCCTTCTCCAAGCAAATACCCCAGGGCTGCAAGTCCCAGTGCAATGCAAAGGCCCAGCAGCAGAGCGCCGCTTCGCTGTGTCGAACTCATCTATCTCTCCCTGATCAGTTGAAAGCGAAAAGCTCATATTGTCACTTTCATCTGAACAGGCCGTGAATTGTCCCTGCTTTTCGCATAGACAGGGTGCTCGCAGGCTAAGATCTTGCTGCAACGAGGTCGTCGATGGATGGCCACGGTATACTGGTAACCCGTGCAACAGCAGGAGGTAATATAGATGCAACACTGGCTGTTCAAGACAGAACCCGATGTGTTCGGTATTGATGATTTGGCCCAGTCGCCCGATCAGACCGCGCGCTGGGATGAAATACGCAACTACCAGGCGCGCAATTTTCTGCGTGATGAAGTGCAAGTCGGTGATCAGGTCTTTATCTACCACAGCAGCTGCAAGCAGGTGGGGATTGCCGGTGTTGCCGAGGTGGTGCGTGCCGCCTATCCGGATCCCAGTCAGTTCGAACCTTCCCATGCGCTTTTTGATGTGAAAGCGGCTCCGGGATCACCGCGCTGGTTTTGTGTGGATATTCGCTTGCGGGAGTGTTTCAGTCGGGTGATACCGCTGCGTCAAATCAAGGCAACAGCAGCTCTGGCCGATATGACGCTTGTGCGACAGGGGCGTCTGTCGGTGCAGCCGGTCAGCGCTGCGCAATGGCAAACCGTACTCGAATTGCGTTAATTTCTGAATTTACTGAATACTCTTCCGAGTTTTGCTGGTTATACTGACATATAAAAGTGCTCTGGCTGAACTGCTGTAGGTCGCTGTACGGCTACCATAATCCATGTCGGGCAAATTTTTGTGATTACGGGAGCACCTGCACGCATGATATATCGCAAGGCCGCAGAGGCGTTCGGTGGGTTGCTGCTACCTTATATCGGAGTGTTGCTGGTGGTGTTCAGCGGCATACTGGGTACTGAATACGTGGCGCGTCTGGCCGCCGAGCGTGATCGTGAATCGGTAAAGCTGGAAACCCAGGTGGAGCTGTCGGAACTGCGTGCCTGGCTTGAAAGTGAAATCAACTCGGTGCTTTATCTGACCCGCGGCCTTACAGCCTATGTGGTAGCGCGCCCGGATGCACCACCGGCGGAGCTGGCGCTGGTGGCGCCTTACATAGTGCGCGGCAGTGAACATATCCGCAATATTGGCCTGGCGCCGGATAATATCATCAGTTTTGTTTATCCGTTCACCGGCAATGAAACTGTGCTGGGGCTTGATTACACCAAGGATGAAACACAGTGGCCCGCCATTCAACGCGCTATCGAGCACGGTGACATGCTGGTGAGCGGGCCGCTGCGGCTTGTTCAGGGCGGAAGTGGCCTGATTGCGCGCAGCCCGATCTACGTGGATGAAGGCAAGGACAGTCGCTACTGGGGGCTAGTGTCGACTGTGATTGATATGGATTCGCTGCTGCAGGCTGCCGGTCTGAATGATAATCCAAGAGGCATCGCGCTGCGCGGAACTGATGGTCAGGGTGCCCGCGGCGAGCAGTTTTTCGGCCCGGCCGGGGTGTTTCAGAACCCCCATGTGCTGAAGCAGTCAGTCACCTTTCGCCACAGCCAGTGGGAAATAGCGGTCGTGCCCGACTACAGTTTGCAGGGGCATTCCGGTATGCGGGCAAAGGTGCTGTTGTATGGCTTGCTGCTGGCCATAGTAGCGCTCTTGCTGCAACTGATACGGGTGTTCCGGCGTGCCCGTCACCAGGCGACGGTTGATGCTCTCACAGGGCTGCCCAACCGGCGCATGCTGCTTGAACGTGCCAATCAGCTGATCGCCCAGACCCGTCGCAATGACAGCGGTTTTGCCCTCTGCTATGTCGACCTTAATGGTTTCAAACCGGTGAATGACTACTATGGGCATCAGGCCGGCGATCTTGTATTACAGGAGATAGCGTCGCGTTTGCGTCGGGCGCTGCGAGCCGTCGATACAGTGGCGCGTACCGGCGGCGACGAATTCGTGCTGCTGCTGCCCGGCATCGAGTCGCCAGAGCATGTGGACGCGGTACTGCAAAAGCTCTCCGCCGCCCTGCGAGTTCCGGTACCTTATGGTCGCCAGAGTATAGTCGTGGGTGCCAGCATGGGCTGGGCGCTCTATCCGCGCGAGGCGGACGATCTGGATGCACTTATGGCGCTGGCGGATAGCCGCATGTACGAAATGAAGGAAAATCTCAAGGTCGTGGCCCGCAGCGCCAAGGTGCACACTGCGGTGCGCTAGACCCTCGCCAGCAACTTTCAGTAACCCAAGCTGCTATCGACACGGGGCACGAAGAGGCCTTGTTCGAGCGACTGTATATCCGTGGCAATTTGTCCCAGCGACTCGCCGATCAGGGTTGGGGCGGCTATATGGGGCGTAATGATGACATCGGCTCTAGTCCAGAGCGGGTGATCACTTGCCAGGGGCTCAGTGTGAAATACATCCAGCAGGGCGCCACGCAGGTGTCCGCTATCCAGCGCGCTGTTCAGAGCGTCTGAATCTACCGTGGTACCCCGACCTGCGTTAATGAGTACGGCTCCCTGGCGCAACTGCGCCAGTCGGTTGGCATCTAGCAGATTGCAGGTTTGCGCAGTGCCTGGCAGCAGGTTGATCAGCACGTCGCAGCGTCCGAGAAAATCACCCAGATGCTCCAGCCCGGAGTAGGTATCAACGCCCTCAATGCTCTTGGGGCCGCGGCTCCAGCCCTGTACCCGATAACCCAGCTGCCCAAAGCGCTGTGCAATTGTCTGGCCCAGGGCGCCGAGTCCCAGTACACCAATGCAGAGGGCATTGGGCGCCAGGCTGGCGTGGGGTTGCCACTGCCTTTGCTGCTGTTGGCGCCGGTAATGGTCGAAGTTGCGCCCAAAATGCAGCACGCCGTAGTGGACGTAGTCGAACATCCAGGGGTCCATGCCAGCATTGCGCAGCTTTATAATAGGTACTTCGGCGGGGCGACCCGGCAGGCGTAGCAGGGCATCGACGCCGGCACCCAGGTTGAATATGGCTTTCAGCTTGTGCTGGCTGGCGAAGAGTTCGCGCGGCGGGTGCCACAGCAGGGCATAGTCGGCTTGCCAGCGCTTATCCAGTTGGGATGACCATAG
Organism: Marinobacterium profundum; assembly: GCF_001528745.1. GTDB lineage: Bacteria > Pseudomonadota > Gammaproteobacteria > Pseudomonadales > Balneatricaceae > Marinobacterium_A > Marinobacterium_A profundum. Next base: position 14,617 of record NZ_BCNS01000206.1, on the reverse strand, counting down.
TTGAATATCGCTGTCGGGCCAGGTGCTGCGCATCGCGTCTAGCCAGTCATCAGTCGCAAGTCCCTGGCCGTAAAACAGAATATTCATGATCAGATTCCCGGTTGTTTTATGTCGGCGTCCAGAGCGCTTAGGCGCGCCGGGCTTTGTCAGTAGCTATAGGATGCTGACAAGGATCCGTAACTGTGTCCGCTGGACTGGCCCTTGAATTCGCGACTGCGGTGTACCCGCGCAAAGGATAGTTTCCAGCGCTCGAAAATGGCCGATACGCCTATGGCTGCTTCACCCACCAGCGGTTCCTTGTCGATCGAATGGCTGTTGCGCCAGCTGTTGCCATCCAGAAAAATATCCCGCAGTACCCAGCGACCATCGACGGAAATGAAGCCATGCAGGCCCCAGCTGCCGTAGTAGCGCGGGTCGCGTCGTCCGGGAGCACTGTTATCGCCACCGGGGCGCAGGGCCGAGGTACCAAAGTCATCGGGCAGATGCCAGCCGGCGCGCAGTTCTGCGCCTGTGTTGACATAGGTGGCGACGTTGCCAAGGCTGGCACCGCCGTGCCAGATGAAATCCATGCCCAGCCCTGAGGGGTGGCTTTCGGTTCGGCTGCGTGCCTTGTGTTCGTAGACCAGCTGCAGGCCCGGCTCATTCTTGATCTGGTTATCCCAGCCCTGGAACTTGTCAAAACCGCGCAGCTCGTGGATAAAGTCCTGCGCTTGCTGGCCCTGCGCCACAGGGCCGACAAAACCCAGATTGAGTTCCACTGAATTCAGCTTGTTGCGTGTTTTGGCATGATAGCCCACACCGCCGTACAACCAGGCTCCATAGGGGCGGTCGTTGAGGTCCAGAGTGCTGCGCTCGCTATCCTGGGGGGTGAAAATTTGCTGCCCCAGTGTCAGTACTATATTGCGCCGCACGGAGTCGATGCGCGATTCAGGCACCGGGTAAAAGGGCTCGAACCAGTCGTTCACGGTCAACACCCAGCCAGGCAGGCGGGGGTCGTAGAGGAAGTTGTCGATATCCGGGGACACGGCGGAAAAGCGGATGCCGTTGGTGTAATTTTGATCGGTTTGAGCGAAGAGGTCGTTTTCCAGGTAAAAATTGTAGGTCCAGGGTTCGTCTTCTGTAGCCAGTACAGGCCATGACAGCAGTAATGACAACAGGCCTGCCAGGAGGGCTTTCATTCGCATGGGCTCGACTCAGTTAAAATAGCTGCGGCGGGTTTTCTTGCGCAGTTGCCGCCATACCAATGGCAGCAGAACGACGAAGAGCAATAGTGACAGGTGCGGCACTTGCAGACCGAACAGGTTCCAGTCTGTGCCGCTGGCGCAGCTATCACTCAGGGCCTGGGTGATAGATTGCAGTGCTGAAAGGGCATCGGGTGGCGTTGCCACCGTGCAGTCAGGCGTAGCAGTAGCGTTGATCCAGGCATGTTTCAGGCTGGTGGACAGGCCGGCAATGAGCAGCAGCAGGTTCAGCCCGGATAGCAGACGCTGTAGCCAGGGCCTGGGATTGAGTATCCAGCCAATGGCGAACAGCAGCGCCAGGCAAAGGAAAATGAATCTTGTCAGGGTGCACAGCGGGCAGGACTCCAGCCCCAGTTCCCGCTGCAGGTAGAGCAGGGCGAACACCAGCGCGCCGGCACAGATGCCTAAACCGATAAAGTTGCTCAGACGATATGACATGCCGGATGTTTCGGACCTGGGAATCACGCTGAGTCCTTTCGTTTCAGTTCAATGGTAGTCTGGCTTACTTGCGCTGCCAGGCGCCAGCCTCGGTTTGGATATACTGACCATTGCCGGTTTTTTGCTGCAGACGCTGGCCGATGCGCAGCTCGATGATCTGCAGGTCAACGCCCGCACTGCTGGCGCTTTCCTGATAGGCCTGCTTGCGTTTGCTGTTGATGTCGGCCACCAGTGCCTTGACGTCTCCAGACGGATTGCTCACGACTATGCCGAGATAGCCGTTGCTGCGCTCGCCAATCAGCCCCTGGCTTTTGGCATCATCCAGTGACAGCGCCCAGGCAGATGTCACCAGCAGACTGGCGGTAAGAGCAATAAGTGACAGCATAGATTTAAATGTGTTGTTCATGGCAACTTCCTTAGAAGAGATTGCTGTTTTCTTCGAGCAGAGAATCGATTTCCCTATCTACCTTGACCAGAATTTCATGTTCAATTTTTACATTCAGGTTGATGGTGATCGGCTCATTGGGCATGGCGACCTGCACGGTGGGCGTGCATGCGCCGAGCAGAACGCCGGCCGCGAGCAGCGAGGCCCTGGGCATTAATCGGTATAGGTACATGTGCGTGTCTCCTCCAGGGCTCGCCAATACTGTGACTGCGAGTCAGCTATCAACGGTAACGCTTCTCGATCGATTCCGTCAATTTGTCCGTAAATTGCAGCGTCTGCATCAGTGTAAGCAGGTTCTGCTCGATATTGATGCTGAAATCGACCGGTCTGCCATTATTCCAGTCCGGGTTTCTGCCCTGCAGCCGTGTATTCATCAGGGCCGCGCCGTTGGCATCGTATTGCAGCTTGACCGACAGCGCCTCGTACTGAAAGTTTTTCAGCGCCTTTAGCGCCATGGCCATGCCCTGATGAGCCTGGCCCAGGGCGGCCACCTTGGCATCAGGGACAAAGCGAATTTTGCCCGGGCCCTCGCTGGAGATCTGGCCATCCCGCACCTGAAATCCGCTGGCGTCAAAGGTCAGCGGCAGTCGGCCGGACAACACACCTTCACCACTGAGGCCTTTCTGCTGCTGCAGCTCAAGTACCTTTGCCAGTTGCAGATGCTGCAGTTTCAGTTCAGTGCTCAGTGTGGGGGACAGGGGATTTATCGCAACTGAATCAAGTGCCAGGGTGCCACCGAGCAGATTTGCTGTGAGGCTGTTCAGCTGCAGGGCGGGTGTCTGTGCGGGTGTTTGCTGATAGTTATAGTCCAGCGCAATGGTCTGCAGCGGGAAGCCGGTATCCAGGCGCTCTACCTGCATCTGGCCGCGGTGGAGCAGCAAGCCGTTGTGGCGCAGCTCCGTACTGGACTGCCAATTGAGGCCCTGAACTTCAAGGGCGCCCCAGTGTGCGGCCAGCTGATCGGTGTGCTGCTCCAGCCGCAATGCAAGGCCACGGCTGTTGATGTTGGCGCTGCCATTATGGTGCAGCACGCCTGCGCTGACACTGAGCTCCGGTGGCGCCGGGGGATAATAGCGGTTCCATAGTTGTTCGGCCTGTTGCAGTGCCAGCGGGCTGGCCTGCCAGTGAATATCACTGACAAAGGGTGACAGGCGGGTGCTGGCGCGGCCCTGCAGCTTGAGTGCAGGATCCGCCAGATCCAGTGTAAAACGATTGCTGAGCATCGAATTTTTGAGTTCAAAGCGGCTGTCCAGTGCGGCCAAAGGGAGACGCTGCCCCGGCATTTGCCAGTTGATCTCGGTGATGCGCAGCCGGCCGGTGGCGCTGTATTGCTGCAGGTCTAGCTGACTGATATCGAGCCGGATCGGGCTGAGTTTGAGCGTGCCGCGGGCGTGCTGTAGCGCAGGGCTTTGCAGCAGCAGCCCAAAGGCGGGTAATTGCAGTGGCTCAGGGTCGGGCTCGCCCAGGGGCCAGGTCAATTGCAGCGGGGTCTGTAGCTGAGCGCTGGCACGCACGGGCGCGAACCCTGGAAGAGTCAGGCCGCTGAGGTCAGCCCGACTGCCGGCAGCCAGGCTAAAGCTCAGGGTGCCTGCTGCAAGGCTCAGGCTGGCATCCAGCGGCAGTTGAACACGCTGCAGTTCTGGCCGATTCAGACCAAGCTGCAAGGCGCCGCCGAGCTGTTGTTCCAGCGTCATTTGCTGCAGCCATTGGGCGCTTGCAAGTGTAAGAGGCAGGCGCAGCAAGCCTTGGGCCTCAATACGGCCCTCTATGACGGGCATCTCGTCGGATAGCAATTGCGCGGATAGCTGTTCGCCTAATAAAAGGGGGCTGGGTAGCTGTTGCAGCCAGCGCAGGGTGCCGGCCAGCTCAAGTGATTGCTGCAGCTGGACTTCCAGTTGCCCGGCGTCCTGGCGCAGCTCGCCACTAGCCCGGTAGATGGGCTCGCTATCCTGCAGCAGGCTCAGCTCAAAGCGATTGTCCTCATCCAGTGTCAGGTCGAGCCAGCCCAGGGCACTGTCGTTTTCAAATAGCTGCATGCGACTGTGTAGTCGGCCCTGGTACAGGTCAATATTGCCGCGCAGGCCCCGGCTGGGCTGGCCCTCGGTTTGAAGGCTGAGATCGAGCTGGCCGACCTGCAACCGGTCGGCCGGTGCCAGTGCGAGCCAGGCGGCGGGCAGCAGCGGGCTCAGATCCAGCGCGGGTGATTCAGGCGCACTTCCTGGCTGTGTTTGCAGCTGCAGTGTGAGGCTTGAAATGCGCACGCTGTTCAGATGCAATTGCCCGATCAGATCCAGCGGGTCGTACTCGATCAGGACGGGGCCTGATTCGAGGATGATGCGCTGTCCGTTCTGCTGCTGGCTGAGTCTAAAGCTGCGAATCTGCAGCCGGTTCCAGCCCGGGTAGTCCAGTTCGATACGGGGTTGCTCAATGCCGCGAGCCTGCAGCCAGCGTTCGATACTGTAGCTGGCGAGTCTGGGCAACAGCGCGTACAGCAGTGCGAGCAGCAGCAGGGGTGTCAGTAGCCAGAGGGCCGGTCGCATGAAATCTCCGAAGTCGGGGCCCCTCAGGGCGTGGTGGCTCTGATAGCAGGGACTCTGTGTTGCTGGATAAATTCACCCAGCAGGCGAAATTCATCGGCCCGGGCGGCCTGGCGGCGCCACATCAGTCCGATGGAACGCTGTACGCCTGACTCGGCAAATTCACGGGTTTGCACATCAGTGCCTGCGAGTATGGGGGTCTCCAGCGCCATGCGGGGCAGCAGGGTGATGCCGATGCCGTTTGCCACCATCTGAACCAGGGTATTCAGGCTGGTGGCCTGGTAGGGCACCGACAGGGTTGCGCTGGTGAGATGACAGGCGGCGAGGGCGTGCCCGCGCAGGCAGTGGCCCTCTTCTAGCAGCAACAAATCCTGCCCGGCCAAATCCCGCGTGCAGAGTTTCTCAACCCGATTCAGCGGGTGGCTCGACGGGGACGCCAGCACAAAACCATCGTCAAACAGGTGCATGCACTGGACGGCATCTGCCGGGAAGGGAATGGCCAATAGCAGTAAGTCCAGATCACCCTGGTGCAGCGCATCCACCAGATGCTGGCTCAGATCCTCGCGGATATAAAGCTGAAACTGTGGATGCTCGGCGCGCAGGCGGTTGAGCAGGCCCGGCAGCAGGAAGGGGGCTATGGTGGGAATGACCCCCAGACGCATGGGGCCACTCAGCGGCGGCACCGCCTGCTCGCACAGGGCTGCCATATCATCCACGGCATTAAGTATCTCATGGCTGCGTGCCACAACAGCCGCCCCCAGATCGGTGAGCAGCACGCGCTTGTTGTTGCGCTCCAGTAGTACCACGCCCAGGTGCGCTTCCAGCTCTGAGATGCCGGCACTCAGGCTGGACTGCGATACGTGGCAGGCACGGGCAGCGCGGCCAAAGTGCAATTGTTCAGCCACGGCACAGAGGTATTTAAGCTGCTTGAAGGTCGGAGGGTGAGTCATCGGAAAATTCGATTATCGCGTAAGTATTTATCTATTGTACAGATTCTAGTTCGCTGCCTACTTTTTAACCAGGGCGCGGGGTCGTTAACGCCATTCGCCCCCTTAATCAGCGTTTTTCCATCCGTGTCAGGAGGTGCGTTATGTCGCTCAAAGGTTCCCAGACCGAACAAAACCTGAAGGACGCCTTTGCCGGCGAATCCCAGGCCAACCGCCGCTATCTGTATTTTGCCGCCAAGGCGGATGTTGAAGGTTACAACGATGTGTCCGCCGTGTTCCGTTCCACCGCAGAAGGTGAAACCGGTCATGCCCATGGTCACCTGGAATATCTCGAAGAAGTGGGAGACCCGGCGACCGGCTTGCCGATCGGAGCCACAGGGCTGAATCTCAAGTCGGCCATTGCCGGTGAAACCCATGAATACACCGACATGTATCCGGGCATGGCAAAAACAGCCCGCGAGGAAGGCTTTGATGAGGTTGCTGACTGGTTCGAAACCCTGGCCAAGGCGGAGCGCAGCCACGCCAACCGTTTCCAGAAAGCACTGGATGGCCTGGACGGCTGAGCCAGGGTGGCTTGAGGGGGATAGGTGCCGTCGGTGTTCCTGCCGGTTCGTGCAGGCAGCGGCGGCCTTTTTTGCGGGCGCTCCCTGTCAGACCTCCACAAGTGTCCCGCATGGGTGTACAGCGACTAACTTTCAGGTGACCGAGCCATGAGCCAGAGCAAGATAGCGCGCGAGGGCAGTCTTGAGGCGCCCACCCGCCACCCGATCGACTGGCAGTCGCCGGCTTTCTACGACAGCGCGGCCCTGAATCAGGAGTTGGAGCGGGTGTTCGATATCTGCCACGGATGCCGACGTTGCGTCAGTCTCTGTGATGCCTTCCCGACCCTGTTCGATCTGGTGGACGAATCCGACACCATGGAAGTGGACGGTGTCGACAAAGCGGATTACATGAAGGTGGCGGATCAGTGTTACCTCTGTGACCTGTGCTACATGACCAAGTGCCCCTATGTGCCGCCCCATGACTGGAATGTGGATTTCCCGCATTTGATGCTGCGTGCCAAGGCGGTGCATTTTCAGCAGGCGGGGGCGTCCTGGCGGGACCTGACGCTGACCAGTACCGACCGTGTTGGGGCTTTGGCATCGATTCCGCTACTTGATGTGACCGTGAATGCGATGAACGCCAACGCAGGTTTTCGCACTCTGCTGGAGAAATCCCTCGGCGTACACCACGAAGCGCCCTTGCCCAAATATCACAGCAAGACCCTGCGCAAGCGCGTTGCGCCACTGAAACAGAAGTTAAGCCCGCAGGAAATCAATGGTACTACCGGCAAGGTGGCACTCTTTGCCACTTGCTATGGTAATTACAACAGCCCTGAACTGGGGGAGGATCTGTTCCGGGTATATCAGCACAACGATATCCATATCGAGATGGTGCCGCGGGAAAAATGCTGCGGCATGCCGAAGATGGAGCTGGGTGATCTTGAGTCGGTTGCCCGTGCACGGGACTTCAATATTCCGCTGCTGGCCCGGCTGGTGGATCAAGGCTTTGATCTGATCGCGCCTATTCCCTCCTGTGTGCTGATGTTCAAACAGGAGCTGCCGTTGCTTTTTCCCGATGACGGGGAGGTGGCGAAGGTGCAGGCAGCCTTCTTCGATCCGTTTGAGTACCTGTGGCTTCGACACCGGGAGGGCGGGCTCAAGCTGGATTTCACCCAGGGGCTGGGAGATATCAGCTACCAGGTAGCCTGCCATCTGCGAGTGCAGAATATCGGTCTTAAAACCCGCGATGTGCTGAGTCTGGTGCCGGACACTCAGGTGCATGCGATTGAGCGTTGCTCCGGCCATGATGGCACCTATGCCGTGCGCACCGAGACCCGCGACAAATCGGTAAAGATTGCCCGCCCGGTGGTGCGCAAGGTGGAGCAGCAGCAAGCGGATCACTTCGCCAGCGACTGCCCCATGGCCGCGACCCATATCGCCCATCTGAGCGCCGGAGTGGATCATGCCGAACATCCCATCAGCCTGTTGCGCAAGGCTTACGGCATCTGATGCTGCTCTTATATTCCCTTGTACAGACTGGAGTCTTACCATGGACAAACTGACCCCGCAGGATCTCTGGCCACTGGAAACCTATGCCCGCATGCGTGGTGATTTTCGCGCCCGGGTGATGGCCCACAAGCGTGATCGTGAACTGCTGCTCGGTGAGCATCTGCGTCTGCTGTTCGAGGATCGCACCACTGTGCAGTACCAGGTTCAGGAAATGCTGCGTATTGAAAAGCTGTTTGAGGAGGCCGAGATTCGGGATGAACTCGACGCTTACAATCCGCTGATTCCCGATGGCTCGAACTGGAAGGCGACGCTGATGATCGAAATTGCCGATGTACCGGAGCGGCGTCGGCGCCTGCAGAGGATGGTGGGTGTCGAACATCGGGTCTGGATACAGGTGGGCACGCTGGAACCGGTATTCGCCATTGCCGACGAGGATATGGAGCGCAGCAACGAGGAGAAAACCTCCAGTGTGCACTTCCTGCGTTTCGAACTGAGCCCTGCGATGCTGAATGCCGCCATGCAAGGCCGGGCGCTGCATGCAGGCGTTGATCATCCGGCCTGCAGTATTGCGGCCCAGCGGCTTGATAGCGGGTTGCAGCGTGCGCTACAGGGGGATTTGGCCCCGCGGCATTGATGATGCGGGGCTTAAGCTGTAGGTCCTGCGATTAACGCAGCTTGCGCACCACGTTGACGCCGTCGCGCACCGTCAGGAAAATGTTTTCCACATCGGGGTCGGCGGCGATACGGCGGTTCAGTTCCACCAGGGTATCGTCTATATCGGACTCGGGCTGAATGACCTTGCCGGACCAGAGCATATTGTCCAGCACTATGAGCCCACCCGGGCGGGTCATGGTCTTGACCCGTTCGTAGTATTCAAGATAGCTGCGCTTGTCGGCGTCGATAAAGCTGAAGTCGAGCTCCAGATTCAGCGTTTCCAGAGTATCCAGCGCCCGGCCGAAAATCACCTCGATCTTGTGGCCGTGCTCGCTGCGATCAAAAAATCCCTGGGCGAATTCAATGGCCCGCGGATTGGTTTCACAGCAGATCAGGCGGCCGTCGTCGGGCATGCCCTCTGCGATTGACAGCGCCGAATAGCCGGTGAACATGCCGATCTCCAGCGCGACCTTGGGTTGCGCCAGCGCCACCAGCATTTTCAGCGTGCGCCCCACCAGCCGCCCCGACAGTTTCTGCGGCCAGCCCATGTTTTCGTTGGTGGCATCGATCAGTTCCTGCAGTAGGGCAGGCTCTGCGCCTGTGCTGATAAAGGCGTAGTCTTCAATGGCTTCGTGGACGAGAAAGTCGGTCATGGCAAGGCGCGCACTGTCATTTGCAAGGGGGCGCCATTCTAGCGTTTTTTTGGGCAGACTGCAGAGCCCAGTGCCACTGAAAGGCCGTTGCGGTTTAAGGCTATCTTTCCCTCAGGGCGCTTGTTTGGCACAGGCCCCCTTGGCCCGCTCAGGGCTGTGTCAGCGTCGCCCAGTCAAAGTCACGGATGCGTCTGGGCGCAATGTAGTAGATGAGCGCGCCGGGATGCAGCTCCATATCCAGTGGCGGGTTTATCTCGGGCTCGCCGTCCGCCTCCAGATCCACCGCGATCAGGGTGGCCTGGTAGTGCTCCTTCAGCGGCGCATAGAGGCGGCGGATGCTGATCGGTGGCAGGGGCTCGGGATAGCGCACCGAGTACTGGGTCATGCCATCACCTGCGCTGAGCAGCTGGCGGTGCAGGGCACTGGAACCCGGGTCCATGGCGGCCTTGACCATCAGCTCCACCGCGACCGAGGGTGTGCACTCGATATTGGGGCAGTGATGGCGCAGCAGCTGGCTCAGAGACTGGTCGCGAAAATAGGCGATGCTGTGGGCGTGTGGGTTGCGGCTGTGACTATAGAGCGCGGCGGCCAGGGTACTGTCATCCCGGGCGCAGTCGATGATGATGCTGGAGGCCTGGTCAATGCAGCAGCGTTGCATGTCGGCGGGGTCGTTGTAGGCCGATACGCGCACAAATTCGATTTCCCCCGGCAGCGGGTTCTCTATCTCGTCGCTGACGCACAGGCAGAGTGTGCGCCCAAGGTTCTGTTGCGCTTCAATCAGCAACAGGCGCAGCAGCTGCGGCGTGCGGTGCGGGTCCCAGCCGATGACCAGGATGTGTTCGTTCAGGTTCAGTGCCTTCATGCCCATAATGCCCTTTCTCCATTGGTAGGCGCTGAAGGCGGCTACTTTGCCGACTGTCAGCGCGAACAGGCCCAGACCGATTGGAATAACGAAAAATGCGCTAAACAGCTTGCCACCCATAGTGGCGGGTGACAGGTCGCCGTAGCCCACCGTCGAGGCCGTGACGATGAGCCAGTAGAGGTAGTCGGCGCCCACCAGTGCGGTTTCCCCCAGCAGGCGCAGTACCAGCCAGCACAGCAGCATATAGGCCAGCAGTGACATCAGCAGGCCCTGCCACTTCATTTCCTTGAAGTTGTGGTAGATCAGCTTGCGCAGGCGTTTGAACAGCAGCATGGCGAGGGTACTTTGCAGTTGTCTGTAAGGCGGTGGTGCCAGGGCAGGGATACTAACAACCCAGACCCGCGAGGTCGATGGCGGGGAAAACAAGGGCAAGCCTGACAGGCTGCGAGTGCTTCAAAGACTGGGGGTGAGGCGGCAAATCCCGTACAATGCGGCCGTCCATGACCTTACAGGAGCCTACCCCTTGGAACCCCTCGTATTATTCTTGCTCAGTGGTTTTGTTTCCATGTCGGCGGCCCTCAGTGCCGGGGCCATCAACAAGCTGCCCGATGAGCAGAAGCCGCAGTTCGCGCTGCAGCGTAGTGGCCAGCTGTGGGTGGTGATGATCGGCAACTTCGCCGCGCTGACGCTGCTGGGGGCTATGGCCTATGGCTTTCGCCTGCTCGACTGGTGGATTCCGTTGCTGTGCATTTTCCTGACCTTCCCGGTGGCGCACCTGGTGCTGCTGCAGCCGCTGCTTGGCCATGTACGCACACTCTTGGTGATGGCACCGCTGGTGCTGACCTCAATTGCAGCGCTCTATATTTACTGGTAGTGACAGATGAGTACTGAGGCGGGAGGGGACGGCTTGATCACGGTGCTGGGGTATGGCTCTTTGCTATCGCAACGTTCGGCGCTGGAAACAGTGCCGAGTCTCACCGGCTTCAGGCCAGTGCGCCTTCCCGGCTACAGGCGTATTTTTAACAAGGTCGGAGTGGTGTTTTTCAGCCGCCACGGCGCTGATGCTGCAAGTCGTGCGATTGCTTCCTGCTCTACCGAGGCGATGGCGGGCTGTGAGATTATCTGTTCGGCCTTCGACGTCCCCGAAGAGGATTTTGTCGCTCTTTATGAGCGTGAGCACCGCTATCGCTGGGTCGAGGTCAGGGCGCTGGATGAGGCCGGTATGCCCGTTCAGGGGCGTATCTGTACCAGCAGTACGGATATGGATTACCGCCTCAACAAATGCGTGACGCAGGCGGAGTACCATCGCCGCGTAGGTCAATATTACAGTGGCCCGCTGTGGCGCGATGATATTCTGCCTTATCCGCGCTACCTCGCTTTTTGCCTTGAGGCGGCCGCGTCCCAGGGGCAGAGTGTGCTGGATAACTTTATGGACAGCAGTTTTCTGGCGGACGGCTGTACCAGCATTCGCCAATATCTGGCCACCCTTGATCCGCCGCTGCAATGGCAGGGGAGCAGGGAGCAGTACAGCTATCGGGCGCGCTGAGTACTGCAGTTCAATAAGTTTTTAAGCAGATAATGTTGTCTATATATTCATTATGGTTTTTTGATGCGCTGCTTGATAAATCAAAATTAGTTATTGATTTGTTTGAGATTTATCAATATTAAATATTGATGTTTATTTTATTTATCAAAATTGGATTTTGATTTTTATTTTAACCATTCGCCATAAGCTGGCGATTTAATTAGCACCTGGGCCGGTAAAACTTTGCCGTCGGGAAAAACTATGGGGCTGAAAAACAAGGAGTTTTGCTAAAGTCCGGTAAAACATTGCCGATATAAAGGTGGCATGTACTGTTGTTTTTTTGTACATTTTGTTTCTGCCCCTTGCTATAACTGCAATTAGCAATAGGTCGATTGAAGTTGGCGTGGTTCTTGCGGTATTTAACCAAAACACCTTTTTAAACGGACTTAATCCACAGCGGATGATGGCAAGATGGTAACCCCTAACAATATGATTGTCGGACTCGACATCGGCACCTCCAAGGTAGTCTGCATGGTAGGTGAGATAGATCCGAACGGGCGTATTGAACTCGTCGGAATAGGGGCTCAGCCTTCGCGCGGTTTGAAGCGCGGTGTGGTCGTCAATATTGAATCCACCGTGAATTCCATTCAGCGGGCAGTGGAAGAGGCCGAGTTGATGGCCGGCTGCAAAATTCACTCGGTTACCGTGGGTATCGCCGGTAGCCATATCAGCAGTCTGAACTCCCACGGGATTGTCGCGGTGCGCGAACGGGAAGTGACCGAGCAGGACCTGGAACGCGTGATTGATGCCGCCCGGGCTGTGGCTATTCCCGCCGATCAAAAAATCATTCATATATTGCCGCAGGAATACCTGATTGATAACCAGGAGGGTATCAAGGAGCCGCTTGGGATGTCGGGTGTGCGCCTGGAAGCCAAGGTGCATCTGGTGACCGGTTCGATCAATGCGGTACAGAATATCGAAAAATGTGTGCGCCGCTGTGGCCTGGATGTGGATGCTATAGTGCTGCAGCCGCTGGCCTCGAGCTACTCGGTCTTGACCGACGATGAAAAGGATCTGGGCGTTTGCCTGGTGGATATAGGTGGTGGCACGACCGATATCGCGGTCTTTACCGGCGGCGCCATTCGGCATACGGCGTCTATTCCGGTGGCCGGTGATCAGGTCACCAACGATATCGCCATGGCGTTGCGCACGCCGACCCAGAATGCGGAAGAGCTGAAGGTTAAATATGCCTGTGCCCTGGCGCAACTGGCTGGTGCTGATGAGACCATCAAGGTTCCCAGTGTCGGCGAGCGGCCGCCGCGCAGTCTGTCTCGCCAGTCTCTGGCCGAGGTGGTGGAGCCACGCTACGAAGAGCTGTTTTCACTGATCCAGGCGGAGCTGCGTCGTAGCGGCTTCGAGGATCTGGTGGCCGCAGGTATAGTGCTGACCGGTGGTACCGCCAAGATGGAAGGGGCGGTTGAGCTGGCGGAGGAGATTTTCCACATTCCGGTTCGGCTCGCCAGCCCCACCGGTGTTCATGGCATGGAAGATATTCTGGGCAACCCTATATATGCCACGGCTCAGGGGCTGCTGCTCTATGCCAGGCAGAATTATAATGGTGTTTATTCAGGCCAGGGCGAAGCGTCTAGGCGCGAGCCCAGGCCCATTGAAGTGGCGGAACAGCCGGGTTTGGCGGCGCGAATGAAATCCTGGTTTCAAGGCAATTTTTAGTTTTTGTTCATCACAGAGCAGTCCATAACGTAAAACAGGGCGGGTGCGCAGACGAAGAAGCTGGCACCTTGCAAGGAGGGGATCAAAATGTTCGAACTCGCTGATAGCATTGCGCAAAATGCCGTCATCAAGGTGATAGGCGTGGGCGGCGGCGGCGGTAACGCTGTGCAGCACATGGTCAGTGCCGATGTTGAAGGTGTCGAGTTTATCTGTGCCAATACCGATGCACAGGCGCTGTCCGGGCTTGCCGCCCGCAGTGTCATTCAGCTCGGTGGTGATCTGACCAAGGGGCTGGGCGCCGGGGCTAACCCCGAGATCGGCCGTCAGGCCGCGCTGGAAGACCGTGAACGCATCGCGCAGATGCTCAGCGGTGCCGACATGGTATTCATTACCGCCGGCATGGGCGGTGGCACGGGTACCGGGGCTGCCCCCATAGTGGCTGAAGTGGCGCGCGAACTCGGTATCCTGACCGTAGCCGTCGTAACGCGGCCTTTCCCGTTTGAGGGTAAAAAACGCCTCAAAATCGCCGAAGAGGGCATTCGCGAGCTGAAGGAATGTGTCGACTCGCTGATTATTATTCCGAATGAAAAACTGTTGCCAGTACTGGGCAGAAACTGCAGCCTGATCAATGCCTTTAATGCCGCCAATGACGTACTCAGGGGCGCGGTTCAGGGTATTGCCGATCTGATTATCCGCCCCGGCATGATCAACGTCGATTTCGCCGATGTGCGCACCGTGATGTCCGAAATGGGCATGGCGATGATGGGAACTGGCAGCGCCCGCGGCGAAGGTCGCGCACGGGAAGCCACTGAAGCGGCCATCAATAGCCCGCTGCTGGAGGATGTCGACCTCAAGGGTGCGCGCGGCGTGCTGGTGAACATTACCGCAGGGCTCGATCTGAGTCTTGGCGAGTTCTCCGAAGTCGGCAGTATTGTTGAGCAGTATGCCTCTGACAACGCCACCATAGTGGTGGGTACGGTTATTGATCCGGAGATGAGTGACGAAATTCGCATCACCGTGGTTGCGACCGGGCTGGGCCAGGTCCAGCAGCAGGAAGTACGGGTCGCAAATGGCGGTACCGCCAGCGTGACATCACGTCCGGGCCCCGGCAAGCCGACCACCGACTACAGCCAGCTGGAGCTGCCGACAGTGCTGCGTAATCGCGCCGATGAGCGTGCTGCCCGCGCGGCCCCTGTCGCTGCGACCGAATCGCCGGCTCAGGCGTTACAGCGTACCGGCACCGATGATATGGACTTCCTGGATATCCCGGCGTTTCTGCGTCGCCAGGCCGACTAATCCGACGGCCCATTGTAGTCTTGTCTGCAGCGGCCTTGCTTGTTCTATAGGGCCGCTACCCTTCTTGCATGATCTTTGAGGCTGCCCCGCCAGGGGCAGCCTTTTTTCTTGTGGATTTCTTGTTGTTTTCGTTGGCTTTACGCGGGCCTACGCTTTCGTCACTAGGAGGCTGTCCGAGAATGCTGGCCGTAGCGAGAGCCGACTGATTTGAGCGGGTTTTTGCGGTGTTTTAAGGCG
>NZ_BCNS01000205.1 GCF_001528745.1 Marinobacterium profundum | reverse complement strand
CGCTCTTTAACAGATTGATCAGATAATTCGTGTGGGCGCTTGTCAGGATAAGGCATAAATAGCTTTATCAAGGTAAGCAACCTTCATGTGAATTCATTTAAGTTGTTATAGCTTGAGTCAGAATTATCGATACTTCGGTATCTTGATTTAAAACTGAAGAGTTTGATCATGGCTCAGATTGAACGCTGGCGGCAGGCCTAACACATGCAAGTCGAGCGGTAGAGAGAAGCTTGCTTCTCTTGAGAGCGGCGGACGGGTGAGTAACGCGTAGGAATCTACCTGGTAGTGGGGGACAACATTCGGAAACGGATGCTAATACCGCATACGCCCTACGGGGGAAAGGAGGGGATCTATTTATAGACCTTTCGCTATCAGATGAGCCTGCGTAGGATTAGCTAGTTGGTAGGGTAAAGGCCTACCAAGGCGACGATCCTTAGCTGGTCTGAGAGGATGACCAGCCACACTGGGACTGAGACACGGCCCAGACTCCTACGGGAGGCAGCAGTGGGGAATATTGGACAATGGGGGCAACCCTGATCCAGCCATGCCGCGTGTGTGAAGAAGGCCTTCGGGTTGTAAAGCACTTTCAGTGGTGAGGAAAGGGTAGCGGCTAATAACCGTTATCTGTGACGTTAGCCACAGAAGAAGCACCGGCTAATTCCGTGCCAGCAGCCGCGGTAATACGGAAGGTGCGAGCGTTAATCGGAATAACTGGGCGTAAAGCGCGCGTAGGTGGTTGAGTCAGTCAGATGTGAAAGCCCCGGGCTTAACCTGGGAACTGCACCTGATACTGCTTAACTAGAGTACGGTAGAGGGCAGTGGAATTTCCTGTGTAGCGGTGAAATGCGTAGATATAGGAAGGAACACCAGTGGCGAAGGCGACTGCCTGGACTGATACTGACACTGAGGTGCGAAAGCGTGGGTAGCAAACAGGATTAGATACCCTGGTAGTCCACGCCGTAAACGATGTCGACTAGCCGTTGGGAGACTTGTTCTCATAGTGGCGCAGCTAACGCGATAAGTCGACCGCCTGGGGAGTACGGCCGCAAGGTTAAAACTCAAATGAATTGACGGGGGCCCGCACAAGCGGTGGAGCATGTGGTTTAATTCGACGCAACGCGAAGAACCTTAC
Organism: Marinobacterium profundum; assembly: GCF_001528745.1. GTDB lineage: Bacteria > Pseudomonadota > Gammaproteobacteria > Pseudomonadales > Balneatricaceae > Marinobacterium_A > Marinobacterium_A profundum. The sequence continues at coordinate 708 of NZ_BCNS01000205.1, read as the reverse complement.
CTACTCTTGACATCCAGAGAACTCGCTAGAGATAGCTTGGTGCCTTCGGGAGCTCTGAGACAGGTGCTGCATGGCTGTCGTCAGCTCGTGTTGTGAAATGTTGGGTTAAGTCCCGTAACGAGCGCAACCCTTGTCCTTATTTGCCAGCACGTAATGGTGGGAACTCTAAGGAGACTGCCGGTGACAAACCGGAGGAAGGTGGGGACGACGTCAAGTCATCATGGCCCTTACGAGTAGGGCTACACACGTGCTACAATGGCCGGTACAGAGGGCTGCAAACCCGCGAGGGGGAGCCAATCTCACAAAACCGGTCGTAGTCCGGATCGCAGTCTGCAACTCGACTGCGTGAAGTCGGAATCGCTAGTAATCGTGGATCAGAATGCCACGGTGAATACGTTCCCGGGCCTTGTACACACCGCCCGTCACACCATGGGAGTGGGTTGCACCAGAAGTAGCTAGTCTAACCTTCGGGAGGACGGTTACCACGGTGTGGTCCATGACTGGGGTGAAGTCGTAACAAGGTAGCCGTAGGGGAACCTGCGGCTGGATCACCTCCTTAAACGACATGGCTTGTTCTGGCATAGCGTCCACACGAATTATCTGATCAAACGTTAAAGAGAGCGAAATGTTCGCGGGGATAACCTGTGGATAAAGAGCTTGTAGCTCGACTGGTTAGAGCGCGCCCCCTGATCTTGAATAAAGAGCTGG
>NZ_BCNS01000204.1 GCF_001528745.1 Marinobacterium profundum | reverse complement strand
GGTGGTCAGGTCGTGGAGGAATTCGGAATAAGCATTATAGCGGTGGATAGGGTTGGGTTGCAGTGCCTTGCGCAGGCAGCCTTCCATCCAGAGCGGCAGATCCTTGCGGTGCTTGAGCGCCGGAATATAGTGCAGCTCACCATAGTGCTCGATGCGATAGCGCTTGGTCGAGGGTTCATCGTAGGGCAGCTGGCCGGTTATCATTTCATAGCAGATCACAGCCAGCGAAAACAGGTCGGCACGAAAGCTGCCCTGCTGCCCCATCAGGTACTCCGGTGCCACATAGTTGACCGAACCCTGGGGAATGGACTTGTCCAGCGGTGAGCCCATTTCTTCGATGCCGGCGATGCGTACGGTGCCGAAATCCAGAATGCGTACCCGACCGTCGCCGTCGATCATGATGTTCTCGGGCTTGAGATCCTGGTGCACCATCTCGGCCCGCTGAAAGGCCCGCAGGCCCGAAATGACCTGGCGCACCAGGTCGCGCACCTTGTCCAGCGGGGGTTGGGGATTGTCCTGCATCCACTGGCGCAGGTTCTGGCCTTCTATGTGTTCGCCCAGGTAATACAGCAGGCGCTTGGGACGCGGCGGGGCAAAGGTCTTCATCACATTGGGGTGATCCAGCCTGCGCCCGACCCACTCTTCGCGCATGAAACCATCCAGATAGAGGCTGTCTTCGCTGAAGTTCTCCGAGGGCGCCTTGAGCACGTAGATCTGTCCACTGGCCAGATCCTTGACGCGATACATGTGGCTGCGAGTGCCGCTGAAGATCACGTCCAGTACTTCGTAGTCGTCGATGCGATTGCCGACATTCAGCACCGGCGGTATGGGCAGGGCACTCAGGCGCTGATAGTTTTCATCCGGGGTTTCCAGCGGCAGCGCATCAACCTCGATCAGCAGGGCGGTGAGGTTGTCATCGCTGCCCGCCAGCATAGCCTGGTCGATCAGCAGCGCGCTGGCGGCTACGGGGTCCGTGGGGTGCTGCTGCATGAGCTGGCTGATCTGGGCCCGGGTCAGGTGTTCATGTATGCCGTCGGTGGTGAGCAGGATGCGATCGCCGGGTTCAAGCGTCTGGGTGCGGTAATCCAGCTCCAGATGCTGGTCGGCACCGAAGGCGCGGGACAGGTAATTGCGACCGCGTTCCACATGAACATGATCGCGGCTGAGTTGTTCCAGCTCGCCATCGCGGTAGTGCCAGATGCGGCTGTCGCCGACATGAAAACAGTGCAGGGTGTTGGACTTGAATATCACCGCCGAAAAGGTGCACAGCATGCTGTCGTCGTGACCCAGGCGGCTGGAGTTTTGCTGATAGAGCCAGCTGTTGAGGCTCGATACCACGCGAGCGGCGGCGTGACGGGTGCTCCAGCTGTCGGGGGTGCTGAAATAGTCGGTAATAAAGCTGGTGACCGCCGTCTGGCTGGCGATATGGGAGTCGGCACAGCTGCTGACGCCATCGGCGATCACCGCTGCAGCACCCTTGAGCAGCAGGGTCTGGTCGTCCGGCGCATGGGCGGCGAAGGCATCCTGATTCTGCGGTTTGATGCCAGCAATGGACTGGCCGCCGAAACGGACTTGCAGTTTGGTGGCGCCGCTATGGGGTTGATTCATTATGGTACTTCCAAAACCTCAAAAGGGGGCGAAGCCTTGCGGCCGCGCCCCCGGGTTACTTCCTGAGGTCGCTGAATTAAAGCGACCCTGGTCATGCAAGGCCGATCAGGAGACGCTGATCAGCTCGACACTGCCATCGGCATTGACTTCGGCCATGTGGCCCTTGGGTTCTTCCAGCAGCAGCAGGACGATAAAGCCCAGTACCGCTGTGGCTGCAATGACCATGAAGAAAGTCTGGTAGCTGACCATGGACAGTACGGTCAGATAGAACACCGCACCGACATTGCCGTAGGCGCCGGTCATGCCAGCCACCTGGCCGGTGAGGCGACGCTTGATCAGCGGCACTACTGCAAAGACGGCACCTTCACCGGCCTGGACAAAGAAGGAACAAGCCATGGCGGCAATCACCGCCAGTGCCAGCGGCCAGCTGCTGTCGATCACCGACATGATGCCATAGCCTAGGGCAAGGCCTGCGGTCAGTACCAGCAGAGTGGCCTTGCGTCCGCAGCGATCGCTGATCAGGCCACCGGCCGGGCGGGACATCAGGTTCATGAAAGCATAGCCCGAGGCGAGCAGACCGGCATAGACCATGTCGAGTTCGAAGACGTCGGCGAAGAACAGCGGCAGCATCGAGACTACGGCCAGCTCCGAGCCGAAGGTGGCGAAGTAGAGCACATTCAGTACCGCGACCTGCTTGAACTTGTAGCGGTGCATTTCCGGTACCGGCTGGGTGAAGATTTCCCGGTTCACGCTGTAGGCGCTGTAACAGTCATAGACGAAGAAGAGCGCAAGGCCAATATAGATGAAGAGTGCGACTGTGCTGCTGAGAATGGATACACCCTGGGGTGACAGCTTCCAGCACAGCAGTGCCAGAGCGGCATAGAGTGGAATTTTCATGATCAGCAGGAAAATGAAGTCACCCTTGCTGGTGACTTCCAGTCCGCCGATACGCTTGGGCTTGAAGTAGGTCGAACCCTTGGGGGTATCGGACACATTGAAAAACCATACGAAGCTGAAGATCAGGCACAGCAGACCGGTGGTGGCCACGGCATAGCGCCAGCCATCTTCACCGCCAAATATCAGTGCCAGGGTCGGCAGCAGCATGGCAGCGGCGGCGGAGCCGAAGTTGCCCCAGCCGCCGTAAATGCCTTCAGCGGTGCCCAGTTCGTTGGCCGGGAACCATTCGCTCACCATACGTATGCCGACAACGAAGCCTGCGCCTATAAAGCCCAGCAGGAAACGGGCAATGGCGGCCTGGGTAAAGTCCTGCGCCATGGCGAACATGAAGCAGGGCAGGCTGCAGAAGAACAGCAGCGCGGCGTAGACATTGCGCGGGCCGTACTTGTCGGTCAGCATGCCGATCAGGACACGGGCCGGTATGGTCAGGGCGACGTTGAGAATCAGCAGCGTCTTTATTTCGTCGGAGGTCAGTCCGAGGGAGGTCTTGATCACGCCCAGCAGAGGCGCGAAGTTGAACCAGACAAAGAACGTCAGGAAGAAGGCAATCCAGCTCATGTGCAGGATCTTCATTTTGCCCGTAAAGGCAAACAGGTTGAGCTTGGTGTTATCAGTCATAGGTTTTCATCCACTACTGGGCCAGCAAAGTACAAAAAAAATGGCGTCCAACATCCCCGTTGCCGGGAAGGTTTGAACGCCATTGTTCAAATTTGGTGCGTTTGCCCTTTTACGGGCCTTGTTTCGGTGCGTCAGGAGTTAACTTTTTACCCGCTGTCTGGCCCGCGGCGCCTTTGCCGTGGGTCAGGCGGCAGCCGGGGCTGTCGTTTCTCCTGTAGATGTCTTGGATGAATGCATGTCTTGTGCCAGCACTGTATCTTCAGTTGCAATTGGTGTTTCTGTTGCGGCAATGGGGGCCGTTTTGGTCGGGGTGGACTTCCCGCTCGGCGAACGGCTCTGGCTGTTGTCCTGGTCCGGCTTGTGCTGCTTCTCGTACAGGAAGCTCAGCACTTGGTGGCGGTAATGGTTGTAGCGGGCGTCGTCGGCCAGTTCGATGCGGTTGCGTGGCCGCTCCAGATCAATCTTGAGGATCTCGCCCACGGTGGCTGCCGGGCCATTGGTCATCATGACGATGCGGTCCGACAGCAGCACGGCCTCGTCGACATCGTGGGTTATCATGATTACGGTGTTTTTGAGCCGTGCCTGGATCTCCATCAGGGAGTCCTGCAGGTGGGCGCGCGTCAGGGCATCCAGGGCGCCAAAGGGCTCATCCATCAGCAGAACCTTGGGCTGCATCGCCAGAGCCCGGGCTATGCCTACGCGCTGCTTCATGCCACCGGATATTTCATCCGGGCGTTTGTGCAGGGCGTGGCTCATGTGGACCAGTTCAAGGTTGTGCTCGATCCAGTCCTTCATTTCGGCGCGGGTCTTGCTGTTGCGAAACACCTGCCTGACCGCCAGTTCGACGTTCTCGTAGGCGCTGAGCCAGGGCAGCAGGGAGTGATTTTGAAACACCACGGCGCGTTCGGGGCCAGGCTCGCGTACTTCTTTGCCCTCCAGTACCACGCCGCCCTCGGTTGCCTCATAGAGGCCGGCAACCAGATTGAGCACGGTGGACTTGCCACAGCCCGAATGGCCGATCAGGGAGACGAACTCGCCCTGGTCGATCTTCAGATTGACGCCATCCAGGGCGCGAAAAGGGCCGCGCGAGGTCGGAAAATCGATCGCCACGCCGGTAAGTTCCAGATGAGTCATGGGTTTTCTCCTTGTTGGGTGGCTAGTGCACTAGCGCACGACGGCGTTTTTGTCCCAGGAAATACGGCTCTGCAGCAGCTGCATGGCGCGATCGAGCATAAAGCCGATGATGCCGATCACGATAACCGCGACCATGATGCGGCCAAGGGAATCGGAACTGCCGTTTTGAAATTCGTCCCAGACGAACTTGCCGAGCCCCGGATTCTGGGCCAGCATTTCGGCGGCGATCAGCACCATCCAGGCGATACCCAGCGACAGTCGCAAGCCGGTAAACATGGCCGGAATCGAGGCCGGTATGGCGATCTTGAAAACGTGGGTCATGAACGGCAGGCGCAGCACCTTGCTGACGTTCTTGAGATCCTGGCTGATGCTCGATACCCCGACGGCGGTGTTGAGCAGCGTCGGCCACAGGCTGCACAGTGAGACCGTAATCAGCGAGGTAACAAAGGACTTGGCAAACATGGGGTCGTCGGAGACGTAAAGTGCGCTGACCACCATGGTAACCAGGGGTAGCCAGGCCAGGGGTGATACCGGCTTGAGTAGCTGAATCAGCGGGTTCAGCGCTGCGTACAGAGTGCTGTTGAGGCCGATCAGAATACCCAGTGGGATGGCGATCAGACTGGCCAGGGCAAAGCCTGCCAGTACCGTGACCAGGCTGGTGCCGATTTGATCGACAAAGGTGGGTTTGCCGGTGTAATCCCGCAGCCGTACCTCGGCGCTGGGATCCTTGGCCAGGGCGGCGGCATTGCGCTTTTCCTGGCGTTCCATAAAGGCGGCTTCGCGGCTGCGTTCGCGCTGGTGGTCGGCGATCAGGCCAACGGACTGTTCATACACCTGGGCGGGGCCGGGGAATTTACCCAGAGAAGTATCAATATTGCGCGCGGCTAAATGCCAGGCAAACACAAACACCAGCATGCCAAGTAGCGGCAGCAGCAGGGCACGGGCGATGCGGGTGACGCTGGCGGCACTGGGTGCGCGCAGTGACAGGTGCAGTCGACGGGCCTTTATCGGGTGACTTTGGGTACTTGCAGTGCTCACGGTCATTGCTCCACAACGGGGGCGCAGGCGTGATGCCTGCGCCGGTTAAGCTCAGATTTTGTCGTCGCCCTTGAGGCCAATACCGAACTTTTTCAGGTAGTCATTGGGGCTGTGACCGTCGTAAGTGATGCCATCGATAAAGTGCGTCTGGGGCGCGCGGTAGCCATCTTCAGTGCTGAAGTCCGGGAACTCGGATGCGTCCATCTTGCCTTCCTCGATCAGGGACTGGGCCGCCTGGGCGTAGATGTCCGGGCGATAGACCTTCTTGGCGATATCCAAAAACCAGCTGTCCGGCTTGGCATCCTCAATCTGGCCCCAGCGGCGCATCTGTGTCAGGTACCAGATGGCATCGGAGTAGTAGGGGTAGGTGGCGTTATGGCGGAAGAATACGTTGAAGTCGGGCACCTCACGTACGTCGCCTTTCTCGTATTCGAAGGTGCCGGTCATGGAGTTGGCGATAACCTCGTAGTCAGCGCCGACATATTCCGGCCTGGAAAGAATTTCCACGGCTTCCGGGCGGTTGCCGTTGTCGTTGGCGTCCAGCCACTTGGCGGCACGGATCATGGCCTTGACAACGCGCAGGTGAGTGTTGGGGTTGGCATCGGCCCATTCTCTGGAAACGCCGAATACCTTCTCTGGGTTGTCTTTCCAGATCTCATAGTCGGTAATAATAGGGACGCCTATGCCCTTGAATACGGCCTGCTGATTCCAGGGCTCGCCGACGCAGTAGCCATGGATGGTGCCGGCTTCGAGTGTGGCGGGCATTTGCGGCGGCGGCGTTACCGACAGCAGTGCATCGGCACCGAGCTGACCGCTGATATCACCCTTGTGGGGTGCATAGAAACCCGGGTGGATGCCACCTGCGGCCAGCCAGTAGCGCAGCTCGTAGTTATGGGTCGAGACCGGGAATACCATGCCCATGTTGAAGGGCTTGCCTTCGGCCTTGAACTCGTCGACCACCGGTTTCAGGTAATCGGCCTTGATGGGGTGTACCGGCCTGCCGTCGGCATCCTTGGGGATATGCGGTTTCATGCGCTCCCAGATATCGTTGGAGACGGTTATGCCGTTGCCATTAAGGTCCATGCTGAAGGCGGTAATGATATGGGCCTGGGTGCCGTAGCCGATGGTCGCCCCCAGTGGCTGGCCCGCCAGCATATGGGCGCCGTCGAGCTGACCGTCGATCACGCGGTCCAGCAGGACTTTCCAGTTGGCCTGGGCTTCTACCTGTACGTACAGGCCTTCGTCCTCGAAGTAGCCCTTTTCATAGGCAATCGCCAGCGGGGCCATGTCAGTGAGCTTGATAAAGCCGAATTTCAGATCTTCCTTTTCAGGCGGGCCTATTGCTGCCTGGGCCTGGCTGAAGGTCATGAGAGATGACAGCGACAGGGCGCCGGCGGCAATCATTGCCTGCTTGAGAAGGGTGCGACGGGGGCGAACTGAGGGGGTGCTCAGGGTGGTGTTGAGTGGCATGGACTAGCTCCTGGAATTGCAAACAAAAAGGCGCCTGCAACGGGACGAAATACTCGTCTCGCTACAGGCGCCTTTGCCTGAACTGCTTTTTAATAAAACTGTTCAGGTTAATGCATAAGCCGTGCCACAAAGTTAAGTTATTGAAATATATGAATTAAATTATTTTCTGTGGTTTTGGTGCGCTCTGTTGTGCACTGCGGCAAGCCAGCGGTTCTGGCGTGCTGCACTCTTATTGCTCAGCCGTTACTGGCTGGGCGCTTGGGTCGAAGCGCTTGTCCTGGGGCAGGCTTAGGGGCCCCTGGTTGCCGGCGATCTCCCAGGGGCTGTCGTGCATGCCCTCGGGCTTGCTGTCGTTCAGCGGCAGGTTGAGCTGCAGCGCGGCGCTGGCCAGACGAAAGCTGCTGCTGTCGTAGGTCGTGCGCGCCAGTTTATCCAGTTCTGCGCCGCTGCAGGGGTTGGGCTGATCCTGCTGAATTTGCTCCAGCAACCAGCGCGCCTGGGATTGCCAGGGGAAGTTGGCGGCGCTGCCAAAGAACTGATGCCGGCCAATGCCGGGATCCGGTGTGATCAGGTTCGTGCCCAGGTAGTGTGGCTGGCTAAGAATGTCGAGCATTTTGCTGCGATTGCCGGGCTCATCCAGCCAGGCGCAGGCCCGTAGCAGCGCCATGATTAACAGTTGCAGGCTGCCCGGGTGCTGGGCAGCCCAGTGTGTGGTGGTACCCAGTACCTTGTCCGGGGCGTTGTGCCAGATCTGGTGGCCGCTGATCAGCACACGGCCGACCTGTTGCTGCTGGGCGACGCTGTTCCAGGGTTCGCCGGCACAAAACGCATCGATCAGGCCGCGCTTGAGCGCATCGACCATCTGGGGCGGTGGAACCACCACCTGGCGAATGCGCTGCAGATCGATGCCGCAGGCATTGAGCCAGTAGCGCAGCAGAAAGCTGTGCATCGAGTGGGTATAAACGGTGGCGAAGGTCGGGCGCTCCTGCGGATGCTCACGCAGGTACCAGGCCAGGGCTGCGCCTGCAGAGGCGGGATCAGTGCAGAAATCCGGTGCCTGTTGCAGGGTTTCATGCAGCGCGCTGCTCAGGGTAATGGCATTGCCGTTAAGACCCAGGCCCATGGTGCAGACCAGCGGGTTCTGGCCGTAGCCGAGCCCCAGGGCTGCGGCCAGCGGAATACCCGCCGGCATCTGGGCGGCATCCAGCAGGCCCAGCTGCACCTTGTCACGGATGCTGGCCCAGGAGGCCTCCTTGCTCAGGCTCACGTCCAGGCCGCAGTCACGGAAGTATCCCAGTTCCAGTGCCACGATCAGCGGACAGGCGTCAATCAGGGGCACAAAGCCCAGTGTCAGTTGGGGTTTCTCAGGCGCCGGGAGGTGGCTGGGAAGTGTAAGATCGGACATATCAGGTATCCATATTGGGTCGGATTCGAATCAGGCGCCGCGGTACAGGCTGGGCGTAATTCAAGTCAGATGATTTCCATCACAGCAATAATGTTGCGGGCGATTTCGGCCAGCGGCTTTTGCTGATCCATTGCCATGCGGCGCATTGCCTTATAGGCCTCGTCTTCCGGGCATTTGTGACGTTTCATCACCAGACCCTTGGCCTTTTCGATCAGTTTGCGGTCGGCCAGCTCCGAACGTGCTTCCACCAGCTCAAGGCGCAGCGCCTGGAACTCACGAAAACGTGCCGCGGCGACATCCAGAATCGAGCTGATGCGGCCAAATTCGAGTCCGTCGACCACGTAGGCGCTGACGCCGGAGCGGATGGCCTTTGAAATGGTATCGCTGTCGCCCTGTTCGGCGAACATGACGACAGGGCGCGGCGAGCGGTCATTCAGCAGTGCCATATTTTCCAGCACATCCCGGCTGGGGGAGTCCAGATCGATAATGATCATGTCGGGGTGAAGCTCCTCCACCCGGTCGGCCAGCAGATCGGTATTGTCCAGTCGTGCCAGCACCTCATATCCCTGATCGCGCAGCGACTGTTCAAGCAGCGCGGCGCGGCCACGATCCTCATCAATCACCAATACTTTTATCGATGGAGGGCTTTTCATTCTAACGGGGGCTCCTGGGTACATTCAGTCAGGAAAACGATATCATGCCATTGAAATTAGATGCATGAAACATGCCTGTGTTGCGGTAAGTTTTAGGCGTCAGCGGCAATGTACCGCCGGTACTTGACTGTCCCAAGTCTGGGTGCGGCGTTATAATGCGCGTCATTTCGCTAACTCGATTATAGCTTTCAGGATAACGATGACAGTACGTACCCGCGTAGCTCCGTCCCCGACCGGCGATCCCCATGTCGGCACCGCCTTTATAGCCCTGTTCAATCTGGCCTTCGCACGCCAGCACGGTGGGCAGTTTATTTTGCGCATCGAGGACACAGATCAAGCGCGCAGTACGCCGGAATCCGAGAAGATGATTCTCGATTCCCTGCGCTGGCTGGGGCTGGACTGGGACGAAGGTCCCGATGTCGGCGGCCCTCACGGCCCCTACCGTCAGAGTGAGCGCGGTGATATCTACAAGAACTTTGCGCTGGAGCTGGTGGAGAAGGGCAAGGCCTTTCTGTGCTACCGCACGCCTGAAGAGCTGGATGCGCTGCGCGAAGCCCGTCGCGCTGCCGGTGGCCATACTGCGCTGAAGCAGAGTGATCTGGCGCTGCCGGCGGCTGAAGTGGAACAGCGTGCGGCCCAGGGGTTGCCCTATGTGATTCGCATGGTGGTGCCTGAAGGTGAGGGCGCCTGCCAGATTGATGATCTGTTGCGCGGCACCATCGAGCTGGACTGGGGCATGGTGGATGCGCAGATTTTGCTTAAATCCGATGGCATGCCTACCTATCACCTGGCCAACGTGGTGGATGATCACCTGATGGAAATCACCCACGTGATTCGTGGCGAGGAGTGGATCAACTCGGCGCCCAAGCACAAGCTGCTGTACGAATACTTCGGCTGGGACATGCCGGTACTCTGCCATATGCCGCTGCTGCGCAACCCCGACAAGTCCAAACTGTCCAAGCGCAAAAATCCGACCAGCATCCTGTATTACCAGCGCATGGGCTTCCTGCCTGAAGCGCTGCTGAATTATCTGGGGCGCATGGGCTGGTCCATGCCGGATGAGCAGGAAAAATTCTCGCGTGACGAAATGTTCGCCAACTTCGATATTCAGCGCGTGTCCCTGGGCGGGCCTGTATTCGATCAGGAAAAGCTTAGCTGGCTCAATGGTCTCTGGTTACGCGAAGACCTGACTCCGGAGCAGTTTGCTGCGCGTTTCCAGCAGTGGGCGCTGAATCCGCAGTACCTGATGCAGATTCTGCCGCTGATTCAGCAGCGTGTCGAAAAACTGTCGGATGTGGCACCTTTGGCGGGATTCTTCCTGTCGGGCATGATCGACCTGGATGAAGCCAGCTTTGCGCACAAGTCCCTGCCGATTGAAGACGTGCGCAAGATTCTGCAGTTTGCCTCCTGGCAGATCGATACCGAGTCTGTCTGGACCAAGGAGCAGCTCTTCACCGAGCTCAAGGCGCTGGCCGACGGCATGGGCTTCAAGATCCGTGACTTCCTGTTCCCGCTGTTTATCGCCATTGCCGGTACCAGTCAGACGGTATCCGTGATGGATGCCATGGCGATCCTTGGCCCCGACATGAGTCGTGCTCGCGTGCGCCATGCGCTTAATATCATCGGCGGGCCTTCCAAGAAGGAAGGCAAGCGCTGGGAGAAGGAGTTTGCGGCACTGAAGGCTGAGGGCTGATTAACAGAGTGCGCCCGGACGCATAGTCCTGGTCCGTCAAAACCCCGCTGCGGCGGGGTTTTTGCGTTCTGTGTAGTCTGGTCGGAACAGTGATCTCCGTATATGGCTGAGTAATCTTTAACCAGTTGAATATTAAAGGACTTTCTTTTGTTTTTTGTAGAAAACCTGCTTGACAGTGAATGGGTCTAACCTTACTATATCGCTCGTCTTCTGAAGGGGGCCTTAGCTCAGCTGGGAGAGCGCGACGCTGGCAGCGTCGAGGTCGGGGGTTCGATCCCCCCAGGCTCCACCACTTCAAGAGACAACTGAAAGTCCTATGCGTCCCATTCGTCTAGTGGCCTAGGACACTGCCCTTTCACGGCAGTAACAGGGGTTCGAACCCCCTATGGGACGCCACTTTCAAGTTTTGCGTGAATTGTTTTATGGGGCCTTAGCTCAGCTGGGAGAGCGCGACGCTGGCAGCGTCGAGGTCGGGGGTTCGATCCCCCCAGGCTCCACCAATTCATGTATGTCATCTCCTGCTTTTCCTTTACTGTCTGTTTTTCTGTGGTTATTCCTTTCTTCCTGTTGATGGATGCGCTTCTGCTTGTTTTGGGATTGCAGTCCTGAATCGATTGTCTGCAACTGTTTCTCCTTTTGTTCTTTTCCGTCTGATCTTGCAATAGTTTTTGGGAGTACTCTCAAACAGTTCTCGTAGCGCTGATTCCGCAGCCCGCAGGAATCACGTAGCCAATGCTGGAGTGCGGTCGCATCCGGTTATCAAACACCTTGATGGGCCTGACGATAGTCTGCTTCGCTTCTCCCCATGTATTGAAGTCCTCGTGATAGCTAGCGGCCTGTCGGATTTATCACTGATCTGCTGCGAAAAAGCCGACTTTGGTCATTTTTCGTCATCTTTTTGTACTCGTCGTAGGCTCCTCGGTCTGCGACCCCGCTAAAGCGGTTCTTTACACTGCGTTCCAAGTGTTAAATAGAACCACTATTCGCCTTAAAACATCGCAAAAACCCGCTCAAATCAGTCGGCTCTTGCTACGGCCAGCATTCTCGGACAGCCTCCTAGATAGAGCAATTCCCCCCGCATCGGTATGCAGGTGATATCACCGACATAGAGCTGATCCGGTTTCTGGGCTAAGAAGTTGCAATTCGGAAAATTCGGAGTGAACCGGAAGTTTAGAAACCGCCACCCTGCCTGATAGTGTGATGTTACGAATAAGAATTTTATTCATTTTATTTTTTGTGAACTGGTTGAATATAACAGAGCACTACTCCTGAATTTCGCTTTCGTACTGTCAGTTTTCTTTACAGGATTTAGCATCTTGACCTGTTGGGCAAGTTTTATCCTTTTGATTTTTTATCTTAATTTTATTTTGGCGCGACCTTTGCCTTAATTTTTCAGTAAGGAATTAGTACGAATATAATGGAATCGGACCTCAGGTATGAGAGCGAACGACATTCCGCCTGCATTTCACGGGCTCAATTGTGCCAACTCTTCGATGTATTATTTGTCGCTGTCAGTTCTTGTAGCTGTCTCCTTTTCATTTATCCGCTCTAACGTTGTCCAGCCTGTGTGTCGGCATTTTCGCGTTTTCCCTTTCGAACATCACGGCCGCCAAAAGCCTGGATAGATCATCATTTAAATGACTTTCAAGGAGAGATCTCATGCCGATTTCATCCCCATTAGATGCTGACAGATTTCGCCTCCCGCTTGGCTCCGGGACGCTCACGGCGGCGCTTGATCTAGACGACATTCCCGACGATAGGTACTACTTAGCGTCGGATTTCAATACCTTAGAAGACCGTGGCAATGGCCCAGCCTTTCATCTTGGCGAAGATTGGAACGGCGAGGGCGGCGGCGATACCGATCTTGGTGATTCGGTATTTGCTATTGCTAATGGGGTGGTGGTCGAAGTGGTCAGCGACCAAAGTTCAGCCACGACAGGGTTCGGTAACTACGTTGTGGTACTGCATAACCTCGCCGATCCAATTGTCGTTGGCGGCCAGACCGTTACGCAGGTTTACTCGCTGTACGCCCATCTGGATACCGCCACCTATTTTGATGGCGCCGCTGTCAATACGGGGGATGCCATCGCCATCGGCGAGAAAATAGGCACGATTGGAAGCACCGGCTTTGCTGAAATTGCACAGCTGCATTTCGAGATTACGTTAAACGATACGTTGCCGACTAATGATGATGGTTACAACCCGGCTGGCGCTCCTGTTGAATGGGTTGACCCGAGCAAATTTATTGACAGTGCAAATGCTCAGCTATCCGGACTGGATGACGATGGGGGCACGGCGGCGGTGTCGGCGGCGGGCACACCAACGGTGTCGGTGGAGGGAACATCGAACTTCGAGGGCACGACCTCGGTGGATCCGAACTATTTGAGCTGGACGGTCTCACTCTCGGAAGTATCAACGGAGCCGGTGACGGTGGAATACCGTTTTCTGGCGGGGACGGCGTCGGTAGGGGCCTCGAATTCGGGTTCGGATGCCTATGGCTCCAATTCAGGCACCTCGGTGACCTTCGCCGCGGGCGAGACCTCGAAAACGGTGAGCTATCGGATTGATGCCGACGGTGTCGATGAGCTTGACGAGACGGTGATTCTGGAAGTGTTCTCGGCCCAGGGGGCGGCGCTGGCCGGGGGTGTCCCGGTGCTGCGCGCAACCGGCTGGATTCTGGATGACGACGGCACGGGCAACAACCTGGCGCTGTTCGTGTCACGGCCCTTGGTGGTTGAGGGTGATGCCGGACAGACCCAGGCCTCCTTCGAGGTGTCGCTGTCGCGACCAGCGCCTGAAGCCTTCACGGTGGACTACACCACGGTCGACGGCAGTGCGACGGCGGGTGAGGATTACCAGGCGACCAGCGGCACGCTGATCTTTGCCGCGGGTCAGACCTCCTCCTCGGTGACGGTCCCGGTGTTTGGTGACACGGCCATAGAGCCGACCGAGCTGTTTTCGCTGAGCTTTGACAAGCCGGCGGGGGTGGCCACTGTATCCATCGGCTCGGCCGAGATCCTCGACGACGATGCGGGCGGGGAGGCGCAGCCGACGGTGAACGTCTCGGGGGCATCGAACTTCGAGGGCACGACCTCGGTGGATCCAAACTATTTGAGCTGGACGGTCTCGCTCTCGGAACCGGCGACGGCGGCGGTGACGGTGGAATACCGTTTTCTGGCGGGGACGGCGTCGGTAGGGGCCTCGGGTTCGGGTTCGGATGCCTATGGCTCCAATTCAGGCACCTCGGTGACCTTCGCCGCGGGCGAGACCTCGAAAACGGTGAACTATCGGATTGATGCCGACGGTGTCGATGAGCTTGACGAGACGGGGAGTCGGGAAGTGGTCTCGCGCCAGGGGGGGGCGATGGACG
>NZ_BCNS01000203.1 GCF_001528745.1 Marinobacterium profundum | reverse complement strand
ATTGTCGGACAGCCTCCCAGGTTCTTGAAGCAGGCACCTGGTTATACACTCGTAAGGACGCGAGGATAACCCTATGTATCTATTGTCACATGCGCGATTTATCTGGCGTATCTGTTTTTCATCAAAACTTCCATTGCTACTTCTATGTGGCGCATCGTCTATTGCCTCTGGCGCTTCGTTTGATTGTGAGGGTAACCGCTGTGGCTTGAAGGGTGACGGCTCTTATCCGCATTTGGTGCTGGGGACCGTGAAAGCTGTGGCCAGTGATACAGATGCAGGGACTGTATATCGGTGGGCAAAGGACTACGGATACTGGGCGGATATTCCCGAAGAGCAGTCGGAATTTATTAATACGATTCAGATGATGTCAGTTGAATTTCCTGGGAAAAGCGGTAATGAGGAAATTACGCTTTTAATGAGTCGAACCGACTACGATGCCATTGTGATAAAACCAGGAGACTTGGTTCGTTACACCCCTCATGAATCGGACAACCCGCTACCGTCATATGCACAAGGTGTCGCTCAGCATTTCTGGAGCCTGTTTGGTTGTATCGCTGTTCTCTGCCGTGAGGACGACAGTAAGTGTACGGAACGCTATTCGGCAGGTGTCTATCGAGTTGCTGATGGTATTGAGCTGAATAGTCACGGGGATCAGTCTGAAGAGTTGGCTAAACGTATCGACCCCATAACCTATTTGCCACTTCAATCAAGGACGTATTGAGAGGCAATTAAAATCGGTGAATTTTATATTCGCAGGGAGATATTTCCATGGAATGGAAAACTTTCAGATTTTTGTTGGGCGTGGTTTTTATTGTTCTGTCACCAATTTCTAATGCAAGTGATAAGAGTCGTATTGATCAGAATCCTGTTGCGTCGCGCTACGGTGTGTTCCAAGAACCGCTGATTGCGTTTGAACAGGCTACCCGCGCACAAAGCCTAACCATGGAAGAAGCTGTTGCAGCCTACGCATCTACGGGTGTTCCATCAGATATTGGGCCCTTGTCAGACTACCTGAATCGTTTTCCAGATTCGTCCTGGCGTACGTCACTGCTGCTGAATATGGCGCTGGCCAAAGTGCATGCTGGCTACTTTTCCGATGCCCTAAGTTTGCTGGAGCAAGCTCGTATTGCATCGAAGAAAGCCGATAATCCGACAGAAAAAGCCGTCGCAGCTCGGGTTGTCGGCGAGTTGCTGGAGTTGCACACCCGTTTTGGTCATAAGGATGCGGTTGAGGTTCTGCTTGAGTCTATAAGTCGATCACCGGTAAATAGTTCTATCACTGAGAAGGTGACATTGGCGCGTGCAGGACTCTGGCAAATGCAGAATGAGCCAGAGAAAGCACTGCGGTGCGGGATAGTAGCGCTTGATGCACTGTTGGCGGTTTCGTTGCCAGAAGGGCAGGCAGGGTCTGGGCTCGAATACATTGACGCCGGTAGTCATGGAACAACCTTGGCGCAACTGGAAGCGCTTGCTGCTGCTCATGGAACTGAGGCTGTGGCCATCCTGCGTCGAGTCGGCCAGCCGGTACCGGTTCCCTCTCTGGTTCACTGGCGCGTGGGGCACTACGCTACTATTATCGAGAAGCAGGATGGGCTCTATCGGGTCAAGGATCCGGCGTATGGGCAGGATCTATGGATCTCGCCGCAGGCGCTGGATGCCGAATCGAGCGGGTATTTTCTGGCGTTTAACGATGCGGACAGCGCTATGCCCTGGCAGCGGTTGGAGGCTGGCGAAGCCGCTCAGGTGGTGGGTAGCGGTTATACCTCCAGCAGCGAATCGAACAACACTTCGAACGATGATCTTACCGAGTGTGATGATCCCTGCAGTAACAGCAAGGGCATGCCGCAGTACCGCGTGCATTCCATGCTGGTCAGTCTGAATATCCGCGATACCCCGATCGGTTACACGCCGCCTGTAGGGCCAGCCGTGCCAGTGACCCTTACCTATAGTCAGCGGGAGGTTAATCAACCAACGAACTTCACCTTCTCGAATTTGGGCCACAAGTGGACATTCAACTGGCTGTCCTACGTGCAGGATGATCCACAACAGGCCGGCAGCCGGGTGATGATCTACCTGCCCGGAGGCGGAAGCCGCCATTATGGGGGCTATAACTCCGGTAACGGAATCTTCTCGCCAGAACAGCGTACCGGTGCTCAGCTTGTTCGGGTCTCAACGATGCCGCTGCGTTACGAAAGGCGTATGCCAGATGGCAGACGCTACGTTTATGGGGAGTCTGATGGGAGCACCTACTATCCGCGGCGTGTAATGCTGACGGAGGTGATTGATCCAGCGGGAAATGCCGTTAGGCTGCAGTATGATGCGCGGCAGCGCCTGATCAGCGTGACAGACGCCCTTAAACAGGCCACCATTTTTGAATACGACCACAACTCCAATCCGCTGCTGATTACCAGTGTCGTCGACCCTTTCGGCCGCAGCGCTATCATTGGCTACGACTCAGCTGGTCGCCTGAACCGCATCACAGACAGCATCGGCATGACGTCCACTTTCGCCTATGACAGTGGCACCTTTGTAAACGCCATGAACACAGAGTACGGCACCACCACGTTCAATTATGGTGAGAGCGGCACCCGCCGCTGGCTGGAAATTACCGATCCCCAGGGTGAGCGAGAGCGGGTAGAGTTTGCGCACGGTGCCTCAGGGATACCGTTCAGTGATTCACCGATGCCCGCGGGTATGAATCTGTTTAACCGTTACATCAATGGCCGCAATACCTTTTATTGGGATAAAGAGGCAATGAAGCGTGCCGCTGGTGATTATACGCAAGCACGCATTCGCCACTGGTATCACCTCAGGACCAACACCTCTTATACCGCTGCTGTGCTTGAAAGCGTTAAAAATCCACTCGAAAGGCGTGTGTGGTTCAATTATCCGGGGCAAAGCTGGGCCGGGGCAGAAGGTACCTTGGATAAGCCGTCCGTTGTCGGCCGAGTATTGCCGGATGGCACCACTCAGTTAGTGCGCAAAAGCTATAACGTCTTTGGCAAGCTGACCCGGATTATTGACCCTGAAGGTCGTGAGCAGATATTCGAATATGCAGCTAATCAAATCGATCTCGTGCGTATCAAGCGCAGGAGTGCATCGGGTTACGATGTGCTGGCGCACTTTAGCTACAACGATCAGCATCAACCGGTCACCTATACGGATTCTGCCGGGCAGGTGACAGAGTATGCTTACAATCAGGTTGGGCAGCTGACCCAGGTGACTAACCCGCTGGGGCATGTGCGGCAGTACGAATACGATGATAAGGGCTACTTGGTCGGTCTTATCGACCCGAATGGCAACAGGATCGCAAGTTACAGTTACGATACCTATGGGCGGGTCGCCAGCGAAACCAATGCCCAGGGGTACCGGCTCGAATATAGCTACGATGCCCTCGACCGGCGCATCCAAGTCCAGTATCCGGATGGGACCGCTGAGTTTGTAGACTGGGACCGTCTGGACCTGGCTCGGCGTGAAGACCGTTATGGCAATGTCACTCAATATGCCCACGATGCCGTGCGGAATTTACTCAGTGAGATCAATCCGTCCGGTCACGAAATGCAATACGGCTACTTTGCCAATGGAACACTGGCCAGTCGGCTGGATGGTATTGGCAATAGCATCACTCTGGAGCGGGATATTCAGCGTCGCGTTACGCGTACGATACAAGCCGACGGCAGTGACAGCCGCAGGGACTTTGATACCAATGGGCGTTTGCTGAGAGAGATTGACGCGCTGGGAGGTGAAACCGATTATGGATATGCAACGGACGACCGTCTGGCAAGCGTCACCGATCCCAACGGCAATTCAACCCTCTATAGCTACAACACCTATACCGGCGAACTGGTCGAGCAAGACAGTCCGGATAACGGCGTGACTGCATACAGCTACGACAGTGCCGGTAATCTGACTGCCCAGATTGATGCCAATGGTCAGACAACCGCCTATGCGTATGACGCGCTAAACCGTTTGACTCGAATCCTCTACGCTGACGGGCAGGTGGTGGAGTATCAATACGACACTGCGCCCAATGGGATCGGGCGTCTGGCTGAGGTTAGGGAAGCGGCCGGTAGTATCGCACTGGCGTATGACATTGAGGGCAACCTTGTTAGCCGCACCCAGACATCACCGGATGGCGTCGAACTCAAGGTCAGCTACCTCTATAACGAGGCCAATCAGCTGGCTCGTGTGATTTATCCGTCAGGGGCTGTTGTGGGCTACAGCTACGACCGTGATCGTCTGTCCGCGATAACGGCCAATGGCCAGATTGTGCTGGATAACATTCACTACGCTGCTTTTGGTGCAATCAATGGCTGGAGCTGGGGTAATGGTGCAGGCAGCAGCCGAAGCTTCGATGCGAAGGGACGACTTGAACGATTTTCCGTAGCCGCAGAAGAGCGCCAACTCAGCTATGACAAGGTGGACAATATTGTTGCCATTAATGGCGGGAGCCTCAATCGAAGTTTTGATTATGATGCCCTGGGTCGCCTGAGTGCAGCGCTATCCGGCGATTTTGATCTGAGTTATGGATATGACTCCAATGGTAACCGGACTCACGAAAGCAGTGATGGAATAACTCGATATTACGAGCTCGATCCCGTAAGCAATCGCCTGTCTGCAGCAGGGGATATGTCCTATATCCACGATAAAAACGGCAATATCCTTGCGGATGGCCGTCATAGTTATCAATTCGACGCCCGTAACCGCCTCGAGGCCGTGGATGAAGGCTTTACCGGCTATTATCAATACAACGCCTTTGGCCAGCGCGTCTATAAACTGGGGCAGCAGTCGTACAGGCTAACCGCCGACCTAAATGGCGATGGGCAGGTAACGTCAGCGGACCTGCATGAGTTGAAGGGCTTCGTCCGCAGCGGACAGTCCCCACTGCAGGCAGACCTGAATCAGGATGGGAATGTTGATATGCATGACAATGCCTGTATCGCTACCCAAATAGGTAATGGAAAAGATGACCCAGGTCTGCCTAAAGATTGTCGCCTTGGCGAGTGGGTGAACGCCACAACCGAGACCCGCTTTGTTTATAGCGGCCCGCTGTTACTGGGGGAGTACGACATCAACGGTTATTCCCAGCAGGAAATAATCTGGATGGGCTCCATGCCAGTCGCGATCATGCAGGATGGTGAGATCTACTATGTCCACAGTAATCAGCTCAGCGCACCTATGGCTGTTACTGATAACCGTAGCGAAGTGGTGTGGCGCTGGGAACCTAAACCGTTTGGCGACAGCCTGGCCGATGAAGACCCGGATGGTGATGGTCAGCGGTTTTCGCTCAATTTGCGTTTCCCTGGACAGTATTTTGATGCGGAGACGGGGCTGTACTACAACTACTTTAGGGATTATGACCCGGCGACGGGGAGATATGTCCAGTCGGATCCGATAGGGTTGAGAAGTGGGCTGAATACATATGGATATGTAGGAGGACGGCCGCTTTCATATAGGGACCCGTTTGGGTTAGAGATGCTACTGCAGACTCATCCTGTAGCATTTGGTGAGCACCATTCAAAGTTGACGATTATCCCTCAAAATCAAGAGCGCTGGAGAAATGATCCCAGGTTTAATAATGAGTTACCGGATGGAAGTTTATATGCAACTATTGGAGCGGGCCCTGAAGGATTTATGGGGGAGACTTTGGTAAGCAATGTTAACAGGGAGCGTGATCTAATAATGAAAAAAAATGTATTCAGTCGTTCAATTTTCACTATGTCGTGCCCAAGTCCAGAAGAAGAAGATAGAATTATTTTACATGCCTTTCAAATGGATTCAGTTTATAGAGATAATCTTGATTATGATTTTTTTCCAGATAAAGATGAGAGTGGCAATAACTCAAATTCATATATAAGTGGCTTGTTAAATGCTTTGGGGAATCCAATGCCACAACCGCCAAAAACTCCAGGGTATGAAAAACCTGTAACAATCGATAATTTTGAGAGAACAAAATGATTTTTGTTTTAGGTTTTTTTATTTCCCTATTGTTTTTTATGTTTGGATTTGTCGTGCTAAGATTAATGGGTGTACAGAGTGCTACTGTGGATTGGATATTTTTGCTCCTATGTACACTGATTCCACTATATAGTAAGAGACTACGCGTAAAAGGCATTATATGCATTGTATTGTTTGTTTTTTTTAATATAGTGATTATGTTTTATTCTGCATTATATATTATGGCAATAATATTTAAAGAGGGGTTATGAGAAAATTAAAAGATAGCGATAGTATAGGAATTTAAATTGCGGTAGTGGAGCGATTAATTTTATTGAATTTTATTAAAAATAAACCCGGAAGGTCTTTCCAAATTCAGAGTGCAGCTCTCCAGGAGGGTGTGCATTCCGATGAAGACACCGCTAACGAAAAGTAAAACGCTATCAGGAATTTAGACCCATAGTCTAGGTGCATACTTTCCCAAAGCAGACGCATGAACGTTTTTTGATTAACTCAATCGCACGAGTTGCTTAAATAATAAGTGCAATAATGCCGTAACTGCGTGATGCCGACAGCAACACAGGAAAATCTCACTATAGGAATGATCATTGTTAATTAAAATAGAGAGGTGTCCATCCATAAAATAGTCGCATTCACTGTACAAATTATGTTCACGCGTCTGCCTTGGGGGGGGGATCCTATTAAGGTAAGTATGAAGATCATTATGGGTTGTTTTGGATATTTGTCCATGAAAATGGGACTATGTATGCTGCTTTGGATGCCGGGTTGTCTCCAAAAAAGCTAAGGAGTTGGGCGAGATGACCGGAGAAATTGATAACCTTCCTGGATCTCAATATCCCACTAATTCAGAATGGCATGCTATGATGTATCCAGAGTGGACACCAGAACATGCTGAAAAATTGTTTAACCAATATGTCGATATAAATTTTAATTCTTGTACAAAAGAAGGTTTAGCAAGGGCTCTTCATGCAGTGCAGGATAGTTACGCGCCGGGACATGAAAATTTCGCACCTTGGCATGGGACGGCTAACGCCACATTCCCCCAATGGGTAAAAATTATTATTGATCATGCTTGGTATGATAATGGATCTTACTTTACACGAGATGTTCGAAATATAACAAAAAATATGATTAAGAAATGGTCTAAACAATGTGAATGTCAGTAGTTCATCTACAGTTTATTATAACAGGGGATATATGATTACGAGACTCTCTTCAGCGCTTTCAGGAATTCTAGCTGGTGTTATAGCTGCTCATTTAGTTCTTTATATTGAATACTTTGTGTCACAGTGGTTCATAAAAAATGTGTACTCTCCGTTGCTTCTGTTTGTTATTTTATTTCCGATAATTGTAGGGGTTTATACCTGTATATATGTCTATAAGAAGTGAAAAAATATTCTGGAAACATGTTGGAATTTATCTATAAATAAAGTTATATTTATTCAGTTTTTAATATTAACAGTGGTTAATATGTTCTTTGTGTTTCCGATCTGGAAAAACCTGATCTTGAAATAATTAGTTTTTATGTTGTTTATTTCAATGGATACAGAGTATATATGTTCCGCCCTGCAAACTAGAGTGCCCTTTATATGTAAGTGGCTGTTGTTTGATTCGAACAGGTTAAGCTCATCGTTTTCACGCCTGGCAGCCCAAATAATTGCAGAATAGCAGAATTTATGATCTCCAGTAAGGGCTATGGTCGCTCAATATGGAGGCCTACTTAGGAATAGGGGGAGGAGTTAGTATCAATTATTCGGATGGAACTCTTGAAGTGCTAGGGAAGATTGGGGTTGGCATTGGAGGTGGTGCTATTAACCCGGTGGCAATTTATATCTGATATAATGTGCGCATGAATACCGACGCACG
>NZ_BCNS01000202.1 GCF_001528745.1 Marinobacterium profundum | reverse complement strand
AGATTTTCAACAGCCTGCTAGGGCTCAGAGGGATCTGAACGGCTGGCGAGAAACCACCAGTCGATTTGAGTCTCGTCTCAGCCGTTATATGGCTGGCTTAATTGAGAACAGCCCCTAAGCAGCAGCCTCGCGCTGCAGCTCCATGAACAAACCACAACCGTAATAGAGGCCTGACAAAAACATCATCAAACGGGTACTCAAAAGAATCAGACATTGGAAACCTGCTTATTGCACTAGTTTCAGTATATCCGTGGACTGCCCAACAATCACCTCACGTCCGTGACCCTGTTAGCCAAGTGGACTCGGGTCTTGGAAAATTTGCCAGCAGCAGTCAGAACTAGCACCACGGAGGGCTACTGATCCGAAAGTTAGTGTCGCATTTTCTACGCTCACAGAATCCCTGATCCAAACAAGAAACTCAATAAGTTAAAGTACCTCCAGCATAGCCGGAGGCTTATAAGGGGACGCCCTAAAAGGGCTATCAATTGCGCCCAAGGCGCTACACATCATCCCCAACCGCAGTTGCTCCCGATGCTCATCCGCTTTCTCCTGATTCCGAATGTACACTCGTACCATCTCTTCATCCAGGCCAACTGTCGACACGAAGTAACCTCTCGCCCAGAAGGGCTCGCCATTAAAATTCCCCTGGCGACCTTTGAACTGTCTAGCGATGGCGATTGCGCTTTTGCCCTTGAGGTAGCCAACCAGAGTTATGGTGATTTCTGGTGTACGGGGAGATAGGAGGGATGGCGTATCCTGTTGATTGATCACGACCAAGATCTCAATCAACAGAGGTGATACGCCATGACCGATTTTACCCTGAGGGCTCTTTCACAACCAGAGGCACAGGCAGTAGATCCGCTGACCGAGCTATTGCGTGCAGGGGCACGTGAACTGATCGCACAAGCCGTCGAAGCCGAGCTTCAGGGGCTTCTGAATCAGCACGCCGAATCCCGGCTCCCAGATGGTCGCCAGGCCGTGGTTCGCAATGGCTATTTGCCTGAACGTACCGTCCAGACCGGCCTCGGTGATGTCGAGATCAAGGTGCCCAAGGTGCGGGACCGAAGCGGCTCCGGGATTCGATTCAACAGCGCGCTACTGCCGCCGTACCTGAAGCGGGCCCGGAGTGTCGAGGAGTTGTTACCTTGGCTGTACTTGAAGGGCATCTCCACCGGAGATTTTCAGGACTCACTGGCCGCGCTGTTGGGTGATCAGGCCAAGGGGCTTTCGGCCAATACGATCTCCCGACTCAAGAGCCAATGGCTCGAAGAGCACCAGCAATGGCGGCAACGGGACCTGGCGAGCTCGCGCTATGTGTACTGGTGGGCCGACGGCGTGCACAGCAACGTCCGGATGGATGATCGCCTCTGCCTGCTGGTGATCATTGGCGTCACCGAGCACGGCCGCAAGGAATTGGTTGCGGTTGAAGACGGCTACCGGGAGTCGACGGCAAGCTGGGAGGAGTTACTGCAGGGTCTGCGCGAGCGTGGCTTGGAAACCGCGCCGAAGCTGGCGATTGGCGATGGCGCACTGGGGTTCTGGAAAGCACTGACCAAAACGTATCCTGCCAGCCGGCACCAGCGCTGCTGGGTCCACAAGACGGCGAATGTACTGAACAAGCTGCCCAAATCGATGCAACCCAAAGTGAAAGAAGCGCTGCACGATATCTGGATGGCCGAGACGCGTGACGCGGCCAAGGTGGCATTTGACCGGGCGCTGACCCGGTTCAGTAGCAAGTACCCCAAAGCCATGGATTGCCTGGCCAAGGACCGGGAAGAGCTGCTGGCGTTCTACGACTTCCCGGCGGAGCACTGGGTGCATATCCGGACCACCAACCCGATCGAATCGACTTTCGCCACGGTAAGGTTGCGCACCAAGCGAACGCGTAACTGCAGCTCCAGAGACACGACGCTGGCGATGGTCTACAAGCTGTTGGAGTCGGCACAGAAAAACTGGAAACGGATCAAGGGATTTAATCTGCTGACCCTCGTGGTCAACAACGTGAAGTTCAAGGATGGTGAGCAAGTAAAGGATCAGTCAGACAGGAACGCCGCCTGACGCCGTACACCAGATATGACAATAACTCAGCCAACCACATTGGATACCGAGTACTTCGGCGGGATGCTGATACACATGTGGATATGATCCGGCATCAGGTGACCTTCAACGATTTTCACGCCTTTGCGCTTGGCAAGCTCATGGAAAATTTCCCCCAAGTACCGCCGCAATTTCCCGTAGATCAGTTTGCGGCGCTTCTTCGGGATGAACACCACATGGTACTTACAATCCCAGCGCGTATGCGCCAAACTTTCGCAGTCTCGCATAGGATTACCTTCATCTTTCTTGGTCGAAAAACGAAGGTAGCTTGACCGTAGCCTCGGTTAAACCTATGCGAGTCACCCCGGCAGAGCTGGGGGTTTACCTCGGATTAATTAGTACCATTAAGATCTGGGGAAATGCCTTCCTGATAGTCGTAACGTTCATCCCTAAGGCGCTATAATAATCGCTTCACTGGTCCGATCCAACAGAGAAAATATGGAACGGTAAGGTATACCGCTGTGTTCAGCTAGGCCAATTTCGCAGGTCCGTGAATTAGAGTAACCGGACTGGCATCCTTCTACTTCCCTCGCCAAAGATGCCAGTGCCGAGCGGTTTAGATCAGGCAGCGTGAACCCCTTGTCACCAGCGAACCCACAACAGGTTACATCCGCAGGAACAACCACCTCATTGGCACAAGCTTTCGCCAGAGCCACACACTTATCTGCCAGACCCATCCGAGTGCTGGAGCAAGTTACGTGAACAGCAATGCGTTCATTGACCGGTGTAATTTTCAGTTTTGGGAGCAGGTACCTATGGGCGAACTCTACCGGCTCCATAATTTCCAACTCAGTGGAAAACTCTTGTCGCATCCTCATCGTACAGGGGCTTGTATCGAAGAGTACCGGGTGACGGCCATTCTCACTGACTGATAGCAATTCCGCCTTCAGCTCCTCACCCTTTCGTTCTGCCTCCCGGAACCCTCCTTTGGACTGGAATGGCATACCGCAGCACAATCCATGCACCGACTCAGGGATAATTACTCTGAATCCGGCTTTGCTCAATAGCGACAAGGTAATCTCGGTAAGTGAACGCTCCTCCTGATCTCCCCTGCTAGCGCCGAAGACTCTCGACGAACAGGATGGAAAATAAACGACAACAGGGCCAATATGCTCATCCACACTCGAACAGTAGTGGGTAACTGTACGCACCATTTTAACCGGCATCGCCTTGGGTACACTGGGTGTCCAAACAGGAACCTTGCCGGAGGACAAACGGGCCGCCTTAGCGGTGATACCAGCCAGCAAAGTGTCGCCCAGTGCATGACTGGCAAATCCGGCAGTACGCAGTACACCGCGGGCAACACTTGTAACCCGAGCAAAGTTTCTGCCGACCTTTTCGTCCATGGCCCCATAGGCAAGATGCTCATTGTGACGCAGCTTCCTCATCAGGTCACCGGTGTTGATCCCCACCGGGCACTCTGTTGAGCAGAGACCATCAGCGGCGCAGCTGTCGATTCCCTGGAAGTTGTAACCGTCCTCGAGGAGCGTCAAGCGCTCCTTCTCGGCTTCGGTCTTGCCTGCGCCCTTATTACGAAGGCGTGCGATTTCCCTGTGAATAACAATCCTCTGCCGCGGCGTTACCGTGAAGTTGCGGGACGGACACACCGATTCACAGAAACCACATTCAATACACTTATCAATGATTTCGTCCGACTCGGGTAACGGCTTGAGGTTTTCGATATGGAGACTCTTGTTAGAGGTAAGGATCACATCCGGATTGAGCAGGTTCGCGGGATCAAAAATGCTCTTAATCGTCCACATCAATTCATAAGCCTCCTGACCCCATTCAAGCTCTACAAAGGGCGCCATATTTCGGCCGGTGCCATGCTCGGCTTTCAGTGAGCCACCGTACCCAACGGCAACCAGCTGTGTAACATCGTCCATCAAGGACTTATAACGGCGGACTTCATCCTTCAACTCAAAGCCTTGCGGAAACACGAAGTGAAGGTTGCCCTCAAGGGCATGCCCGAACAGGATCGCATTTCCATAGCCGTGACGTTTGAGCACTTCGAGCAGGTCAAGGACACCGCAAGCCAGCTGCTCGATCGGAAAGGCCACGTCCTCGATGATCACCGTTGTGCCGACAGCTCGCACCGCACCAACGGCCGGGAACAAGCCTTTGCGGATTTTCCAATACAGCGTGTATGTATCCTTTTCCGTAGTGAACTCGGGTGCAGTGAGGGTTTCGAAGCGGGCCAGCAGTGCCTCAACCTCGGCAATTCGCATGTCAAGAATCGCAGTTTCGTCAGCTCGGATATCGATCAGCAATGCAGCTGCTGTATCAGGCAGGCCCCGCAGCAGGCAGGCCATGCCGGGTAGATCCTCCACCGAGCGCAGTGCAGCTCTGTCCATGAGCTCAACCGCAGCAACCGGCATCGTCTTGAGCGCAGTAGTCGCTTCACAGGCGGTCATGATGTCCGAAAAAATCACCAGAGATGCGGCCTTGAGCGGTTCATCCACCACCGTGTTATAGGTGACGCTGCTGATAAACCCAAGGGTACCCTCTGATCCCACCATCAGATGCTTGAGAATTTCAATGCCATCCGCGTAATCCACTAGACTGTTGAGCGAATACCCGGTCGTATTCTTGAGCCGGTACTTGTGGCGAATTTTCTCCGCCAGCTTATGATTAGCGCGAGTATCGTCAGCGAGCGTCTCCAGTTTATCAAGCAGCTCCCGGTGGGTTTGCCGGAAGCTTCGGACATTTTCGTCATCGGCAGTATCCAGTAAAGTACCATCCGCCAGAATAATCCTAATATCTCGTACGGTGTTGTAACTATTCTGTGCGGTTCCGCAGCACATTCCCGACGCATTGTTGGCAAAGATACCACCGATCATGCAACTGTTAATGGAGGCAGGGTCCGGACCAATCTTGCGGCCAAATGGCGCCAGAACTTGGTTGGCGCGACCACCTATGACTCCTGGCTGGAGGGTGATCGCATTACCACCTTCTAGAAGGGTGTAGTCCGTCCAGCCGGATTTAAGCTGGACTAGGACAGAGTCAGTAACAGCCTGACCCGAGAGCGATGTTCCCGCCGCTCGAAATGTCACCGGAGCCTGGAACTGGTGGCAAGCACCAAGCACTGCCTGGACTTCCACCTCAGTCTCGGGGCGCACAACGAGGCGTGGAATCAGACGATAGAAACTCGCGTCAGTACCATACGCGAGCAGTCTAAGAGGGTCATCAATCAACCGTTGCTGGTCAATTTTTTCGCTCAGGCAAGTACGTAAATCAATGTATTTAGCATCCACAACGGCAGTACTGTCTCGACTATTCATAGTTTCCAGATCAACACTAGTTCAGTGTAAAAAGCCCCCGAGCAGGAGGGAGGGGGGGGGGATAAAATATAGACAATCCAACTTTGAATTACATCCCTGACATAATAATATTCGAATTTAAATCGACAGTGAGCGATAGTATAACGAGAACTGATTATCGAGCAAGAAAACTATTCAAGACGCAATGCGTTAGTTCATCCAGCCAAATAATATCAGAAAGCTACTGCATAGGTAGTTCTGTCACCTAAAATCTGTAAAAAACCGCACCTAGATAATCAGCTCATGGCCTATTGCCAAAAGCGATACCGCGTACTCCCTCTGAAAATAAAGACTGCCATTTCAAATGAGGAACGAATAACCAATTATTTCAATAAATATGACCATTAACAATGATGATTCTTTAAGAGGTAGATGACTTTAATAAAATATACTTTATGCGCAAAGCAAACTTAAATGTCATAAGTCTGTAATTATTCCCTCGAAAATCTCTGCCGATAATGCAATAGTCTCAGACAGAGTGGGATGCGGGTGGATAGTGAGCGATAGATCCTCGGAGTCGGCGCCCATCTCGATAGCCAACGCCACCTCTGCGAGCAACTCGCCCGCATTGGGCCCGACGAGCCCGGCACCGAGCACGCGCTTTGTCTCTGGGTCAAACAAAATTTTGGACATCCCTTCCTGACGCCCCATGGAAAGCGATCGGCCCGACGCAGCCCAAGGGTAAGCCGCCCTTTTATAATCGATATCCTTTGACTTAGCCTCGTTTTCGGTCAGCCCGACCCAAGCGACCTCCGGATCAGTGTAAGCGACCGAGGGGATAACCAAAGCATCGAAGACCGAATTGTGACCAGCGGCGTTTTCGGCCGCGACCTTGCCTTCATGCACGGCCTTATGCGCCAACATGGGCTGACCAACAATATCGCCGATGGCGAAAATGTGTGACTGACTGGTCCGCATCTGCTTGTCGACTACTATAAAGCCGCGTTCATCGACTACAACGCCCGCCGTATCGGTATTAATCAGCGCGCTATTGGGTTTACGTCCGACCGCCGATAGAATCTTATCAAATTCTAATTCGAAGACGCCATTCGGGCCCTCAAACGTGACTTGCAAACTGATCTTTGAGGCCTCGACCTTGATAACTTTGGTATTAAGCAGGACATTATCATAGCGTTTTTCGATACTCTTCATTAGCGGCGTGACGATGTCTTTATCAGCGCCTGGGATAATCTGGTCCATTAGTTCGACCAGAGTGATACTCGCACCGAGAGCACGATAGACTTGAGCCATTTCGAGTCCGATGATGCCGCCTCCCAGTACCAGCATGCGTTTGGGAATATCCGCAAGCGCCAGAGCGCCAGTGCTATCGATAATACGGTCGTCCTCTGGTAAAAACGGCAAGCGCATCGGCTCCGAACCACAAGCGATGATTGCCTGTTTGAAAGCGATCATTTTCTCGCCATCTTCGCCTGAGACTCGCACCAGATTGGAGCTTTCAAAGACTCCTGTACCATGCACGACATCAACCTTACGCCTTTTGGCGAGGCTGTTAAGTCCGCCGGTCAATTTACCGACAACTTCATCTTTCCAGTGGCGTAAGTTGTCAATATCGACAGCGGGCTTACTGAATGTGATGCCATGGCTAGTCATCTCGTCTGCATCGTTGATTACTTTGGCTGCATGTAAAAGCGCTTTTGACGGAATACAGCCGACATTGAGGCACACGCCACCAAGCGTCGACCAGCGCTCGATGAGTGTGACCTTTAATCCGAGATCCGCGGCCCGGAAAGCTGCAGTATACCCGCCTGGCCCGGCCCCCAAGACCAAAAGGTCGGCCTGATAATTAGCTTGCGACAGATCGACACCCTGCTGAGGCGCTGGCGCGCCACCCGAGGTAGTTACAGGTTCAGAGATAGGCGTCGCAGAGGCCGCATCTGCATCGCCCTCGATGTGCAGCACAATGCTGCCCTGGCTGACCCTGTCACCCTTACTCACGAGTATTGCAACGACCTTTCCGCTCACGGGCGCCGGGATGTCAATCACCGCCTTATCGCTTTCTAAGATTAGAATGGGATCGTCGGCTTTGACGATATCACCGACCCCGACCGAAATTTCAATCACTGGCACATCAGTGAAGTCTCCGATATCGGGAATCTCAACGTCTATCTTTTTCATCAAAGATCCTTAAAATCTAATGCGGCGAAAATTCAGTAGCAAACGCTTTACACTGGCAAGGAAGCGAGTAACTTCCTAGCTATCGACTGCGCAATGAACCCACGCCAGACTCATCTGGCTGAAGGAGACGAGGCAGAGGTGCTTGCTAGGTTCTTAAAGGCTAATTCGGCGAAAATCCGCCAGCAGGTCCTTTACGTTCGCGAGGAAACGCGCAGCTGCCACACCGTCGACCGCCCGGTGATCCCACGATAAACTCAGCGGCTGCATGAGGCGGGGCTGAAATGCTTGCCCATCCCACATCGGCTGAACCTTGGCACGGGTCATGCCCAAAATGGAAATCTCGGGAGCGTTGATGATCGGTGTGAAATTCGTGCCGCCAATCCCCCCCAGAGACGAAATTGTGAAAGTTGACCCTTGCATGTCCTGGGGTTTGAGTTTGCCTACCCTGGCCTGGCTTGCCAGCTCGGTCATTTCTTGAGCGATTTCAATAATCCCCTTTTGGTCGACCCCCTTGATGACCGGCACGACCAAGCCCTCGGGCGTATCGGCCGCGACACCAATATTGAAGTATTTCTTCACGATCAGCGCGTCGCCGTCCAGGGAGGAATTGAACTTTGGATATTCTTTGAGAGTGACCGCGATCGCCTTTACCACGAAGGGTAAAATAGAAAGCTTGATTCCGTCTCTTGCCCCGGAATTGAGTTCTTTCCGGAAGGCCTCTAGCTCGGTGATGTCCGCCTCCTCGAAATTGGTGACATGAGGGATGATCGTCGCATTACGCGCAAGGTTCGCCCCGGACACTTTGGCGATCCGCGACAAGGGCACGCGTTCTATTTCGCCGAACTTTTCGTAGTCAACCTTGGGCCAGGGCAAGAGGTCAAACCCCAAACCGCGGCCCGTCGCCGGTGCTTCCGTGTCCCTGCCACTTAGTATAGATTTTACAAAAGCATGCACGTCCTCGCGTGTAATGCGACCCCGGGTGCCACTGCCAGAAACGCCAGTAATATCAACGCCAAGCTCACGGGCCAGCTTACGAACTCCCGGCGAAGCATACGCGTACCTGCCTTCTTCTGTTGCCCCTGCCGCAGGCGCGGCTTTTGTGACCTGAGGCGCTGACAACGGACCTTGAGGCTTGGGAGACGGTGCCGGAATGGTGGTAACTTCAGCCTTTTCCAATACTTTTCCCGTAGCCGACTCTGCTGCGGCCTCATCCTCGCACGATTCAACTATCGCGAGCAGTGAGCCCTGGCTAACTTTGTCACCCTCCCTGACCTGCAATTCAACAATACGACCAGAAATGGATGAAGGCACATCGATCATTGACTTGTCTGATTCAATCGAAACGATCGTGTCTTCTACCGAAATAATGTCGCCGGGGGCTATATGGATTTCGACGATTGCTACATCTGTAAAATCGCCGATATCGGGAACACATAATTCGAATGTCTTACTCATCTTCAACATCTCATACAGTCCAGGGGGCGGGTGACGAACCATCGAGCCCGAACTTCTTCAACGCATCGGTCAGAACATCAGCTTTGACGTGCCCGGCACGTACCATGGCCTCGATTGCGGCGACAGCAATATTTTGCTGGTCGACTTCAAAAAACTTGCGCAGTGCCTCCCGCTGATCACTGCGCCCGAAGCCGTCAGTGCCGAGCGCCACAAAGCGACCCTCAACGTAGGGCGCAATCATTTCAGGCACAGCGCGAACATAGTCGGTCGCCACAATGACCGGCATATTACCCGGCAAGCAAGTCTCGACGTAAGTTCTGGTCCGTTCCTTGCTTGGAGACAATCGGTTCAGACGTTCTACTGCCTGTGCCTCACGTGACAGCTCGGAGAAGCTCGTGGCGCTGAAAACATCGCTTGCAATGCCGAACTCCTGATCGAGTATTTCAGCTGCTGCCACCACTCCGTTGAGGATAGTCCCTGAGCCGATGAGCCGTGCACGCGCTTTCGCGTTTTCGTCTCCATGGCTGCCGAGCTTATAAAGGCCTTTCAGGATCCCTTCTTCGGAACCTTCCGGCATGGAGGGTTGGGCGTAGTTCTCGTTCATGATGGTGATGTAATAGAACTCGTCCTTTTGCTCTTCCATCATACGGCGCATGCCTGCATCCATGATCACCGAGAGTTCATATGCATAGGCCGGATCATAAGCCTTGCAATTGGGGATAGTTGCGGCGACTACATGGCTGGTGCCATCTTGATGTTGTAGCCCTTCACCGGACAGCGTGGTGCGCCCTGCCGTTGCACCGAGCAAGAAGCCGCGGGCGCGCTGATCAGCAGCGGCCCAGATCAGATCTCCTACACGCTGGAAGCCAAACATTGAGTAATAGATGTAAAATGGCAGGGTTGGCGTATCGTGCACCGAATAAGAGGTTGCTGCCGCAACCCAAGAGGAAATCGCACCGGCTTCTGTGATTCCTTCTTCAAGCAACTGGCCATTCTTCGCTTCTTTATAGAAGAGCATCGAGCCCGCATCCTCAGGTTCATAGAGCTGACCCTCGGGCGCATAAATGCCAATTTGGCGGAAGAGATTATCCATGCCGAATGTGCGCGCCTCATCGGCGACAATGGGCACAATATACGGCCCAAAGGACTTGTCCTTTAAGAGTGCGCTCATCATGCGTACCGCCGCCATCGTGGTCGACATTTCCTTTCCATCTGACTCAAGCGAAAATTTGGCGTAAGTCTCCAGCTTAGGGATGGCAGGCAACTTCGCGCCCTGCACCATGGTTTTGCGCACCGGGATAGGACCGCCAAGCGCCTCGCGGCGTTCACGCAGATACTTCATCTCAGCACTGTCCGCGGCAGGCTTGTAGAATTTGAGGTCTTCGAGATCCTTCTCGCTCAAAGGCAAATTGAAACGGTCGCGGAATGCTACCAAAGCTTCTGTATCAAGCTTTTTGGATTGGTGGGCGGTCATGCGACTTTCACCGGCATTACCCATGCCATAACCCTTTTTGGTTTTGGCTAAAATAACGGTGGGCCGACCTTTATGTGCCTTGGCAGCGGCAAAGGCGGCGCACAGCTTGCGCAAATCATGCCCGCCGCGCTTGAGCGCGTGAATTTCGGCGTCGGTCATGTGCGCCACGAGGTCGCGGGTCGCCGGGTCGATATCAAAGAATTTCTGCCGGTTGTAGTCACCGTCCTTGGAGCCAAGGTTTTGGTATTCGCCGTCTACAGTTTCTGCGAAACGCCGCAACAACACCATGTCCTTGTCGCGAGCGAAAAGGCCATCCCATTCGGAACCCCACAGCACCTTGATTACGTTCCAGCCGGCACCGATGAACAGGCTTTCCAATTCCTGGATGATCTGGCCGTTGCCGCGTACCGGACCGTCGAGCCGCTGCAGGTTGCAATTAACGATGAAGGTGAGATTGTCGAGCTTTTCTCGGGCGGCGAGCGTCAAGCCGCCGATGGCTTCCGGCTCGTCCATCTCGCCATCTCCGAACACGCCCCAAACGTGCCGTCCTGCCGTATCGGCCAGTCCTCTCCCCTCGAGATAACGCATGTAACGCGCCTGATAGATGGCACTAATGGGGCCAATGCCCATAGAACCCGTCGGGAACTGCCAGAAATCGGGCATCAGCCAAGGATGCGGGTATGAACTCAGGCCATTTCCCGCCACTTCCTGGCGGTAGTTGCCCAACTGCTCTTCACTCAGTCGGCCTTCCAGGAAAGCGCGAGCATAAACTCCGGGTGCCGAATGCGGTTGAAAATAAACCAGATCGCCGCCGAAATCGTCAGTCTTGCCGCGGAAGAAATGGTTGAAACCAACCTCAAAGATCTCGGCAGCCGAAGCGTAGCTTGCAATATGGCCACCAAGTCCGCCATAAGCCTTGTTGGCGCGCACGACCATGGCCAACGCATTCCAACGCATGATTGCGGTCAGCCTTTCCTCGATGGCAAGATCGCCCGGATAACTGCCTTGCTCAGCAACGGATACGGTATTTCGGTAGGACGAATAAGGTTGCCCGCCTTGGTAGACACCGTTGCGACGTGCAGCTTCCTCAAGTTGCCGCATCAGAAATTGAGTACGGGCCCCGCCACTAGATTCAATGACAGCGCCCAGGGCCTCGACCCATTCTTTGGTTTCAATCGGATCTGGATCTCTGGATTCCCCAAGCCGGGGCTGAGTCTGATTCATTGCACACATCTCTCTTTAAGTTCACCCCTTTATCGTATAATCGATCGAACAGCATGTGCTGCTGAAGTTGCTTATAAAGTTGCAATATTAAGCATATTATGCTGCAATATAGACAAACAACAACACACTATGCCTAAAATGAAACTAGACAAAATAGATCTCAATATTCTCCGTGAACTCCAGAACGACGGTAAATTAACTAATATCGAACTGGCAGGCCGCGTTGGTCTATCGCCCTCTCCTTGCCTTCAACGAGTGCGTGCCCTGGAGCGAGACGAGGTGATCGATCGATACGTTGCTCTGGTCAACCCGAAGACGATTGGGCTGTCGATTAACGTTTTTATCCAGGTCACGCTGGAACGCCAAATCGAAAACGCGCTGGAGCAGTTCGAAGCCCGTATGGATATTTATCCTGAAGTCATGGAGTGCTATCTCATGACAGGTGACAGTGACTACCTTATTCGCGTGGCAGTTTCCGATGTTGAACGGCTGCAGGACTTTATCCTTCAAGACTTGACGACAATACCTGAGGTAGCCAACATCAGGTCGAGCTTTGCTCTCAAACGGGTGAAATATGAAACCGCCCTTCCCATCCGGTTATAGATTTAGCCTCCGGCTTCCATAAAACTTTCAGTGCAGCATCACAGAGACGCTGTCGCACGCATCATGTGTTTTCTTCGCATTACGCATAGCAGTCAGCGTCACCCAATGCCGCTCGGTAGGTCAAGACCTACCGACTCGCACTCAAGGCCGGGGCGATGGCACTCAGTGCCAACCAGTGTTTCGTGATTTCCTCGCTCGATGATCCGAGTCCGGAGGCGCTGTACCGTGACCTGCATTGCACCCGTTGCCAGGACGAGAACTTCATCAAGGCGGTGAAGAACGATCTGACTGATGGTCGCACCTCCGATCACGCGCTCCTGACCGACCACGTGCGCCTGTTCGACGCCTGCGCCTACTCCTGATCCACAGCCGGCGTGATAACACAATGCGTCATATTGAGCTGGCCCGGGCGGTGGCGGTGGCGGTGGCGGTGGCGGTGGCGGTGGCGGTGGCGGTGGCGGTCATCCTGAAGCTGTTCATGCTAGTCGCGCAATACGAGGACCGGATCAAGTTGAACTTGCGAGTGCCTGCCCGACCAAAGACTTGCTGCACCGCGTCAGCAAACTGCTCTACCTCGCTCATCCGCCACCGTTGGCGC
Source organism: Marinobacterium profundum (assembly GCF_001528745.1). Classification (GTDB taxonomy): domain Bacteria; phylum Pseudomonadota; class Gammaproteobacteria; order Pseudomonadales; family Balneatricaceae; genus Marinobacterium_A; species Marinobacterium_A profundum. Next base: position 10,844 of record NZ_BCNS01000202.1, on the reverse strand, counting down.
AGCTGACGCCAAACGCCGTTTCACTCACCGAAATGATTTGTTCTGGCCAAGGCGGGAATCACTGAGACGCCAAGTCTCAGTGATTCAGGGCGGCCCCGTTGCTATTAGGAGTTGCGGTCTTGATCCTTTAAGTGCAGGCATCAATTGCGGCCTGACCGAGCGTGACTCGGTCTTCAAACGCGTGAGCAAAAAGCGGCAGTTTACTCAACGTTTGCGCAGGCTACCGTTTTTATGAAACATCCGAGTGAGAAGAATTCACCTACGTCAACACGATGATCGGGAATGTGCAAAATGCGATCAAAGGTGCCAACCACGCAATTAACCACAAAAATCTTCCTCGCTACGTGGCCGAGCCCTGCTATCGCTTTAACCGACGTTTGAACTAGAAGGGATGCTGCTACACCTGGGGAGCCCCTCCCTTATGCCAATGAAGCCTCTAAAACAGGCGGAGGATTATGGGTAATCAGGAAGCCTTTTGGACGAAGAGACAGCGGCGGTAAACAGATGGCAGACCGAAGACGCTTTACAGCGCCACCGCACTCCGAGCAGCCGGCCTAAAATACGCGAGAAGCCATCTCTCCTCACGGCCTCGGTCATTGTCCCGGACACTCCAACGCTTGTCGAGTTGGCATGTCCGGGCCAAAGCGGTCTCCGGTCAGCCAAGCATTCCCGTATCGCCGCAGACTGAAACCGACTGTCCCGACACGGTCCTACTGCGGGGGCTGGCCAGGAATATAATCTGATCGGCGACCTGCTGCGGCGTAACATAGTCATGGATCGACGTGAGCGAAAACGCCTCGCGCTCAGCCTCGTCGAAGCTGGTACCCCTTGCCTCCGCCCGTGCTTCCAGCACCCTGCGCTGGCGATCACCAGACACGATGCCGGGCAGGACTGCATTGACGCGGATCTTGTCCGGGCCCAGCTCGATGGCCATGGATTTGGTCAGGCCGATCACCCCCCATTTGGCCGCCGCATAGGGGCTGCGCAGCCTAAAGCCCAGTCGGCCCGCCAGCGAAGAAATGTTCACGATCGACGGATTTTGGCTCTGTCGTAGATGCGGGACAGCGCGGCCTATGGTCACGAATTGGCTGGTCAGGCAGGTCGACAGGCATTGTTCGATCACCTCCACCTCCAGATCCTCGATCCGCCCGGTCGGCCCGGCAATCCCGGCGTTGTTGACCAAACAGTCGAGCCCGCCAAGCCGTTCCACCGCCGCATCGACGAATTGCGCCAGGGCAACACTATCCGCGACATCGACCTTCTGCCGAAAGATATCTTCGGGCAACGCAGCAAGGGCGGTTTCGTCAATGTCGCAGGTGGCGACCTGTGCGCCGGCTTCACGGAAGCCATCAACAATTGCGCGCCCGATGCCGCCTGCACCAGCCGTGACGATGATGCGGGCACCTTCAAGGGAAAGGTCCATGCAAAGTATTCCTTCTTTTAGAGACTGGGATCGGAATTTCCGACCGTATTAATGACCCGTCAGCGACAGAGACAGCCAGGGGACGAAACTGATGACCATAAGCACCACAAGCATAAGCACGACGAAAGGCAGGATCGCTTGTGTCAGCTGCGCGATCGAGATACGTGATATCTGCGAGGCAATAAACAGGTTCAGTCCCACCGGAGGTGTGAACATTCCCATCGCGAGATTCACTACCATGATGATGCCAAAATGGACCGGGTGGATGCCGAAATTCAGCGCGATCGGCAAAAGGATCGGTGTGAATATCAGGATCGCCGCTGCTGCCTCAAGGAACATGCCGACAAAAAGCAGCAGAACGTTGACCAGAATGACGAACAGCCACGGGCTGTCGATAAAGCCGACCACCAGCTCGGAGATGAGCGTAGGGACCTCCAATGACAGGATGATGCGCCCATAGAGCCCAGCGGTAGCGATGATACTGACTACCACCGCGGAGGTGACGGCGGATTTTCGCAGAATGTCCGGGACATCTCGTAGCGGCAGCTCACGATAAATGATGGCACCGACGACGAACGAATAAACTACGGCGATGACCGCGGCTTCCGTCGGCGTGACGATGCCGCCATAGATGCCGCCGAGAATCAGCGCTGGCATCAGCAAGGCAAGGATGGCCTTGCGGCCCGCCCGAAATATCTCGACGAAGCTTGCGGGCTCGTCACGCGTCGCGGGATGTTTCAGCGCATGCAAATAGGCGTAGAGCATCAGCGATCCGACAACAACAAATCCCGGCAGGAAGCCCGCCGCGAACATGTCGCCCACGGATTGGTTGGCGGCAATGGCATAGAGGATCAGCGGGATACTCGGTGGAATGATGACACCCAGTGCGCCAGACGCGGCCTGATTGGCCGAGGCGTAAGAGGCGCTGTAACCTTGAGTGATCATCGCCGGGATCAAGATCGCCCCGACCGCCGCAGTGGTCGCCGCGCCGGATCCCGAGATTGCGGCAAAGAAGGCCGACGTCACGATGGCCACCATGGCCAGTCCGCCGTTCATGCCGCCTACGAGCGCACGCGAGAATTCAACCAGCCTGTGCGAGATGCCGCCACGCTGCATCAGATCGCCCGCGAGGATGAAAAATGGGATGGCAAGCAACGGGAATGAGTTGATTGAACGGATCATCTCTTGCGGGACAATCAGCATCGGCATGATATCGCCTAGCCAATTGGTGGTAATCGCGGCAAGCCCGAGCGCGAAGGTCACGGGCACGCCGATCACCAGAAACAACAGAAGTGAGCCAAAAAGCAGCACAGCCATGACCTAGTCCTTTCTTGCAGTAAAGTTTTCGGCGATGATGGCGAAAGCGTTGATGAGAACCATTGCGGCGCCCGCAGGCACTGACGCGTAGAGCCAAGCCATCGACACCCGTATGCTGGGTGCGGTCTGCGTGACAACGCGTTCCGTGATATTAAGCCCCTCTTTCAACAACACCCAGGCGAAAATGCAGGACGCCACCGCAATAACCAGTCGCAACCCTTTCGCAAACCGTCCCCCGGCGATCCCTGCCAGCATGTCGACCGCGATCAGCGAGCCGTGGCGATAGGCGTAAGCCGCCCCCAGCATGGTCAACCAGACCATCGAGAAGCGAGCAACTTCCTCGGAGAAGGTCAGCGAATTACCCATCACGTAGCGCGCAAATACTTGCCAACTTATCAAAACGGTCATCACCAGTAGGAGAGCGGCCAAAAACCATCCGCACAGCCAGTTGACGTGGTCCACTCCTCGTATCAGCTTGCGCAAAACGACTTGCATGGCAATCTCCTGAAACCATTGGAAATGGCGGGCCCGGGCTACCTGCAGGGCCCGCATCAAAGAAAGTGCAATCAAGGCTGAAAGCTGATCGCAGCATCCACTAGTTCGGCGCCAATGGTCCCTTTCCACTGCTCGATCACAGGCTGCACGCGCTCCCGGAAAAGGGAGATATCGGGGCGTGTGACTTCCATCCCCAGCTCTTCCAACTTGGTGATAAATTGCTGCTCCATCTGCTGTGATGCTTCACGCTGCACAGGCACGGCGATTTCGGCAGCCTTAAGTACGATCGCCTGATCCTGCTCCGACAGGGAGTTGAACAACTCCGACCCTATCATCAAAGGCATCGGCGAATAGACATGCCCCGTGAGGTTTAGATATTTCTGCACTTCATAAAACTTCACGTCATAGATCGTCGGGATCGGGTTTTCCTGGCTGTCCATCACGCCCTGCTGAAGCGCCGTAAAGACCTCGGTCCAAGCCATGGGCGAGGCATTCGCTCCGAGTGCAGTCCAGGTATCGACCTGCACACGGCTTTCCTGCGTGCGGTGCTGGATACCGGCCAGATCATCAGGTGTTTTCAGCGCCCGCACGTTATTGGTGTTATGGCGGAACCCGTTTTCCATCCAGCCGAGGATCTTGACACCTACCTGCTCTTCCAACTTCTGCGCCAGTCCTTCACCATATTCTCCATCCAGAAAGCCGTAGGCCTGTTCAGGGCTGGTGAAAATGTAGGGGAGATCGAACAGCATAAACTCATCGACGAAGCCGCCCATAGGGCCAGTCGAGGTGATGCCCATATCTATCAAACCGAAGCCGATTCCCTCGACCACCTCGCGTTCGCCACCCAGGGCGTTGTCGTAATGGGAGCGGATCGTGAGACGTCCGCCAGACAGCCTCTCCAGCTCCTCACCAAATGTCAGGGCGCCGACCGCCTGATGCGAGTCCGGCCCCAGAGTCAGACTCATATCAAATACCTGAGTTTCCTGCGCGATGGCGGCGCCAGCCATGAGACTTATCGCAGCCGCAGTGGCGAAAATAAAGTTCCGCATTTTTTATTATTCCTTTTAAAATTCATTGATCGATCAACTGCCAGCGACAGTCGTGTAATCACACCCATAATCGTGATCACACTTACTATACATTGCTACTATAAAATCCGTCAATATGCTTAATTAGCACTATTTTATTAGGTATTTTTTAATTTATACTGCAATCTACATTCTAATGAAATTTAAGTGAGATCACACTTTGGATGAGCCAATTCAACCTCCGATGAAAGACATCCAACACGACAGCTGGGCCCGGCTGGGGCCGCTGGAGCTGCAGGAAGGTGCGACCGCGCAATCGCTGGTTTACGCGACACTTCGTCATGCCCTGATCAGCGGTTATTTCCGCCCGGGGGAAGAAATCAGCTTGCGCAAAGTGGCATCAGTTCTGGAAACCAGCGTCACACCCGTGCGCGAGGCCTTGCGACGACTTGAGGGCGATGGTGGACTTGAGACGTTTGGCGGCAACCGTGTTCTGCGCGTCCCCATCCTGACGGATGCGGAATTAATAGATATCCGTGATATCCGCGTCAATCTTGAAGGCTTCGCCGCGACACAGGCGATCAAACGGATCGGACCAGCCCAGATGCGCGTCATCAATAATGCCTTCAATCTGATGCACACCGCCGCCAAAATCGGCGATGTAGACATGTATCTCGAAAACAACTGGCGCTTCCATTCGCTCATCTATCGCGCGGCAGATCGGCCAATTCTGATGAGCCAGATCAAGGGATTATGGCTGCGGGTGGGGCCGCTTATGCGCATCGCGGTCGCGGCGCCGATGCATTTCGACCAGTCGATGGCCAGCCATTGCGCCGCCTTGCAGGCGCTGCGGAATGGCGATCCCGATGCCCTACGACAGGCCATCATCCACGACATATCTGAGGCCGCCAGCGATCTGGGGAAGGCACTGCGTAATGGAGTGCTTCAGAAGTAACAACACGCCCACCACGGCGAGAGGAGCTCTAATTGAGTTTACCCAGCAATAGTGGACACAAGTTTAAGCGACGTCTCGAGACTCATAAAGCCGATCATACTGTGCAGGCGTTGCCGGTTGTAGTCCAGCTCAATCTACTCAAACACCCGGTGACGCATGCTTTCGCGCATCGAAAAATGCTCGCCGATGATGGCTTCAACTTTCAGGCTATGGAAGATCGTCTCGGCGCCGGCGTTGTCGTACAAGGTGCCTTCGCACTCATGCTGCACGTCAGATCATGCTCTGCTAACAAACGCTGATAATACACTGAGCAACCCTGGCTTCCCCCTATCCACTTCTGGGCTGGGTGCCGCTGCCGTAAAACTCTGCTTAAGCAGGCTCAGCGCCAAAGGTAGCGAGTGCCGCGAGTTCACTGTCGCCTTGAACTTACGCGCCGCCTTGACCCTCCAGCCCTGGCGACGCCAATGCGAGCGTTTCATCCTTGTAGCCTTGGGAGTAACTCGGAGAAGCTCTACGACGTAGCGCGCGAACACCTGCCAACTTATCAAAACGGTCATCACCAGTAGGAGAGCGGCTAAAAACCATCCGCACAGCCAGTTGACGCCATCTACACCCCGTATCAGCTTGCGCAAAACGACTTGCATGGCAATCTCCTGAAGTGTTGGAAGTGGCGGGCCCAGGCTACCTGCCGGGCCCGCATCAAAGGAAGCGCAATCAAGGCTGAAAGTTGATCGCGGCATCCACTAGTTCGGCGCCAATGACCTCTTTCCACTGCTCAATCACAGGCTGTACGCGCTCCCGGAAAGGAGCGATATCGGGGCGTGTGACCTCCATCCCCAGCTCTTCCAACTTAGGGATAAGTTGCTGCTCCATGCGCTGCGTTGCTTCACGCTGCACCGGCACGGCGATTTCGGCAGCCTTAAGTACGATCGCCTGATCCTGCTCCGACAGGGAGTTGAACAACTCCGCCCCCATCATCAAAGGCGTCGGCGAATAGACATGCCTCGTGAGGTTCAGATATTTCTGCACCTCATAAAACTTGGCGTCATAAATAGCCCCGATCGGGTTTTCCTGACTGTCAATCACACCCTGCTGAAGCGCCGTAAAGACCTCGGTCCAAGCCATGGGCGAGGCATTCGCTCCGAGTGCAGTCCAGGTATCGACCTGCACTCGACTTTCCTGCGTGCGGTGCCGAATACCGGCCAGATCATCGGGTGTTTTCAGCGCCCGCACGTTATTGGTGTTATGACGGAACCCGTTTTCCATCCAGCCGAGGATCTTGACACCTACCTTTTCTTCCAGCTTCTGCGCCAGTTCTTCACCATATTGCCCATCCAGAAAGCCGTAGGCCTGCTCAGGACTGGTGAAAATGTAGGGTAGGTCAAACAGCATGAACTCATCAACGAAGCCACCCATAGGACCGGTAGAGGTGATGCCCATGTCGATCAGACCGAAGCCGATTCCCTCGACCACCTCGCGTTCGCCGCCCAGGGCGTTGTTGTAATGGGGGCGGATCGTGAGACGTCCGCCAGAAAGCCTCTCCAGCTCCCCACCAAATGTCAGGGCGCCGACATCAATATACGTGTCCGGCCCCAGAGGCAGGCTCACATCAAATACCTGGGTTTCCTGCGCGACGGCGGTGCCGGCCATGAGACTTATCGCAGCCACGGTGGCAAAAATATAGTTCCGCATTTTTTATTATTCCTTTGAAAATTCATTGATCAACTGCCAGCGGCAGTTGCATAGCCACGCCGATAAACGTGATCACACTTAATATACCTTTATACTTCAAAATCCGTCAATATGCTTTTTTAGCACTATTTTATTGGATATTAATTGATTTATTCTGCAATCTACACTCTAATGAAATTTAAGTGAGATCACGCTTTTGATGGTTCGAATCAATTTCTGATGAAAGACGTCCAACACGACAGCTGGCCCCGGCAGCGGCCCCGGCAGCGGCCCCGGCAGCGGCCACTGGAGCTCCAGGAAGGTGCGACCGCGCAGTCGCTGGTTTACGCGACACTTCGTCATGCCCTGATCAGCGGTTATTTCCGCCCGGGGGAAGAAATCAGCTTGCGCAAAGTGGCATCAGTTCTGGAAACCAGCGTCACACCCGTGCGCGAGGCCTTGCGGCGACTTGAGGGCGATGGCGGACTTGAGGCTTTTGGCGGCAACCGTGTTCTGCGCGTCCCCATCCTGACGAATGCGGAATTAATAGATATCCGTGATATCCGCGTCAATCTTGAAGGCTTCGCCGCGACACAGGCGATCAAACGGATCGGACCAGCCCAGATGCGCGTCATCAATAATGCCTTCAATCTGATGCACACCGCCGCCGAAATCGGCGATGTCGACATGTATCTCGAAAACAACTGGCGCTTCCATTCGCTCATCTATCGTGCGGCAGATCGGCCGATTCTGATGAGCCAGATCAAGGGATTATGGCTGCGGGTGGGGCCGCTTATGCGCATAGCGGTCGCGGTCGCGGTCGCGGTCGCGGTCGCGGCACCGATGCATTTCGACCAGTCGATGGCCAGCCATTGCGCCGCCTTACAGTCACTGCGGAATGGCGATCCCGATGCCCTACAACAGGCCATCATCCACGACATCTCTGAGGCCGCCAGCGATCTGGGGAAGGCGCTGCGTAACGGGGAGTCTCAGACGTAACAACACGTCCGCTACGGCGGGAGGAGCTCTAAATGACACGACGTATTGCGGTTATTGGCGGTGGCCTGATTGGCCGTGCCTGGACACTGGTTTTTGCCCGGGCAGGCTGCGAGGTGCGGCTGTGGGATCCCGACGCCAAAGTGCGGGCGCACGCACTCGACGAACTGGCTGAGACCTGCCGCCAGAGTGGCGACGACCCATCTTCCATTGCACAGGTGACGATTTGTGCAGACATGGCCACTGCCGTCGACAGGGTGGAATGGGTTCAGGAAAACGGCCCGGAAAAACTGGAGATCAAGCGCGAGATATATGCCGAACTCGATCGCCTCACTGGGTCGAAAACCATCCTCGCCTCTTCCAGCTCGGCGCTGGTAGCCTCGCGCTTTGCCGAAGGTCTGGCGGGGCGAGCACGCATCCTTGTGGCGCATCCCGTGAACCCGCCCCATGTTATTCCGGTGGTCGAGCTATGTCCCGGCCCAGATACCGCGCCTGAAGTCATGGACCGCGCCGAGGCGCTTATGCGCGACGTGGCGCAGGTGCCTGTCCGGCTCACCCGCGAGATCGACGGATTCGTGCTAAACCGTCTGCAAGCCGTGGTGCTTGCCGAGTCGCTCCGGCTAATTGAGGAGGGCATCGTGACCCCTCAGGGGCTGGATGACACGATCTGCCACGGGCTGGGCCGACGCTGGACTCTGTTGGGACCGATGGCGACGATCAACCTGAACGCGCCAGGAGGGGTGAAGGACTATCTAGACCGCTACGGCCCCACCATGGCGCGGCTGAGCGACAGCGCCGCACGGGGGGAGGCCTTTACCGAACGCGCCGCCGAAATCGTCGCGGCAGACCTACCTGCTCCCTCTCAGGTGCAGGAACTCAGCCGCCAGCGTGATACGCGGCTAGCCGAGCTGGGCCGATTTCTACGCGACAACGATTAATAACAGGAGAGCTACACTCATGACCACCAAACGCAAAGTGATTATCACTTGTGCCGTCACCGGCGCGATCCACACCCCATCCATGTCGGAATTTCTGCCAGTTACCGCCAGCGAGATCGCCGAAGCCGCTATCGGCGCGACCGAGGCCGGGGCAGCGGTTGTTCATCTGCACGCCCGTAATCCCGAGGACGGTCGCCCCGACCAGACCCCCGAAGCCTTCCAGCCCTTCCTAGATGTCATCAAGCAGCGCTCGGATTGTGTGGTCAATATCACCACCGGCGGCGCTCCCACCATGAGTATCCAAGAACGGGTCCGCCCTGCCGCCAAATGGCAGCCCGAGCTTGCGTCCTTGAACATGGGCTCGATGAACTTTGGCCTCTTTCCGATGCTTAAGCGCTTTGAAGGACGGCTGAAGCACGAATGGGAGAGGAACTATATCGGCGACAAGGGCATCCTCTTCCACAACACATTCGAGGATATCGAACACATCCTCACCACGCTGGGTCCCAATGGCACGAAATTCGAATTTGAATGCTATGACACGGCCCATCTGTACAACCTCAAACACTTCGTGGATGCTGGGTTGGTCAAGGGGCCACTGTTCATCCAGACGGTCTTTGGCCTGATGGGCGGTATTGGCGCGCATCCCGATGATGTGATGCACATGAAGCGCACCGCTGACCGTCTGTTTGGCGACAGCTACCGCTGGTCAGTTCTGGGGGCGGGCCGCCACCAGTTGCCGCTCGCTGCGATGTCGGCTGCTCTAGGCGGCCACGTCCGGGTCGGTCTGGAAGATTCGCTCTGGGCGGCACCCGGCCGTCTGGCGACCAGCAGTGCCGAACAGGTAAAGGCAGTTCGACAAATCATCGAGGGGCTGGGATTGGAAATCGCCTCCCCCGATGAGGCACGCGAGATACTCGAACTGAAGGGCGCCGACAAGGTTGCTTTCTGAGGCCCCGGTCGTGGCAACCTTGCGTCGCCATGACCTCCGCTCCGCCGACATTTCGCAGTCGGAGCAGCCGCACAACACATAACAAGAGGAGTTGACACCATGACCGGCTGGTTATTTGACCTAAGCAACATGAGCGTTCAGGGACCCGACGACGGCGAGGCTTGGATCGCGCCAGGCGCCATCCTGATCGGAGACGTGCGCCTTGGCCGCGACGCCAGCATATGGTTCGGCGCAGTCCTGCGCGCCGACGACGACACCATAGAGATCGGCGAAGGAAGTAACGTTCAGGACAATGCGGTTCTACATGTCGATCCCGGCTTTCCGTTGCGTATCGGTAAGGGCTGTACCATAGGCCATCGTGCAATGCTGCACGGCTGCACGGTTGGCGACAACAGTCTGATCGGCATGGGCGCAATGGTGCTGAATGGCGCCAAGATCGGTCGCAATTGCCTGATAGGGGCCGGAGCCCTCGTCACTGAAGGCATGGAGATTCCTGATAACACGCTGGTCGTGGGCAGCCCTGCGAAGCCGAAGCGCGAGATCGGGCCGAAAGGTGAAGCCGACCTCCGCAAGGGAGCTTCGGCCTATTGCGAGCGATGGAAACGCTATCGGGCGGAACTCGCCTGCGGCGGTATTACCTCGGGTATTGTCGTCGGTCGCAGAGCGCCGGGATAAACCAGTGCTCACCATCGGACAACAGTCGCAATCTGCTCCAGACATCCCGGAAAAGTGCTCGAATGAGATACTCCATTATTTGCATTAGTTCAGACTTAATCTGGCACCTGCCCTGCAGAAGGGAGGGTTACCGGCTTTAATGAGTGCGACTAAACGAACATCAAAGCCATAGAGGTAACCCTCATGATCCATGAGTGCTTTACTTTTTTAAAGTAAAGTTAAATGACCTCCGGCAAAGCCGGAGGCTTATCAGGGGACGCCCTCAAAGGGCTTTCAATTGCGCACAAGGCGCTACATCATCCCCAGCGTCAGTTGATCCCGATGTTCGTCCGCTCTCTCCTGATTACGGATGTACTCTCGTACCATTTCTTCATCTAGCAGGCTGTTGAAAATC
>NZ_BCNS01000201.1 GCF_001528745.1 Marinobacterium profundum | reverse complement strand
GGCATGCATGCTCGAGTGCGTTTCTTCAGGTCTTCAATCGAGCGGACCGCCGGACCACTGTGCACCATGTTTTTCAGGTCGCAGTTCAAGTATTCATCCGGGTTCAGTTCAGGTGAGTACGCTGGCAAAAAGAACACTTCCAGGTAGCGCTTCACGGGCTTCTTTGCGAGCCAGCGCTTCACGATCTTGGCATGATGGACTCGCAGGTTATCCAGAATCAGAAACACTTTGCCGGGCGTCGACTCGATCAGAGCCCGAAGAAATTTGATGAGAACCCTGGCGTTCATCGTCGATTCGTACAGCATGAAACGCACTGTCCCTTGGTTGGTGATCGCCGAGATCATATTTAGCGATACTCGCTTGGCCGGCAGTGGCTGCACGGGCGTTTTGCCGATCGGAGCATAACTACGACCATGCTGGGTTGTATTCTTGATCCCGGTTTCATCACCCCAGAAAATCTGCGCATTCTCGGCTTTGGCACGCGCCTTGATTTGCGGATACTCTTCTTTCAGCCAAGCATCGACACGGGTCGGGTTCTGTTCCCAGGCTTTTTTCAGCGGCTTCTGCGGCGAGAAGCCCCAGCGCTTGAGGTAGTCGCCCAGAGTGCGAACCGGAATGTTGATACCCCAGAATTGCTTGATCAACTCGGCGATAGCACGCCGCGTCCAGAGAGCAAACCCCAGTTTGTACTGATCCGGCATCTGGTCCTGAATCGCCTCAATGACACGTTGCTCCTGCGCCTCGGTCAGACGACGCGGCTTGTTCTTGGGGCCCCGTTTTTGTACTGCCAAGGCCGCCTTGCCGCCGGCTTCATAACGCTGGTACCAGCGTCCAACAGTATCGGGGTGAACATTGAGCAGCTGCCCGATCTCACGGAAAGTTTTGCCTTCCAAACGGAGCCGAATGGCTTGCTGTCTGAGAAGTTCTTGTTGCTCTGTGCTGAGCTTGCGTGCGTCGGTATTCATGCGCACATTATATCAGATCTAAATTGCCACCGGGTTAATACCTATGTGGTTGATACCTACAGTCGGAAAAGACTTGTCAGATGACCACTGTGGCTGGTTGTCATACTGAACATATCGAGGCAGATGCGCCGTTTCGCCCATCAGTACAACGCCAGATTCATCCGGAGACCGGACTCTCACAACACCACACAACAACCTACACCGACCTGATAACCCGACAGGGATTTCCCGCCGCCACAACATTATCCGGCAGATCACGGGTGACAACGCTGCCTGCACCCACAACGCAATTATTGCCAATAGTGATGCCCGGCAGCACCACAACGTTACCGCCGAGCCAGCTATTGTCACCAATTTTGATGGGCGCACCGTACTCATTACTCATTCGCTCGACCGGATCAACAGGATGCGTGGCACCAGACAGCAAAACGTTAGGCCCGAACATGACCTTACTGCCAATATCCACCCGGCAAACATCCAGAATCGTCAGATTATGGTTTGAATAGAAGCCATCGCCAATATAGATGTTGAAACCGTAATCACAAAAGAAGTTTGGCTCTATATGCGCTGCGCCTTTAAGTCGCAACAGCCCGGCCAGAAGCATCATCCGATCCTCAAGATCGGCAGGATCCGCCATATTGAATCGGTGACACACTGATTTTGCGCCCAGCCGATAACCCACCAACACAGGGTCCCTGGGATCAAAGGGCAAACCCGCCAGCATTTTTTCCTTTTCGTTCATAGTCGTTTCCCTTCCTGATTGGCCCTGTGACCAAAAGTTATTACGCAGAACGCCGTATCAGGTCAACACCGTCCTGCACTTCTGCAGCCAACTATAGCCGCGCTACCAACCCTGTGTTTAGAGCAACCACAGGAACCCCTGTCTTTTGTATCGGCAGTTGGCCGCCAACAAGCCAAATAGCGACGCCAGAACCCAGGGTATCTTTCATGACAAACATCTCAACTGTAAAGGAATGTAAAGCTGTGCAACTTATCGCGAGCTTTTCACCACATTCTGCTAGCCTGATTACGCTACCCCTTACAAACGATTGAGGCGCAACTGAATGCAAGCTAACAAGGAAAATGGCGAGCCACAGCAGATTCCGCAGGAAGCCTTCGACTGGTACGACGAATACGCCCACGGCGATATCAGCCGGCGCGAATTTCTCACCCGCCTGTCATCGCTAACTGTGCTGGGCTTCAGCATGAGCGTGCTGTCGGCGGCACTGCTGCCCAACTATGCCCTGGCTGAGCAAGTATCTTTCAATGACGGTGACATCAAGGCCGAATACATGACCTTCCCGTCCCCCGAGGGTCATGGTGAAGGCCGGGGTTACCTGGTGATGCCCAAAGAGGTAGCGGGGCCTACCGGCATGGTACTGGTGGTGCACGAAAACCGCGGCCTGAATCCCTATGTAGAAGACGTGGCCCGGCGCGTGGCCAAGGCCGGCTTTATCGCCTTTGCCCCCGATATTCTGCACTCACTGGGCGGCTACCCCGGCAATGATGACCAGGGCCGCGAGATGCAGAGTTCGCTGGACAAGGCCAAGGTAGAAGCCGACTTCAAGGCTGCGGCCCGCTTTCTTAAAGCGCACCCCCAAAGCAACGGCAAGCTCGGCGTGGTGGGTTTCTGTTTCGGTGGCTACGTTGCCAACATGCTGGCGGCAAGCCTGCCGGATGTAGTCAATGCGTCGGCGCCCTTCTACGGCACACCGCCGGTGAAGGAACTGCGCGCCAACATCAAGGCGCCGCTGCTGATTCACCTGGCGGAGCTCGACAAGCGAGTCAATGCCACCTGGCCCGAGTATGAAGCGGACCTAAAAGCGGCAGACAAAAGCTACAACATGCATATGTACAGCGGTGTTAATCACGGCTTTCATAACGACTCCACCGAGCGCTACGACGAAGCGGCAGCAGAACTCGCTTGGAGCCGCACCATTGAGTTCTTCGGCCAGCACCTCAAGGCTTAACCCTTCAGCATCCCCGTAACACAGAGCCGGCAGACGCAACAGCGCCTGTCGGCCTCATGCGCCCCTAAGTCTTTAAACCCGCCCTCGCGCCAACCCTCGCGCCCGCCTGCAGAGTCCATTATTATCGCCAGAGTCACGGGCCGGTTTCACGACGCCAGCGGATACAAGGCGCTGCGTTGAACATCACCGTGAATCACACAGACTTTGGCATTAAATGGGCAACGGATGAAACACGACTACTCCTACAGGGAACGGCAACAGGAGCTGGATGCCGCACGCCAATTTCGCCTGGGTGATGGCAAGATCAGTGGCTACTGCTCTGTGGCACTGGGCACGCTCAGCCTGCTCGCGGTACTGGCCTATCTGTATCCTGCCTATCTGACGACCATCGAACTGCGCCAAGCCTACGACGCGGCCTTCTTGCAGCAGTTTCTCAAGTACGGCATGTATTTTTCGCTCTTCTTTGGCGTACTCAGTTTTGTTCTGAACGGCTACAAGCGCCTGGGGGCGGCGGGCATAGTGCTAACCCTGATCGCCTTTGCCCTGGGCGGCTACAGCATTCCGGTGGGCCCAGTGGAGCCGCGCCGACTGTCACTGGGGGTCGACTGGCTGATTCTCGCCTTTATGGGTTCTATCGCGGTATTCATGACGCTGGAAAAGCTTTTCCCAAAGTACCGCAACCAGGTGGTGCTGCGGCCCGAATGGGGGCTGGATCTGTTCTATTTCTGCTTCAATCACCTGGCCATCTCGGCCATTCTGATTTACGGAAACTACCACGCCAGCCACTTCGACTGGGCCCTGAGCGAAAGCGTGCAGCAGGCCATTCGCTCGGTGCCTGTATTGCTGCAGGTGCTGATCATTATTCTGTGCGCCGATTTCGTTCTCTATTGGGAGCATCGCCTCTACCACGAGGTACAACTGCTCTGGCCTATCCACGCCGTACACCATTCCATTGAACATCTAGACTGGCTCGCAGGTTCGCGCGGGCATTTTATCCAGGTCTTCTCGGAAAGGGCCATGGTGATGGTGCCGCTCTATCTGCTGGGTGCAGACCAGGCGGCGCTGGATATCTACGTCGCCATTGCGGCGCTGCAGGCTATTCTGATTCACTGCAATCTGGGCATTTCCTTCGGCCCGCTAAAGTACATTATGGTCACGCCGCAGTTTCACCACTGGCACCACAGCTCGGAAAAACCCGCCATCGACACCAACTACTCGGCCCATACGGTGCTGTTCGATCGCCTCTTCGGCACCTACCATATGCCCGCAAAGCACTGGCCAGCGGACTACGGCACCACGGTGCGCCTGCCCAGAAGTTTTATGGGTCAGCTACTCTATCCGCTGACCCGGCACCTGAAGAAGAAATAACGCAGGCATTATGGCGGCGAAATACTGACTGAACCTGGCAACGCCTGGCATTGACCGCTGCGAAGCTGCGCCAGGCGTAACCAGCTTCGGTCAGGGAGCCGTGACGATATCCGCCCGGGTGGAGCCGACAATATCCAGCAGCTCAGCGGTTTCGGTCTCGGGTACCTGATGTTTTGCCAGCACGTCCTTGAACAGGCTCACCATTTGATCCCACTCTGCAGCACTGATGTTCAGATGTACGTGGGACACCTTCATGTCCCGACCGGTATAGCGACAAGGTCCACCGGTCACCTCGCAGACCATCGCTGTTACCTGGTACTTAAGATAGGGTGACGGCACCCGCGAACGACTCGCAGCCACCGCCTCGTTCGCATTGATCACGCTGTCCGCAACCACTACATCGACAAAATCACTTACCACCACGGAAATGGGTGCAAGGCCGCCCAAGCGATCAAACAGGGATGCTGCCTGCGCATTGGTCTGCGCCAGGGCCCCCGGAGTGCCTGACAGCAAAAAGGCGGATAGACAGAACGGCTTCAGGTATTTCAGCTCGAAATTGAACATACAAACCTCCGTCTGGTTGTCAAAACAGGGGGAGCGCACCCGCTGTTGCTAACGGCACGCCCGCCATGACACTGTGGCCATGAGCACTTTAAAGTGTAGTGATTATCCTGACGACAGCCATGGGCAGAACGCCGGTATCCGTAGCCGATTGCTACGAGGGCAAGTCCGTTATGAGGCAACCTTGGAAGTGATAAATCGGCAAATGGCCAACTTAAACAGCGTTAGAGCATTCTCACGAAACATCAGAGCGGCTCTTGTTCCCCCTCAGCAGCCGAAGAGCACCGGGATTATGTTCCGATCAGACCCGACGGGGCGAGACAGGGACTGTCGAGCCGCCGTCATGGATGTCCCGCCTTTCAGCTTGAAGGCAGGGCGTCCGGACGCATGATTCTGGCGCGCAGTGCAGCCGAAGGCCGGCTTATGGGGGGCTTTGGTTACTTTATTTCTTTGCACAAGCAAAGAAAGTAACGCGCCATCAAACCACTCGGATACCCCATCCTGCACAGGCTCCAACACAGTCACCTCAATCTCACCTCAACCATCGTAATGGGTCGATGTAAGATAAAAATGCTCACCTTGCTACCAGTCGCCCACCACGTAACCGAGCTTGTCCGGCAGCCAGAGGGCTATTCCGGGGATCAGCATCACCAGCAACAGACTGACCGACATGGCGGCGATAAATACCAGCGCCCAGCCCAGGGTCTGCTCCAGCCGTATATTGGCGATACGCGTGGTCACCATCAGGTTGACCGCCACCGGCGGCGTAAACTGCCCGATAGCGATATTCATCGCCAGCAGAATACCGAACCACACCGGGTTCCACTGAAAATGCTGCATCAGCGGCAACAGAATGGGAATCAGAATCAGATAGATCGAAATCGCATCCAGCAGCATGCCGGCGATCAGCACCAGCACCATTACCAGCCCCAGCAACACCCAACCATTGTCCGACAGCGACAGCAGTGCGTCGGCCAAGTGACGGAAGGTACCCAGCGTGGTGCCGGCCCAGGCAAAGATGCCCGCCAGGGCGATGATCAGCATAACGATGCCGGAGGTCACAGCCGCATCATTCAGCAGACTGGCGATATCGCGCCAGCCAAGCTTGCGGTACACCACCACACCCACGATCACGCCATAGGTAACGGCCACGACTGCCGCTTCCGTGGGCGTAAAGAGCCCAGAACGCAATCCGCCAAGAATCAGCACAGGTGCAAACAATGCAGGTATTGCCTCGCGAAAACTCTGCAGCAGCGGCGGCCGCTCGGACGCATCCGGCGATTCCCAGCCGTAATGCCGCGACAGCAGCCAGGCTGGCACCAACAGTGACATCCCGGCCAGGATGCCAGGAAAGAGACCGGCGGCAAAAAGCGCCCGCAGATCGACACCCGGCACCACTATGGAATACAGAATCAGCGCGATGGACGGCGGTATCAGTATTGCGGTCGAGGATGAGGCCGCAATCAGGGCGGCGGAAAATGGCTGCGGATAGCCCGCCTTGCGCATGCTTGGCAACATAACCATCGCCACGGCGGCGGCATCCGCCGGGCCCGAACCACTCATGCCACCCATGATCAGGCATACCAGGATGGCAACCACGGCCAGGCCACCATGTCGGGGCCCGATCAGCGCCTGGGCAAAGCGCACCAGGCTTGCGGCCACACCTGCGCGCTCAAAGATAAGACCGGTGAGGATAAACAGTGGTATGGCGATCAGCGGATACTTCGCCACACTGTTGTAGGTATTGGTGCCCAGGGTCGCCAGCATATCGGGGGACAGGCCACTCAGAATACCAACCACACCGCCCAGCCCCAGGGAAAAGGCCACGGGCACACCCAGCAACAGCGCCAGCAGAAAACTGCCAATCATCAGCAAATCAGGACTCATAGTGCTCTTCCTCAGCCTGTGCGTTGTCGCGCCCGCGCAGCCGGTCGATCAAATTCTGGGTAAGTCGGATCATCATGGCGCCGCAGAGCACTGGCAGCCAGATCACGTAAATCCAGTTGGGCAGCCCCAGGCCCGGAGACAGCGACTCCCACTCATACTCTTCAAACGCGAAGATGGCGCCATACCAAACGGCAATAGCCAGCACCAGCAGGCTCGCGGCCCACTGCAGCACATAGAGCAGCGGCAGCCAGCTCGCCGGCAAACGGTGTTCGATCAACTCTATACGGATATGCTGGTTGGAACGGGCCGCCACGGCGGCACCGGCGAAGGTCATCACCACCAGCAGAAACACCGAGTATTCCTCGGTGAAGGCAAAAGATGCGTCAGTGGCATACCTGACGACCACATTGCCCAGACTGATCAGGCAGATGGCAGCCAGCGCCAGCGAAGCCAGCCAGGCTTCGGGGCCGGCTTTCGGCGATCTGGGGGACATGTTGACTCCGAATTAAAGGCGCGCCCACAGCACTGGCTGCGGGCGCGGAATTGCGCGATTTACTGCGAGCGGTTAGCGACGGCGTCCTGCGCCTGCTTCACAAGATCCGCCCCGATGCGCGGCGTCCAGGTGTCGTACACCGACTTGGTCGCCTGTACGAAAGCCGCCTGCTGTTCCGGCGTCAGGTCGGTGACGTTGACGCCACGTTCCTTGATCATGGCCAGGGTGTCAGCCAGCTCAGCACGGGACTTCTTGATTTCCCACTGCCCAGCATCAATGGCCGCCTGCTTGAGCAGCGCCTGATCTTCAGCCGAGAAGGTTTTCCACACACGGTTGCTGACAGCAAATACCAGCGGGTCGGCCATGTAGTGCCACTGGGTCAGGTAGATCTGACCGACCTGATCAATACGGGCGACATCGAACACAGACAAGGGATTTTCCTGGCCATCGACGGCGCCTGTGGTCAGTGCAGGCTTGGCATCAGCCCAGCTCATCTGAGTCGGGTTGGCACCCAGGGCGCTGAAGGTATCCTGGAACAGCGGCGAGCCGACAACACGGATCTTGAGCCCCTTCAGATCATCAGGCGTCACTATGGCATGCTTGGAGTTGGACAGTTCACGAAAGCCGTTCTCACCCCAGGCCAGCGGCGTCACGCCACGTTTCTCAATCGCCTCGAATACAGCCTTGCCAGCATCGCCCTGCGTAATCGCATCAATGGCCTGTTCGTCTGGCATCAGAAACGGCAGAGAAAACAGGTTCAGTTCCGGCACCTGCGGCGACCAGTTGATGGTGGAACCCACCGACATATCGATCAGCCCCGAACGCATGGCGGAAAATTCCTTGGTCTGATCGCCTGAGACCAGCTGGGAGTTGCTGTAGATTTTCATATTGATACGGCCTTCGGAGCGCTCCGTCACCAGCTCGACCCACTTCTCAGCGGCCTGGCCCCAGGGGAATGCCGCCGGCAGAACCGTGGATACCGTATATTCAGGCTTATAGTCAGCGCTGGCGAAAGGCCCCAACAACATCCCCAAAGTCGCTGCTGCGATCAATGTCCGTCGTTTCAACATATTCTCTAATCCTTATATGAATAACATCTGCTGGAACAATGCCGGCACCACCAAGACTATGTTAGCGCTGACAAAAAGCGTCTGATTATACGCTGCCACGACAACACAAGTGAAACCCCCTATTACCTTTATAAGCATCCCGCTGCTGACCGACATACAAAACCTGATCTGTAATCACAACCAAAGGCCACAACAAAGCACCATGACGAGCATGCACTGAAATAACCTGCCCGCATAACAGACCTGGCGCCAGGCAGAAAGACATAGAGGATTCGGCTACGTATACTCGGCATTTTATTAAACATGCTAACCGGAACTTGCCAATGTCATCCCTCGTTTACTGCACCGCCCAGTTCAAGCCCCGCCCGGGCAGAGACGCCGAGCTTTTTGCCAAATTGCAGTCCCTTGAACCCAATACGCTGCGTGAAGATGGTTGTGTGCAATACCGCGTCACCCGCCAGGTCAGCAGCCCCTTCGCCGATGGCGAAAGCTACCCCATAGTTTTTCATGAAATATGGCAGGACATGAATGCCTTCGAGCAACACTGCCAGCGCCGCGAGATCACTGAGTTTTTCAGTCGTTACTGCGAAGCGCCCGATGGCCTGGCGCAGGCCTGGAATGTTTGCGTCTACTCAGACGCAGCGGACGAGCCTGCCTGATTAAGGCTTAGCGGGCCTGGGCAGGATCATGGAAGGCATGCAGCTGACATTAAAAACATGTCTAAAACATGCCTGATATTAAGTATATGCACCAATCACCAGCGTACGCGCAACAGGGTTTCTCACGCTGTAAAACAAATGGGTTTTGCAGCCAAAGTACTGTTAGGATAAGGGTTCAACGCGCATAAGGCCGGTTATTTGCTGGCCTGGTACAGCTCCATGATTCAGCATGCCTGTATGGGATCCGGTAACCATGACACTTCACCCCTGCCAACCTGAACCTGCATATCACTGCGACCTCATTGTTCCCAGATTATTCGACCTGTCCGGCTTTAGCGCGCCCCGGGGTTACAGCTGTTTTTCCTCGCAACATGGGCCCCTGACTGATGCATAAAACCTACCAGCACAGCTCTCTGGCCGAGGCCGATACGACCCTTAATCAAATCCTGGATATCATTGTTGAAGGCACCTGGGACTGGCACGCCGACACAGGCCATGTCGCACGCAACCCCGGCTGGTATCGCATGCTAGGCTATGAAACAGGCAGCTTGCAACATGATGTCTTTAGTTGGGAAAACATTATTCATCCGGACGATTATTCCCGTGTGATTGATAATATCGATAGCTTTATCAAAGGCGCACGCGAAGACTCCTGCATTGAATATCGCTGCAAGAAAGCCGACAACAGTTATCTCTGGGTACGGGATCGAGCTCGCATTCTCAGCCGTCACCCCGATGGCAGCGCCTCCCGTATTATCGGTGCCGCCGAGGACATTCATCAGTACAAAGCTCTTCAATTTGAGCTAATCGAACAGAACAAATACCTGCGTGATGGCAGTATTACACTGGAAAACACCCTGCAGCAGAAAGCCTGCGAACTGGAAGAAAAAAACCGGGAATTAAAGGCAAAAATACGCGAAGTAGAATACGTCTCGAATACCGACCAGCTGACCGAAATCGCTAACCGCAAGCGCTTCGAGGAAGAAATCCAGCAGGAAATTAGCCGCGCCAAACGCTACAAGCACCCCCTTTCACTGGCCATTTTTGACCTCGATCTATTCAAGGATATCAACGACACCCACGGTCATGGTATCGGCGATCAGGTACTGAAAAACACCGCCGATCTGGTGCGCAGCAATATCCGCAGTGTCGATTGTTTTGCCCGCTGGGGCGGTGAAGAGTTCACCCTTATTTTCCCCAATATGGCGCTGGAAAATGCCCTGCAGGCCTGTGAAAAACTGCGCAAACTGATTCAGCAGCACGAGATAGAGCCCGGCCTGAGTTTCACCGCCAGCTTCGGCGTCAGCCTGTTCCAGGCCGACGACAGCTTCGAAGACCTGCTGCGCCGTGCCGATGACGCGCTCTACCGCGCCAAGGACAAGGGCCGCAACCGTGTGGAAAGCCAGAGAGGCCTGCCCACTTCCTAAAGTGCTTTTTCACCAGCAACTTCAAGGCGCAGGGCTTCAAGTGACTGCTGCAGGATGGCCAAAAGTCAGGGCAGCCCTTCGCACGTACAGCAGGCACGGAGCCGCCTTGCACCTGACGTACTTCAGCAGCAGTATCAGAGTGCTTCCGCACAGTACGGATATCTCAACCGATTTCAGCTCTTCAGCGTGGGCAAACAAAAACTGTGCCTGCTCAGGAGCAACGCACTTCCTACGATGGTCTTAGACCTGTATCTGGTCTGTAATGAATGACGGATATAGGTCTGGGGCACACGAATACTGAAGTAAAAAACGGAATGTTCTGAGGGTTGGATATAAGCACAAGGACGGGGCATTGTGTCGCACCTTGTGTCGCACTTCCATGCAGCACAGGTATAACAACCAATAATTCGAGGTAAAACAAAGAGTTAAATAAAGATGGGGGCAGCTCCACCAGCCACATCCCGGCACACGAGTCGACCGCTGTGGCTGCTCCCTTCCAGGCCTGACCAGGTTCACGGTTTATCGTTGCGGGAGGACCAGCAGAGCTACCATAACATGGTCGTCTGACCAGCCTCTAAACGAGACAGGCCGGCAGTATACCAGCCTTGATGAAGAATGCAAAAGGATTGATTACAAAAGAAAAATCGTTGCGCTACGCCTGCAATTGCACCACGCGCAGCGCCAGCAAAAGCAGGATAACCCCGGTGGTTCTATCGATGGCGCGGCTGCGCTGAGCCAGCCAGGCGAGCACCCCGGTACGGGACAGAAACAGCGCCACCAGACAGTACCAGAGGCCGTCGATAACCGCCGCCGTACCAATCATCAGCGCCTGGCCCGCCAGCGACATACCGGGGGACACGAACTGGGAGAACAGCGCCAGGAAGAACATAGCCAGCTTTGGGTTGAGCACAGAGATCATAAAACCATCGATGCCGGCGCGCACAAGGCTGGCAGGCTTGCCCGCCTCGGCCTGCAGTGCCCCGCCACCGGCACTGCGCAGCGCCTTGATCCCGAGCCAGACAAGATAAGCCGCGCCCGCCAGCGTAATGACTCTATATAGCGCCGCGGACTCAAGAATCAGCACCGACAGCCCAGCGATGGTCACCAGCGCCCAGAGCGCGACGCCGAGCGCATGACAGATACCTGTCATCATGCCGTGGCGACCGCCGCCGCCCAAAGTATGCCGCAGCACGACCGCAAGGCTCGGGCCTGGGGATACGGCACCCGCCAGGCAAATCGCACAGAGTGACAACCAGCTCATCCATGTCATGGGGCAAAGCATCCTTTTTCGATGTAAATGAATGTTGGGATAAGGTTTAATTCAAATCATATATAACCCCGCCAGCACAGCCGCAACACGCTCGACTATAGAGCGTCAGCTTGAATTAGCGGGTGCGCTACGCGCTCTGGCTGCGGAACCTATACTGCACGCAGCGGACTAATCTACCCGATACGAGGGGCAGGAACACCAAAGGGCAATTATGGCAGTGAAGCTCAAACTCAGAAACGATGACACAACCTATGGCTGGCCGCTCATTAGCCTGCACTGGCTCATGGCTGTCGCGGTCTTGGGCCTCTACTTTCTCGGCCTTTATATCATCGATCTGGGTTACTACGACCCCAATTACAAGACACTGCCCCACTGGCACCGCAGTCTGGGCATGCTACTGCTGCTCGCGCTGAGTCTGCGGATACTGTGTCGCTGCGTGGATCCTGCGCCCCGCGCCCTGCCAGGCCACGGGCGTGCCATCCGCCTGCTAACTAAATGTGCCCATAGCCTGCTTTACCTATTAATGATTACGGCGTTGCTCTCCGGCTACGTTATGTCAACCGCGGGAGGCCAGGAGATCGCTGTATTCAACTGGTTCTCGGTGCCGCCGCTACCCATTGAGCTGCATCACCAGGCCGACAAGGCGGGCGTTATTCACTACTGGAGCTCAACGGCACTAATTGCGCTTTCTAGCGTGCATGCACTGGCAGCGCTGAAACATCATTTTGTCGACAAAGACTCAACCCTGACACGCATTCTTGGAATCACCCGGGAGAACCCATGAAAACTAACCTGATTAAATGCCTGACACTGGGCGGACTGTTGGCCGCAGGCCCGCTGCATGCCGCTGAATACGCCATCGACACCGAAGGCGCCCACGCATCCGTGAACTTTCGCGCCAATCACCTGGGCTTTAGCTGGGTCACAGGCCGACTGGAGAAATTCGCTGGCAGCTTTATCTACGATGCCGCAGACCCGAACAGCGCCAGCGTCGCCATCACCATCGAAGCCGCCAGTGTCAACACCAACCAGGCCGAGCGTGACAAGCACCTGCGCAGCGCCGAATTTCTGGACGCAGCCACCTACCCTGAAATCACCTTCGTGAGCACATCTTACAAGACCAACGGCGATGGTAGCGGTGTACTCAAGGGTGATCTGAGCCTGCACGGCATCACCAAGCCCGTCACCATCAATGTAACTCGTGTAGGCGAAGGCGATGACCCCTGGGGAGGCTATCGCGCAGGCTTTCAGGGCACAGCTGAGCTTAAGCTAAAAGAATTCGGTATCAACTATAACCTTGGACCCGCCGCCGAAACCGTCTACCTGGATCTGAATATTGAGGGCGTACGCCAGTAAGCATCGCTGTATTTAACATCTGACATGCATTGATCGCGCCCGGCCCTTGCTCGCCGGGCGTTTACACAGGACGAGCAAATCCTTAGCCCCACTTATCCGCCGGTGGCTGGTACGAATCAAAAGCCGCCAGCAACTGCTCGGCATCAGACTCCACCATCAGCATGTCCACATACTCGGGCCTCACAAAGCCCTCATCACTGCTCTGGCGAATAAACTCCACCAGCTTGTCGTAGTAACCGTCGATGCTCAGCAAACCAAACGGCTTGTGGTGAATACCCAGCTGCGCCCAGCACCAGATCTCAAATATTTCCTCAAAGGTGCCCACGCCGCCTGGCAACGCGATAAAGGCATCCGCCAGATCCGACATCAGCGCCTTGCGCTGGTGCATGGTTTCCACCAGCCGCAGTTCGGTCAGTTCCGGATGCGCCAACTCCCGATCAGCCAGCCCCTTGGGCAATACGCCAATAACCTTGCCGCCCTCACTCAGGGCACCGCTGGCAACCGCCCCCATAAGGCCTACTCGAGCCCCTCCGTACACCACCTCAATCCCGCGTTCCGCCAATACCTGACCCAGTTTAAAGGCTGCATCCTTGTACCGACTGCCGGGACGCCCATCCGCCGAGCCACAAAATACTGCTATTCGCATCATTCACCTCAGTAATCAGTTTTCCACGCGCGACTCACAACCCCGGCAACACGCTGTTAAATCTTTGCCAGCGCCAATCGCACG
This sequence comes from Marinobacterium profundum, assembly GCF_001528745.1. GTDB lineage: Bacteria > Pseudomonadota > Gammaproteobacteria > Pseudomonadales > Balneatricaceae > Marinobacterium_A > Marinobacterium_A profundum. The sequence goes on along the minus strand of NZ_BCNS01000201.1, from coordinate 28,358 downwards.
CCCAGTGCCACCATCACCAGACCCGTAACGCCATGACAGAGCCTGCGTAATATTGGCAAACGCACCCAGCCCCGCACATGGCACGTCAGCAGCGCCAGCAACGATTGCCAGCTCATGGCGATAACAAAGTGTATCGCCGCCAGCAACAAGGCCTGGGGCAGCACCGCACCGGCGGGATCAATAAACTGGGGCAAAAACGCCATATAGAAGATGATGGTTTTGGGGTTGAGCAAATTCGACAACAGGCCCTCGCGCCCACAGCGCCAGAAAGAAACCTGCTGCTGCGTTACCGCCTGCACCGAGTCTGCTGCAGCCTCTTGCCCACGGCCATGCAGCGCCTGGCGCAAACTGCCCCACCCCAGCCAGATAAGGTAGGCTGCGCCCGCCATCTTAAGCGCACCAAAAAGCACCGCAGACTGCATCAGCAATACCGAGATGCCCAGTGCGGACAGCACGGCATGTACAAAGAGCCCGCTGCAGATGCCGAAGCTGGTCACCACACCATCAGCCACACCGCCGCGCGCCGCATTGCGCACCGTAAGCAGCGTATCCAGCCCGGGGGAAACCGACAGCAGCGTCAATGCCACAATGGCAGGTAACAGCTCGACCAGATCAGACACGCGCAAGACTCCCATTCAAGGATCAAAACACAAGACAGCATGGATTTTTCAACAGACCTGATCAGAACCCAGGCTGTCGCCATAGTACACCAGCACCGAGCCTATCGGCACCGTGGTACAGCTCTTAATCGGCGCCGGGATTATGCTATAGTGCGGCTGATTTCCAGTCACGGGTAGTTACGATAATGGCGCGCACACTGCAGGATCAGCTGCTGAACATGGGCATGGCCAACAAGGGCCAGGCCAAGAAGGCCAAGGACACCAAGCGCAAGCAAACCAAGCTGCGCAAGTCCGGCATCAAGACAGAGGATCCGGACACCAATGTCCAGTCCGATATTGAACGCCAGCGCCAGGAAAAGCAGGAACGCGATCGCCTGCTGAACCAGCAGCGCGAGGAAGACAGAGCCCGCAAGGCAGGCCTGGCCGAAGCCCTGCAACTGATACAGCAGCACAGCACCAAAGCGCCCAAGGACGGCAGCATGGCGTACAACTTTGTGCATGACCGGGTCATAAAGACGCTGCATCTGGATCGCGCAACGCACAACCAGCTCAGTCGTGGCCAGCTTGCCATCGTCATCATGCAGCCGGGTTACGGCCTTATGCCCGATGATATCGCCGCCCGAGTGGAAGCAAAGGCACCGCAGCGCGTGATTCGCATCAAGCCCGAAGCCAAGCCCGATGAAGACGATCCCTACGCCGACTACCAGATACCTGACGATCTGATGTGGTAAACAACCGCCGGGCTAATGCAGCCCGGCCTGGCGGTGCACCTCAGCCCCCGCAGTGGCATCTGGGATATCCGCTACCTGGGATCTGGCGCTTGCGTCAGCTGCAACTTCAGCCGCATAGCTGTGTTCAACGACAAGATTGTCCACCGCGCGCAGACCACGTGCCATGTCCCTGGCCAGATTCATCAACAGCAATGCGAACTCCTGAGTATCGGATTCATAAAGGTCGTTAAACAGACGGGTGGATATTTTTAACACTATGACGTCTTCCACGGCCTGCGCGCGACCGATACGCCGATGCAGCGCTATCATGCCGACAAAGCCAATATTTTCGCCAAAATGATAGTTGCGGATAAAGCCGTAGTGGCCCTGATGATGCTTGTGAAAGGCCAGCTGGCCTTTGAGAATGACATAGAAGCCATCGGAGTGCTCACCGGCTTCGAACAGTATCTCACCGGGATCCAGCGCCATGACTTCGCCGCTGCGGATCAAATGCACCACTGTGGTATCAGTGAGTGCACCAAACGTCGAAATCGTCCTGAAATAGGGCAATCCGAGGTCTTCCATTAACCTCTGCCCAGACAACTTGCGCATGTTCCAGCCCATTCCGGGGCGACAAGGCCAAACCCGCTGGCCCAAACCGCTCAAGTGTAACAGCAGCCTTACAGCTGAACCTGCCCAAAGTATAGGCACGGAAATCGGGATTCTGAGCCTGTCACCAATAAAATACTTCGGACCTTCCAAAACACGCACTTTAATAGCGCACGCCAGAAGTGCGATGCAGATGGAAACCCATGCAGGGACCCTGCCTGGCCGCATGTTTGACCGCTACTCTTAGTCCCGCGGTGGCTCCTGGTTGATCAGATTGCAGACTCGCACAAAACCCCAGACCATCACCGACGCCATCGCCAGCACGCCGACGACGCTTGGCAGCAGTACTTCTACGCTATACACATCCAGACCGAACATTTGCACCACCTCTGTATTGCATTGGAATTAACACAGAGGTTATCGGTATCTGCCGACGCAGATATTGACGCAGCTCAAACTTCCCGAGGTATGACAGCCCCAGCACCCGACCAATACAGCGAGACTTGATCTACATCAATACTGGGACCAGCGGGTTACAAAACGAAAAACTACAACAGTGCCAGCAGGGTGTCGGCATCGCTAACTTCAAATTTTTTCGGCTCTTCAACGTTCAGTGCCCTGACCACACCATCCTCGATGATCATGGCATATCGACGCGACCGCAGCCCGCCAAAATCCGCCGTATCCGCACCCAGACCCAGTGCCTGAGTGAGCGCGCCACCACCATCGGCCAGCAGCGTCAGGGCTTCGGCGTTCTGACTTTGTCCCCAGGCCCGCATCACGAAAGAGTCGTTGACCGACAGGCAGGCGACCATGTCCACACCCCTGGCACGGAACTCATCAGCCTTGACCACATAGCCCGGCAAATGGGTGTTTGAGCAGGTGGGCGTAAAGGCCCCTGGTACCGCAAAGAGCACAACCTTTTTGCCGGCAAACAACTCGCTGGCCGGCAGCGTTTTCTGCTCGCCCGCCGTCAGGGCGGTAATCTTTACGGCCGGAATACTGTCACCTGTTCTGATCATTTGCATGCTCCTGTTGCCAAAGCTGGATAGACGCACGATTGCGCCTGGATCAAACTCACGCCGCAGTGTAGCCACTCACCGCCTGTACGAACACTGCGCCGCACCGAATCAGACACACCGCCCTCACCCGCCCTCCCCTTGCCAGACCCCCTACAGGCATGGTCTAGTCTTAGGGAGTTACAGGTTGCCAGCAAGGCAACATCTGTCGGAGGTGAAGCGTGTTTAAACTCTTCTCGTCGACGGGGCCTGTATTCGAAGGGAACTCGGACCAGCTCAGGCAACACCTGGGCGCGCCCCGTTCAACAGCACAACCCGGTACAACGGCGCAAAACGCACCGGCCGCAGCACGGCCGGATCCAACGCGTTTTTACCGCAACTCGGCACTCGGCACCCAGCCGCAGCAAGGCACGGAGGATCAGGCATCCAGCACTGTCGCCAGCCTGATGTCACGCAAGCCGATCAGCATTACCACCCTGCAGAATCTGGGTGATGCCTGGCAACTGATGCAACGGCACAACATCGCCCAATTAGTCGTCATGGCCCCGCCGTTGCAAATGGTGGGCATGCTGACTCGCACCGAAGTACTCAAGTGCCTGATGGTTCGCAATGGCAAGGTCAGCTTTGTCAGTGGCAGCCCCATCACCGAACTGATGCAGCAACCCATGATCGCCGTTAGTGAAACCGAAGACATTCGTCAGGCTGCGCTGCTGATGCTGGAGCGGGATATCAATGCCCTGGCGGTCGTCGACAGCAGGGACCAGCTCAGCGGCGTGATCAGCCGACGTGACATTCTGGGATTTCTCGCCCGCGCACGTCCTCTGACCTTGCGCGCCTGACTCTTGTCAGCCCAAGGCCTGCGGCGGCAGCAGGCCCTAATACCCGCCAGTCAAAATCGCATTATTGCAGCTGAGCAACAATGTTATGTAAGAAGAAGGCTTAACCTTGACCCTGGCAGCCGATAAACTGAGCCCATCACAATGCTGTTACCGCCGTCCAGGGCACACCCGGCGCCACCTTGTACTCAGGTGCAACATAACTTTGGCAAAGTCTCAGGCCCAGGTTCAGGTACAGAACTCAAGATCCTCTAATCAAACATCAAGGATAGTCCTATGAAGTCCCGCGCAGCTGTTGCCTGGGGGGCTGGCAAGCCTCTCCAAATCGAAGAAGTCGATGTCGCAGGCCCGAAGCAGGGTGAAGTCCTGCTGCGCATGGTCGCCACCGGCGTATGCCACACAGATGCGTTTACTCTGTCCGGCGATGATCCAGAAGGCATATTCCCGTCCATCCTGGGCCACGAAGGCGGCGCTGTGGTTGAAGAAATCGGCCCGGGTGTCACCACGCTCAAGCCCGGCGATCATGTTATTCCGCTCTACACGCCGGAATGCGGCCAGTGCAAATTCTGCAAATCTGGCAAGACCAACCTGTGCCAGGCCATCCGTGCCACCCAGGGCAAGGGCCTGATGCCAGACGGCACCAGCCGTTTCTCGCTCAACGGCAAGACTATTTTCCATTACATGGGCACCTCCACCTTCTCCGAATACACAGTGGTGCCGGAAATTGCCGTGGCCAAGATCAACAAGGCAGCTCCGCTGGACAAGGTATGCCTGCTGGGCTGTGGTGTAACTACAGGTATCGGCGCAGTACTCAATACTGCCAAGGTTGAGCCGGGTGCGACTGTCGCCATCTTTGGCCTGGGCGGTATTGGTCTGAGCGCGATTCAGGGTGCGGTCATGGCCAAGGCCGGCCGCATCATTGCCATTGATATCAACGAAGACAAATTCGAGATGGCTCGCCTGCTGGGCGCCACCGACTTTATCAATCCGAAGAAATACGACGCACCCATTCAGGACGTGATCGTGGATCTGACCGATGGCGGCGTCGACTACTCTTTCGAGTGTATTGGCAACGTCAACCTGATGCGCGCAGCACTGGAATGCTGCCACAAGGGCTGGGGCGAGTCGGTCATTGTGGGTGTTGCAGGCGCCGGCCAGGAAATTTCTACCCGGCCTTTTCAGCTGGTGACCGGTCGCGTATGGCGCGGTACCGCCTTTGGTGGCGTCAAGGGCCGCAGCCAGCTGCCAGGCTACGTCGATCAGTACATGAGCGGCGATATCAAGCTGGATGACTTCGTAACCCACACCATGGGGCTGGAAGACATCAACAAGGCCTTCGACCTGATGCATGAAGGCAAAAGCATCCGCTCTGTTGTGCTGTTCTGATTCTGTCTGAACAAGGCACGCGCACGCAAAGGGCCTGAAGGCCCTTTTTGCTGCATCGCGGGCACTCTGTCACCGCCCTTCCACCTTCTAAACCGGATACGTCACCATGAGTCTGGAACGCCTTTCCCGTAATAGAGCTTTCGACGGCTGGCTCGAACGCTATAGCCACAGATCCACCAGTCTTGATTGCGATATGGTTTTCGCCATCTACCTGCCTGATCAAACCCTCAGTGCACCCTGCCACAGCCTGTACTGGCTCTCGGGACTGACCTGCACCGATGAAAATTTCACCCAGAAAGCTGGCGCCCTGCGTGTCGCCGCAGAACTTGGCCTGGTACTGGTATGCCCTGACACCAGCCCCCGCGGCTTCGACATGCCGGGCGAGCATGACAGCTATGATTTTGGCAGCGGCGCAGGTTTCTACGTTAACGCCACCGAGCAGCCCTGGGCCAGCCATTACCGCATGTACGACTACGTCAATATCGAGCTACCGGCTCTGATTGAAGAACAGTTCCCGGTCACAGGCAAACGCAGCATCAGCGGCCACTCCATGGGCGGCCACGGCGCCCTGATCAGCGCCCTGAAAAACCCAGGCGTGTACTGTTCGGTATCCGCCTTTGCACCTATCAGCAACCCAAGCCAGTGCCCCTGGGGCGAGAAAGCCCTGGGCGGCTACCTGGGCAACGATCGCAGCACCTGGGCGGCCTACGATGCCTGCGCCCTGATTCGCAGCGAGCTGACAGAACGCCTGCCCCTTTTGATCGACCAGGGCGGTGCCGACAACTTCCTTGCCGACCAGCTCAAACCCGAGGCGCTGCAAGCCGCCTGCGATGCCAGCGGCCATGCACTGGAACTGCGTATGCAGCCGGGCTATGACCACAGCTATTTCTTCATCTCGAGCTTTATCGAAGATCACCTGCGCTTTCATGCCAAGGCACTGAACAACGCCTGAGCCAGTTAGAACAACACGCCGGGCGCCCGCTTCCGAGCGCCCGGCGCTTTATCTGGAAGCACCTGCAAAGTGCCTGAAAGCCCTCTCAACCTTCATAAAAAACCTCATTTGAAAGCTCAGACCGCGCACTATTCCTCATCCTTGTCGTAGCCCTTAAGCATCTTGCGTACGTACCAAAACAAGCCTAGCGCGATCAATGGCACCGATGCGCTGAGCAAAAAGCTGGCTCGGGTTTCCAGCGCCTCGTCCACCACCACATTGCGCAGCGTGCGGTCGATCAGATCGAAGGCATAGTAGGTCACCACTATTACGGTAAAGCTTTCGAGCTTGGCCTGCAGTCGCAGCTGGCTGCGGGCACGGTGGTTGATTCCGCGCAGCAGATCACGATTTTGATTTTCGATCGACAGGTCGACCTGGGAGCGAATGAGATCGGTAGAACGACCTATGCGTTGCGACAGCCGCTCAATACGCTCGCCCGTTGAGCGACAGGTACGGTGGGCCGGATCAAGCCGCCGCTCCATGAACTGCTCCACCGTTTGCAGACCCTCGACACGCGACTCGCGCAATTCGGCAATACGCCTGTCCACCAGGGCAAAATACGCCTCAGTGGCCGAAAAGCGATTGGCAGTGTGAGCCGACAACCCCTCCACCCTGGCCGCTAGCGCCATCAGCTCCTGCAACAGCAAAGCTGCATCGCTGTCAGGCTCGGCGATACGCTCAACAACATCAGCCAACTGCTGATCAAGCACCGACACCATCGGCATGGTCTCCAGTGCCAACGGCAACGCCAGCAGCGCCATATGACGGTAGGTTTCGATTTCACAGATACGCTGCAACAGACGCCCGGCCTGGAACAGCGTCATGCCGCCTTTGTCCTGCACCAGCACACGATTGTAGCCATTGTCACTGCATACACGAAAGTTGGTGCGCAGCGCTGCCGCATGCCCCATGACATCGGAGCCATTGATCTGCGAAGCCCCAGGATGACCCGCGTTGAAGTGGGCCTCCGCCCAACCCTCAAAATCCGCCGCCTCGCTGCGAAACAGCACTTCCACGCCACACAGGAAGGCGCCGGGTAACTGCTCGCTCCAGCCTTCTGGCAGCTCCGGTGCTTCGGTTTCGCCAAAGCGGTAGAACGTCAGGCTGTAAAACTCGCTATGGGGCTCGTAGCGCAAGGCACGCTGCCCCTGGCGGCAAAAGAAAAATCCGCAAGCACCGGTTTCAAGCTCGAAACCTTCTTGCGTTGCGAGCTCACGCACCTTGCGTTCGACGGCACCCTGGGGTTCACCATCGTGCAGGATGGCGACCTGCAACAGCGCCAGAGGCGCACTAATCTGCTGAAACGGCCGGGCATGTACCTCGGCAATAATCTGGTCACGCAAGGGATGTGTATACATAGTGTCGCTCTCAAACGACAGGCTCCGGCCTGGCGTGTTACCGCAGAATGCGACAGAAGACCCCTGCCACGCTACTTATCAAACTCTCGGGCAAACAGGTTCCCGCCCTGCTTGCCCGTTATGTACAGGATGTACGACAGAAAAATGCTCCTGCATTTTCTGCATTCCCGCCATCCATGGCGATCGTATGCCGCATACGCATGGACGCGTGTTTGCGGTCACGCCATAGCTCTTTAGCCTAAAAGAATGGGCGCAGGTGCGTGGGCATGCTGGCCTTCCTGGGGCGAAGAGATGGCGTTCGAATTGGGCCCTCGCTTCAACCTAAGACCCAATGCTGAAGCATCCCTGCTTCATGTAATAACCCGCTGGGTTAATAGAATATTCTGCTGCAATGACCGTACCAGGACAACTCCCCTCTGGGGGTAGATTAATCCATCGCCACAAGGCCTTACCGAGCACGCCAAAGCGGCGCAGCTTGCAGCACATCACAACTGCACTGCGAAAAGAGGATTTCTGGCAAAGCACCCAGCACCGCCGCGCAACCACCCGAGCCTGCTGCTATGGCGATTTTCGCTCGCATTGCAACAGCGAAATGGCCCCGAACAAATCATTTTTGCAGCATCCGAAAATATCCTCGCCAGGCCCGCAAATGCAGTTGACTTCCCCCTAGAATTCGCTATCCTCCTATCAAGCTTGAAATACAGCTCCAGTTTGATGTCAACGCACGATGCTCCTGTTAGTAGTACCTCGTTCTGATCTTCATAACGGAATTCCTGCATTTCTCAGCCAGACCCGCCTTGGTGGCTGTCGTTTTTCGATACTGCCAGGCTTTACGTAAAACAAAATCCTTATGGAGTTCAACAATGTCCACTACCGGCACTGTTAAGTGGTTCAACGAAGAAAAAGGTTACGGTTTCATTGCTCAGGATAGCGGCCCGGACGTATTCGTTCATTTCCGCGCTATCACTGGCGACGGCTTCCGTACCCTGACCGAAGGCCAGAAAGTACAGTTCGACGTGACTCAGGGCCAGAAAGGTCCTCAGGCAGAGAACGTCAGCGTCGTTTAAGACGTTTCTGACACGCGAAAAACCGGCGATCCTTTAGAGGCGCCGGTTTTTTTGTGCCTGATTTTCGGGCAGATCAACCAGCCCGGGATACAAAAACGGGCACCGCCCCGCTGCTTGTCCTGCAGCGATGCGACACCCGTTAATGATCACAGCACCGGATTAGCGACGATTCAGCTCCATTCGACGCAGAAACTCGGCCATAATTTCATGGTAGAGCGCAGCACCCAGAAAAAGATCTTCCACACCTTCGTCAACATTGGGGTTGTCGTTAACCTCAATCACCACTACCCGATCGCCACTCTGCTTCAGATCCACGCCATAGAGACCGTCGCCGATCAGGCGCGTCGCCTTCAGCGCCGCTGCCAGCACCGCCGGCGGCACCTCGTAAGTCGGTAACGTATCGAAGCCACCGGAATCCACGGCTCCGCTGCTACCGTGACGATAGATCTGCCAGTGGTTCTTCACCATATAGTAACGACAGGCAAACAGCGGCTTGTTGTTTAGCACGCCAATACGCCAGTCGTAATCGGTGTACAGGAACTCCTGCGCCAGCACCAGAGACGAACTTTGTAACAGTTCCTTCAGCCCGGCCACCAACTCCTGACGCGTTTCCGCCTTGCACATGCCACGGGAAAAGGCCCCATCAGGAATTTTCAGCACGATCGGGAAGCCCAGCGCTTCGATCATTTCATCCAGCGTGTCTTTGTCGGTATTGCTGACAATACGTGTGCCAGGGGTGGCGATCTTGTTGATGCGCAGCAACTCCGCCAGATAGACCTTGTTGGTACAGCGCAGTATCGAGGTCGGATCATCCAGCACCACCAGACCTTCGGCTTCGGCTTTCTTGGCAAAACGATAGGTATGGTGATCAATGGCGGTGGTTTCGCGGATAAAGAGCCCATCGTATTCGGGCAGACGCATCAGATCCCGCTTGCCGATCAACTCCACGTTGATGCCCAGCTGACGACCGCTGTCGATAAAATGCTTGATGGCATCCTTGTCACTTGGCGGCAGTGCTTCATCCGGATCCACCAGCATGGCCAGATCAAAGCGGTAGCGCTTGCGCGCGCGGGGTTTGCGCCACATGCGGTTGCTGAAGCGCTCCAGCGCCGCGGCAAACAGTTCCTGCTCGCTTTCGAGCTTGATATCACGCACCGAGATCTGACGAATACTATCCACCTGCCAGACCTTGCCCCGCTTCAGGCGTACCTCCAGCACCGGGCACGGGAAGCGCTCGAACAGTTGCTTGGCGATGGGCGAAAGCTCGCTCATCAACACTTCACCAAAGAAGATGCGCAGCTCGATATTGGACTGATCACTCGAAATGCGGCCCGCCAGACTATCCAGAGTGCTCTCCAGACCATCCAGCTGCAGGCTGTACAGCGACTTGCGACGCAGATCGTTGATCACCCGCACCGAGGGAATCACGTGGTGATCACGCGCCTCCGCCAGCAACGAGCAGTAGTACCCACGACCCAGCGCCCGACTGTTGCGACAACAGTTAAGGATACGCACACGCCCAGCCCGCAGCGTGTCCGCCAGCGCCAGGTACTGATCAAAGGATATGACATCTTTACTGGGGTAATAGGGCGCCCAGTCACCCAGGTCATCGACCACAACGTAAAAAGAGGAAGGCATCGATCTGGCAGTTCCGGCAGGGGGTGAATTTTCGCGATTATGCGCGCCCTGTGGCCGCCGGTACAAGGGTTTGGCGGGCACGCCGATAAATTTAGTACAGTACTGATACCTGTGCCGGATCCCGGTGGTAATATCGCCCTATCCCTCTGGCCTGTACGGACAAAAAACAGCTTGAACACCCTGAGCACGCGCCCGGCAACCTCCGCCGACATCGACACCCTGCTCGACATCGAACAGCAGTGCTTCAGCGGCGACAAGCTGTCGCGCCGCAGCTTCCAGCGCCTGATCAAGCACGGCCATGCCAGTCTGCTGATGGCCTTTAGTGACGACGAAATTGCTGGCTATACGCTGGTGCTATACCGCAAGGGCACGCATCTGGCGCGGCTCTATTCGCTGGCGGTACTGCCGCAGATGCGTGGCCGCGGCATCGCCCGGCAATTGCTGCAGGACGCCGAGAAAACCGCCCGCGAGCAGCTGTGTATTTTCATGCGCCTGGAGGTCAATGTCGGCAATCAGAGCGCCATCGCCCTGTACCGGCAGAGCGGCTACCAGCCCATAGGCACCATCGAGGCTTATTACGAAGACGGCTCCAGTGCCCAAAAGATGGAAAAACCAATTCGCCGCCGCGTACCTAACGGTGAACAGATCCGCACGGCCTTTTACGAGCAGACTACGCCCTTTACCTGCGGCCCCGCCAGCCTGATGATGGGCATGCACGCCCTGATTCCCGAATACGCCATGAGCCGCCGGGAAGAACTGCAGATCTGGCGCGAATCCACCACCATCTTCATGACCGCAGGCCACGGCGGCTGCTCACCCCAGGGCCTGGCGCTGAGCGCCTGGCGCCGAGGCTTCGACGTACGACTGTATTGCAACACGACTCAAGTGCCCTTTATCGACAGCGTGCGCAATCCTGAGAAGAAACAGGTCATAGCTCTGGCCCATGAAGACTTTATCGAACAACTCACCGAAACCGGCGTCGAGATCCACGAACGGGAAATGACCCTGGCACAGCTGCAACAGCATATTCAAAACGGCGATGTGCTTATCAGCCTGATCAGCACCTGGCGGCTCAACCGCAACAAGGCGCCCCACTGGATTATCATTACCGCCGCCGATGAGCGCTTCGTTTATCTGACAGACCCGGATCACGACCGCGACGAATGGCAAAGCCAGACCGACTACATAGACGTGCCGGTGGAAGTGAATGAATTTCTGGCGATGGCCGCCTTTGGCCGTTCGCGCCTCAAAAGCACCCTGGCCCTGAGCCGACGCAAAACCTGAACGCACTGCGCCAGACAAAACTCCGACAACCTGCTGGCATCAGAAACGCACAACCGCCTGCGCAGCGCCCATAACAAAAAGCCCCGGTTACCTTATGAAGGTCAACCGGGGCTTTTTTTTGAATAGCCGGAAGAAAGTGCCGCGGCGCCCAATCAGCACCACTGCATTAGATCATAGGTTTGCTTGCCGCTTTATCCTCGCCCCTCGCCGCTCGCCCCTTTCTCTTTACCTCGCACCTCGCACCTCGCACCTCGCACCTCGCCGTCAGGCTCAGCCTTTGCCGCGGGTGCCGGTCTTGTGGCTGCTGGCATTCTTTTCGAGGAACTGAATGATGCGATCAGCGACATCAAGGCCGGTAGCCGCCTCGATACCTTCCAGGCCGGGTGAAGAGTTAACCTCCATCACCAGTGGGCCGTGGTTGGAGCGCAAAATATCCACCCCTGCCACGTTCAGCCCCATGGTACGGGCCGCGCGCACGGCCGTGCTGCGCTCTTCCGGCGTCAGGCGCACCAAACTTGCAGCACCGCCACGGTGCAGGTTGGAGCGGAATTCACCGGCCTTGGCCTGGCGCTTCATGGCGGCAATCACCTTGTCACCGATCACGAAACAGCGAATATCCGCACCGCCCGCTTCCTTGATGTACTCCTGCACCATGACCGATGCCTTGAGCCCCATAAAAGCTTCAAGCACGCTTTCAGCTGCCTGGCGGGTTTCAGCCAGCACCACACCGATACCCTGGGTGCCTTCAAGCAGCTTGATCACCAGGGGTGCGCCGCCGACCATTTCCACCAGATCCGGGATATCGGACGGTTTGTTGGCAAAGCCGGTAATCGGCAGGCCTATGCCCTTGCGTGACAGCAACTGCATGGAGCGAAGCTTGTCACGGGAGCGGGAAATCGCCACCGATTCATTCAGCGGATAGGTGCCCATCATTTCAAACTGGCGCAACACTGCCGTACCGTAAAAGGTAACAGAGGCGCCGATACGGGGAATAACCGCATCAAAATCACTCAGAACCTCGCCTTTTACGTGGATCTCGGGGTGCTGCATATTGATATTCATGTAGCATTTGAGCACATCGACAACCTGCACATCATGACCACGCGCCTTGGCAGCCTCAACCATGCGACGGGTCGAGTACAGCTGCGCATTGCGGGAAAGAATTGCCAACTTCATGACTGTGCTCCTAACAAAAATGAGGCCGCCGGGTCGACGGCAAAACGGTTCAACATAGCAGTGCGCCCGAGCAGCATGCGAAAGCGCATGCTGTCACGGTTGGTCAGTGTCATTTCAATGGGCCATTCATGCTCGCCCATACGTGCCAGAGTCTGAATGACGATACGCTTTTCGCGATGGCCGCCGGAATCGGAGACCTGTCGCTCGTCCAGTACCGGCGCTACAAAATGCAGCACCGTATCCTGGTTGTTCTGTATGGGATGCACATCAGCCGCAATCCAGAGTGCACCGCGCTCATAAAAGGGTTCTAGCTTGAATGCGTGCAAGCAGGATGTGCGAGCACCTGTATCGACCTTGGCCTTGATGCGGTCGATCCCCAGTTCCGGCAACGACAGCCACTCGCGCCAACCTATTGTTTCCAGCATGACGTTAATCCCTGCAATTGAGCGCCGTCAGAGCCAGCGCTTGCGGCGGAATATCCATAACTGCACCGCGACCAGCACGACCAGAAACAGCGAAAATTCCATAAAGGCCGAGGGGTTTTCCGCCCCCGGCACACCGCCAACATTAATACCCAGCAGTCCGGTGAGAAAGCCCAACGGCAGAAAGATAGCCGCCACCAGCGACAATACATAGAGCCTGCTGTTGAGCTGATCGGACATGCGACTCATTAACTCTTCCTGGGTCACGGCCGCGCGTTCGCGCACCGCATCCAGATCTTCGATATGGCGCACCAACCGATCAGAGACTTCGCGCATGCGCATGCGTGCGTGCTCATCCATCCAGCCCAGTGGCTCAGTCACAATCCGCGCCAGTGCCTCGCGCTGCGGTGCCAGATAGCGGCGCAGACCTATAGTCTGGCGCCGTAACTGGGCCAGCGGCTGGCGCAGTTCGCCGTTACCACTGTACAGCACCTGATCTTCCAGATCCCCGACCCGGTCTTCAAACTCGTCCACCGTATCGCTCATGCGCATGACCAGCCGATCGACCAGCCCCACCAGGAAGTCACCGCTGTCGGTGGGGCCGACACCCGTGCGCATTTCCGCCACCATGTCCGATATCGACAGCAGCTGGCGCTTGCGGGTGCTGACCACCAGATCCTCACTGACATAGAGCCGAATCGACACCATGTCCTCGGGATCGGCTTCAGGGTTGAGGTTCACACCCCGCAGCGCCAGCAGCAACCCCGGGCCCAGCAAGGCGGCACGGGGCCTTGTTTCCTCGGTAAGCAGGGAATCCACCGCCAGTGCTGGCAAACCGCTCTGATCCGCCAGCCAGCGCCGACTGTTGGCATGACTATAGTCAAAATGCAGCCACAGCAACCCCTGGGAGGCGTCCCACTGGCCGGCTTCCTCCCAGCTCAGTTCACGAGTACCGCCCTTGCGATCCATCAAAAATGCGTAAACCAAACCATCAGGTCCATGCAGTGGAATCATGCCGGCATCCTTTTATTCATCACAGTATGCCCGGCCTGCTCAAAGCAGACGCAGAGAGGGCTCCTGCAGGGCGGAAAACTGCTCGCGCAACTCGAGGATATGTTCACTCCAGTAACGCTCAGTGTTAAACCAGGGGAAGGCCTTGGGAAATGCAGGGTCAGCCCAGCGCCGCGCCAGCCAGGCCGAATAATGCATGATGCGCAGCGTACGCAATGCCTCTATCTGGCGCAGTTCGCGCGGGTGAAAATCATAGAATTCGTTATAGCCTTCCACCACTTCGCACAACTGGCGCTGCTGGCTGTCGCGATCACCCGAGAGCAGCATCCAGATATCCTGCACCGCAGGCGCCATGCGGGTATCGTCAAAATCGACAAAGTTGGGCGTATTGTCGCGCCAGAGTACATTGCCGGCATGACAGTCACCGTGCACCCGGATCAGGGTTGCAGGCTCTGCCATGGCCTCATCCACCAGCTTGAGTACATCGCGGCTCAGGGTGTTATAGGCCGGACGCAAATCCCGCGGGATAAAGTCTTCGTGCAGCAGCGCCACGCTGGCATGGCCATAGGTCTGGCTGTTGAGCACCGGGCGATGCGCAAATGGCTTTTTCGCCCCTATGGCGTGCATGCGCCCCAGGAACCTGCCCAGAATCAGCAGGTTATCCAGATCATCGAATTCAGGGGCACGGCCGCCACGACGTGGATAGAGTGCAAACCAGAAGTCCCCGCGCTGGAACAGGCTACGTCCGCTTTGGTCACGCCAGGGCGCCACCACCGGCAGCTCAAACTCCTCCATCTCGTAGCAGAGCCCATGCTCTTCCAGAATCTGAGCTTCGCTCCAGCGATGGGGCCGGTAAAACTTGGCGATCAGCGGTGGCTGATCTTCAATACCGACCTGATAGACACGATTTTCATAGCTGTTGAGTGGGAAGATGACGCCATCACACAGATAGCCGAGTTCCTCCACTGCATCCATGATGAATTCAGGCGTCAGGGTTTCGAACGGGTGCGGCGCAAGATCCGCGGCAGAGCCTGAGTTGTGGTCAGTCACCACCGGCTCCCAAGAGCGCTTCGATCGACTCCGTCAGATCGCCGGCCGACAGCAGCACGCCTTCTTCATCCGTGCGCGGGAATACCGCCACCAGAATACCGTCTTCATCCAGCCCCGGAGACCAGCGTTCGAACCAGGCCTGCAGGTCGATTTTCAATGCTTCGCAACCTTCCCAGCCATCGGTGGCCCAGTCCAGCGCGTAGTCTGGATGGGGCCATACCGGCAGGCAGCTCTCGCCATCATCGGTGTTCAGCATGACACAGCCTTCAGCGTCGCTCAGGCTCCATATCTCTTCCCAGTCTGCCACTTTTTGCAGAAAGTGATCGAATCGCTCCTGCGCTTCACGGGCAATCACCTTGCCTCGCTGCTGCTCTGTCAGTTTGTACGTCATGGTTCGGCCCTGCCTTTGAATATGGGCTCGCCGGTGCATCGGCGAATGCCGTGCAGCATGGACGAATGAGGCCGGCGGATCAAGTCGGGCCGAGGCCGAAAACGCCGGTTTTCGCCACCTTTTGGCCGCTTTTTGACTGCTACACTGTCTTCACCCCGACCTCGCCACCAAAGCGGCGATCCAGCTACAGTAAAGACGTCAGTGGCGTGAGAAACCGGCAGCCAAAAAGCAGTTAATCAGAGCGATCAAAAGGTGATCACCCCATGTACAGAGCCTCCTTTATAGCAGCAGTAAAACCGCTGACAGCAAAAGAGCAGCGCATTCTCGCCCAGGCGCTACCGCGCCGCTGATGCCCAACATCCGTCGCCTCTCCTGCCGCCATTTAAAATCCGTAATCGGCCTTGCGTTTTCACTGCTGCTCGCTGCCTGCGCAGGCCCAGGCGAGTTGCCGGATCCGCCTGCAGATGAAGCCATTGCCACAGAGGCCGAACACCAGCTTACTCAGGCGCTGATACTGCGGCATGCCCGCGAATACCGCCTCGCCCGTGTAGCGCGCCCGTTGCTGATCGCGGCACTTGAGCTGTGCCCGATGCACCGACGCAGCGAGTACGGCCTGCGCCTGCACAGCATAGACAGCTATACACGCCAGCAGCGCCCCGCCGCCCACACGGTTTATGGGCTTGATCAACGACCGACACTGCGCACGCCGCTGCCGGATAGCCCCGCGGCCAAGGCCGGACTTCACGCCGGTGATCGCCTGCTGCGCCTGCAGGGCCGCGCTTTTACAAGCGAAACCTATAACAGCATCGATACCCAACTGCGAGAGATGTCGGGGCCACTTAGCCTGCAGATAGAGCGCGGTGACAGCCGGATGGACCTGACCCTGATGCCCGAAGAATTGTGCGACTGGCCCGTGCGGCTTATTCGCAGCAGTGCCATTAATGCCCATGCCGATGGGCGCGAAATTCGCATCAATCAGGGAATGCTCAGCTATGCCCAGGGCGATGATGAACTCGCCCTGGTGATTGCCCACGAAATCGCCCACAACGGCCTGCAGCATATCGACAAGCAGCTACGCAATCTGCTGCTTGGTGCACTGCTCGATCTACTGGCCCTGACCCAGGGATACCCAAGCCCCGGCATAGCCGCGACCCTGGGAATCCACCATCAGGCGCTGAACTGGGAACTTGAAGCCGACCTGCAGGCACTGGTGCTGCTGCACCGGGCCGGCGTGCCGCTACAACCGGGCATCGAGTTCTGGCGCCGCCTGGGCACCGATTTTCCAACCGCCATTCGCCACAGTCGCGGCCTCATTCATCCCGGCACCGCCGAGCGCTACCTGCGCATGAAAACGGCGGCGAAAGCCCTGCAGATAGGACACAGCAGAGACTAAAAAGCCCGCCAAAAAAGGCGGGCTTTGCAGCGACGGACTCCTGAATCTGTTACAGCGATTTGGACAGAGTGAAGATCACGCCGTCGTCATCCAGGGTGCTGTCATCGTGGTTTATATCAAAGTAGGCCAGCTCCAGTCCCACACCTTCGAACTCACCGGACAACCCCAGTTTCCAGTCAACCGAGTCGGACTGCGCCATATCGATATCGTAATAACCCACAGACGCCGACAGGCCAAGGTCCATCGTCAGAGCGTAATCGTAGCCCAGGCTGTAATAGGTGCCATCTTCGTCACTGCCGTAAACATCATCACTGAAGGCGATGCCTGCGCTCAGCCCTATAAAGCTGGCATTAGCGTAGATTTCGTTCCAGTTCGAAGTGTCCGCAGCGTCGGGATACATATAGCGGATGGCGCCAACATCCAGACCCACGCCATTACTGAATTCGGTGGCATAGCCACCATAGAGGTCGACTTCCAGATCCGCCGAAGTACCGAAGTCGACATTGGATGCCCAGATACCTGTGTAGAAGCCAGCCTCATGGCTGTAGTCAAAGCCACCCTGCAGCGCAGGGTCATTGTCGGTTTGCGTCATGCCACGCCAGACATAGTCGGTGGTCATGGCGACATTGGCGGTCACGTCGGCCGTCGCCTGCGCGGCACTCAATGCCAGAACACAGGAACCCAATACAAGACTCAGCTTTTTCATGGTGTCACTCCTTGCCAGTAAGGCTCCGTACGACCGGCGCACGGAATTCGGTAATCTGGCAATGCAGCAATCACAATTCGTGCCAATAAATATATCTTTTATTTTTCAATAAGTTAAAAATAAACAGCTGAGAAAAATTATTGTGCAGTGCACCATTTTTGCTCATTTCAGGCACTGTAAAGGCGCGCTACAAAAATGCGCTGCACAGTAGCGACCCAGCGCTTTGCATTACATCCGTGGCTCTAATGACGACCGCAAGGCTCAGGCAGTACCAGCGACTGGCCCATTCAGTTCGGCGCGAATAAAATCCCGAAACACGCTCACCCGCGCCGGCGCCTGGTCACCACTGAGGCTGATGGCGTAGAGCTTGCCGTCGCTCAGGAACCAGTCGGGTAACACCGGCAGAATCAGACCAGCGGCAAGACTGGCACCCGCAATCAGATCCGGCAATACACCGATACCGCCACCGGCCTGAATAATCCGGTGCACGCTGGCGTAGTCCGTGGTGCGAGCCACCGGCCTTGCCGTGACTTCCACCCGCCGTCCCCTGGCGTTTACCAGGGACAGGTTCGCAGCCCCCGCCAATTCACGAAAGGTCACCAGATCCTGGGTCTGCAGATCCTGTGGGGTTTCGGGCATTCCCCGCGCTTCCAGGTAGCCGGGGGCGGCATAAAGCCTCATGCGAAACGTTGCCAGCGCGGATGCACGGTAACCCATGTCCGGCAGATTGCCGGAGGTGGCGCGCAACGCCAGGTCGATACGGTTGGCCGCCAGGTCCAGCGGCGCATCCGTCAATAGCAACTCCACCGTAATCTGTGGATGCAAGGCGCGAAACCGCACCAACAGCGGCGGCAACACATCGAGGCCAATATCCATCGGTGCCGTCACCCGCAGATTGCCGTGGGGCACAGTGCGAGACTGGCGCGCCCCCTGGGTAGCATCGGCCAGCAATGAGAGCGCATCCCGGGCCTTGGCATAAAAGGCGATACCCTCCTCAGTAGCACTTACGGCCCTGGGCGTGCGGGCCAGCAGTGCAGCGCCAAGCCTGGCCTCCAGCCGTGATACCCGCCGGCTGATACTGCCCTTTGTCTCACCCATTTCAATAGCCGCCCGTGACACTGAGCCAAACTCGATCACGGCGCAGAACGCCTTGATGTCTTCCAGCGAGCCGCCGAGCATGCCGCCGAAGCTGAAAGATCCGCCGCTAATATGTGAAGTCATGGGATTCTCTGATAATGACTACCGGACTAGCCAGGGCGCCGGCGTGGCCGGTTCGAGCACCCAAGATTGGTCTCCACATTATCGCAATTGCCGCCCGGGACACTGAGCCAAACTCGATCACGGCGCAGAACGCCTTGATGTCTTCCAGCGAGCCGCCGAGCATGCCGCCGAAGCTGAAAGATCCGCCGCTAATATGTGAAGTCATGGGATTCTCTGATAATGACTACCGGACTAGCCAAGGCGCCGGCGTGGCCGGTTCGAGCACCCAAGATTGGTCTCCACATTATCGCAATAGCCGCCCGTGACACTGAGCCAAACTCGATCACGGCGCAGAACGCCTTGATGTCTTCCAAAGATCCGCCAAGCATGCCGCCGAAGCTGAAAGATCCGCCGCTAATATGTGAGGTCATAGGGTTCTCTGATAATGGCTAACGGATAGTAGATATGGTTCCCGATTTGGAAACCTTATGTTCCTATTTTGCATTCTACCCACCATAGGGAAACCAACATACCATGGTCTCCAGTTTCAGCGCACCGGCTGACACCCACTTACCTGCATTTGGAGATACGCCATGACCACCCAGACCTCTACCAGCGCCAGCACCCTGTTCGATCGCCTGTCAACGCTAAGCTACCCTTTGATACGCATCACTGCGGGCTTGTTGCTGATGCCCCACGGCGCCCAGAAACTCTTTGGCTGGTTTGGCGGTTACGGCCTGGATGCCACCGGCCAGTTCTTCGCCACCAACCTTGGCATGGAGCCCGGTTTCCTGTTCGCCCTGCTGGCAGGCCTGGTGGAGTTCTTCGGTGGCCTGGCACTGGTACTGGGCCTGCTCACCCGTCCGGCGGCACTGGCCATCGCAGGCCTGATGGCTGTAGCCCTGTCGGTACATGTCGCCAACGGTTTCTTCTGGACCAGCGGCGGAGTGGAATATCCGTTGATGTGGGGCCTGATTGCCTTTGCTGTTTTCCTGCGCGGTGGCGAGCGCTTCTCGCTTGATCGCCAGTTTGGATTCAAGTTCTAAACTGCACTCTGTCTGCTCACCCCGCCGCCGGGGTCTGTTTTTTCCTGGCGGCAGCAGTTCACCGCCGCCATAGAGGACAATTGCATGAGCCCACCACGCTTGCCCAGCATATTTATTCCCCACGGCGCCGGCCCGTGCTTTTTCATGGACTGGCCCCCGGCCGGCACCTGGGATCATATGGAAGCCTGGCTGCGCAACTTTATACGCCAGCTAGACACTCGCCCCAGAGCTCTGCTGGTGATTTCCGCCCACTGGGAGGCGCCGCAGTTCAGCGTTAATGCCCAGGCCACACCAGGCCTGCTGTACGACTATTACGGATTCCCCGCCCATACCTATCAGCTCAAATGGCCGGCCCCTGGCAGCCCTGAACTGGCGGGCCGCATTCAGGCGCAGCTCGCCAGCGCCGGCATCCCCTGTACTCAGGAGCACAAACGCGGGCTGGACCACGGCGTATTCATCCCGCTCAAGCTTGCCGTTCCCGATGCTGATATCCCTGTGGTGCAGCTGTCGCTGCGCACAGGCCTTGAACCTGCCGAGCATCTTGCGCTTGGCCGAGCACTGGCGCCCTTGCGCGATGAGGGCGTGCTGATTATTGGCAGCGGCATGAGCTTTCACAACATGCAGCGCCTGCGTCAGGGCGGCGCTCAGCCTGATTCCGACTCGATACGTTTTGACCACTGGCTGGCCGAGACCGTAACCCTACCCCGGGCCGAGCGCGAACAGCGCCTTGGCAACTGGGCCCAGGCGCCGGGCGGCCGGGCATCTCACCCGGCGGAGGAACATTTGCTGCCGCTGCACGTTATAGCCGGTGCCGCAGGCGAAGATCCGGGCCTGAAAGTGTTTGAAGACAGGGTCATGGGCAGCGTGCAATCGGCCTTCATCTTTGGCGCACAGTGACGCTCAAACCTGCGCGGAGCAATAAATACTGAAAAAACCGTCGGTTTCGGCATCCGGCGGTCGAAGCCTGCTGCACTGCGGTGTTAAACTCAGACACCCTGCTGCGGGCCAGTCCCGCAGTCAGGTCCCATTTCGTCAAGGAGTCTACTGGATGCCGCTGTTCCACCCCTCCCCGCTGGCCTATACAGGCGGCGCTGTTCCATCCAGCCCCTGGTTCAGGTAACAGGGCGCCATGAAAACTCCCAAACGCATATTGCCCCTGGTCGAAGACGGCCTGGTGGATGAAGTGATCAGCCGGCTGATGAGCGGCAAGGAAGCCGACGTCTATGTGGTGCGCTGCGGCACCCAGATACGCTGTGCCAAGGTCTACAAGGAAGCCACCAAACGCAGCTTCAAGCAGGCGGTCAATTATCAGGAAGGCCGCAAGGTCAAGAACAGCCGCCGCGCCCGCGCCATGGAAAAGGGCTCGAAATTCGGCCGCAAGCAGCAGGAAGAAACCTGGCAGAACGCCGAGGTCGATGCTCTCTATCGGCTGGCAGCGGCCGGTGTGCGCGTGCCTCAGCCCTATGGCTGCACAGATGGCGTGCTACTGATGGAACTGATCACGGACGAAGCCGGCGATGTCGCGCCGCGTCTGAGTGATGTTTCCATGTCTGCCGAGCAGGCGCTGGAAGACCACGCCCTGCTGATGAACTACGTGATGCGCATGCTCTGCGCCGGCGTCGTGCACGGAGATCTGTCGGAATTCAACGTTCTGGTGGATGAATACGGCCCGGTGATCATCGACCTGCCCCAGGCGGTGGATGCGGCGGCTAACAACCACGCCCAATCGATGCTGGCGCGGGACGTCGACAACATGACCCACTACTACAGTCAGTTCGCCCCCGAACTGCTCGGTAGCCGTTATGCCAAGGAAATCTGGGCGCTGTACGAAGACGGCAAGTTGCACGAAGATATCGAGCTGACCGGCGAGTTCGCCGAAAGCACCGAAAGTGCCGATGTGGATGCGGTACTGGACGAGATCAAATCGGTGTTTGCCGAGGAACAGGCTCGCCAGGAACGTTTGCGCGAAGCCGAAGAAGAAAGCTAGGTTTAGATACAGGATCGGCGCCCTCCCCGCTTCGGCGGCGGGCGCCAGCCCTTTCTTTGCAGTACCCTCAGATCTGCTGTAGCACCGTCCAGGACACTTCGCACTCGCCACCGGCCGCAGCAACATAGGCCGAATCCCCGGTGATGGTCACGGACAGATCCATGGTGCGTTCCACCAGCGCCGCCAAGGCTACAATTTCCGCCCATTCAAAGCGAAAAACCGACGCCTTCAGTGCCGAAAATTTGCTGCGACCCTGCTCCCACCAAACATCCGACTTGGTATTGAAGCTGTACACCCGCACTTCCCGCGCCTGATGTGTGGCCTTCTTTACCCTGTCCAGCGCAGGCTCACCTACATCGACCCACAGAGCAATCTGATCATCCAGCGTGCGCGCCCAGATGTCGGGCTCTTCCGCCGCACTGATACCCTTGGTGAAGACCAGATGCTCACGGGCATTCAGGCAGTACGCCAGCACCCGCACCATCATCCGCTCGAGTGTCTCGGACGGATGCTGTGCAATGGTGAGGTTGAGAGTGTCGTAATAGTCGCGGTTCAGATCGGACAGTGAGATCCGCGCTTTGAAGATGGTAGGTTTAACTGCCACAAATAAGGACCCTGAAGGATTCGTAGAGGGCGCATCCTGTCACGCCACAAATTACAGGGCCGAGATAGTGCCTTATCTGTCAGTCGCTTGCCAGCGGCTTTTGGCGGTGGCCAGGGCGAAGTTGCACGCCCAAGGCCACGCGCAAGGGAATTTGTGTTAATCGCCAAAGGCCGCCTGGCTCAGAGCCTGCTCGGTAGCCTGATCCAGCTCGCCGCTTTGGTTCAAGCCAAAGCGCTCCTGAAACTGCACCAGCCCGGAGCGGGTTCTGCGCCCGCGCACCCCATCGACAGGGCCTGGATCAAATCCCAAAAACAGCAGCGCTGCCTGGGCGGTACGCAGCCCCAGGTTGGGCAGCGCCACCCGAAAGCGCGCATGGGCGGCGGCCAGACGAACATCGTAATCATTTTTGCGAAACGCCGGGCCATTGTAACCCCGGGCGAATGCCTCCCAGTTCTTGCGCTGCATGGCAGTGGCCAGATTATTCCCCTTGATAAAATGGGCCATCGCCAGAATCTGGCTGTCTTCGTCAGCGACCATAGCGTCAACCATGACATTGACGTCAGCATAACCCGCCACTGCATAGTTAAACCCCATCACCTGGCCGATGCCCCAGGAAGCACTTTCAAGCGCGGCCTGGGTATTGAGCTGCATGGCTGCTTCCAGCCTGGCGTACTCCGCAGGGCCACCGGAATAGGCACCGGGGGCGCTGTTGCTGATATTGGGATTCTCCTGATCAAAGGCGCCGTCGGTACGGCGATGAAAGATGTGGCGCTCAAACAGAATGCGGGGTTTTCGATTTTCCAGAAAGCCAAAGCCCCGTGTTTCAACACTGAGTACGGCCCAGACCTCAGCGCCACCAACGCCCAGGGTGTCACAGATTTGCTCAAGGCCACTGTCGCTTAATGGCTTACCCTTGCTTTGAAAATTCATGCCAAACTCCCTTTTGAATTTTACCCTTGCTGGCACAGCGCCTGTGCGGACAAGGATACAAGAGAAAATCTAGGTCGCTTTGCTGCCTCCGGCCAACTATTAAACAACTGTTTGGCTATAAGGCTTTGGTGTTGCGGCATATCGACCGGTGAAACCCCGCTGATATCGCCAAGATGAAAGGACCTTGCCCTTCCCTTGACCCCGCGGAGCCGCATTCAAGCCCGCAGGCCGATTGCGCCTAAACCAAACCCTGGCGCATGGTTAGGCGTCAAGAGCGGCACCCAGTTGGCGTGTCAGCTCGCCTGCGGGTATCGCCCTGCAGCCGCTGGCATTCTGGCCGCACCAGAGTGGCGTGAAGTCGCCGCTACCCTGCTTTTCGACGGCCGCACGCAAAGGCCCAATAGCCGTGGTCGCGAGTGGAAACTCGGGCACCGCATCATTCAATGGCCCCAGTTCCCGTATCGCACGATTGACAATGCCCCGTGCAGGACGCCCCGTGAACAGGTTGGTCAGGGCGGTATGGCTGGCCTCAGGACTATGCGATGCGACGAGGCGCAGAGCGGCACGGTGCAGGTCGCTGATCAGGCTTTCGGGGCACAACAGATAAGCCGTACCCAGCTGCGCACCCAGGGCACCCAGAGCCATGGCTGCACTGATACCCTGAGCATCGGCGATGCCGCCCGCTGCCACCACCGGAATCGATACCGCCTGCACAATCTGCGGCAGCAACGCAAAGGTGCCACTCTGGCGGCTCAGATCCATCGACAGGAAATGGCCCCGGTGACCACCGGCCTCAAGCCCCTGGGCAATCAGGATATCCACGCCCCGGGCTTCAAGCCAGAGCGCTTCTTCCACAGTGGTGGCCGAGCACATCACCTTTGACCCCCAACTCTTCACCCGCGCCATCAGTGCATCCGACGGCAGGCCAAAATGAAAGCTGACAACCGCCGGCCTAAAAGGCTCCAGTACATCCGCCATGACATCACTAAAGGGCGCACGCCCGGCCCCCGGCGGTATGGCCTGCGCATCGACGCCAAACTCGCGGTAAAGCGGTGCCAGCATCTGGCGCCAACCCGCCTCTCGGGCAGCATCAGGCTCTGGTGGCTTATGGCAGAAAAAATTAACGTTAAAAGGCCGCTGCGTAGCGCCGGTGAGCGCTTCAAGCTCGGCCTGCAGGCCTTCAGTCGTCAACATGGCGCAGGGCAAGGAACCCAGACCACCGGCGTTGCACACGGCGGCGGCAAGCGCATGACCCTGAGCACCCGCCATGGGCGCCTGAATGATAGGTAATTCGATACCCAGTAACTGTTGCAGTGTCATTGGAATGCTCTCCCTTCCTTGTATTTCCTGTCTGCCCTGTCGGCGAAACCCCTGCGCTAAGGGATCATTCTGCATCCGGAGCACTCTCCTGAACAACCCCGTGGCGGCTTGCTCCACCCCTGGTCGTCAACGATGCCCCTGCGCGGCAAGTTTCATATTCTCTTTTAATCTATCAATAGCCAAACATATTCTTATTTGTTATTTAAACGCCATTTTATACTCCGCCCTGTCGCTATCCCGGCGGTACTAAGGTTCGCCTCTAACACAGCGGAAGCGCACCGCAAGCACGCCACAAAAGCTCCATTAATGCCCATCAACACTCGATAACTTTGACTCACCAAGTCACCGGAAACTGCAACGATGCAATGGCAAGGCTGGTTTTCCCTGGCGCTCACCGCCAGCGTTTTAATAACGCTTGTTAGCAGCCGGATTCGGCCGCACCTGGTCATGATGGCCGCCCTCAGCCTGCTGAGCATTGCTGGCATACTGAGCCCCGCCGATGCGCTGGCGGGCTTTGGCAACAGCGGGCTCATTACCGTTGCAGCGATGTTCGTTGTGGCGGCGGGCATGCACGCCTCAGGGGCTGCCGACCTGCTGATTGACCGGGTGCTGGGCAACCCTGCCAGCGAGCGCGGAGCACTTGCGCGTCTGTTCACGCCCGTAGTCGTACTCAGCGCCTTTTTGAACAACACACCCGTTGTAGCTACTCTGATTCCTGCGGTACACAGTTGGTCACGACGCATCGGCATAGCGCCGTCCAAACTGATGATTCCACTGAGTTACTGTGCCATTCTGGGCGGCACCCTGACACTGATCGGTACCAGCACCAACCTGATCGTGAATGCCCAGTACCAGACGCTGACGGGGAGCCCCGGCTTTTCGCTGTTCGCCATCACCGCCGTGGGCCTGCCGGTAGCGCTGGGCGGGCTGGCCTTTATGTGGCTGTTTTTCCCCCACTGGCTGCCGAGTCGTGAACCCGAAAGCGCCTTTGCCAATCTGCGTGAATTCACCCTGGAGGTCGCCATAGACCCGAACGGCCCCCTGGTGGGTCGCAGTGTGGAGCAGGCCGGGCTGCGCCACCTCAAGCGTGTCTATCTGGTGGAGATCGAACGCGATGGTGCCGTAGTAACGGCAGTGTCTTCCGAGGAGCCTTTGCAGGGCGGCGATCGGCTGGTTTTCGCCGGCGATACCGAGGCCATCACCGATCTGCTGCGCATCAAGGGCATTGTGCCCTCGGCAGAGAACGCTGCTGCTGAAGTCTTGCAGCAACAGCGCCCCGAACGCTGCCTGGTGGAAGCCGTGGTATCGCCACACTGTGCCGCCATTGGCCTGGCAATTCGGGATGCCCGCTTTCGCGAGCGCTACGGCGCCGTGGTACTGGCGGTGGCCCGCCACGGTGAGCGCATTCGTGGCAATCTCAGTACCATATCGCTGCAGGCCGGCGATACCCTGCTGCTTGAAGCCAGACCCGCCTTTGTCACCCGCCAGCGCTACAACCGGGATTTCCTGCTGATCAGCGACATGGGCGCCGAAACACCGCGCCACGGCCAGGCCACTATCGCCTGGGCCATTCTGATTACAGTCATAGGGGCGGCCAGCATTGGTTTTATCAGCATGCTCAACGCCGCACTGCTGGGGGCAGGCCTGATGCTTGCCAGTGGCTGCTGTTCGGTAAGCCAGGCGGAAAAGAGTCTGGATCTGAATGTCATCATCACTATCGCCGCCTCTTTTGCCCTGGGCACGGCGCTGGAAAAGACCGGCGTGGCGGCCTTTCTGGCCGAGCATATTATCCTTTTGAGTCAGGATAGCGACTGGCTGCTGCTGGTACTGACCTACGTCACGGTATCCCTGCTCACCGAGGTCATCACCAACAATGCCGCCGCCATACTGATGCTGCCGATCGTGCTGCAGATCACCCAGATGAGCGGTCTGAACAGCGAGCCCTTTGTATTCGCGATCATGATGGCGGCCTCCGCCAGCTTTGCGACACCTCTGGGGTATCAGACCAACCTGATGGTGTACGGACCTGGCAATTATCACTTTGCTGATTTTCTGCGCGTGGGCGTACCTATGAATCTGGTCACAGGCGCGCTGACGATAGGCGTTTTGCTGCTGGGGTGGCCCCTGCGGTAGTGGAGTCACGGCTGACTCTCAAATTAAAAGGACAAACCCGTGCCACTGGGAGGCTACGGGCTTTTAAACCAAAAAGAGCGGGCGCAGGTACGCGGACGCGCCTGACTGTTATTTCAACAGCCTTGCTGCCGGGCATTCCATCACAGCTACACAGTTAGCCCCTGTACTAGTGTAGTGTTTCACGCTATATGAAGCTTATAACGGCCCCTTTTTCCGCTATCCTGCGTTGTTCGTTGTCGCCGTAGCCCCACTATGACTCTGCCTCACGCCTTGGCTGGCGAAAAAATGAGCGCGTTCTAAAGCACCATCAAGAGTGAAACACTACACTAGTCTCGGGCAGTAAACGCCAGGTGGTATTGCACCGAGCCCTGTGGGATGGCTCCTCCAAATGACCGTGCCAGAAAGTACTCAGAAGGCACACCCGGCAAAACCAGTCGGCTCTGCGCCTTAAAACCAAAGCGGCCATAGTAACCCGGGTCACCCAAGAGAACGCAGCCTGCCGCACCCCGAGCCTCCAGCTCGGCCAGGGCGCATTGCATCAGTCTGGAACCCACCGCTTTCCCCTGATAGTCCGGATGCACCGAGATTGGCCCCAGTCCATACCAGCCAGGTGCAGCATCGGATATCTGCACCGGCGACAACGCCACATGCCCGACAAGCTTCCCGCCTGACTCTGCCACCAGTGAAGCCCACAGAGCCCCGGCAGCCCGCAGCGCTTGAACTATATATTGCTCGGTATGATCCGTATGGGGCGCATTGCGGAACGCCAGCTCAATGAGGCGGTGAATGTCGGCTACATCCCCCGGTATTTCATATCGAATGTCAGTGTCCAATAACTCCCCTCCCGTAAAACTGAGCGCCGCCCTATCAGCCCTCTATAAGGCCAATTGTCAGCCTGCCCCTGAGCCTGTTGCCCAGGGTCTCTTTTCTGGCGCAGGCCAGCAGGCTGGGCCAAAGACTTGTGATTGAAGTCCTGGATAGATTCTAGATCTATTGTTTTGCTCTTGAGGAGATCTTCGACCTCCATGCCCGTGCCTATAAAAGAACCACCACCTTTGCGGGTAATTATTCGCGTCACCCCACTCGATGCCTGAATCGACGGATTAGCGGCAAATAATATTAACCCGGCGGGTTAATACATGAAGCAGGGATGCTTCATCATTGGCCGCAGGCCAATGCGAACGCCAGAAAAACCAGCAAGTCCATGCACTTGCGCTAGTTTTTCTGGCGTGACGGACAAATAGGGAGGGAACCTATTTGTCCACCGGGTTAATAGTTTCAAAATAGCCGCTGAATTCACGATTCTTTCATTGATCTGTTGCTTGAAATCAGACAGGGCATCTTTTTCTGCCTTATTTAGAACATAGAATGCGTACAGAGTCTTTAACTACACTAGATGGTTTTTTGATTCATATGCACCTATCCACTTTGCATACAAGTCGTCCCGCTGCCCAGGGCAAACGCATGAACG